>NZ_JBVHVO010000062.1:0-1030 GCF_055564815.1 Kitasatospora sp. NPDC028961 | reverse complement strand
CTGAGGACAAGCCCTCGGCCTATTAGTACCGGTCAACTCCACCCCTTACGAGGCTTCCATATCCGGCCTATCAACCCAGTCGTCTACTGGGAGCCTTACCCTCTCAAGGAGGTGGGAGTGCTCATCTCGAAGCAGGCTTCCCGCTTAGATGCTTTCAGCGGTTATCCCTCCCGAACGTAGCCAACCAGCCATGCCCTTGGCAGGACAACTGGCACACCAGAGGTTCGTCCGTCCCGGTCCTCTCGTACTAGGGACAGCCCTTCTCAACACTCCTACGCGCACAGCGGATAGGGACCGAACTGTCTCACGACGTTCTAAACCCAGCTCGCGTACCGCTTTAATGGGCGAACAGCCCAACCCTTGGGACCTACTCCAGCCCCAGGATGCGACGAGCCGACATCGAGGTGCCAAACCATCCCGTCGATATGGACTCTTGGGGAAGATCAGCCTGTTATCCCCGGGGTACCTTTTATCCGTTGAGCGACGGCGCTTCCACAAGCCACCGCCGGATCACTAGTCCCGACTTTCGTCCCTGCTCGACCCGTCAGTCTCACAGTCAAGCTCCCTTGTGCACTTACACTCAACACCTGATTGCCAACCAGGCTGAGGGAACCTTTGGGCGCCTCCGTTACTCTTTAGGAGGCAACCGCCCCAGTTAAACTACCCACCAGACACTGTCCCTGATCCGGATCACGGACCCAGGTTAGACATCCAGCACGACCAGAGTGGTATTTCAACGACGACTCCACAACAACTGGCGTTGCTGCTTCAAAGTCTCCCACCTATCCTACACAAGCCGAACCGAACACCAATATCAAGCTATAGTAAAGGTCCCGGGGTCTTTCCGTCCTGCTGCGCGAAACGAGCATCTTTACTCGTAATGCAATTTCACCGGGCCTATGGTTGAGACAGTCGAGAAGTCGTTACGCCATTCGTGCAGGTCGGAACTTACCCGACAAGGAATTTCGCTACCTTAGGATGGTTATAGTTACCACCGCCGTTTACTGGCGCTTAAGTTCTCAGCTTCGCC
>NZ_JBVHVO010000061.1:0-1100 GCF_055564815.1 Kitasatospora sp. NPDC028961 | reverse complement strand
CCGCTAGCTGTATTGACCCGCAGGGTTGTTCACGCGGGTGATCGGGGGTTGTCCTCCGAGTGCGGTGTGGCTGCGATGGTAGTTGTAGGCGTGGAGGAAGTGGGGTAGTGCTTCGGCTCGTTCCTGGTTGCTGGCGTAGGGGCGTTGGTAGGCCCATTCGTCGAGCAGGGTGCGGTTGAAGCGCTCGACCTTGCCGTTGGTCTGCGGGCGGTAGGGGCGGGTGCGTTTGTGCGCGATGCCCGACGCGCGCAGGGTGTCGCGCCACAGGTGTGACTTGTAGCAGGAGCCGTTGTCGGTCAGGACGCGTTCGACGGTGATGCCCAGGCCTGCGAAGAAGGTCCGGGCGCGGTGCCAGAAGGCGACCGCGGTCTCTTTGCGCTCGTCGGGCAGGATCTCGCTGTAGGCGAGGCGGGTGTGGTCGTCGACGGCGGTGTGGATGTGGCTGTAGCCGATCCTGGGTGTCCCGCTCGGGGTTCGCAGGGCGGTGGTGGCGTGCCGGTTGCTCTCGCCGGCCTGGCGGTCCATGACGCGGTGGCCGCCGCCGTCGGGGATGTTGCCCAGCTTCTTGATGTCGACGTGGACCAGTTCGCCGGGGCGTTCGCGTTCGTAGCGGCGGATGACCTGTCCGGTGGGCCGGTCCATCCACCGCAGCCGGTTCATGCCGTGGCGGGTCAGGACGCGGTGGACCGTGGAGGCCGGCATGCCGAGGATCGGCCCGATCCGGGCGGGGCCGAGCTTGCGCTCGCGCCGCAGCCGGCAGATCTCGGCCTCGGTCGTGTCCGTCGTGCGGTGCGGGGTGGTGCGGGGCCGGCTGGACCGGTCGCGCAGGCCCGCCTCGCCCTCCTCGTGCCAGCGGCGGACCCACTTGTGGGCGGTGGTGCGGGAGATTCCCATCTCGGCGGCTATGTGGGCGACGGGACGGCCGGCGAGGACGCGTTCGACCAGGAGCCGCCTGCCGTGCATGGTCAGGCGGGCGTTACGGTGGGACACGAAGACCTCCGTGTGTGGTGTGGAGCCTAGACACCTCCACCACACCGGAGGTCTTCACCTTTGATCAAGCCCCTGCGCCGTCAACAACGCTCGTGGTCAATACAGCTAGC
>NZ_JBVHVO010000060.1:0-1107 GCF_055564815.1 Kitasatospora sp. NPDC028961 | reverse complement strand
GGGTTCTCCTCCGCCCCCCCACGCGAAGAAAACCCGTTCCGCGTGGCCTGCAAAGGGGCAGGCGACGAGGGGTCCATCCTGTCCGGGTGGGGGCGGGGGGGGGGGGGGGCCCCCCCCCCCCGCCCCCCCCCCCACGCCCTCCCCAAGGAGCTGATCAGCATGAGCACCGCCACCCCGGCCACCACCGCCGCCGGCCCGGGCGGCCCGCGTGACCAGGACGGCACCGCCCCGGTACGCGACCGCGTCGAGCTGTCGATCGGCGGGATGACCTGCGCAGCGTGCGCGGCCCGGATCGAGAAGAAGCTCAACCGGATGGAGGGCGTCGAGGCCACGGTCAACTACGCGACCGAGAAGGCCCGGATCGACTTCGGACCGGCGGTGAGCGTCGCCGACCTCATCAGCACCGTCGAGAACACCGGCTACACCGCCGAGCTCCCCGCACCGCCGGCCGTCGACCCGGCCGCCGCGCCCGCCGGGCCGGCCCCCGCCCCGGCGGAGCCCGCGGCCGACCCGCTGCTGGACCGGCTGCTGATCAGCGCCGTCCTGAGCGTGCCGGTGGTCATGCTGTCGATGATCCCGTCCCTGCAGTTCGCCAACTGGCAGTGGCTGGCCTTCGCCCTCACCGGCCCGGTCGTCGTCTACGGCGGGCTGCCGTTCCACCGGGCCGCCTGGACCAACCTGAAGCACGGCGCCGCGACCATGGACACCCTGGTCTCGCTCGGCACGCTGGCCGCCTTCGGCTGGTCGTGCTGGGCCCTGTTCTGGGGCCGGGCCGGGATGCCGGGCATGCGCCACGAGTTCTCGCTGTCGATCGGCGCCACCGACGCCTCCTCCACGCTGTACCTGGAGACGGCCGCCGCGGTCACCGTGCTGATCCTCTTCGGCCGCTACCTGGAGGCCCGCTCCAAGCGCCGTGCCGGCGCCGCGCTGCACGCCCTGCTCGGGCTGGGCGCCAAGGACGTGGCGGTGCTGCGGAACGGCTCCGAGGTCCGGCTGCCGGTGGACCGGCTGACCCCCGGGATGCGGTTCGTGGTGCGTCCGGGGGAGAAGATCGCGACGGACGGCACCGTGGTCGAGGGCTCCTCCGCGGTGGACGCCTCGATGCTC
>NZ_JBVHVO010000059.1:0-1196 GCF_055564815.1 Kitasatospora sp. NPDC028961 | reverse complement strand
CCGCCGCGAACGGAGCGATCTTCGCCTCGGCCAGCGAACGCACCGCCTCACGCAGCATCTCGTGCTCCTCGGAGATCCGGAAGAGATCGAAGTCCTGGCTCATGATCGGCACTCCTGTTTCGCGACGGTACTCAGTACCCTTCATTATGCATGCGCGTAGCAAAAAGGGAACTCAGTGCCTTCCCAGGGCGGTACTGAGTTCCCTATCCTTTTGCTGGCGTACGGAGGCCGTATCGCGGACGTACGCCGAGGACACACCCCGGCCGCCCGCCGGCCGTACGCCGGCAGCGCACAGCGAGCCGGCAGCCCAGTCCGAGTGCAGGGAGATGACACCGTGGTCCACTCAGCCATCGACGCCGACATCGACAGCACCCCGCTGTACTTCCAGCGCTGTACGTGGTGCAGCAACCCGACCTTCCAGCGGCTGCTCTGCCCCACCTGCGGCTCCACCGACCTGCGCCTGGAGCGCAGCCAGGGCACCGGCGTGGTGCGCCGGTGCGCCGTCGAGCAGGCCAGGACGCCCCTGGCGCGGCAGAAGTCGCTGATCCGGATGGCCGAGGGCTTCGACGTCTGGTGCATCGTCAGCGGTCTGCGCAGCACCGTCCCGGTGGGCACCCGGGTCCGGCTGACCCCGGCCCCCGACTCCGACCAGCCGGAGCTCACGCTGCTGCCACAGGAGGAGCCGGAGCGGGTCCAGCCCGCCGAGCCGCGCCCCCTGCCGCCGAACCAGGGCGGCTTCACCCAGCACCTGGCGGCCTGCGCCGAGTAGTCCGCACACTGGCCGCGGGCGTCGCGGAGCAGGCCTGGACCACCTGTGGGACGCACGCCGCGCGGGGCAGCAGCGGATACGCCGGAGGGCGTGGCACCGGGTACTCGGTGCCACGCCCTCCGGCGTGTCGTGCTCGGTCGTCCGGTCAGCCCTTGCGGGCCTGGACCTCGCCGGTGAGCTGCGGCAGCACGGCGAAGAGGTCGCCGACCACGCCGTAGTCCGCCAGCTCGAAGATCGGGGCCTCCGGGTCCTTGTTGACGGCCACGATGGTCTTCGAGGTCTGCATGCCGGCCCGGTGCTGGATGGCGCCCGAGATGCCGTTGGCCACGTACAGCTGCGGGGAGACCTGCTTGCCGGTCTGGCCGACCTGGTTGCTGTGCGGGTACCAGCCGGCGTCGACGGCGGCGCGCGAGGCACCGACGGCCGC
>NZ_JBVHVO010000058.1:0-1433 GCF_055564815.1 Kitasatospora sp. NPDC028961 | reverse complement strand
CAGGTCGTGAGCTGGGTGCGCTCGGTCTCGGGCAGGTGGGAGAGGGTCGCGTCGCCGTTGGGGTCGGCGGCCATCGCCTCCAGCACCAGCCGGTACATGGCGCCCAGGCGCTGCAGGTTCGCCAAGCTGATCACATGGGTCGCACCCGCGAGGTCGAGCTTGCCGCCGACCGTGATGACGCTGAAGCCGAACTCGGTCGTGCCGTCGACCATCGTGCCCTCGACGTCGACCGAGGACTTGTCGACGAGGTGGAAGTCGAGGTACTCGAAGAGGGCGTTCAGCAGCTCCCGGTTGCCGCCGGCGGCGCGCTGGATGGCGGGCAGCGGGTAGCGGCGGTGGGACCAGATGGCGGTCTCGGTCGCATGGGTCCGCTCGACCAGCTCGCGCCAGCTTGCGGCACCGCGCGTGGCCGGGAACGGCAGGGTGTTGAGGTGCATGCCGAGCACCCGGTCGGCGCCCGGTGCTTCCAGGCGGCCGTGGTAGACCACGCCGGTGTGGAAGGCGTCCTCGGCGGTGAAGCTGCCGAGCACCTTGAGGTGCGCGGCGAGCAGCACGTTCTTGAGCGAGGACTTCGCCTCGGTCGCGAGCCTGCGCAGGCCGTCCTCCAGGTCCGCGAACGGGATGTGGACGTGGTTGCGGTCCGCGACGCCGTTCAGGTCGGACTCGGCGAAGCCGTCCGGCAGGACCAGCGGGCTGTGGGTGTCGACGACCTGCTGCCAGAACTCCTGGGTCTGCGGGTCGGAGAGCGCGGTCTGCTCGGCGGCGATGAAGTCCGCGTAGCGGACCGACGGCACCTCGTAGGCCGCCGGCTCAAGGCCGTCCCGCAGGCTGCGGTAGCAGGCGAGCAGCTCCATCAGGAGGGTGTGGTAGCTCCACCCCTCGGTGATGGCGTGAATGTGACTAAACGTCAGGCGCCAGGCCTGGTCGGACTCGACGTGCACCGAGATGCGCAGCAGCGGGGCGGCGGTCAGCTCGAAGCCGTTCCGGTGCTCCTGCTCGACGTAGGCGAGCGTGAGGGCCGTCACCTCGGCCTCGGTCAGGCTGCGGACGTCGTGGATGGCGACCGGGATCTCGACGTCGGCGTGGACGAGCTGAAGCGGCCGGCTGAAGCCCTCCAGGTGCATGGAGGTGCGCAGGATGTCGTGCCGGGCCACCACGATGTCGGCGGCGCGGCGGAACGCTGCGGCGTCGAAGGCCTTCGGGTCGGGCAGGCGGAAGGAGTTGATGTTCTGGTAGACGTCCCGGGACTCGGCCGCGAGCATCTCGACGAGCATGCCGGTCTGGATCTGGGAGAGCGGGTAGGCGTCGACGATGTCGGCCGGGAGGGCCTTGCGGTCGTCGTCCGAGATCTGGGCGAAGGGCTGGACGGCGGTGATCAGGGACTCGCCGGTGCCGTTGCCGGGGAGAGCAGTGGCCATGGCGGTGATGGTGCG
>NZ_JBVHVO010000056.1:0-1662 GCF_055564815.1 Kitasatospora sp. NPDC028961 | reverse complement strand
TCAGCGGCTCCACCACGTCCCTTTGTCCGAAGACTCCGGGCCGGCTTCACGGCTTTAGCATCACCTGGTTCGACGTTGGCGCTTCAAAGCGGGTACGGGAATATCAACCCGTTGTCCATCGACTACGCCTGTCGGCCTCGCCTTAGGTCCCGACTTACCCTGGGCAGATCAGCTTGACCCAGGAACCCTTGGTCAATCGGCGCAAGAGTTTCTCACTCTTGTATCGCTACTCATGCCTGCATTCTCACTCGTGTACCGTCCACGACTGGTTTCCACCGCCGCTTCACCCGGCACACGACGCTCCCCTACCCATCACAGCAGGCGTTGGCCCTATATGCTGCAATGACACGACTTCGGTGATGTGCTTGAGCCCCGCTACATTGTCGGCGCGGAATCACTTGACCAGTGAGCTATTACGCACTCTTTCAAGGGTGGCTGCTTCTAAGCCAACCTCCTGGTTGTCTCTGCGACTCCACATCCTTTCCCACTTAGCACACGCTTAGGGACCTTAGTCGGTGTTCTGGGCTGTTTCCCTCTCGACCATGGAGCTTATCCCCCACAGTCTCACTGCCACGCTCTCACTTACCGGCATTCGGAGTTTGGCTAAGGTCAGTAACCCGGTGAGGCCCATCGCCTATCCAGTGCTCTACCTCCGGCAAGAAACACGTGACGCTGCACCTAAATGCATTTCGGGGAGAACCAGCTATCACGGAGTTTGATTGGCCTTTCACCCCTAACCACAGGTCATCCCCCAGGTTTTCAACCCTGGTGGGTTCGGTCCTCCACGAAGTCTTACCTCCGCTTCAACCTGCCCATGGCTAGATCACTCCGCTTCGGGTCTTGGGCATGCAACTCAATCGCCCTATTCGGACTCGCTTTCGCTACGGCTACCCCACACGGGTTAACCTCGCTACACACCGCAAACTCGCAGGCTCATTCTTCAAAAGGCACGCAGTCACGGCCCATCAGCAAGCTGATGAACGACGCTCCCACGGCTTGTAGGCACACGGTTTCAGGTACTATTTCACTCCGCTCCCGCGGTACTTTTCACCATTCCCTCACGGTACTATCCGCTATCGGTCACCAGGGAATATTTAGGCTTAGCGGGTGGTCCCGCCAGATTCACACGGGATTTCTCGGGCCCCGTGCTACTTGGGTGTTCTCCAAACGAGCCGTACAGATTTCGTCTACGGGGGTCTTACCCTCTACGCCGGACCTTTCGCATGTCCTTCGACTACCCATACGGTTTCTGACTCGTCGACCGGCCGGCAGACCGATCAAGAAGAATCCCACGACCCCGCGATGGCAACCCCTGCCGGGTCTCACACCATCGCGGTTTAGCCTCATCCGGTTTCGCTCGCCACTACTCCCGGAATCACGGTTGTTTTCTCTTCCTGCGGGTACTGAGATGTTTCACTTCCCCGCGTTCCCTCCACATACCCTATGTGTTCAGGTATGGGTGACAGCCCATGACGACTGCCGGGTTTCCCCATTCGGAAACCCCCGGATCAAAGCCTGGTTGACGGCTCCCCGGGGACTATCGTGGCCTCCCACGTCCTTCATCGGTTCCTGGTGCCAAGGCATCCACCGTGCGCCCTTAAAAACTTGGCCACAGATGCTCGCGTCCACTGTGCAGTTCTCAAACAACGACCAGTCACCCAC
>NZ_JBVHVO010000055.1:0-1797 GCF_055564815.1 Kitasatospora sp. NPDC028961 | reverse complement strand
GATGCTGTTGGTTAATTCGGGCCCGTGCGTGACGTCGGCTCCCAAGACCCGGTTGTGGTCTTGGGAGCCGATGTTGTCGTGTGGGGAGGGTTCGGTGTCGATGCAGCCGGTGGAGCCGGGAGAGGTCCCGGTGGAGACCGTTCGGGTGGCCCGGGCAGCGTTTCCGAAGGGGAGTCTTGCCATCAGGGTCCGGGACGAGCTGGGAGCGTTGTTTCGGGACGAGGAGTTCGCGGACCTGTTCCCGCTGCGAGGGAAGCCGGCCTGGTCGCCGGGGCGGCTGGCGATGGTGTCGGTGTTGCAGTTCGTCGAGGGGCTGACCGACCGGCAGGCCGCGGAGGCGGTCCGGGCCAGGATCGACTTCAAGTACGCGCTCGGACTGGAACTGGACGATCCGGGCTTCGACTTCTCGGTGCTGTCGGAGTTTCGGGATCGTCTGGCGGCGGCGGACGCCGGGCCGCGGGTACTGGACGGCATCCTGGCCGCGGCCCGGGACAAGGGCCTGCTGAAGACCGGAGGCCGGGCCCGCACCGACTCCACCCACGTCCTGTCGGCGGCCAGGGAACTGTGCTGGCTGGAGATGGTCGCAGAGACGCTGCGTGCGGCGTTGAACGCGCTCGCCCGGGCCGCCCCCGACTGGCTGGCCGGGGCCGCGGAGCCCGACTGGTTCCGGCACTACGCCACCCGGGCCGAGGACTCCCGCTTCCCCAAGGCCCGCGCCAGGCGGGACGAGGTGGGACTGCGGATCGGCGGGGACGGCATGCGGTTGCTCCAGGCCGTCTTCGCTCCCGGCACGGCACCCGGCCTGCGCAGGCTGCACGAGGCGGAGACCTTGCGGCAGGTCTGGATCCAGCAGTTTCACCTGGTCGAAGGCGAGGTGAGGCGCCGGGACCCAAAAGACCGGCCGCCGGGCGCGACGCGCCTGGTCACCCCCTATGACACGCAGGCACGCGGCAGTGTGAAGCGCGAGACCTTCTGGCACGGCTACAAGGTCCACGTCACCGAGACCTGCGGACCCGATACCCCGAACCTGGTCACGGACGTGGTCTCCACCGAGGCCACCGTCCCGGACAGCATGATGACCGAGACGATCCATGGCCGGCTCGCCGAACGGGACTGCCTGCCGGGCGAGCACTGGGTCGATGCCGGCTATCCGAGCGCCGCCGCCCTGGTTACCGCCCGGCGCGAGCACGGCATCGCCCTGCACGGGCCGGTCGCCGCGAACACCAGCACCCAGAGCGCCGAGGCCGGCGGCTACGACCAGGAGGCCTTTTCCATCGACTGGGACCACAAACAGGTCACCTGCCCCGGCGGCCGCACCACCACCGCCTGGCACGAACGAAACTCGCAGCAAGGATTGCCCGTGGTCCGGGTACGGTTCTCCGTCCTCGACTGCCGGCCCTGCCCGGCCCGGCAGCAGTGCATCAACTCACCCACCGCCGAACGCCGTGAACTGCGCCTGCGTCACCACGACGAGCACCACGCGCTTCGGGCGGCCAGAGCAGAGCAGCAGAGCGACGAGTGGAAAGAGCGCTACAACATCCGGGCCGGGATCGAGGGCACCATCGCCCAAGGCGTCCAGCGCTGCGGCCTGCGCAGATCCCGCTACCGGGGCCTGGCGAAGACCAGCCTCCAGCACCAACTCACCGGCGCCGCGATCAACCTCGTCCGTATCGACGCCCACCTGACCGGCACACCCCGAGCCCGCACCCGCACCAGCCACTTCTCAGCACTTCGCCCCGCCGAGCACCAGCTCGGCGGGGCGAAGAAGAAGCAGGGCCCGAATTAACCAACAGCATC
>NZ_JBVHVO010000054.1:0-4016 GCF_055564815.1 Kitasatospora sp. NPDC028961 | reverse complement strand
CACACCCTCCCGGTCGGTGGTGTGGTCGTCCGCGAAACGACGGTCACCCGTCGCGTCCGGCACGTACTTCACACAGACAACGATCCTCAAGCTCACGGCCTGTCTCCTGTACTGGTCTCGTCCGGCGGCTGCGGCTGTGCAAGCGGGCGCGAACTCGGCACGCACCCGCTCCGGGCAGCGTGTTCCCGTGCCGGTCCGGAACTTCCTGGCAGCATACTCGCCAGTAGTCGAATGACACTACTGGCCAGTAGCTTACGCCGCCGAGCCCCGGCCGACCGCCCCTCGGCCCCCCTCGCGAGGGCCTGAGGGCCCCCGGCCCGGACGGCCCGCGGAACGGCTCGCACTGCCGTCAGCCCTCATCCTGCCCCAGCGTCCCGCCGACACCACCCGACGGGGCGGCGCATCGGGAGTGGGATTCACCACCCGGGCCGCCACACCCCCCGGAGCGGATCAGACCGCCTCGCCCAGCGCCGCGATCACGTCCGCCTTGCGCGGCAGCCCGGCCGCCCGGCGCACCACCCGGCCACCCGCGTCCAGCACCAGGACCGTGGGCGTCCGCAGGATCTCCAGCCGGCGGACCAGCGCCAGCCGCTCCTCGGCGTCCAGCTCGATGTGCGCCACCCCCTCGACCAGACCCGCCACCTCCCCGAGCACCCGCCGGGTGGCCCGGCAGGGCTGGCAGAAGGCGGTGGAGAACTGCACCAGCGTGGCCCGCTCGCCCAGCGCCTCCCCCAGGTCCGCCGCCGACAGCCGTACCGCCCCGTCCTTCGCCCGCACCCGCAGCCTCCCGTCGCGCTGGGCCCGCAGCAGCCCGAACGCGCTCGCCACCGCGAGCACGACGACGCACACCACCAACCCGGTCATCCCCCCAGTCTGCCCCGGCCTCCCAGGAGTCCGACAGAGTGGTCGACCGCCGGGGCAGGGCCCGCGTACGATCGCCGGGTGGACTCCGACCGCCCGGTACGACCGCTGCTGACCACCCGCCGGGTGGTCGACCTGTGCCGGGCCACGGCCTCGCGCTGTCACTGACGCGCCCTGCCGTCCCCCCTTCTGCGATCCAGATCCGGAGCCCCCGTTGCAGATAGACCCCCGCGGCCCGAGGTTCGCCGCCGCGCTCAGCGCGGCCGTCCTCGGCGCCGTCCTCCTCAGCGGCAGCGGCCTGCTGCTCACCCTCCAGGGCATCGTCTTCGGCCTCGGCGCCATCGGCGGCCTGCACCGGTCGCCGTACAACTGGCTCTACCGGACCCTGCTCCTGCCCCGGCTCGCACCGCCCACCGCGACCGAGGACGAGCGGCCGCCGCGCTTCGCCCAGGGCGTCGGCCTGGTCTTCGCCGCCGTCGGCGCGCTCGGCTTCCTCACCGGGGTGACCTGGCTCGGCCTGCTGGCCACCGCGTTCGCCCTCGCCGCCGCCTTCCTCAACGCCGTGTTCGGCTACTGCCTCGGCTGCGAGATGTACCTGCTCGTCCGCCGCTCCCAGGGCCGGCTGGACGCCGCGTCCTGACCGGACGGGAAAGGTTCCCGGCCGGCCCATCACGGACGTCACACACCCGTCACCCGCCCGACCGCCCGCCTCAGGTGACAGCGGGCACTCGTTCGGGGGATCATTTCCGTGTATCACCCGTGGCCGCCGCGGCGTGCCGCGCCTCCGGTCGGCCCCACGTACGACACGGGTACCGCCGGACCGGGCCACCAGGGCCCGTGGGAAGTCAGGACTGACCGTGGCAGAGCTCGTGTACCCGCCGGTGATCGGCGCCGCACTGACCGTCTTCCGCGCGCTCGACGTGCGCATCAGGATCGTCGGCGCCGAAAACATCCCCGCCCAGGGCGGAGCGGTACTGGTGAGCAATCACATCAGCTACCTGGACTTCCTCTTCGCCGGCCTCGGAGCCTTCCGCGGCGGCAAGCGCAAGACCCGCTTCATGGCCAAGGACGACGTCTTCAAGCACGCCGTCTCCGGCCCGCTGATGCGGGGCATGAAGCACATCCCGGTCGACCGCACCGACGGCCAGCCCGCGTACGAGGCCGCCGTGCGCGCCCTGCGCGCCGGCGAGATGGTCGGGGTGTTCCCGGAGGCGACCATCAGCCGCTCGTTCATGCTGAAGAAGTTCAAGACCGGCGCCGCCCGGATGGCCGCCGATTCCGGCGCCCCGCTGCTGCCGGTCATCCTGTGGGGCACCCAGCAGCTCTGGACCAAGGGCCGGCCGAAGACCCTCACCAAGCGCCACGTCCCCGTGACCATCATGATCGGCGAGCCGATCGAGCTGGCGCCCGGCGACAAGCCCGTGATGGTCACCCGCCGGCTGCGCGCCGCGATGAGCGAGATGCTCGACCGGGCCCAGCGCGAGTACCCGGGCAAGCCGAGCGGGCCCGAGGACACCTGGTGGCAGCCCGCCCACCTCGGCGGCACCGCGCCGACCCTTGAGGTCGCCGAGGCCGAGGACGAGGCAGAGGCCGAGCGCCGGGCCAACCGCGACTGACGTCCCCGGGCTGGCGGCGGCCGGCCGGGCGCGCCGCGCCGCGCCGTCAACCCAACAATCCATTCTTCATACTCCGTGCGACCGAGTGGCCACGGACCGTCGCGTGTCGGCGGCCTGCCCGCCCTCCCGATCTGACACAGTGACAGCTCCCCCGGGGGCCTCGTCCTGCACCAGAGACGGAGATGACACGCAGATGACCGGCACACGGCTGCTGCCACTCACCACCACGGCCCGCACCCGCGCCCGCGCAGGTGCGGGCCTTCTGCTGGCGGGCACCGCCCTGCTCGCCGGGTGCGGTGTCCAGCCCGGCGAGATCCCGCTCAGCGAGATCCGGGCGGAGTCCCCGTCCACCACCCCGACTCCCGACCCCGCCATCGCCAACGCGACCCCGGGCGTGATCGGAGCCGCGGCACCGGCCCTGCCCGTCACGGCCCACAACGGCCTGATCGCCGGCCGGGTCTTCCTCGACCCCGGCCGCCTCACCAGCGCCGTCTTCACCGTGACGGCCGACGGCGGCACCCTGCAGCAGCTCACCCGGCCCTCCGGCCAGGACCGCGACGACCACCCCGACTGGTCCCCCGACGGCAGCACCCTCGCCTTCGACCGGACCGAGACCGAAACCGGCGCGGCCCGGCTCTGGACGGTGTCCGCCGACGGCGAGGGCGCCCACCAGATCGGCCAGCTCTGCGAGACCGGCGCCGCCGACTGCGTCAACGAGCAGGAGAGCGGCCCCGCCTTCTCCCCCGACGGGAAGCAGCTCGCCTTCAGCCGCACCTGGGGCTCGATCGACTCGTCCACCCAGCAGATCCAGTACTCCGACCTGTACCTGATGAGCCCCGACGGCACCAACGCCCAGCGGCTGACCTTCCTCACCAACGACACGCCGTACTCCGGCGAGGTCCGCAATCCGAGCTGGTCGCCCGACGGCAAGCAACTGGTCTTCGAGTACCGGACCAGCTCGACCGGGCAGCCCGCCAGCGGCCGGGCCCTCTACGTCGTCAACGCCGACGGCACGGGCCTGCGCCGACTCACCCCGTGGGAACTGCGCGCCGGTGAGCGCGCCAGCTGGTCCCCCGACGGCACCCGGATCCTGTTCACCACCTATCCGGCCGGCCCCGACTACACCCCCGGTGGCGGCATCTACACCGTGCAGCCCGACGGCAGCGCCATCGACGCCCTGACGCCCGGTCCGTCCGAGGTCTTCTACGGGGCCGCCGCCTACTCCCCCGACGGCACGTCCATCGTCTTCTCCCAGGCCCCCGCCGGCGGAACCGCCGACCTGTACCGGATGCAGACCAACGGCACCGGCGTCACCCGGATCACCGAAACGGCCGACCAGTGGGTGAGCCGCCCGAACTGGGGCACCGCCGCACCCCACTCGTAACCACGCGACGCCGGGGCCGGCCCTTCGGTCGGCTCCGGACCGCTTGGGCGTGCCCTTCCCGGAAACGCAAAGAACCCCCCGATCCTTACGGACCGGGGGGTTCTTTGGAATGATTGTTCGGCGGCGTCCTACTCTCCCACAGGGTCCCCCCTGCA
>NZ_JBVHVO010000053.1:0-6967 GCF_055564815.1 Kitasatospora sp. NPDC028961 | reverse complement strand
GGCTACAACCTCGCCGCCCTCCCCCTCGCCGCCACCGGCCTCCTGAACCCCATGATCGCCGGCGCCACCATGGCCTTCTCCTCCGTCTTCGTGGTCACCAACAGCCTCCGGCTCCGCCGGTTCCAGCCCGCCGACCGGCCCTGAGACCGCGCCCCGGCAACGCCGAGGGGCCCGCCCACCGCGCGTGCGGTGGGCGGGCCCCTCGGCGTCTCCCGGAGCGGTCAGCGCCCGAGCAGCTCGCCGCCGTTGCAGTGCATGATCTCGCCGGTGATGAAGCCGGCCTCCGCCGAGGCCAGGAAGTAGACCGCCGCGGCCACCTCGCCCGCCTCGCCGATCCGGCCGAGCAGCGTCCGGGCCGCCCGGCGGGACACCTCGGCCTCGTCCAGCCGCGGGCCGAAGAACTCGGTGCCCGCCACGGTGCCCGGGGCGACGATGTTGGCCGTGATCCCCGAGGTGCCGAGCTGCGCGGCCAGGAAGTGGTTCCAGGCGTGCAGCGAGGCCTTGGCGGCCCCGTACGAGCCGGCGCCGCTCAGGGCGGCGATCGAGCTGACCGTGACCACCCGGCCCGAGCCCGGGGTGAGCCGGTCGCGGATGGACTCGGTCAGCAGCACCACGGTCAGCACATTGCGCTCGAAGTCGCCGCGCCAGCGGGCCAGCAGGGCGTGCGGCCCGCCACCGATCACGGTCTCCCGGCTGCCGGCGTTGTTCACCAGCACGTCGATCCGCTCCGGCAGTTCACCCAGCGCCGCCTCGACGTCGTCGGGGTCGGCGAGGTCGCGGACCAGTGGGGTGACATTCGGTCCGAGGTCGGCCGCGGCCCGTTCGAGCACCGCCCGCCGACGGCCGACGATCACCACCCGTTCGCCCGCCTCGGCGAACCGCCGCGCCACTTCGTACCCGATACCCGTGCCACCACCGGTGACGACGACGTTCCTGGCCATCTGCGCACTCCCTCCCCAGTTCCGCCGCCACGCTGCGAGGGTGCGGGGCGGTCCGTACCGGAATGCCACGATTCCTATCACGCTCGGTTGCCGTGACTGCGGGGAGGGTGACGTAGCCGCCGCCGGGAGGTGTGATATGGGCGGGCCACAACCCGCACACGGAGCGTGGCGAGAGGCAGCTCACACCCCCCGGGCGTAACTTCTCGCACCCTGATACGTCTTAGGTTGGTAGTGCGGCAGTTTTTCGGTGGGCGGAGACGTGGCGAACGGCATCACGTCGCCGCACGGCCACCACTGCCGCCGACGGGGCTCCGGCGGGCCCCGGGACGGTCGCCGACGGTTGGCGGCCTTCGCGCACGACGCCGGGGTGTGGCGGGTCTGGGACGCTTTGAGCGGCCGTCCCCGGCTGCGGCCGCCCCGGAGTCGTGCGCTGTACCTCTCCCACCCTCGTGCGGGACGGTGAAGGGCCCGGCCGCGTGAAGCGGCCGGGCCCTTTCAGGTCCTGCGTCAGCGGGCTTCGAGGCCCACGTAGTCGCGGATCGCGGTGCCGGTGTAGATCTGGCGCGGACGGCCGATCCGGCTGGTCGGGTCGTTGATCATCTCGTGCCAGTGGGCGATCCAGCCCGGCAGCCGGCCGAGGGCGAACAGCACGGTGAACATGCTGGTCGGGAAGCCCATGGCGCGGTAGATCAGGCCGGTGTAGAAGTCCACGTTCGGGTAGAGCTTGCGCGAGACGAAGAAGTCGTCCTGGAGCGCGTGCTCCTCCAGCTTGAGCGCGATGTCCAGCAGCTCGTCGGACTTGCCGAGCTGGCCGAGCACCTCGTGCGCCAGCAGCTTGACCTGCGCGGCGCGCGGGTCGAACGCCTTGTACACGCGGTGGCCGAAGCCCATCAGCTTGACGCCGTCCTCGCGGTTCTTCACCTTGCGAATGAACGCGTCGACGTCGCCGCCGTCCTTCTGGATGCTCTCCAGCATCTCCAGCACGGCCTGGTTCGCGCCGCCGTGCAGCGGGCCCCAGAGCGCCGAGATGCCGGCCGAGATCGAGGCGAACTGGTTCGCGTGGCTGGAACCCACCAGGCGGACGGTGGAGGTCGAGCAGTTCTGCTCGTGGTCCGCGTGCAGGATCAGCAGCTTGTCCAGCGCGTTCACGACGACCGGGTTGAGCTCGTAGTCCTCGGCGGGGACGGCGAAGGTCATCCGCAGGAAGTTCTCGACGTAGCTCAGGTCGTTGCGCGGGTAGACGAACGGCTGGCCGACCGACTTCTTGTACGCGTAGGCCGCGATCGTCGGCAGCTTCGCCAGCAGGCGGACCGTCGACAGGTGACGCTGGGCGGCGTCGAAGGGGTTGTGGCTGTCCTGGTAGAAGGTGGACAGCGCGCCGACGACCGAGGACAGCATCGCCATCGGGTGGGCGTCGCGCGGGAAGCCCTGGTAGAAGCGCTTGACGTCCTCGTGCAGCAGGGTGTGCTGGGTGATCTCGCGGTTGAACTCCGACAGCTGGTCCGCGGTCGGCAGCTCACCGTTGATCAGGAGGTACGCGGTCTCGATGAAGCTGCCCTGCTCGGCGAGCTGCTCGATCGGGTAGCCGCGGTACCGCAGGATGCCGTTGTCACCGTCCACGAAGGTGATCGCGGACTTGTACGCGGCGGTGTTACCGAAGCCGTTGTCCAGGGTGACCAGGCCGGTCTGCGGGAGCAGCTTCGAGATGTCGAAGCCGGCGTTGCCCGCAGTGCTCTCGACGACGGGGTACTCGTACTCGCCGTCCTGGTACCGCAGTACTACCGAGTTGTCGCTCACGTCTTCCTCACCGACGAAATGAATCCTCTTCCAAGGTGCCCTGACTGTCTCTACCATCCCCCATCTGGCGGACAGCCGCGCACCCGGGGTGGCCCGAAAGGGACCGCCCCTACAAAACCTGCCGCCGCAGCCGGTACGAACCGGACAAGATCGGCACCACTCCAGGCTCTGCCGTAAATCTCTTCACGTCAAGAGAACAATAGAGGCAACCATCCGTTGGAGAATCATCCAGTCGCCAGCCGATGATCCAGCGCGGCGTGCCTCCTACCTGCGCTGACGGTGCGAACGGCCTGTCCGATCGCCTTCCGTGACCCCACCAGCACTACGAGTTTCCGCGCCCTGGTCACGGCGGTGTAGAGCAGGTTCCGCTGGAGCATCGTCCAGGCGGACGTGGTGACCGGAATCACCACCACTGGGTACTCGCTCCCCTGCGACCGGTGGATCGTCACCGCGTACGCGTGCGCCAACTCGTCCAGCTCGTCGAAGTCGTACGGCACCTCCTCGTCCTCGTCGGTGACCACCGTCAACCGCTGGTCGTCCACGCTCAGTGAGGTCACCACTCCCACTGTGCCGTTGAAGACCCCGTTGCGCCCCTTGTCGTAGTTGTTGCGGATCTGGGTGACCTTGTCCCCCACCCGGAACGTCCGGCCGCCGAACCGGCGCTCCGCCAGCCCCTCCCGGGCCGGCGTCACCGCCGCCTGCAGCAGCGTGTTCAGGTTCCCCGCGCCCGCCGGCCCCCGGTGCATCGGCGCCAGCACCTGGACGTCCCGGCGCGCGTCGTACCCGAAGCGCTGCGGGATCCGCCGCGCCACCACGTCCACCGTCAGCCCGGCCGCCTGCTCGGCGTCGTCCTCCACGAACAGGAAGAAGTCCGGCAGACCCTCCGTCAACGGCGGCAGGCCCTCGTTGATCCGGTGCGCGTTGGTCACCACGCCCGACTGCGCCGCCTGCCGGAAGATCCTGGTCAGCCGCACCGAGGGGATCGGGCCGCCGTCGGCCAGCAGGTCCCGCAGCACCTCGCCGGCGCCCACCGACGGCAGCTGGTCCACGTCCCCCACGAACAGCAGGTGCGCCCCCGGCGCCACCGCCTTGACCAGCTTGTTCGCCAGGATGAGGTCCAGCATCGAGGCCTCGTCGACCACCACCAGGTCGGCGTCCAGCGGGCGGTCCCGGTCGTAGGCCGCGTCCCCGCCCGGCCTCAGCTCCAGCAGCCGGTGCACCGTCGAGGCCTCCACCCCGGTCAGCTCCGCCAGCCGCTTCGCCGCCCGGCCGGTCGGCGCCGCCAGGACGACCTTCGCCCGCTTCGCCAGCGCCAGCGTCACGATCGACTTCACCGTGAACGACTTGCCGCAGCCCGGACCGCCCGTCAGCACCGCCACCTTCTCCGTCAGGGCCAACCGCACCGACTGCTCCTGCTCCGGAGCCAGCTCCGCCCCCGTCCGCTTCGCCAGCCAGCCGAGCGCCGCCGGCCAGTCCACGTCCGCGAACCACGGCATCCGGTCCGACTCCGAACGCAGCAGCCGCAACAGCTGGTTGGCCAGCGAGATCTCGGCCCGGTGGAAGGGCACCAGGTACACGGCGGTGATCGGCTCCCCCGCCTCCCCCGGTACCGCCTCGCGCACCACCCCCTCCGCGGCCACCAGCTCCGCCAGGCAGTCGATCACCAGCCCGACGTCCACCTGGAGCAGCTTCACCCCGTCCGCGATCAGCCGCTCCTCGGGCAGGTAGCAGTGCCCCTGGTCGCTGCTCTGCGACAGCGCGTACTGCAGGCCCGCCTTCACCCGCTCCGGACTGTCGTGCGGGATGCCCACCGCCTGCGCGATCCGGTCCGCCGTCAGGAAGCCGATGCCCCAGACGTCCGACGCCAGCCGGTACGGCTCGTTCTTGACCACCCCGATCGAGCCGTCCCCGTACTGCTTGTAGATCCGCACCGCGAGCGACGTCGACACGCCGACCCCCTGCAGGAAGACCATCACCTCCTTGATGGACTTCTGCTCCTCCCAGGCCGCCGCGATCTTCTTGGTGCGCTTCGGCCCGAGCCCCGGCACCTCGATCAACCGGCCCGGCTCGTTCTCGATCACCTCCAGGGTGTCCACCCCGAACCGCTCCACGATCCGCTCCGCGAACCGCGGCCCGATGCCCTTGATGAGCCCCGAGCCGAGGTAGCGCTGGATGCCCTGGATCGTCGCGGGCAGCACCGTCGTGTAGTTCTCCACCACGAACTGCTTGCCGTACTGCGGGTGCGACCCCCACCGCCCGTGCAGCCGCAGCGACTCCCCCGGCTGCGCCCCCAGCAGCGCGCCCACCACCGTGAGCAGGTCGTTCGCACCGCGCCCGGTGTCCACCCGGGCGACGGTGTAGCCCGTCTCCTCGTTGGCATAGGTGATCCGCTCCAGCACGCCCTCGACCTGAGCGAGCTGGCGCGGCAGCGGCGGCTGGTCCGCCTGCGCCTGCCTGGCCACCGGGCCCCCCTTATCAGTGCGGGTGCAGTTTCGCTACGCACCGTACCGCCCGGGTGCGACACCGGGCGTCCTGATGCCAGGCTGGAGGGCAGCGGGGGGCGCCGACACCGCCCGTGCCCCGCCGCGACGGGCCCGTTCAAGGAGCACCGCCACCATGCTCAGCACCGCCTTCACCCCCGGCTCCCCGAACTGGCTCGACCTCGCCAGCCCGGACATCGCCGCGTCCGCGGTCTTCTACAACACCGTGTTCGGCTGGACCTTCGCCACGGCGGGGCCCGAAGGGGGCGGCTACGGCTTCTTCCAGCAGGACGGCCGCACGGTCGCCGCCCTCGGACCGCTCAACGAGAACGCGGACCGCCCCGGCTGGACGATCTACTTCAACACCCCCGACGCCGACCGGACCACCGCGCTCGTCGAAGCCGGCGGCGGCACCGTCCGCTTCGCCCCGTTCGACGTCTTCAACAGCGGCCGGATGGCCGGTTACCGCGACCCCACCGGCGCCGAGTTCGCCGTCTGGCAGCCGCACGCCACCCGCGGCCTGGACACCGTCACCGATCAGGGCACCTTCTGCTGGGCCGAGTGCTACAGCGTCGACGCCGACGCGGCCAAGGAGTTCTACCGCGGCGTCTTCGGCTGGCAGGAGCAGGACGTCCCGCTCGGCGAGGTGACGTACACCGTCCTCACCCCGGCCGGCGGCGGTACCGAAGACGCCCACGGCGGCATCATGCAGCTCGGCCCCGAGCAGACGGCCGCGGGCACCGGCTCGCACTGGCTCCCCTACTTCGAGGTCGCCAACGTGGACGCCGCCCTCGCCCTGGCCGGCCAGCTGGGCGCGACCGTCCGCATCCCCGCGATGGACGTGCACGGTGTCGGCCGACTGGCCCAGCTCCTCGACCCGCACGGGGCGGTCTTCGCCGTCATCACCAGCGCGCTGCCCGGCGAGTGACGCCGGATCACCTCGCCGCTCCACCCCTCGGGCGCACCCGCACGGCCCCCTCGGCGGCCTCTCGACGGCCTCTGACGGGCCCAGGCGGGCCCCGTGGGCGCGCGGGGCGGGCAGAGAACGGACCCGAGCCCCGGACGGGCCCCTCCGCGCCCCGGGGGCTCGCCTAGGCTGTGATCATGAACGACCTGACGATCCGCCGCGCCACCGCCGACGACCTGCCGGCGATAGTGGCCATGCTCGCCGACGACCCCCTGGGCGCCGCCCGCGAGAGCCCCGACGACCTCTCCCCCTACCGGACGGCCTTCGCCCGGATCGACGCCGACCCGCACCAGCACCTCGTGGTCGCCGAGCGGGCCGGCCGGACCATCGGAACGCTCCAGCTGACGGTGGTGCCCGGGCTCTCCCGCAAGGGCTCCACCCGCACCATCATCGAGGCGGTCCGGATCCACGCGGACGAGCGCGGCACCGGCCTCGGCACCGACCTGATCCGGTGGGCGATCGACCGCTCCCGCGAGCTCGGCTCCGACCTCGTCCAGCTCACCTCGGACGCGACCCGGACCGACGCCCACCGCTTCTACGAGCGCCTCGGCTTCGTCCCCTCGCACCTCGGGTTCAAGCTCGCCCTGTAGTCCCCCGGCCCGGTTCCGCACCGCAATTCCGCGATTCCGGCTCTGCCCCGGAAACGCAAAGAACCCCCCGATCCGTAAGGATCGGGGGGTTCTTCACAATGATTGTTCGGCGGCGTCCTACTCTCCCACAGGGTCCCCCCTGCAGTACCATCGGCGCTGTGAGGCTTAGCTTCCGGGTTCGGAATGTAACCG
>NZ_JBVHVO010000052.1:0-8073 GCF_055564815.1 Kitasatospora sp. NPDC028961 | reverse complement strand
TTTTCCGGGGGCCCCATCCCATGCCTTCCAATCGTGTGTGCGTCTGGTCCTTCTGTGGGGGAACCGCTCTGGCCTTGCTACAGACCGAATCCCGCCCCCCCGCCTTCGAGCCGTGCGGGTGGTCAGCAGCTGAGGACGGGGCCCGCCCAGTCGGCGTGGTCGCTGATGGTGCCGTCGCCGCCGTCGGTGACCACGAGGCGCAGCTCCTCGGCGCCCGTCAGGTCGGCGGTGAGGTGCCTGGGGGCCGACGTCACGGTCATCAGGCCGCTGTCGGCGACCTTGACGGCGTCCTTGTAGATCTCGAACGAGACGCTCGCGCGGCCGCTCGCCTCGGCGTCCACCCCCACGTCGGTGGTGAGCGAGGTGCAGGAGCCGCCGAGGAAGTAGACCACCTGGCTGAGCGCGTTGACGCCCAGGCCCTTGGCGTACGTGGTGCCCGCGATGGTGATGGTCCGTCCGTCCCGGGCCTGGTTCTCGCCGTTGCTCATGTCCTTCTCGACCGGGCCCCAGCTGTTGCCGGCGGAGGCCCAGGCGAGGTCGGAGAGCTGATGGGCACCGGCGGCCGGACCGCTGCCGCAGGCGAGCCGCGGGCCCGCCCAGTCGGCGTGGTCGTAGCTGGTGCCGTCGCCGGCGTCGGTGACCACCAGACGGACGGTGGTGGCGCCGGTGAGGTCGGCGGTGAGGTGTCTGGCGGGGTCCTTGCCGGTCATCGGCCCGCTGTCGGCGGCCAGGGCGGCGTCCCTGAAGATCTGGAACCTGACCGAGCCGTTGCCGTAGGTCTCGTCGTCGATCCCGACGTCGGTGACCAGGTTCCGGCAGGCACCCCCGAGGTGGACGCCGACCTCGCTGGGCGCGTGCACGCCCAGGCCCTTGGCGTACGCGGCGCCGCGGATGGTGAGGGTGTGGCCGTCAGCGGGCTGGATGTCGCCGTTGCTGCGGTCCCGCTCGACCGGTCCCCACTGGTTGGTGGCGGTGCCGAACGGGAGGTCGCTCAGCTGGGTGACCCCGGTGGGCGGGGGGACGGGCGAGCCCGGGGTGACCCGGAACATCGCGGTCCCGTGCCCCGGCACGACGGCGCTGACGGTCCCGTCGCCGGCGCTCGACTTCTTCGACCAGAGGTCCTTGACCTTGTAGGTCTTCGCCCCGGCGATGCCGAGGGTCCGTGCGGTCGCGGTGATGGTGGCGTCGTAGGAGCCCTCGTTGGTCAGGGTGACCGCCCGGCCGCCGTCCGCCAGGGGCTTGGACATCACCACCAGACCGTTCTCGCTGGAGACCACCGAGCCCTGCCGGCCGAGCGGGTCCTGGTCGACCGCGATCACATCGGTGTTGGTCAGTATGGCCAGGGTCTCCGGGGAGGCGGTGCGCAGATCGGTGCCGATCATCAGGGGCGCGGCCATCTCGGCCCAGAGGCTGAAGTGGGTGCGGTACTCCGTCGCGCTCATGCCGCCGTTGCCGACCTCCAGCATGTCGGGGTCGTTGAAGGCCCCGGGCTTGGCGTAGTCGGCCAGGCCCTGGTTGGCCTGGGCGATGGCGATCATGCTGTCCCAGGTGTCGTCGATGTCGCCGGTGGTGCGCCAGGAGTTGCCGACCGGCGGGGCCCACTCCCACGGGCCGGTGCTGCCCCACTCGCAGATGCTGTAGAGGATCGGGCGGCCGGTCGCCTTCAGCGCGTCGCCCATCGCCCGGTAGCGGGTCCTGGCGTCGACGCCCTGGTTGTGGCAGTTGTCGTACTTGAGGTAGTCCACTCCCCAGGAGGCCCAGAGCCGGGCGTCCTGCTGCTCGTGGCCGAGCCCGCCGGGGAAGCCGTTGACGTCGCAGGTGTGGTCGCCCGCGCTGGAGTAGAGGCCGAACTTGAGCCCCTTGGCGTGGACGTAGTCGGCGAGCGCCTTGATGCCGTGCGGGAAGCGGACCGGGTCGGGGACGAGGTCGCCCGCGGCGTCGCGCTGCGGCTGCGCCCAGCAGTCGTCGAGGTTGACGTACTGGTAGCCGGCCGCCTTCAGGCCCTTGCTGACGAAGAGGTCGGCGATGCCCTTGATCATGGCTTCGTCGAACTGGGCGCCGCAGTGCGTGGAGTTCCAGTTGTTGAAGCCCATCTGCGGCGTCAGGTTGAGGCCGTTGTCCAGGGCCAGCGCCGGCGGTGCGGTGGCGAGTTGGAGGCCGACGGCGAGGGCGCCGCCACCGGTGAACAGGGTCAGGGCGGTCAACGCCGAGGCCAGGCGGCGCGGCAGTTCCGTGCGACGCGGCCGTGCGGTGCGGCGCGGTGGTGCGGTGCCGGGGGAGCGCAAAGTTCCTCCAGAGAAGGGGTGTCGGGTGGGACGGGGCCCCGGCTCCGGCGCTGCGCCGGAGCCGGGAGACGGGGGAGCCTCCGGCGGACGGCGCGTCAGGAGAGCAGGCTCCAGGACTGCCCGACCAACGATCCGTCGGGCGGGCCGGTCACGACCGGGGAGGTCGCGGCGGTCTGCGGCGCGGAGAGGACGAGACCGGTGGCGACGTTGGTGATGGTCAGCGCGCCTGTCGTGGTGCTCTGGACGACGCGCCACTTCTGGGCCGGGTCGGCGGGGTCCCAGGCGTTTCGGACCCGGGCGGGCTGACCGGCCACGGCGGCGCCGGTCAGCGTGCCGTGGTGCTGCGTGTCGGTGTAGCAGTTGTCGGTGATGCGCACCGTGCCGTCCGGGTTCGGCGCGAAGTTCCACTGCTCGGAGGTGTGCCAGCTCCACCAGGTGTTGATGTCGGTGGGGGAGCCGTCGGGGGCGCCGCAGGTGCCCTGGACCTCCAGGGCCTGGCCGCCGGTGCCGCCGGCGCTGATGCCGTGGTAGCGGCCGTCGCCGATGACCGCGGCCGGCCCGGTCCCCGGCAGCGGCTTGAGGCGGTACAGGACGACGCCGTGCGGCTCGACCTGGGCGCCGAGCGCGCCGGTCACGTTGCCGGTGGCGCCGGTCCAGAGGTCCTTGGCCGAGTAGCCGGGGCCGGTCAGGCCGAGCTCGGCGAGCGTGGTGGAGACGTTCCGGTAGCCCGCCGGGTCCTGGTTGACCAGCAGGACGGCGGTGTCGCCGTCGGCGAGTTGCCGCTTGAGGACGATCGGGGCGGTGCTGCCGGCGGGCGGGGCGCCGACCAGGGTGGCGGGCCTGGTCAGCCGGTCCTGGTCGATCGCGATGACATCGGTGTTCTTGTAGACGGCCAGCTGGTCGGCGGTGATGCCGGTGGACCAGGTGAGGCCGTCCCGGGTGTGCCGGGAGTCCGCGGCGGTGCGCAGGTCCGCGCCGGAGATGAGCGGGGAGGCCAGCATGGCGAGGATCGACATCTCGCCGCGCGACTCGGTCACGGACATCGGCTTGTGGCAGGGGCAGGTGTCGGTGACGCCGTACACGCCGTACGGGTTCTGCCAGCCGGCGAACATCATGTCCAGGTCGTTCCAGCTGCCCGGCCGCACGTTGCCCGGGTACTTCAGGGCGGTCTGCAACTGGCCGTTGTAGAGCACGCCCTCCAGGTCCGGGCCGCGGTCGCCGCCGATCCGGCAGAGGTTGGCGACCTGTCCGCACCAGACCCCGGTCGGGGCGTAGCCGGGGGCCTCGAACGCGGGGGTGCCGGCCGCGACCACCACCGGGTCGGTGCGGGCCGGGTCGTCACCGGCGAGCAGGTAGGGGACCCCGCTGTGCACGGGTTGCGCGGAGACGCTGAGGGTCACCCGCGGGCGGCCCTGGGTCCGGGAGGCGGCGTCGAGGGCCTGCTGGAAGTCGCGCACCCGGGCGTAGATGGACCGGGTCAGCTCCCTCCCCTCGCCCTGGGTCCAGTAGTTGTGGCCGTCGGGCCCGATGATCTGCGGTCCGTAGGGGCAGTCGTCGTACTTGACGAAGTCCACGCCCCAGGCGACGAAGTCGGCGGCGTCGGTGGCCTCGTGCCCCAGGCTGCCGGGCCGGCCCTGGCAGGTCGTGTAGGTGTCCGTGGCGTAGAGGCCGAACTTCATGCCCTTGCTGTGGGCGTACCAGGACAGGTACTGGATCCCGTTCAGGGTCTGCCCGTTGACGGTGTGCGCGGGGTAGCGGGCCGGATCGGGGACGAGGTGGCCGGTGGTCAGGTCGAATCCGGTGCCGTCCGTCCCGCTGGTGGGGTTGCGGTTGGCGTCGTAGAGCTGCATCGCGCCGTAGGCGGTCTTCACCAGGTCGGTGGTCTGGCCGTCGCGGTGGCCGAGCGACCAGCCGTCGTCGATGGTGACGGTGTCGTAGCCGGCCTGGACCAGCCCGTTGGCGGCCATGAAGTCGATGGTCTGGAGGACCTCCTCCTGGGTCACTCCGGTGCCCAGCGTGTTCCAGGAGTTCCAGCCCATCGGCGGGGTGAGGGCGAGTCCGTTGTCCAGGGCCGCCGCGGGGGCGGCCGTCCCGAGGACGACGGTGCCGAGCCCGGTCGCCGCGAGGGACAGCGCGACGAGGGCACGGGGCAGCGCTCGGCTCAGTGCTCGGGGCACGGCTCGGCGCAGGGGTATCCGCATGGGCGCTCCAGAGTGCGCGAGGAGGGTGGGGGATCGGCAGTCCGCTGCCGTTCGTTTCTGTTCGAAAGTCTCAACAGAAAGCAACGCAGCAAAGAGAAGCACACGTGCTGGCCGTCCTCAAGTGCCTTGCGCAGACTCGTCCGTGACGGTCGCTCGGCGTGGCCCGGCACGGGAGAACCCCTTGCGCGCCGCGTTGAGTCACAGGTTGATCTCGGCGCGACGGAGCTCTTGACGGGAGGGTGCCAAGTCATGTGACATTTCACATGACGTTGAAATCCGTTTGGTTCTGATTACTTGTCAGGCATCCGCTTGACCCCGGCGTGCCCGGCGCCACCCTCGATTCCCGCCTGCGCCGATACCGGGTTTCCCGGCCGGCACGAAGGAGCGTTCCATGAGTCGACACACCGTCGACAGGCTCTCCGTCGCCAAGCCGAACGGCCCTGACGCGGGCGCGCGTCAGGGCCGTGAGCACCGTGCGGGCGATCGGGGCCGCCGGGCCGGTCGCGCGGCCGGGGCGGGGTGGGGGATTCCCGGTGTGCTTAGGATGAGATGACTTGCTGTCAGGACGAGTGGGGATTTCATGCGGGACGATGCGATGACCGGCTGGTCGGGGCCGGTGGCGGCGGGGGAGTGGCAGCCGCCGGCGGAGCTGAACACCGGCACCCCGCACCCGGCCCGGATGTACGACTACTACCTCGGCGGGAAGGACAACTTCCCGGCCGACCGGGAGGCCGCCGAGAAGGTCATCGCGGCCATGCCCGACGCCCGGCTCGGGGCCCGGATCAACCGTGAGTTCCTCGGGCGCGCGGTGGAGTTCGCCGTCGGCCGGGGCGTCCGCCAGTTCCTGGACATCGGTACCGGGATCCCGGCCGTGGGCAGTACCGCGGAGGTCGCCCACCGGGTGGCTCCGGACGCCCGGGTGGTCTACGTCGACAACGACCCGATCGTGCTCACGCACGCCCGCGCCCTGCTGGCCTACCACCCGGCCGGTCACACCAGCGTCCTGCACGCGGACCTGCGCGACCCGGAGGCGATACTGGGGGATCCGGGCCTGAAGGAGGCGCTCGACCTCTCCCGGCCGGTGGCGCTGATGCTGGTGGCGGTGCTGCACTTCGTCCGGGACGAGGAGGGCGCCGCCGAGACGGTGGCCCGGCTGCGGGACGCGCTGGCGCCGGGCAGCATGCTGATCCTCTCGCACGGCACCCAGGACTTCATGACCGCCCGGGCGGCCGCCGAGACCACCGAGGTCTACAGCCGCGCGAGCTCGCCGCTGGTCCTGCGGGCCCAGGAGGAGGTCCGGGAGTTCTTCGGCGACTTCGAGCTGGTCGACCCCGGCCTGGTCCAACTGCCGCTCTGGCGGCCGCAGGCGGAGCTCCCGCCGCGCTGGCAGGAGGCGGCCCCCGCCTACGCCGGAGTCGCGGTCAAGCGCTGACCGGTCCTCGGAGCCGCACGGTGTCCCCCGCGTCGAGACGCGGGGGACACCGGCGTTTCCGGACCCGGCGGGCGCCCGTCAGCCCATGCTCTTGGAGCCGTCCAGGGCCTCGCGGAGGATGTCCGCGTGGCCGGCGTGCTGCGCGGTCTCGGCGATCAGGTGCAGCAGGACGCGGCGCGCCGACCAGCGCGCGGAGGCCTCGAACCAGGGAGCCTTCGGCAGCGGCTGCGAGGCGTCCAGGTCGGGCAGGACGGCGACCAGCTCGTCCGTGCGGCGGGCCGCCTCGGCGTAGTCCTCCAGCACACCGGCCAGGGTCTCGCCGGGCAGCAGCCGGAAGTCGTTGTTCCGCCGCTCCCAGTCGGCCTCGGTCATGGTGGTGAAGTCGCCCATCGCCGAGGGCCCTTCCAGGATGAAGGCCGTCCAGGCGCGCTCGACGCTCGCGACGTGCTTGATCAGACCGCCCAGGCAGAGCTCGCTGACGGTGGTCCGGCGCCCGGCCTGCTCGTCGGTGAGGTCACGGGTGGTGAAGCGGAGGAAGTGCCGCTGCTTGCCCAGCGCCTCCAGCAGCTCCGCCCGCTCCCCGCCGGCGGCGGCCGCCGCGGCCTGCTCGGGCGCGGTCGCGGTGGTGGTGGTGTCGGTCATGGTGTCCGCCTTCGTCGTTCGTTCTCCGTTGCCGAGAACCAAGGTAGGAGCCATCTGGGTCAGGTCCTGTCCTAGTGCCGCACCGGAGTGGGGCGAGTTCCGCGGAGCGGCGCACGGGGCGCGCGTGGTGGCCCGCACCGATACGGGGACGTAACGCCTTTACCGGAACCTGACGGTATCGATGAAGGGATGAGACCCCTTCCTGACAGAGGTCTGACGATCCGTCCGTAGCGTGCCGGACATGTCGATAACCCATGGTCGAACCAGTCGCCCCGACGGCCGGACCCACAGCCGGGCGCGCACCCGCGCCGTGCCCCACTCCGTCCACCGCACCCTCCCCCGGGCCTTTCCCCGCACGTTCGTCGCCGCGGGAGCCCTCCTGCTGAGTACCGTCGCGGCCGTCGTGCTGCTGCCGAACACGGCCCTGGCCGCGGCGCCCAGCGGTCAGGAGTCCGTCACCGCGCACGCCGGCGCCACCACCGATCAGGAACGCGGCCGGATCGACACCTACTGGACGCCGGAGCGGATGAAGCTGGCCGGTGCCATGGTCCCCGAGATCACCCCCGTGCCCGAGGACGACGACACGGCCGACGATCCCCGGCCGCTGCCCGCGGACACGCCGGACCCCGGCGGCGTCTGGACGCACGGCGGCGCGGTGAACAGGAGCGTCGGCCGGCTCTTCTTCACCTTCAGCGACGGCTACGACGGCAGTTGTACGGCAACGGTCGTCACCAGCGCCAACCGCAGCACCGTCATCACGGCGGCGCACTGCCTGCGGGGCGTCGGCGCCCCGGCCGCCGAGGACACCTGGCACCACAACCTCTACTTCGTGCCCGGCTACCGCAACGGGACGAAGCCGCTCGGCGGCTTCGTCATCAGGAGCGCGGCCACCTCCTCCCGTTGGGACGCCGACCCGGGCGGCACGACCTCGGCCGACCTCGCGGTGGCCGGCTACGACACGGGCGTCCTGGTCGCGCACCGTTCCGCCGACGGCCGACGGATCGCGGACGTCACGGGAAGTCAGCGGATCGCGTTCACCCGGCCGGTCGAGGGCGAGTTCGTCCACACCTTCGGCTACCCGAAGGACCGGCTCAACGACCCCGGCGCCAAGTACGCCGGATCCCGCATGATCCACTGCGCCGGACCGGCCCGGCCCGGCACCGCGGCCCCCCTGCTGTGGGGCGAGCCCTGCGACATGGGCCACGGGGCGAGCGGCGGCCCGCACTTCGCGACGTTCGACACCAGGACCGGCACCGGTACGGTCGTCGGCGTCACCACCACCTCCGAGGACCTGGCCGGCGGCCCGGCCGCCACGCTGTACGCCACCCGCCTCGGGGACAGCGCCCACCGCCTCCACACCTGGGCGCAGACCCGCCCGGCCTGACCACCGCGGGGGGGGGGGGGAGGGGGGGGGGGGGGGCGGGGCCCCGATGAGTGTTGGTGGCGTCGCAGAGCAAGGGGGGGGGGAAGGAGACGACGGGGGTGGTGTGCACGGGGGGGTTTTTGGCTGACC
>NZ_JBVHVO010000051.1:0-8540 GCF_055564815.1 Kitasatospora sp. NPDC028961 | reverse complement strand
GTGGGGACGAGGTCGGGGCCGCGCTCCAGGCAGACGCCGACGAGGACGTCCGGTCCGGCGCCGAGGGTGAGCAGGTGGTGGGCGATGCGGTTGGCGCGCTCGTCGACCTCGCGGAAGCTGAGGCGGACATCCCCGGCGATGACGGCAACGGCGTCCGGAGTCACGGCGGCCTGGGCTTCGATCAGGTCGACGGTCAGGCCCTGCGGCCAGTCGACCGGGTCGCCTGCGGCCCAGGTCGTGAGCTGGGCGCGCTCGGTCTCGGGCAGGTGGGAGAGGGTCGCGTCGCCGTTGGGGTCGGCGGCCATCGCCTCCAGCACCAGCCGGTAACGCTCACCCAGCACGGCCAGCCACTCCCGACCCACCACGGCGGTCGGGGCACTGAGGTTCACCCGGTCCGGGCGGGCCAGCACGTTGAGGGCGAACTCGTTGGCGCCGTCGCCCAGCGAGCCATCGGTGTCGATGGGGCCGTCGTCGACGAGGTGGAAGTCCAGGTACTCGAAGAGGATCGAGACGAGATCGCCGGAGCTGCCGGCGGCGCGCTGGACGGCGGGCAGCGGGTAGCGGCGGTGGGACCAGATGGCGGTCTCCGTCGCGTAGGTCTGCTCGACCAGTTCGCGCCAGGTCTTCGCGCCCCGAGTCGTCGGGAACGGCAGGGTGTTGAGGTGCATGCCGAGCACCCGGTCCGCGCCCGGTGCCTCCATCCGGCCGTGGTAGACCACGCCGGTGTGGAAGGCGTCCTCGGCCGTCAGGCTGCCGAGCACCTTGAGGTGCGCGGCCAGCAGCACGCTCTTGAGCGAGGTCTTGGCAGCGGCGGCCAGTCGGGTCAGTCCGTCCTTGAGGTCCAGGAACGGGACCGGGACGCCGTGGCGCTCGTTCCCGTGGCGCTCGCCCTCCCCCCAGGAACCGGGCAGGACCAGCGGGCTGTGGGCGTCGACGAGCTGCTGCCAGAAGGCCTGGGTGGCCGGGTCGGCCAGCGCGGTCTGCTCGGCGGCGATGAAGTCCGCGTACCGGACCGCCGGCACCTCGTAGGCGGTCGGCTCCTCGCCGCTTCGCAGACTGCGGTAGAGGGTCACGATCTCCATCGCCAGGGTGTGGTAGCTCCACCCCTCGGTGACGGCGTGAATGTGGCTGAACGTCAGGCGCCAGCTCTGGTCCGACTCGACGTGTGCGGCGATGCGCAGCAGCGGGGCGGCGGTCAGGTCGAAGCCCGTCGCCCGCTCCTGCTCGACGTAGGCGGTCGTGCGCTCCGTGACCTCGGCCTCGGTCAGTCCGCGCAGGTCGTGCGTGGTGATCGGGACCTCGGCCGTGGCGTGGACGAGCTGGAGGGGCAGGCTGTAGCCGTCCAGGTGCATCGAGGTGCGCAGGATGTCGTGCCGGGCGACCACCGTGTCGACGGCCTGGCGCAGGACGTCCGGCGAGAACGACAACGCGTCCGGCAGGCGGAACGAGTTGATGTTCCGGTAGGTGCTGCCGCCCTGTGCCGCGAGCATCTCGACGAGCATGCCGGTCTGGATCTGGGAGAGCGGGTAGGCGTCGACGACGTCGGCCGGGAGGGCCGCGCGGTCGTCCGCGCCGATCAGGGCGAAGGGCTGGACGGCGGTGATCAGGGACTCGCCGGTGCCGTCACCGACCGCGATGGCCATGGCGGCGATGGTGCGCTGCTGGAAGACGTCCGGGATGGTGATGTCGTAGCCGGCGGCGCGGAGGGCTCCGACCAGGCGGACGGCGCGGATGGAGTCGCCGCCGAGGTCGAAGAAGCTGTCCTCCACACCGACCTGCGGCAGACCCAGCACCTCGGCCCAGACCGCCGCCAGGCGCTCCTCGACCGGAGTACGCGGGGCGGTGTAGCCGGTGGTGCTGAAGGCGTCCAGGTCGGGCGCGGGGAGGGCGCGGGTGTCGGCCTTGCCGTTGGTGGTCAGCGGAATCGTGTCCAGGGTGACGAACGCGGCCGGGACCATGTACTCGGGCAGTGAGGTCCCGAGGTGGGTGCGGAGGGCGGTCGTGTCGAGGACGGTGCCGGTGGCCGGGACGACGTAGGCGACGAGCATCTTCTCGCCGTTGGTGTGGCTGTCGCGAACGGTGACGACGCTCTGGCGGACGGTGGGGTGCTGGGTGAGTGCGGCTTCGATCTCGCCGAGTTCGATGCGGTAGCCGCGGATCTTGACCTGCTTGTCGATCCGGCCGAGGGATTCGAGGGTGCCGTCGGGCAGGCGCAGGGCGAGGTCGCCGGAGCGGTAGAGCCGGGAGCCGGCGGGTCCGTGGGGGTTGGGGAGGAAGCGTTCGGCGGTGAGTGCGGGGCGGTTGAGGTAGCCGCGGGCGACGGCGGGGCCGGTGACGTGGATCTCGCCGGGGACGCCGGTGGGGACGAGGTGTCCCCGGGCGTCGAGGAGGTGGATGGCGGTGTCGTCCATCGGGGAGCCGACGGGGCTGTGGGCGGTCCGGGTGACGTCGGTGTCGGTGATGCGGTGGTAGGTGGAGTGCACGGTGGTCTCGGTGATGCCGTACATGTTGACGAGTGCGGTGTGCTGGGTGCCGACGCGGTCGGTCCAGGGGCGCAGTTCGGTCATTTCGAGGCGTTCGCCGGCGAAGACGATGGCACGCAGGGCGAGTTCGTCGATCCGGGGGTCGTTGTCGGCGGCGAGCTGGGTGAGGGTGCGGAACGCGGAGGGGGTCTGGCAGAGGATGGTGGCCTGTTCGGTGGTGAGCAGGTTGAGCATGTCGTGCGGGGAGCGGGCGATCGCGGAGGGAACGACGACGAGTCGGCCGCCGTGGAGGAGGGCGCCCCACATCTCCCAGACGGAGACGTCGAAGGCGTAGGAGTGGAAGAGCGGCCACACGTCGGTGGGGCCGAAGTGGTAGTTCTCGCGGGTGGCGGTGAACAGGCGGGCGACGTTGGCGTGGGTGAGGCTGACGCCCTTGGGCAGGCCGGTGGAGCCCGAGGTGTAGATGACGTAGATCTGGTTGTCCGGACGCACGTCCGTGACCGGCGGGGTCGCCGGGCACGCGTTGATCTCCGCCGCGTGGACGTCGACGAACACGCGGGTGCCGGTGAACTCCAGCTCGTCGAGGGCGGAGTGGGTGACGAGCAGGTCGGCCTTGGCGTCGGCCAGCATGTAGGCGAGGCGGTCGGCGGGGTTGGCCGGGTCGAGTGGCAGGTAGGCGGCGCCGGACTTCAGGATGCCGAGGAGGGCGGGGATGAGGTCGGGTCCGCGTTCCAGGGAGAGGCCGACGATCCGCTCGGGGCCGGCGCCCAGCGCGATGAGGTGGTGGGCGATGCGGTTGGCCCGCTCGTCCAGCTCCGCGTAGGTGAGGTGGGACGCGCCGCTGGTGAGGGCGATGGCGTCGGGGGTGCGGGCGGCCTGGGCGGCGAACAGCTCGTGGACGCAGTCCTCGACCGGCTGCTCGACGGTGGTGTTCCAGGTGTCGAGCAGTCGGGAGAGTTCGTCGGCCGGGAGGTGGGCGGCGCGGGCGTCGCCGTCGGCGTCGGCGGCCATGGCCTCCAGGACCGACCGGTACATGGCGCCCAGCCGCTCCAGGTTCGCCGCGGTGAAGTACTCCGTCGAGCTGCTCAGGTTGATGTGCCCGCCCTGCGGGATCGCCATCAGCGCGAACTCGTTCGAACCGCCCGCCATGGTGGCCTCGACATCGACGGAGTCGGTGTCGACCTGGTGGAAGTCGTGGTGGTCGAAGAGGACGGTGAGCAGGTCGCGGGAGCTGCCGGCGGCGCGCTGGATGGCGGGCAGCGGGTAGCGGCGGTGGGACCAGATGGCGGTCTCCGTCGCGTAGGTCCGCTCGATCAGTTCGCGCCAGGTCTTCGCGCCCCGGTCGGTCGGGAAGGGCAGGGTGTTGAGGTGCATGCCCAGCACCCGGTCGGAGCCGGGGGCCTCCAGGCGGCCGTGGTAGACGACGCCGGTGTGGAAGGCGTCCTCGGAGGTGAGGCTGCCCATCACCTTGAGGTGGGCGGCCAGCATGACGCTCTTGAGCGAGGTCTTCGCCTCGGCCGCGAGCCTGCGCAAGCCGTCCTCCAGGTCCGCGAACGGCACCCGGACCCCGAGGCGCTCGCCCGGCTCACCGCCCCAGGTGGCGGGCAGGACCAGCGGGCTGTGGGCGTCGACGACGCGCTGCCAGAAGGCCTGGGTCGCCGGGTCGGAGAGTGCGGTCTGCTCGGCGGCGACGAAGTCGGCATAGCGCACCGGAACCGGCTCGTGGGCCGCCGGCTCAAGGCCGTCCCGCAGTGCCCGGTAGGCGCCGTGGAGCTCCATCAGCAGCGAGTTGAGCGTCCAGCCGTCACTGACCGCGTGGTTGTGGCTGATCGTCAGGCGCCACGCCCGGTCGGACTCCACGTGTGCGGCGAACCGCAGCAGCGGAGCCGTCGTGAGCTCGAACCCGCGGGCCCGCTCCTCCTCGGCGTAGGCGAGCGCACGCTCCGTGACCTCGGCCTCGGTCAGACCGCGCAGGTCGTGGACGGCGATCGGGGCTTCGGTGGCGGCGTGGACGAGCTGGAGGGGCTGGCTGTAGCCGTCCAGGTGCATCGAGGTGCGCAGGATGTCGTGCCGGGCCACCACCGTGTCGACGGCGCGGCGGAAGGCCTCGGCGTCGAACGGCTGCGGGTCGGGCAGCCGGAAGGAGTCGATGTTGTGGTAGACCGCACGGTCGACCGCGGACATGACCTCCACCAGGATGCCGGTCTGCGCCTGGGAGAGCGGGTAGGCGTCGACGATGTCGGCCGGGAGGGCCGCGCGGTCGTCGTCGCCGATGAGGGCGAAGGGCTGGACGGCGGTGATGAGGGAGTGGCCGGTGCCGTCACCGATCCGGGCCGCGAGGGCGGTGATGGTGCGCTGCTGGAAGACGTCGGGGATGGTGATGTCGTAGCCGGCGGCGCGGAGGGCGCCGACGAGTCGGACGGCGCGGATGGAGTCGCCGCCGAGGTCGAAGAAGCTGTCTTCGACACCGACCTGGGGCAGGCCGAGGACCTGGGCCCAGACGGCGGCGAGGCGTTCCTCGACGGGGGTGCGGGGGGCGGTGTAGCCGCCGGTGGTGAAGGCGTCCAGGTTCGGGGTCGGGAGGGCGCGGCGGTCGGTCTTGCCGCTGCTGTTGAGGGGGATGGCGTCGAGGGTGACGAACGCCGCGGGGATCATGTATTCGGGGAGGGTGGTGGCGAGTTCGCGGCGCACGGTGGTGAGGTCGACGCCGGTGTCGTCGGTGACGAGGTAGGCGAGGAGGGTGTCGTCGCGGACGATGGCGACGGCCTGGTGGATGTGGTCGAGGGTGGTGAGGGCGGTTTCGATTTCGCCGAGTTCGATGCGGTAGCCGCGCAGTTTGATCTGGTTGTCGATGCGGCCGAGGTAGTCGATGGTGCCGTCGGGGAGGTAGCGGGCGAGGTCGCCGGTGGCGTAGAGGCGGGCGCCGGGCGGGCCGAACGGGTCGGGGAGGAAGGTGTCGGCGGTGAGTTCGGGGCGGTTGAGGTAGCCGCGGGCGATGGCGGGGCCGCCGACGTGGAGTTCGCCGGGGACGCCGATGGGGACGGGGTGTCCGGCGGGGTCGAGGAGGTGGATGGTGAGGTCGGTGAGGCGGGTGCCGATGACGCTGCGGCGGGGGCCGGTGAGTTCGGCGGGGGTGACCTGGTGGAACGTGGCGTAGACGGTGGTCTCGGTGGGGCCGTACATGTTGACGAGCGCCGGGTTGTTCCAGCCGAACGTGCTCGTCCAGTCGGTGAGTTCGGTGACGTCGAGGCGTTCGCCGGCGAACACGACGGCGCGCAGCGCGAGGGTGCCGGTGGTGTCGGTGCCGGTGGTGAGGGTGGTGGCGAGGGAGCGGAACGCGGAGGGGGTCTGGCAGAGCATGGTGATCTGCTCGGTGGTGAGCAGGTCGGCCATGTCCTGGGGGGAGCGGGCGACCATGGTGGGGACGACGACGAGGCGGCCGCCGTGGAGGAGGGCGCCCCACATCTCGTAGACGGAGACGTCGAAGGCGTAGGAGTGGAACAGGGCCCAGACGTCGTTCGCCGCGAGGGCGAGCTGGTCGCGGGTGGCGGTGAACAGGCGGGCGACGTTGGCGTGGGTGAGGCTGACGCCCTTGGGCAGGCCGGTGGAGCCTGAGGTGTAGATGACGTAGATCTGGTTGTCCGGACGCACGCCGGTCACGGGTGCGGTGGCCGGGCGGGCGTTGATCTCGGCGGCGTGGGTGTCGACGAACACGCGGGTGCCGGTGAACTGCAGCTCGTCGAGCGCGGAGTGGGTGACGAGCAGGTCGGCGTTGGCGTCGGCCAGCATGTAGGCGAGGCGGTCGGCGGGGTTGGCCGGGTCGAGCGGGAGGTAGGCGGCGCCGGACTTCAGGATGCCGAGGAGGGCGGGGATGAGGTCGGGGCCGCGTTCCAGGGAGAGGCCGACGATCCGCTCGGGGCCGGCGCCCAGCGCGATGAGGTGGTGGGCGATGCGGTTGGCGCGCTCGTCCAGCTCGGCGTAGGTGAGGTGGGACGAGCCGCTGGTGAGGGCGATGGCGTCGGGGGTGCGGGTGGCCTGGGCGGTGAACAGCTCGTGGACGCAGTCCTCGACCGGCTGCTCGACGGAGGTGTTCCAGGTGTCGAGCAGTCGGGAGAGTTCGTCGGCCGGGAGGTGGGCGGCGCGGGCGTCGCCGTCGGCGTCGGCGGCCATGGCCTCCAGGACCGACCGGTACATGGCGCCCAGCCGCTCCAGGTTCGCCGCGGTGAAGAACTCCGAGGACCCGCCAAGCTGAACGGCGCCACCGCTGGCGATCGCGTTGAGGGCGAACTCCGTGGTGCCCTGGTTGAGCGAGGCCTCGACATCCACCGCGTCGGTGTCGACCTGGTGGAAGTCCTGGAACTCGAACATGACGTTGATCAGGTCGCTGTTCCCGGCGGCGCGCTGGACGGCGGGCAGCGGGTAGCGGCGGTGGGACCAGATGGCGGTCTCCGTCGCATGGGTCCGCTCGACCAGTTCGCGCCAGGTCTTCGCGCCCCGAGCCGTCGGGAACGGCAGGGTGTTGAGGTGCATGCCGAAGACCCGGTCGGCGCCCGGTGCCTCCAGGCGGCCGTGGTAGACGACGCCAGTGTGGAAGGCGTCCTCGGCGGTGAGGCTCCCGAGCACCTTGAGGTGCGCGGCCAGCATGACGCTCTTGAGCGAGGTCTTCGCCTCGGTCGCGAGCTTGCGCAGGCCGTCCTCCAGGTCCGCGAACGGGACCCGGGCCGTGACGGACTCGCCCGGCTCGCCGCCCCAGGTGGCGGGCAGGGCCAGCGGGCTGTGGGTGTCGACGACCTGCTGCCAGAACTCCTGGGTCTGCGGGTCGGAGAGCGCGTCCTGTTCGGCGGCGATGTAGTCGGCGTAGCGGACCGACGGCACCTCGTGGGCCGCCGGCTCAAGGCCGTCCCGCAGCGCCTGGTAGGTGCTGAGGAACTCCATCAGCAGCGAGTTGATGGTCCAGCCGTCGGTGATCACGTGCAGGTGGCTGACCGTCAGGCGCCAGGCCCGCTCGGACTCGACGTGCGCCGCGAACCGCATCAGCGGGGCGGTGGTCAGCTCGAAGCCCGTGCCGTTCTCCTGCTCGACGTAGGCGCGGGCCTGCTCGGCGATCGCGGCCTGGCTCAGACCGCGCAGGTCGTGGATGGCGACCGGGATCTCGACGTCGGCGTGGACGAGCTGGAGGGGCTGGCTGTAGCCGTCCAGGTGCATGGAGGTGCGCAGGATGTCGTGCCGGGCGACCACGAGGTCGGCGGCGCGGCGGAAGGCCTCGGCATCGAAGGGGTGGGGGTCCGGGATGCGCGAGGAGTTGATGTTCCGGTAGACGTGCTCGTTCTCCGTGGACATCAGCTCGACGAGCATGCCGGTCTGGATCTGGGAGAGCGGGTAGGCGTCGACGATGTCGGCCGGGAGGGCCTTGCGGTCCTCGTCCGAGATCTGGGCGAAGGGCTGGACGGCGGTGATCAGGGACTCGCCGGTGCCGTTGCCGGGGAGAGCAGTGGCCATGGCGGTGATGGTGCGCTGCTGGAAGACGTCGCGGATGGTGACGTCGTAGCCGGCGGCGCGCAGGGCTCCGACCAGGCGGACGGCGCGGATGGAGTCGCCGCCGAGGTCGAAGAAGCTGTCCTCGACACCGACCTGGGGAAGACCCAGCACCTCGGCCCAGACGGCGGCGAGGCGCTCCTCGACGGGGGTGCGGGGGGCGGTGTAGCCGCCGGTGGCGAACGCGTCCAGGTCCGGCGCGGGGAGGGCGCGGGTGTCGATCTTGCCGTTGGCGGTGAGGGGAATGGCGTCGATCGTCAGGTAGGCGGTCGGGACCATGTACTCGGGGAGCTTGTCCGCGAGTTCGGCGCGCAGTACCGGAGCATCGATCACGGTGTCGGTGACGAGGTAGGCGACGAGGGTCTTCTCGCCGTTGGTGCTCTCGCGGACGGTGACGACGGTGTCGGTGATGTGGGGGTGTTCGCGTAGGCGGGCTTCGATTTCGCCGAGTTCGATGCGGTAGCCGCGGATCTTGACCTGGTTGTCGATGCGGCCGAGGGTTTCGAGGGTGCCGTCGGGGAG
>NZ_JBVHVO010000050.1:0-9725 GCF_055564815.1 Kitasatospora sp. NPDC028961 | reverse complement strand
CCCGCCTGCGCGAACACCCCCACATCACCGACACCGTCGTCACCGTCCGCGAACCCAGCCCCGGCAACAAGCGCCTCACCGCCTACCTCATCACCCACACCACCATCGACACCGCGGCACTGCGCACCCACCTCGCCGACAAACTCCCCGACTACATGATCCCGACCACCTACCTCACGATCGACGCCATCCCCCTCACCCCCAACGGCAAGATCGACCACCGCGCCCTCCCCACCCCCGACCTCGACACCCTCACCACCACCCACTACACCGCCCCCCGCACCCCCCTCGAAGAACGCCTCGCCGCCGTCTGGGCCGAGGTCCTCGGTCTGCCCCAGGTCGGTGTCGAGGACAGCTTCTTCGACCTCGGCGGCGACTCCATCCGCGCCGTGCAGGTGCTGGCCAAGTGCCGGGAGGCCGGCGTGCCGCTGGCGCTGTGGATGATGCTCCAGGCCAAGAGCCTGGCCGAGGTGGCGGGCATGATCGACGCCGAGCCGGCCGGTCCGGCCGGGGCGGACGTGCCGCTGACCCCCAGCCAGCACCGGCTGCTGGCCTCGGCCGACGGCGGTGCCCGGACGGTCCGGCTGGCGCTCGGGCGGCTGCCCGACGCAGCGGTGCTCGCCGCCGCGCTCGGCGCGCTGGTGGCCCGCCACGAGGCTCTGCGGCTGCGGATCTCCGCCGACGGCCGGGCGGCGGAGCCGGCCCCGGCGCCCGCCGGGACGGCCCTGCTCTCGGTCCTCGATCTCGGTACCGTGGCGCCCGCCGACCGTGCCGGCGAGCTCGACGGCGCGCTCGCACGGGACCGGGCCGGGCTGGTCCCGTCCGAGGGTGCGATGCTCCGCGCCACGCTGGTCCGCTTCGACGACGAGAAGCGTCACGAGCTGTGGCTGACGATCCACCAGCTCGCGGCGGACGCCGCCTCCTGGCCGATCGTGCTCGCCGATCTGAACGCGGCCTACGCGCAGTCGGCGGCGGGTGCTCCGGTGCTGACGGCCCCGGTCGAGGTGCCGTGGCGGGCCTGGGCGCAGGAGCTGGGCGAGCAGGCGCACTCCGAGCGGGTGGCCGAGCAGGCGGAGTACTGGCTCGACCGGGCCGAGGCCGTGCCGCTGCCGGTGGACCGGGTCGGGGACCAGGCGCCGTGCCGGGCCACCGAGGAGACCGTCACGGTCGTGCTGCCCGCCGAGCGGACGGCCGCGCTGCTGGCCGGTCCGCGCCCCGAGCAGCCGTTGCTGACCGCCCTCGGCCAGACCCTGGCGCAGTGGGCCGGCGGCGACCGGATCCTGCTCGACGTCGTCACCGACCCGCGCCACCAGCAGGCGCTGGCATCCGAGTTGGCGAACACCGTCGGCCCGCTGGCGGACCTCCACCCGGTGGTGCTGCGGATCCCCAAGGGGCGTGAGCTGTCCGCCGTGCACACCGCGGTCGCGCGCCGGCTGCGGTCGGTGCCGGCGCCCGCGCACGGCTACGGCCTGCTTCGCTACCTGGCGCCGGACGCCGAGCTGGCGGCCGAGCTGGCGGAGCTGCCGACCGGCGAGGTCCGGTTCGGCTTCACCCCGGCCGCGCCGACGGCCGCCGCGCCGCTGCCCACCGGTGCCGAGCGGGACGGCGAGCCGCCGCTGGTGTTCGTCCCGGGCCGGATCGAGCTGCGGGCGGCCCCGGACGCGCCGTCGACCCACCTGCTCGACATCGCGGCCGAGGTCTACGACGGCCGGCTGTACCTGCACTGGACGTACAACACCGCCGTCCACGAGCCGGCCACCGTTCAGCGCCTCGCCGCCGAGCAGCTGCGCTTCGTGGCGGAGCTGCTGGACCAGGCCGGTGACCGGCCGGCGGCCGCCCCGCGCGGCCGGTCCGCGGCGGCTCCGGCGGGTGTCGCCGGGGTGGCCGAGGTGATGGCGCGGCACGGCATCCCGGGTGCCTCGCTGGCGCTGATCCGCAACGGCGAGCTGGCGGCGGTCGAGCAGTTCGGCGTGCTCGGGGTGGAGGACCCCGCACCGGTGACCGCCGAGACGCTGTTCCCGGCCGGTTCGATCTCCAAGCACGTGACCACGTTCGCCCTGTTGCGCCTCGTCGAGGCGGGCGTGATCGAGCTGGACCGCGACGTCAACGAGTACCTCACCTCCTGGCAGGTCCCCGCGTTGCCCGGGGTGTCGACCCCGGTGACGCCCCGGCTGCTGATCGCCAACCTGTCCGGTATCGCCCCCCATCCGGACGTCGACGGGAACTACCACCGCCACGACCCGGTGCCCACGGTGCTCGACGTGCTGAACGGCCGCCCGCCGGCGATCACCCCGCCGGCCCGGCTGCTGGACGAGCCCGGTGCCACCTTCCGGCAGATCCCGCTGAACTACTCGGTGCTCCAGCAGGCCATGGCGGACGCCACCGGCGAGGAGTTCCCGGCCCTGGTGCACCGGCTGGTGCTGGCGCCGCTGGGGATGACCGGCAGTGGCTTCGGGGTGGCCGTCCCGGACGAGCTGGGCCGGCCGTACGCGCGCGGCCACCACGCCGACGGCACCCCGGTGTCCGGCGGGTACGTGCTCAACCCCGAGCTGGCGGCCGGCGGCCTGTGGACCACCGCGGCCGATCTGGCCAGGCTGGCCGTCGAGGTGCGGCGCTGCCACCTGGGGCACTCCGGCGGCCTGGTGGGCGCCGAGCTGGTCCGACGGATGCTCGCCCCGCAGTCCGGCCGCTCCTACGGCTGGAGCACCATCGTCGACGACACCAGCGGCGACCTCGAGTTCGGGCACGGAGGTCAGGCCGTCGGGTTCCAGGCGATGACCGGCCTGCGGGTGCACTCCGGCACCGGCGTGGTGCTGCTGTCCAACGCGGTCACCGGGCGCGAGCTGGTCAAGCACCTGCTCGCCACGGTGTGGACCGGCCAGAACCGGCTGGCCCACCTCTGGCAGCAGGCGATCGACGAGGCCACCGAGGCGGAGTCGCGGCTGGGCTGAGCCGCGGCTGAGCTGAGCCGCTGAGGGCCCGGCCGCCGGCCCCCGCCCCCCCGCCGCGCGCGGGGCGGGCGGGGGCCGGTCCGCGTGCGGCGGCCGTGGCCGGAGCCCCGGTCCCACGCGGGTTACCGAAGCCCCGGACCGCCCCGGACCGGCCCGGACCGGCCCCCGGGCCCGCCCTCCCGGGCATGACCACATCGTGCCAGTGCAGCGTCCTGACGTCGCCGGACCGCTGACTGGGCCCCCCGACCGGCCCAGAATCCAGAGGGGGGCCGCCGGCCGGTGTCGGCGCGCCGGATCGCGGGTCGCCGCGGACGCGGCCGTCCGCACGAATTCGGCACAGCACAGGGGGAATCATGGAACTGCGTGTCCTAGGCCCAGTCGAGGTCCTCGACGACCAGGGCCTCCACATCGAACTGCCGGGCGTCAAGGCGCAGACGGTGCTCGCCAGCCTGCTGCTGGCGAACGGCCAGACCGTCTCCGACACGCACCTGAGCGACATGCTGTGGGCCTGGGACCCGCCGACCACGATGACCGCGCAGATCTACACCTACGTCTCCCGGCTGCGGAAGCGCCTGGGGCCGCACGTCGAGCTGGTCCGCCGCCCGCGTGGGTACCAACTGGTCGCGCACGACGCCAAGTTGGACCTGACGACGTTCGAGCGGCTGGCCCGTCGCGGTCGTGACGCGCTGACCCGGGGGAACCTGGCGCAGGCCGCCGACGACCTGCGGGCGGCGGTGTCCCGCTACCGCGGCACGGTGCTCGGCAACGTGACCGAGTTCCTGGCGGACGCCGAGCGGCCCCGGCTGGAGGAGCTGCGGCTGGCCGCGCAGGAGGACCTGGTCGAGGTGGAGCTCGCGCTCGGCCGGCACCAGCGCCTGGTGCCGGAGCTGACCGCGCTGGCCACCGAGCACCCGACCCGGGAGCGGCTGAGGGCCCAGCTGATGACCGCGCTGTACCGGTGCGACCGGCAGTCGGACGCCCTCGCGGTCTTCCACGCGGGGCGCCGGATCCTGGCCGAGGAGCTGGGGATCGACCCGGGGGCCACCCTGACCGGCGTCCACCAGGCGGTCCTGGAGGGCACCCTGGGTCTGCCGGTCGCCGGCCCGGCGCCGTCGGGCCCGGTGCGGCTCGGCCTGCCCGCCGCCGGGCGGCCGGCGCCGGCCATGCTGCCGCCGGACGTCGCGGACTTCACCGGCCGCCGGGCGGAGCTGGCCCAGCTGGAGCGGTTGGTGGCGTCGGACGCGGCCGGTGCCGGCCCCCGGCGCGCGCTGATCACCGGGATGGCCGGGGTCGGCAAGTCGGCGCTCGCCGTCCACCGGGCGCACGGCCTGCGGGACCGCTTCCCGGACGGTCAGCTCTACGCCGACCTGACCGACCAGGACGGCACCTCGCGCTCCCCGGAGACCGTGCTGGCCTCCTTCCTGCACGCCCTCGGCGTCGAGTCCGCCGATCCCGACCGGGGACTGCTGGAGCTGATCCGGCTGTACCGCACGCACTGCGCCGGGGCGCGCCTGCTGGTGGTGCTGGACAACGCGGTGAGCAACGCGCAGATCGCCCCGCTGCTGCCGAACGGGCCCGAGTCGGCGGTGATCGTCACCAGCCGCCGGCACCTGCTGGCCGCCTCGGGGCGGGACACCCTGGCGCTGCCGGTCTTCGACGACGGGGAGTCGATGGAGCTGCTGGCCGCGCTGGTCGGGCCGGAGCGGGTCGCCGCAGACCCGCTGTCGGCCCGGGCGATCGTGGACAGCTGCGCGGGCCTGCCGCTGGCCGTGCGGATCGCCGGGGTGCGGCTGGCGGCGCGGCCGCACTGGCCGCTGTCCCGGCTGGCCGGGCGGCTGGCCGACCAGAGCACCCGGCTGGACGAGCTGAGCTTCGGCGAGCTGCGGGTGCGCGAGACGATCCGGCGCTCGCTGCGCGAGGTCAGCCTGCGCGGCCGGCAGGTGCTGAGCAGGCTCGCGCCCTTCGGGACGGGCGTCTTCCCCGCCGAGGCGGCCGCCTGGGAGCTGGGGCTGCCGCAGGCGACGGCGGAGCAGGTGCTGGAGGAGCTGGTGGACATCCGGCTGCTGGAGACGGCCGGCGCGGGCGGTTCCGAGCGGGGCGGGTACCGGCTGCACGAGCTGGTGGTGCTGCTGGTGTCGGCGCCGGGCGCGGGCGGCGTGCCGAGCCAGCGCGGGGCGCCGCGGTCCCGGACCCCGCAACTGCTGGCCGGCTGACGGCGGCGGCACTGCGGGAGCCTCCCGGCGGGCTCGGCCGGGAGGCTCCCGCGCGCTGCTACGCCGGGGCCTCCCGCCCGGCCGCCCGGACGGCCGGGCTGAGCGTCACGGCGGCGGTCAGCAGCAGCAGGACGGCGGCCATCACGATCGCGGTCCAGGTGGTCCCGGCCCGGGCGAGCAGGTAGCCGGCGGCCAGCGAGCCCAGCGCGTTGGCGCCGGAGGTCAGGAAGGCCGAGGTGGCCGTCACCCGGCCCTGCAGCTCGTTCGGGGTGTTCCGGGCCATGTAGACGCCGCCGCAGACATTGAACAGCCCGGCGACGAACATGATCCCGGCGGCCACCAGGCCGATCACCACCGGCTGGTGCAGCAGCGCGACCAGCGGCATCAGCACCAGCCAGACCAGGTGGCCCAGCACCGCGGTGGCGTACAGGCCGACCCGCTTCGCCCACCAGCCGGCCGCCAGCGCGCCGAGCAGGCCGCCGATCCCGGCCACCCCGGAGACCAGGCCCAGCACCGCGGGGCTGCCGCCGTGCTCCTTGATCACCACCATGACGGTGAGGCTCAGCATCTGGAAGAGCAGGTTGCTGCCGGCGAACACCGCGGTCATGATCCGCAGGAACTTCTGGCGCCAGAGCCAGACCACGCCGTCCTTGATCTCGTGGTGCAGCCGCTGCGGCGGACCGGTCGGGGCCGCCCGCAGGTCGCGGCGGATGAAGGTCAGGCAGATCAGCGCGACCAGGTCGGCCACGGCGGTGACGGCGAACGGCAGCCAGCGCAGCACGGTGAAGAGCAGCCCGCTGAGCGGCTGGCCGAGCAGGCCGATGGCCGCACCGCGGGCCTGGTTCTGGGCGAGGGCGGCCGGCAGCTGCTCGACGGGGACGACGTTGCGGACGGTCACCTGCTCGGCGGTCGAGTAGAAGATCCCGAGCGCGCTCTCCACGAAGGCGGCGGCCATGATGAACGGCACCCAGACCCAGTGGTGGTAGGCGGCCAGTGCGACGGCGGCGAAGGCGAGCATCCGGACGGCGTCGCAGACCAGCATCACCTTGCGCCGGTCCCAGCGGTCGACCAGCGCCCCGGCGGGCAGTTGGACCAGCAGGTTGGGCAGCGCCGCGGCGAACGCGACATAGCCGCAGGCGGTGGCGGAGCCGGTCTGCCAGAGCACCAGCATCGGGTAGGCGACCATCGAGACGGTGGAGCCGAACTTCGACAGGCCGGCGCCGACCCAGAGCCGCAGGAAGTCCATGTTCCGGCGCAGCGGCACGGCGGGTGACGGCGCGTCGGCCCCGGCGGCGGTGTCGGCGCCGCCTGCGGTCCCCGGCTTGCCGGCCCCCGGTTGGGCGGCCTCCGGTTCGTCGGCCGGTGTTCCGTCGGCCGGTGTTCCTTCGGTACCGGCCGTCGGCCCGGTTCGGTCGGGCCGCCCGCGCGCGTCGGTCGCTGTCGGTATGGTCATGAGGGGCCCTCTCGCTGCCATCGGACCGTTTCCGGCATTGGCTCGCCAGCCTTGGGCCGCCTGCTATCGATTCCCTATACGCCGGCTCGGGCGCGGTGCGAGTGGCGCGAATATCGCTGGAATATAGGACCTTTCGGGACCGTCCTCCTGCCACGGATTTCCGCGTGGCCGTCTGTCGACCTGGAAGGGGGTCGCGGCATTGGGCGCACGTCCCGCCTGGAAGCCGTTGGAGATCAGCCCGGAATCACTGTCCGTGTCCGAAGACTCGGGCCTCGACGGGCTGCTCGAATGGCTCGATTCCAGCCCTGATCTGGAGTCATTGCTGGACCGGGAGAAGGCCCTGGTGTTCCGGGGCTTCGGCGCCACCGAGGAGCGGCTCGCACCGGTCATGGACCGGCTGCTGCCGAACCGCCTCGCCTACGTGCACGGGAACTCGCCGCGCACCAAGGTCGGTGACAACGTCTACACCTCCACCGAGTACCCGGCCGAGTTCACCATCTCGATGCACAACGAGCTCTCGTACGCGCACCAGTGGCCCGCGCGGCTGCTGTTCTGCTGCGTCACGGCCGCCGCGACCGGTGGGGCCACCCCGGTGGTCGACGCGGCGCTCTGGCTGGAGCTGCTCGACGACGAGGTGCGCGAGCGCTTCGCCGACGGTGTCCGGTACACCCAGAACCTGCACGGCGGCCTCGGCCTCGGCAAGAGCTGGCAGGAGACCTTCGAGACCGGTGACCGGGACGAGGTCGACGCGTTCCTGGCCGCCTCGCACGCCGTGAGCCAGTGGCGGCGGGACGGCAGTCTGCGGATCGTCCAGAACCGCCCGGCGACCGTCCACCACCCGAGGACCGGCGCCGAGGTCTGGTTCAACCAGTCCGACCAGTGGCACCCGGCCGCGCTCGGTGACGAGACCGCGGCCGCCCTGGCCAAGGTCATGCCGCAGGAGGACCTGCCGCAGTCGGTGGCCTTCGCCGACGGGTCGCCGATCCCGGCCGAGCACGTCCTGCAGGTCCGCGACCGCGGTCTGGCGGCGGCCGTGGACGTGGACTGGCGCCAAGGCGATGTCCTGCTGATCGACAACCTGCTGGTCGGCCACGGCCGCCGCCCGTTCACGGGGGCACGCCGGGTCCTCGTGGCGATGTCCGACTGACTTCCGGTTGAGAACCGGCGAAGAAGCCTGAAAGGGGTCATCCGATGACCACGGTGTTGTCGTCGTCAATCCACACCACCAGTGCCGTCACCCTGACCGACGCCGAGCGCGACGAGGTGTACGCCCTGGCCGTGCAGCTCGTCGGGGTCGAGCGCGGCATGGTCGACGAGATCGCGTGGATGGGAGCCGCCCGCAAGCTCTCCGCGCGGCTGCCGCTGCGCGTCCGGGAGGCGGTCCGCCGCTACCGCCACGACCCGGGCCCGGACGGCCTGCTGATCCTGCGCAACCTGCCGAACGACGTGGACGCGCTGCCGGTGACCCCGACGGTCCCGGAGTCGGTGGAGCGCGTGGCCACCGTTCCGGCCGCGATCTCGGCACTGGTCAGCCTGGCCCTGGGCGAGGTCGTCGCGTACCGCGAGGAGAAGTCCGGCGCCCTGGTACAGAACGTCGTCCCGGTGCCGGGGCGCGAGGAGTCGCAGAGCAACGCCGGCTCCGGCACGCTGCTGGAACTGCACGTGGAGAACGCCTTCCACCCGCACCGTCCGGACTACGTCGGGCTGTTCTGCCTGCGCAACGACCACAGCGGCACCGCCGGCACCCTGGTGTCGTCGATCCGCCGGGCGCTGCTGATCATCCCGGACAACGTGATCGAGGTCCTGATGCAGCCGCGCTTCGTGACGCAGCCGCCGCCGTCCTTCCACGCCGGCGCCGGGGCCGAGTACCACCCGGTGCTGGAGGGCGCGGCGGACGACCCGAACATCCGGGTCGACTTCAGCGCCACCACCGGTCTGGACGAGACCGCCACGGCGGCCCTGGAGATCCTGCGCGGCGCCCTGCTCGACGTCTCGGCGATGCTGGTGCTCCAGCCCGGCGAGCTGGCCTTCGTGGACAACCGCCTGTCGGTGCACGGGCGGACCTCCTTCGAGGCCCGCTACGACGGCCACGACCGCTGGCTGCACCGGACCTTCGTGCACCTCGACCACCGCCGCAGCCGCGGCCACCGGGCCGACAACGGCCTGGTCCTGTACTGACCGCCGCGGTGGGAGGCGGTCGCCGGTCCCCCGACAGCGGCCGCTTCCCGCCATCCCTCCCTGGGTAGCCATGCACATCGTCCTGGCCGATCTGGCCATTCCGGCCGACGGGCCCTCCGCGGAGGAGGTCCGCGACGGCCTGCTGCGCTGCGCCGAGCCCGGCCACGGGCTGCGGCACGTCTACGCCGAACCCCGGGACGGGGCGGTCCGCGCGGCGCTCTTCCTCTCCCGGGCCCTGGTCCGGGAGGCCGAGGAGGCCGCCCGGGAGCTCTGCCTGGCCTACTGCTCGGGCCTGCGGGGCGGGCACCTGGTCCGGGTCGGGGCGACGCTCGTCCCGCAGTTCGGGGAGGTCCTGCTGTCCGGCGAGCCGGACGCGGAAGGGTGACGACGGCAGCAACGTGACATGGCAACACCCTGGCCTACCGATTCCATGGTCAGGCCATCTCGACCGTGTGAGAGTAGAGGTGTCGGCAGGGGGAGCTCCTCGGAAACCAAGGAGAAGCCGCCGAAAGTGCCGAGCCGGATCAGGCTCGCCACGAATTCACACGTCAGTGCCCGCGCCATCTCGCGGGCAGGTAATTGGGGGAATTCCAATGAACGCCATGGCCATCGTCCGCCGTATCGCTCCGGCCGCGGTCGTGCTGTCCGTCACCCTGCTGGTCGCGCCGACCGTCTCGCTGATCGACGCGGCGACCGGTGCCCGGGGCGGGGCCGTCACGGTCGCCATGAACAACGGCTGGGACTGACGGTCCGTCCGAATCCGACGATGGTTCACCTCGCCGTACCGGCGGCGGTGGGAGACAGCGCGGCGGGGGGGGGGGGGGGGAGAGAGGGGGGGGGGGGGGGGAGGGGGGGGGGGGGGGGGGGGGGGGGGTGGGGGGGGGTGGGGGGGGGGGGGGGGGGGGGGGGGGGGGGGGGGGGGGGGGGGGG
>NZ_JBVHVO010000049.1:0-15379 GCF_055564815.1 Kitasatospora sp. NPDC028961 | reverse complement strand
TCCCCCCCCCCCCTCCTCCCCCCCCCCCCCCCCCCCCCCCCCCCCCCCCCCCCCCCCCCCCCCCCCCCCCCCCCCCCCCCCCCCCCCCCCCCCCCCCCCCCCCCCCCCCCCCCCCCCCCCCCCCCCCCCCCCCCCCCCCCCCCCCCCCTCCACCCCCCTCCCCCCCCCCCCCCCCCCCCCCCCCCCCCCCCCCCACCGCGGGGCTCAGACGGACCGGCCGACCAGCTCGTAGCCGGCCTCGTCGACGGCCGCGCGGACCTGGTCGTCGTCGAGCGGGGCGGCGGAGGAGACCGTCACGGTGCCGGCCTTGGCATCGGCCGCCACCTGGGTGACGCCGGCCAGCGCGGTGAGCTCCTTGCTGACCGAGCTCTCGCAGTGGCCGCAGCTCATGCCGGTCACGGTGTAGGTGATGGTGCTGGACATCGGGGCCTCCGGGAGGTCTGTTCGGCCGCGGGCGTGCGCCCGGGCTCCCACTCTTGATGACACCATACCCCTGCGGGGTATTCCCCGAAGGGGGTGGTGTGGTGCGGATCGCATCGGGGACGCGGTCCGACAGCAGAGCGTATGCGCCCGGACACGATGCGCCCGAATCCGCGCCGCGCGGCGGGCGCGTCCGGGGCGGCCGCCTCCCGGGGGGTGCGGACGATGAGCGTCCGTTATGTTCGAGAGGTGTTCCCGATCCGCCGAGCCCAGTCGCCCGCGGCCCCCACCGCCACGGGACTGCCGCCGGAGCGGCGGCGCGGCGCGCTGCTGGCGGCCGACCTCCAGGACGTACCGCTCTGGCGCCGGGCGAGCCCCGCGCTGATCGCGATCGTCCTCGTCGGGCTGGCCGACCTGCTCTCCGGCAAGGACCGCTACCTCGCCCCGCTGATGACGGTCGTCCCCACCATCGCCGCGCTCACCCTGCGGCCGCTCGAACTGCTGATGGTCTGCCTGCTCGGCCTGTTCGCGGTCTTCGGCCTCAGCCACTACGACGAGGTCGACAACGTCAACGACGAGCGCTTCCTCTACGGCGCGATGGTCAGCTATCTGCTGCTCACCGTGTTCTCCGCCTGGGTGGCCAAGATCCGCATGCGGCGGGCCGCCGCCTTCGCGGCCGTCAGCTCCGTCGCGGAGGCCGCCCAGCGCGCGCTGCTGCGGCTGCCCGGACCGGTGGTCGGTCCGCTGCACCTGGCCGTGCGGTACGTGTCCGCCGCCGACGCCTCCCGGATCGGCGGGGACCTCTACTCCGTGCTGGAGACCCCGCACGGCACCCGGGTGGCGGTCGGCGACGTCCGCGGCAAGGGGCTCGGCGCGGTACAGACCGCCGCCGTGGTGCTCGGCTCGTTCCGGGAGGCGGCCTACGACGAGGCCGGGCTGCGCGGGGTCGCGGCGCGGATCGAGGCCAGCGTCGAGCGGCACGCCCCGGACGGGGAGTTCACCACCGCGCTGTTCGCCGAGTTCCGGGTGCCGGGCGTGATGCAGCTGCTGCAGTACGGGCACGTCCCGCCGATCCGGGTGGACCACGACGGTGGCGCGCACGTGCTGCACGCGCCCGACCCGTGGGTGCCGCTCGGCCTGGGCCGGCTGGCCGTCGGCGAGCCGACCGCCTGGGAGCAGCCGTTCGGGCCCGAGGACGTGCTGGTGCTCTGCACCGACGGCGTGATCGAGGCCCGGCACCGCGAGAACGGCGACTTCTACCCGCTGGCGGAGCGGGTCGGCCCGCTGGTCCGGGGCGCGGCCCGCTCCGCGACGGAGCTGGAGGCGGCGGTCGGCCGGGTCTACGCCGACCTGCTGGAGCACACCGGCGGGGAGCTGCGCGACGACGCGCTGCTCCTGCTGATCTCCCGGACGGACCGGTAGGGCCGGGGCCGCTCCGGGGGCTACTCCGCGCCGACCACCTCCGCCAGGGCGCGGAAGAGCAGGGCGGTGGAGGTGGCGCCCGGGTCCTGGTGGCCGACGCTGCGCGGGCCCAGGTAGGAGGCGCGGCCCTTGCGGGCCTGGAGCGGCACGGTGGCCAGCGCGCCCTGCTCGGCCGCGTCCGCCGCGGCCCCGACGGCCCGCGGCAGGTCGGCGCCGGCCGCCACCGCCTCGGCGTACGCGGCCAGCGCCGGGGTGTAGGCGTCGACGATGGTCTTGTCGCCCGGCTCCGCCTTGCCGAGGGCCTGGACCGCCCGCAGCCCCTCGGCCAGCGCCTCGCCGAAGGCGGCCGGGTCGGCCGGCCCGGGCAGTGCGGCGCCCAGCGCGCGGAAGGCCTTGCCGTACAGCGGGCCGGAGGCGCCGCCGACCTTGGAGATCAGCGTGCTGCCCGTTCTGCTCAGGACCGCCCCCGGGCTGTCGGGGGCGAGCGAGTCCAGTGCGGTGAGCACGGCGGTGAAGCCGCGCCGCAGGTTGCTGCCGTGGTCGCCGTCGCCGATCGCGGAGTCCAGCTCGGTGAGCCGCCCCTGTTCCTCGTCGACCGCGGCCGCGATCGCGCGGACCCAGGCCTCGGCCAGTGCGGTGTCGAAGTCCATGACCGTCCCTCCTCCGTCAGGCTCGCTTGAGGGCGGGGGTGTCCACCGGGGCGTCCCAGAGTTCCAGCAGCCGGGCGTCGGCCTTGGTCAGGGTGAGCGAGAAGCCCGCCATGTCCAGGCTGGTCACGTAGTTCCCGACCAGGCTGCGGGCCACCGTGATGCCGCGCTCGGCGAGCCGGGCGGCGACCTCGCCGAAGACGACGTACAGCTCCAGCAGCGGGGTGCCGCCGAGGCCGTTCAGCAGGGCGATCACCTCGTCGCCGGCGCTCAGGTGGTGGTCGGCGAGCACGGTCTCCACCACCTCGGCGGCGAGCTCACGGGCCGGGCGGAGCTTCTCGCGGCGGCGGCCGGGCTCGCCGTGGATGCCGACGCCGACCTCGATCTCGTCCTCCGGCAGGTCGAAGCCGGGCTTGCCGGCGGCCGGGGTGGTCGCGGCGGTCAGCGCGATCGCGAACGACCGGGAGGCCGCGTTGACCCGGGCGCCCATGGCGGTGACCTCCTCCAGCGCGGCGCCGCGCTCGGCCAGCGCGCCGGCGATCTTCTCCACCAGCACCGTCGCGCCGGTGCCCCGGCGGCCGGCCGTCCAGGTCGAGTCCTCGACCGCGACGTCGTCGTCGACCAGCACCGTGCGGACCTCGATGCCCTCCTCGGTGGCGAGCTCGGCGGCCAGCGCGAAGTTCATCACGTCGCCCGTGTAGTTCTTGACGACGAAGACCACTCCGGCGCCGGAGTCGACGGCCTTGGCGGCGGCCAGCATCTGGTCCGGCACCGGGGAGGTGAAGACCTCGCCGGGGCAGGCGGCGTCCAGCATCCCCGGGCCGACGAACCCGCCGTGCAGCGGTTCGTGGCCGGAGCCGCCGCCGGAGACCAGGGCGACCTTCGACGCCGCCGGGCGGACCGCGCGGGTGATCACCCGATGCGCGATGTCCACCGTCAACTCCCGGTGGGCGGCGGCGATTCCGGCCAGGGCGTCCTCCAGGACGCTCTCCGGGGTGTTGATCAGCTTCTTCACAGCGCTTCGCTCCCTCGGCAGACGGTGCTGACCCGACGCTACGCCAGACGGGGGTGCCCGGCACGGGGTGCGACACGCCCCCGGGCGGCCCGCGGTACGACACGCGGGGCCGGCCGGCCCCCTCCCGCGGAGCGCCGGGGCGGTCGTAGGGTCGGCGGTATGAGCGACTACGTGGGCATCGTCCTGGTCTCGCACAGCGCACAGCTCGCCGCCGGGCTGCGGGAGCTGCTGGCGGAACTCGCCTCCGGTGCGGTGCGGGTGGTGGTGGCGGCCGGGACGGAGGACGGCGGGCTCGGGACCAGCTACGACCTGATCGCCCGGGCCGTCACGGAGGCGGACGGCGGGGCGGGCGTGGTGGTGCTGGCCGACCTCGGCAGCTCGGTGCTGACCGCCGTCACGCTGCTGGAGGACGAGCCGCGGCCCGGGGTGGTGCTGGTGGACGCCCCGTTCGTGGAGGGCGCGGTCGCGGCCGCGGTGACGGCCTCCACCGGGGCGGGCGTCACCGAGGTGGCCGCGGCGGCCGAGGACGCGCGGGCGTTCCGCAAGCTGTAGCGGGCGGCCTGCGCGGCCGGCCCTGGGCGCGCGGCCCGGCCCCGGCGCGCGGGTGCCACCGGTGCGCGGCCCGGCCCCGGCTACTTGGCGTCGGCGTAGCAGTCCACCACGGCGGTGGTGAGCGGGAACCGGACCGGGGTGTCCCCGAAGACCAGCCGGCGGGCCTCGTCGGCGGACTCGGCGACGGCGGCGGCCACCTCGTCGGCGAGGTTCGCCGGGGTGTGCACCACCACCTCGTCGTGCTGGAAGAACACCAGGTGCGGCCGGTCGTCCGGGCCGGTGGCGGGCAGCGCGTTGAGCCGGCGGCGCAGCGCCGCGAGCAGGGCGAGCGCCCAGTCGGCCGCACTGGCCTGGATCACGAAGTTGCGGGTGAAGCGGCCCCGGGCCCTTGCCGAGCGGCCGCCGGCCTCCCCGGCCGTCTCCGGCGCCTCGGTGAGGTCGAGCCAGTCGGCCGAGGGCGGCGGGCAGGCCCGGCCGAGCCGGGAGGCGACCACACCGCCGTCCTCGCCGGTCCGGGCGGCCGCCTCGACGTAGCCCATCGCGGCCGGGTAGCGCCGGCGCAGGGTGGCGAGGAGCACGCCGATGTCCCCGCTGGTCTGGCCGTACATGGCGCCGAGCAGACCGAGCTTGGCCTTGTCGCGGTCCCCCTGGAAGGCGGAGGCGGCCAGTGCCTCGTAGAGGTCCCCGCCGGCGGCGGTGCGGGCCAGGCCGGCGTCCTGGGAGAGCGCGGCCAGGACGCGGGGCTCCAGCTGCGCGGCGTCGGCGACGACCAGCAGCCAGCCCGGGTCGGCCACCACGGCGCGGCGCAGGATGCGCGGGATCTGCAGCGCGCCGCCGCCCCGGCTGGCCCAGCGGCCCGAGACCACGCCGCCGACCACGTACTCGGGGCGGAACCGGCCGCCGCGGGCCCAGGCGTCCTGCCAGGCCCAGCCGTGCGCGGCGTGGATCCGGGAGAGCTCCTTGTAACGGATCATCAGCGCGGCGGCCGGGTGGTCCACCGCCTTCAGCTCCCAGGACCGGGTGGATCCGAGCTGGACGCCCCGGTCGGCGAAGGCGCGCAGCACCTGGCTGTGCGAGTCGGGGTTGAACGGGCGGCCGCCGAGGGCCTCCTGGAGCTCGACGGCCAGCTCGGCGAGCAGCCTGGGCTGGGTGCCGGGGACGGTCGGACGGGGGCCGAGCAGCTCGGTGAGCAGCCGGTCGTGGACGTCGGTGCGCCAGGGCAGGCCGTCGTGCGCCATCTCGGCGGCCACCAGCGCGCCGGCCGACTCGGCGGCGACCAGCAGCCGGAACCGGGCGCGGTCACCCGGCTCGGCGATCGCGGCGAGCCGGCGCTGCTGCTCGGCGTGGACGGCCGCCACGGCGGCCAGCGCGTCGGCCCCGGGCGGGAGTTGCAGCCGGTCGGGGGCGAACAGGGTGTCCTGGCCGTCCCCGGAGTCGGCGGAGCCGGGCTCGGGCAGGTCGGCCGGGACGGGCCGCCCGTTCAGCCGGGCCCAGGCGGCGCCGAGCGAGCGGGGCGCGCCGAACCGGCCCTCGTACGCCAGCAGCAGGGCCTCGGTCAGCCGGAGGTCGTGGCAGCGGGCGAGCCGGTCGGGCAGCCGGGGGAGCAGCGGCGCGTAGGCGCTGTCGGCGGCCGCCCAGACCCAGCGCGGGTGCTCGGCGGCCTCCCGCTCGGCGACGGCGGCCGCGAGGTCCGCCACGGCGGTGGGCGGCCCGAGCGGGGCCCCGGCCTCGTCGAGGGGGAGCAGCCGGCCGCCGGGGCCGTGCGGGTCGGGGACGAGGGCGATCCGGGGTGCCACGGGGGCTCCTCCTCTCGGGCGTACGGGCTGCGGACCTCGACGGTAACCGGTGGGTACGACAACCGGCGCAGGCGCGCGTGCCGATCCGTGCGCCCGTGCGCCGACGGTGCGCCGCCCGCCGGGCCGGACGCGTGTGCCCGGCCGTTGCCACGGCGTAGGGTCGGCGAAATGACCGAGAACCCGTTCTTCAAGCCCAGCACCCTGGTCTACGAACTGCCTCCCTTCGCCGAGATCCGGGAAGAGCACTACCTGCCCGCGTTCGAGCGCGGGATGGCCGAGCAGCTCGCCGAGATCGCCGAGATCGCCGCCAATCCGGAGCCGCCGACCTTCGACAACACCCTGATCGCGCTGGAGCGCTCGGGTGCGCTGCTGAAGCGGGTCCGGGCGGTCTTCGACAACCAGGTCTCCTCGGACACCACCCCGGGCGTGGACCGGCTGGACGCCGAGATCAGCCCGAGGCTGGCGGCCCACCGGGACGCGATCCACCTGGACGCCGCGCTGTTCGCCCGGATCGAGGAGCTGCACGGGCGGCGGGACGGGCTCGGCCTGGACGCGGAGTCGCGGCGGCTGCTGGAGCGGCGGCACACCGCCTTCGTCCGGGCCGGCGCCCGACTCGGCGCCGCCGACCAGCGGCGGCTGCGCGGGCTGAACGCCGAACTGGCCGCCGGCGCCTCGGCGTTCCGCCGCAACGTGTCGGCGGACTCGAAGGCGCGGGCGCTGGTGCTGGACTCCGCGGCCGAGCTGGCCGGGCTCTCGCCGGACGCGATCGCCGGCGCGGCCGCGAACGCCCGGGCGCTCGGCCACGAGGGCAAGTACGTGCTGAACCTGAAGAACATCTCCAACCAGACCGAGCTGGCCTTCCTCACCGACCGCTCGGTGCGCGAACGCCTGCTGGCGGCCTCGCTGGGCCGGGCGGCCGACGCCAACGGCCCGCTGGCGATCCGGATGTCCGCGCTGCGCGCCGAGCGGGCCCGGCTGCTGGGGTACGACACGCACGCGGCCCACGTGGTGGCGGACGAGACGGCCGGCACCGTCGAGGCGGTCGACGCGCTGCTGACCCGGCTGGTGGCGCCGGCGGTGGCCAACGCGCGGCGGGAGGCGGTCGAGCTGGCCGCGGCGGCGGCGGTCGACGGCGTCGAGGAGATCGCCGCGCACGACTGGGCGTACTACTCGGAGCTGGTCCGGCAGTCCTCCTACCAGGTGGACGCGGCCGCGCTGCGCCCGTACCTGGAGCTGGAGCGGGTGCTGCGCGACGGGGTCTTCTTCGCCGCGAACCTGGCCTACGGGGTGACCTTCACCGAGCGGCCGGACCTCCCGGCGTACCACCCGGACGTGCGGGTCTTCGAGGTGTTCGAGGAGGACGGCGGCTCGCTCGGCCTCTTCCTCGCGGACTTCCACGCCCGGGCGTCCAAGCGCGGCGGCGCCTGGATGGACGAACTGGTCACCCAGTCGCGGTTGCTGGGCCGGCGGCCGGTGGTGATGAACAACCTGAACGTGCCCCGCCCGGCCCCGGGCGAGCCGGTGCTGCTCTCCTGGGACGAGGTGCGCACGCTGTTCCACGAGTTCGGCCACGCGCTGCACGGGCTCTTCTCGGACGTGCGCTACCCGTACTTCGCCGGGACGGACGTGCCGCGGGACTTCGTGGAGTTCCCCTCGCAGGTCAACGAGATGTGGATGGTCCGGCCCGAGGTGCTGGCCAACTACGCGAAGCACCACGTGACCGGCGAGCCGCTGCCGGCCGACCTGGTCGAGCGGATGGCGGCGGCCGACGGCTTCGGGCAGGGGTTCCGGACCGTGGAGTACCTGGCGGCGGCCCTGCTGGACCTGGCCTGGCACACCGTGGCGCCGGGCCAGGAGATCACGGACGCCGAGGAGTTCGAGGCGCAGGCGCTGGCGAAGGCCGGGCTCGCGGTGGCGGCGATCCCGCCGCGCTACCGGACGGCGTACTTCTCGCACATCTTCGCCGGCGGGTACAGCGCGGGGTACTACGCGTACATCTGGTCCGAGGTGCTGGACGCGGAGACGGTGGACTGGTTCGAGGGGAACGGCCGGGGTGTGCGGGAGAGCGGCGAGGTGTTCCGCCGGGAGCTGCTCTCGCGCGGGGACAGCCGGGACCCGCTGGACTCCTTCCGCGCGGTGGTCGGGCGTGACCCGCGGACCGGGCCGCTGCTGGCCCGCCGCGGTCTGGCCTGAGCCGGTTCGAGCCCGGTAGGAGCCCGGCGCCGAACCTCGCGCGGTGGCCCGTCCCGTGGTCCTGGGTTCTCGTGGTCGGGGCGGGCCACCGGGCCTCAGCGGGGCGTGACTGTCACCGTGACCGGGGTGCCCGGGCGGGTGTGCGGCAGGCGGATCCGGGCGGTGCCGGCCCGGCCGCCGGCCGGCTGGTCGACGTCGACCCGGGCCGCCGGCGTGACGGTGATCCGCGCACCGGCCGGGAAGGTGGCGGCGGGCAGCACCAGGTCGGTGGTCCGGCCGCTGCCGTCGGCGTTCCAGCGCACCACGTGCCCGCCCGCCGCGGCGCCGGTGCGCACGGCCGTCCCGGCGACCGCCGCCGGGTAGGGGCCGAAGACCGGCTCGTCGCCGGGGGCGGGCCGGCCGGCCGGATCGAACGCGCAGTAGCCGCCGTTGCCCCGGCACCAGTACCACATCGTCCAGCCGGCGGCGAAGCCGTCCATGGCGGCGACCTGACGGCGGACCAGCTGGGAGTTGCCCGGGGTCCGCGCGTCCGGCGGCCCCCACTCGCCGACCAGGACCGGCAGGCGGTGGGCGGCGGGGTAGGCGGTGATCGCGGCGGTGTAGTTCTCGACGAAGCCGCCGGAGGGGTCCCAGTCGGCGCCGCCCTCGACCGCGGTGTCGTAGAAGTGCGGCGCGTAGCCGAGCCGGGGCGCGCCCGGGCGCGGGTCGCCGAAGCCGGGCAGCCGGGTGGGGACGCCTTGGCCGACCAGTACCGTCGGCTCGACGAACAGCCAGGCACGGGAGTCCACGCGGCGCACGGCCCGGATCAGCCGGCGGTACATGTCGGCGAGCCGGCCCTGTTCGAGGGCGGCGGAGGAGGCGGCGAGCACGGCCGGGTCGGTCGGGTCGCCGTCCACCGGGCCGAACGGCTCGTTGAACAGGTCGTAGCCCAGCAGCGAGCGGTGGCCGCGCAGTTCGAGGGCGAGCCGGGTGTAGAAGTCGGCCTGCCAGGCGCGCAGGTCGGGGTCGTCGTAGAGGTGGCGGAAGGCCGCCTGGACGGCGGGCTGGAAGTAGCCGGCGAACCAGTCGTCCGGGTCCGGGGTGAAGGGCAGGCCGTCGTCGCGGGTGGCCCAGAGCGGGACGCCGCGGTCCCCGCCGCCGAACTTGGGCCCGTAGACGTCCTGGTGGAAGTCGACCAGGGCCAGCACGCCGTAGCGGTCGGCCCAGTCCAGCACCCGCTGCACGCGGTGCAGTTCGGTCGGGTCGAGGTGCCCGCGGACGGGCTCCAGCCTGGTCCAGGAGACGGCCACCCGGACCAGGGTGAAGCCCTGGGCGGCCAGGGACGCGACGTCCTGTTCGGTGGCCTCGGCGTACTTGTCGAGGTTGAAGCCGCGGAGCCGCAGCCGGCGGCCGGCGGCGTCGGTGAGGTCGGTGGTGCCGTCCGGCGCGGTGGCGGTGCCGGTGGGGAACCCGGCCCGGAACGGGGCCGGTGTCCGGGAGGCGTCCGGCGACGCGGCCAGGGCGGGGGTCGGGGCGGCCAGGGCGGCGGTGGCGGCGAGCAGGAGGGCAACGGCGGTGCGGCGCAAGCGCATCGGTACCTCGCGGGATCTCGCGGAGCGTGGGGGTGGGGCCCGATGATGCCCGAACTGGCATGCACAGCACAAGAGTTCAGCTCGACGGCGGGTCCTGCACCGGGGCCGGCAGGGCGGCCGTCGGCAGGTCGGCGGCGGCGGCCAGCCGGCCCCAGAGGAGGTCGGCGAGCGCCTGCACCATCCGGGTGCGCGAGCACGGTCTGGACTCCAGCCACCAGTCCCCGGCGGCCAGCACCATGCCGGTGATCCCCCGGCCCCAGGCCTCCGCGAGGAGTTCCCGGTCGGCCCCGAGGTCCACCTGGCTCTGCACGGCCCGGGTGATCTCCTCGGCGATCTGCCGCAGCGCCGGGGCGAGCGCGTTGCCGACGCCGGACGGGTCGCCGGGCTCGGGGTGGGTGAGCAGCCGGTAGACCTGCGGGCGGGCCTCGATCCCGGCGAGGTAGGTGTCCAGCACGTGCTCGACGCGGTCGCGGCGCTCCAGCGGTTCGCTCAGCGCGGCCCGTACGGCGGCCAGCAGACCGCTGGTGTGGCGCTCGGTCAGGGCCCGGATCAGGCCGTTCCGGTCGCCGAAGTGGCGGTAGAGGATCGGCTTGGTGATCCCGGCCTCGGCCGCGATGGCGTTCATGCTGGCGCCCGGGCCCTCCCGCTGGACCACCCGGTCGGCGGCGTTGAGCAGCTGCTCCCGGCGGGGTGCGTCGGAGGGCGGCATGAGGTCTCCTGGCGGGTCTGGCCGACGGGGGTTGCGGCTGCGGGGTGGTGCGGGCGCGGTGCGGGCGGAGCGGTCGGGGGCGTACGGGGGCGTGGCGCGGGGCAGGCGTGCCGCGGAGCTGCCCGGCGGGGGCGTCGACGGCCCCGGGGCGTTGACATTCCTACCTATGAGTAGCAGACTCCCCGCGATGTTACCCCCGGTAACACCTGTCCGACACCCCCACTGCCCCGCCCTTGCATCCGCCGCCCCGCCGGGCGGCGAGGGGCTCCTTCGACCGGAGGCATCATGAGCACGTTCTCGCTGGACCCGGGCGCGGACCAGCTCGCCGTACGCGACTGGCTGCACGGCTTCGCCGCCGACGTGATGCGCCCCGCCGCAGCCGAGTGGGACGAGCGCGAGGAGACCCCCTGGCCGGTCATCCAGGAGGCCGCCAAGCTGGGGATCTACTCCCTGGACTTCTACGCCCAGCAGTACTTCGACCCCTCCGGCGTCGGCATCCCGATCGCCATGGAGGAGCTGTTCTGGGGCGACGCGGGCATCGGCCTCTCGATCGTCGGCACCACGCTGGCCGCCGTCGCCGTGCTCGCCAACGGCACCGACGAGCAGATCGGCACCTGGGCGCCGCAGATGTTCGGCACCCCGGACGACCTCAAGGTGGCCGCCTTCTGCTCCTCCGAGCCGGACGCCGGCTCCGACGTGTCCGCGCTGCGCACCCGGGCCGTCTACGACGAGGCCAAGGACGAGTGGGTGCTGAACGGCACCAAGACCTGGGCGACCAACGGCGGGATCGCCGCCGTCCACGTGGTGGTGGCCACCGTCGACCCGGCGCTCGGCGCGCGCGGCCAGGCCTCCTTCGTGGTGCCGCCGGGCACGCCCGGGCTGAGCCAGGGCCAGAAGTTCAAGAAGCACGGCATCCGCGCCTCGCACACCGCCGAGGTGGTCCTGGACGGCGTCCGACTGCCGGGGCACTGCCTGCTCGGCGGCAAGGAGAAGCTGGACGAGCGGCTGGCCCGGGCCCGCGAGGGGGCCGAGCGCGGCGGCGGCCGGGGCAACGCGGCGATGGCCACCTTCGAGGCCTCCCGGCCGGCCGTCGGGGCGCAGGCGATCGGCATCGCCCGCGCCGCGTACGAGGTGGCGCTGGACTACGCGAAGACCCGGGTGCAGTTCGGCCGCCCGATCATCGACAACCAGGGCGTGGCCTTCCAACTGGCGGACATGAAGACCCGGATCGACGCCGCCCGGCTGCTGGTCTGGCGGGCCTCCTGGATGGCGGCGAACAACCAGCCGTTCACCGCCGCCGAGGGCTCGATGTCCAAGCTCTACGCGGGCGAGACCGCCAAGTGGGTCACCGCGCAGGCGATGCAGATCCTCGGCGGCAACGGCTTCACCCGCGAGTACCCGGTCGAGCGGATGCACCGGGACAGCGCGATCTACTCGATCTTCGAGGGCACCAGCGAGATCCAGCGGCTGGTGATCGCCCGGGCGATCTCGGGGATGCCGATCCGCTGAGTGCGGCGGGGCCGGGCGGCGCGACCGGCGGGTGCGCCCGTGCGTCCGTCCGGCCCGGGTCGGTCAGAACCGGGGCGGCCGGCCCTCCAGGAAGGCGGCGAGACCCTCGCGGACGTCCGGGGCCTCCCGGGAGCGGCGCTCCCAGGGGTGCAGCGCCTCGGCGGCCCGCTCCGGCGGGACGGCCAGCGCGGCCTTGACCGCGCCGATGGTCTGCGACGAGCGGGTGGTCAGCAGCCGGGCGAACTCCAGCGCCCCGGCGTCGAGTTCGGCGCCCGGCAGGACCCGGTCGGCGAGACCGAGCGTGAGGCACTCCCGGCCGGTCACCAACTCGCCGGAGAAGAGCAGGTACTTGGCCCGCGACGGGCCCACCAGCCGGGCCAGCCGAAGGGTCGGCACCGCCGGGTAGACCACCCCGAGCTTGGCCGGGGTGATGCCCAGCCGGGCGTCCTCGGCGACGAACCGCAGGTCGCAGGCGACGGCCAGCTGGCAGCCGCCGCCGACGCAGGCGCCGTGCACCACCGCGACGGTCGGATGCGGGAAGTCCGCCAGCGCCTCCTCGGCCGCCACGTTGACGGCGTGGTAGTCGTCGGCGCGGTCCGGATCGGCGTAGATCCCGGACAGTTCGGCGATGTCCGCGCCGGCGCTGAAGGTGCCCCCCGCGCCGGTGACCAGCAGGGCCCGCAGACCGGGTTGCTCGGCCAGCCGGAGCAGGACCTTCGGCAGGGCCTGCCAGATCGCCAGGGTGACGGCGTTGCGCCGGTGCGGCCGGGCGAACTCCAGCACCGCGACGCCGTCCTCGCCGGTGTAGGCGTGGAGGCCGTCGACGTGGGTGGGCAGCGGGGAACGGTCCCGCGTGAGCAGCGGCTGGTCCATGCGCACCTCCGGAGTTCGTGGTGCGGACACTCTCTCAGGCGCGGCCGCGGCCCCGTCGGGCGGACCGTCCGCCCGCCGGGCGGCGGACGCTCAGGCGGGCCGGGTGCCGTAGTCGCCGAGGCCGTGCTCGGCCAGGTCGAAGCTGCGCCGGGCGTTCTCCAGGGCCTCCGGCAGCACGTCGGCGGCCCGTTCGCCGGCCAGCATCCGGCGGTGGTTCTCGTTGGTCAGCGCCAGCCGGACGCTCATCAGCTGGGCGGCCGCGACCTGGGCCCGGAGCCGGTCGCCGGCCGGGTCCTGGGCGAGCAGCTCGGCGGCGAGCAGCTCGTTCGCCGCCCGGCCCCACGCGGTGGTCGCGCGCAGGGTCAGCGCCGGTGTCCGGTGGATCAGGCGGATCACGTCCAGCACGAAGCGGTCGTCGCTCAGACCGGTGGCCGGGTCGAACCGCTCCAGGCCCGCCGCGAACCGGGCGCGCAGCGCGGCCACCGCGGAGACGCCCGGGGCACGGTCGCGGACCGCTTCGGCGGCCTCGCCGGTGTGCCGCTCCATCGGGCTCATGACCAGGTCTTCCTTGGACGGGAAGTAGTTGAAGACGGTCATCTTCGAGACGTCGGCCGCGGCGGCGATCTCCGCGACCGACACCTCGTCGAAGCCGCGCTCGGCGAAGAGGGCGATCGCGCTGTGCCAGATCCGACGGGCCGTCTGGCGCTTCTTGCGCTCGCGCAGGCTCAGTGCCGCGTCCGCGGCCGCCTCCACTGCCTCGGGCCCGGTGGTCGTGCTGCGCTCTGCCATGGCATGACTGTACCAGGATCAAAGATTGACTGGGCTTAATAATGGACTCCAGCGAAGCATTGACTCCAGCGAACAATTGACCGGGTCAAAAATACCTGCCATGGTGAGGGCGCGCCGCCGAGCCCGCACCTGTCCGGTGCGGTCCGGTCCGTAGTCGAATGCCCGAATTCCACGATCCCCGGGGGGACTTCCCATGGCCGCCACCGCGCCGGCAGCAGCTCTGATGACGGAGCCCCAGCGCAAGCTGGGCATGCTGCTCTGCCTGATCACGATCGTCCTGGCGGTGCTCGACATGAACATCGTGTCGGCCGCCACCGTGCCGATCGTCCAGGACCTCGACCCCGTCCACGGCGTCGACCGACTGCCCTGGCTGGTGAGTGCCTTCGCCCTGGCGGCGACGGCGCTGCTGCCGCTCTACGGCAAGCTCTGCGACCTCTACGGTGCCAAGCGGGCGCTGCTGGGGGCGGTCGGCGTCTTCCTGCTCGGCTCGGCGCTCTGCGGAGCGGCCCGGTCGATGACCGAGCTGATCGCCTTCCGGGCGGTCCAGGGCATCGGCGGCGGCGGGCTGATGAGCGTGACGATGGTGGTGATGGCACAGCTCAAGGACCCGGACGACGCCAAGGGCGGCGGTGGCGGCGTCGGCGGCATCGTGGGCGGCGCGGGCATGGCCGTGGGCCCGCTGATCGGCGCGCTCCTGGCGGACCACCTCGACTGGCGCTGGATCTTCTACATCAACCTGCCGCTCGGCCTGCTCGTCCTGGTCGGCTCCGCGCTCGTGCTCAAGCTCCCGCGTTCGGCCGGCCGGCGCGGCCTGGACTTCCTGGGCGCCGCCCTGGCGGCCGCGTTCGCCACCGGGCTGCTGCTGGTGACCGAGTGGGGCGGCAAGACCTACGCCTGGACGTCGCCGGAGATCCTCGGTCTGGCCGTCGCCACCCTCGCGGCCCTCGGCCTCTTCCTGTGGCGCCAGGCCACCGCCGCCGAGCCGATCCTGCCGCTCTCGCTGTTCCGCATCCCGGAGATCCGGATCGGCTTCGCGGTGCAGGGGCTGGTCGGGATGGGCCTGATGGGCGCGATCATGTACGTGATGCTGTACCTGCAGGTGGCCCGCGGGGTCGCCGCGACCTCCGCCAGCCTCTATCTGATCCCGATGGCGCTCGGCATGACGGCGGTCGGTCTCGCGGCCAACCGGTTCGCCGCACGGGGCTGGTCGGTCCGGGCGATCCTGGCCTCCGGCGCCGCCTGCGCCACGGTCGCCCTGCTGCTGCTCGGGCTGAGCGGTCCGGACACCTCGCTCTGGCTGGTGCGGGCCGAGCTCGTCCTGCTGGGCCTCGGCCTCGGCCAGCTGATCGGCCGCCTCATCACCGTCGTCCAGGAGGCCGCCCCGGCCCACCAGCTGGGTGTCGCCACCACCGGTGTCCGGTTCTTCCAGACGCTCGGCAGCGCGCTGGGCGCCGCGCTCTTCGGCACCGTGCTGGCCCGGGTCTTCGACAGCGGCGAGCCCGGTACCGCGCTCGGTGCGGTGGGCCGGCTGACCGGCGCCGCCCGGACGCACGCGGTGCACAGCTTCATCGGCGCGGTGGACGTGGTGTTCCTCTCGGCGGCCGGGGTGATGGCGCTGGCCCTCGTCCTGGCCCTGCGGCTGCGGCTGCGGCCGCGTCCGGTGCCCGAGCCGGTGGCGCAGGGGCAGGCGCTGGCCGCCTGAGCGGAAGCGGTACGGCGCGGGAGCGGTACGGGGCGGGAGCGGTACGGGGCGGGAGCGGTACGGCGCGGGGCCCGGTGGACGGTCGTCGATGCTGTTGGTTAATTCGGGCCCTGCTTCTTCTTCGCCCCGCCGAGCTGGTGCTCGGCGGGGCGAAGTGCTGAGAAGTGGCTGGTGCGGGTGC
>NZ_JBVHVO010000048.1:0-18341 GCF_055564815.1 Kitasatospora sp. NPDC028961 | reverse complement strand
CTCTCCCGGATCGGCCAGGGCTCCCGGGTGGTGCTGACCCACGACGTGGCCCAGCGCGACAACCTGCGGGTCGGCCGCTACGACGGCGTCGTCGCCGGCGCTGGTCACGGAGATGCTGGAACACCCGGAGCTCTGACCGGGGCCCACGCCTCCCCCGGTCCGTCGCCGCGCGCCGCGCCGCGATCCGACAAAGTCCCTTTCGGGTAAGGCTGTTGGTTCCCTCCACCGGCCTCCGCCTGAAAGGATGTCGGTATGACCTACCACCCCGCGGAGACCCGCTACACGTCCATGTCCTACCGGCGGGCCGGCCGCAGCGGCGTGCTGCTCCCCGCCGTGTCGCTCGGCCTGTGGCACAACTTCGGTGACACCCAGCCGCTGGAGGTGCAGCGCGCGGTGCTGCGCCGGGCCTTCGACCGCGGTGTGACGCACTTCGACCTGGCGAACAACTACGGCCCGCCGTACGGCAGCGCGGAGCGCAACTTCGGCCTTCTCTTCGCCCAGGACTTCAAGCCGTACCGGGACGAGCTGTTCATCGCGTCGAAGGCGGGCTACGACATGTGGCCGGGCCCGTACGGCGTCGGCGGGTCGCGCAAGTACCTGCTGGCGAGCCTGGACCAGTCGCTGGAGCGGATGGGCCTGGACTACGTCGACGTCTTCTACTCGCACCGCTACGACCCCGCGACGCCGCTGGAGGAGACGATGGGGGCACTCGACCGGGCGGTGCGCTCCGGCCGGGCCCTGTACGCGGCGGTCTCCAACTACCCGGCCGCGCAGCACCGCGAGGCCGTGGAGATCCTGCGCGACCTGGGCACCCCGATGCTGATGAACCAGGTCCGGTACTCGATCCTGGACCGCGCCGCCGCCGAGGACGGGCTGCTGGACGCGGTCGGCGAGACGCGGACGAGTCTGATCGCGTTCTCCCCGCTGGCGCAGGGCCTGCTGACGGACCGCTACCTGTCCGGTGAGGTGCCGGCCGGCTCGCGGATGTCGGTTGGCCGGTTCCTCCGCGCGGAGGCGCTGACCGGGGAGAAGCTGGAGCAGCTGCGCTCGCTGAACAAGATCGCCGAGCGGCGCGGCCAGACCCTGGCCCAGCTGGCGCTGTCCTGGGTGCTGCGGGACGAGCGGGTGGTCTCGGTGATCATCGGCGCGTCCAGCACCGCCCAGCTCGACCAGAACCTCGACGCGCTCGACGGCGGTCCGTTGACCGCCGAGGAGCTCGCCGAGATCGACCGGCTCAGTCGCTGACGCCCGCCGCCGGCCGCCCGCGGTGCCGGGCGGCCGGCCGTCGGCGGCGCCGGGTGAGCGCCGCGGCGGTGCCGGCGGCGGCGAGGAGGAACAGGGCGCCGGCGAGCAGCCACGGCACCTGGGTGAAGTCGTCGGAGCCGGTGGCGGTGACGCCGTTCGCGGTGGCGGTGACGGTGACGTCGCCCCAGCCGGTGGGCGCGCCGGACCAGGCCTCGGTGACCTCGACCTGCTGCCCCGGGAGCAACTCGGCCGGTACGTTGGCCAGTTGCCGGGCGGTGGGACCGCCCGCGAACACCCCGCCGACGTGCAGGTCGGCGCGGGGGTCGAGCTTCACGTTCCCGGTGTTGTGCAGGGTGTAGGAGACGGTCGAGTCGGTGCGCCCGGTCCAGGGCACCCGAGGGTTGTGCGCGGCGAACCGGACGTTCTCGACGGCGAGCGCCGGCCGCTCCGCGCCGTCGACGCGCAGGTAGATCCGGGCGCCGACGCCGCGCTGGATGCCGATGAAGGAGCCGGCCGCGGTCGGCACGCGATCGTCGACGGCGACCAGGGCGCCCACGTGGTCCCCGGGCGAGGCGTCGGCGGGCACGGTCAGGGTGAGGCCGACCGGCAGGGCGGAGCGGGCCGGGACGGTGACGATCTCCCGCTCCGGCTTCCCCCAGGCCCCGACGTCGTGCTGGGCCTCCTCGCGGCCGCGCACCGCCAGACCGCCGTCGCGCTCGGTGTTGTAGGCGTCGGCGACGTAGAGGTGCAGGGTCAGCGGGCCGTCGGTGGTGTTGGTGACGACGGCGCGGTCGGTGAAGGTCGCGCCGGGCTGCGCCGAGAGCTGGAACGCCGCGCGCGGTGTGATCACCGAGTCCGCCGGCTTGACCGACCATTCGCCGTTGTCGGCGGCGTGGGCCCGGGTGGGGAGGAGGGCCAGCAGGCCGAGGAGGAGAACGGTGACGACGGGTGCTCTGCGCATGGCGGACCAGCTTTCGGGGTGCCGCGGGCCGGCCTGGGACGTCCGGCCCGCGAGCACGGTCACAGGAGGGTGAGGGTGAGCGTTCCGGAGTAGTTGCCGACGGGGGTGAACTTCGCGATGTCCAGGGACACGGCGGCCCCCGCGGTGAACTCGCCACCGGTCAGCGCGGCGTCGGTGACGGACGCCAGGGTGGCGCCGGCCTTGCCGATGGTCCCGGGGCTGCCCGCCTGGCAGGAGCTCGGGCTGTCGGCCTTGGTGGCGCAGCTGGGGGTCCAGCTCAGCCGGTCGGCGTCGATCCTGCCGCGCGGGCCGGTGAAGTCGGTGACCTTGCCGGTGAGCGACCAGCCGGCGGTGCCGCCGCGGAAGTCCTTCACGGTCACGGTGTTCAGGGAGCCGGTCGAGGGCGCGCCCGAGCCGAAGGCCACCGCCGGGAGGCGGACGGCGTCGGTCGCGGCGGCCATCGAGAGCACGCCGGCGTCGACCGAGGTGCTGATCTGCTGGTCCACCGTGCCGGGGGTGCCGGTACCGGGGTCGGTCGGGTCGGTGGGGTCGGTGGGGTCGGTCGGGTGGGTCGGGTCGGTCGGAGCGCCGGCGACGGCGACCTTCCAGTCCTGGCTGGGGCTGCCGTCGCAGTCCGACTGGACCAGCTTGGCACCCGCCGCCAGGGATCCGCCCTGGAGGTCCAGGCACTTGTTGCTGTGCTTCACGATGATGCGGACCGGACCGTCGGCCGGGCCCTCGAAGCGCCAGCGCTGGTTGTTGCCCGAGCCGCAGTCGTACTGCTTCACCTCGGCGCCGTCGGCGGTCGAGTTGTCCGCCACGTCGAGGCACTTGCCGCTGTGCTGGGCGAGCACCCGGACGTAACCGTTGTCGTTGTTGGTGAACCGCCACTCGCTGTTCAGCCCGCCGTCACAGGCACCCTGGACCACCGGCACGTTGTTGTCGGAGAGGCTGTCGCTCACGCCCGCGCAGAGGCCACCGGCCTTGTTGGTGAGCGTATTGAGGGGGTCGCCGCCGGAACCGGCCACCCGGCCGGTCGCCGTGTCGATCGAGACCTCGGGGTACCACGGGAGGTCCATCGTGGTGGCGGTCGGGAACTGCAGCGGCAGCCAGACGTAGGTGGAGTCGTTGACCCGCTTCGGGTCGGCTCCCTTGCCCGCCCACCGGTCGCCCAGGTAGAGGAAGGAGGTGGTCTCACTGCCCTCGACCGGCAGCACGAACGCCGTCTGCGAGCCGTGGCCGTAGTTGTCGCCGGCGTCCTTCATCTCCGTCCACGGCCCGGTCGGGCTCGGGGCGGTGGCGTACTTCTGCTGGTTCGGGTCCCAGTAGCTGGTACCGGAGGTCAGCATGAAGTACGTGTTCCCGCGCTTGAACATCGCCGGCGACTCGCGGTGCTGGCCCGGCCAGGGGTTCGCCGGGACGCCCGTCACCTGCGTGTAGTCGTCGGTCAGCTGATAGACCATCAGGTCGGCGTTGTTGTTCGCCGAGGAGATCATGTACGCCTTGCCCGTGCCCGGGTCCTCGAAGGCGGTGATGTCCCGCGACATGTACTCGTTGCCCTGGGCGTCCTTCGGACGGAACGAGCCCTTCCACTGGTACTGGCCGTCCACCGTCGAGGAGACCGCCACGGCTGCCCGGGCCTCGGCGTAGGAGTCGTCGGCCTCCTTGTGCATCCACATCACGAACTGCTTCGTCCTGGCGTTGTACAGGACCTTCGGACGCTCGATCAGCGCGTCCTTCAGCTCCGGGTCGGTCTCCTGGGTGAGGACGTGGCCCCGGGGCTCCCAGGTCTTCAGGTCCGTGGAGCGGTACGCCGACACGTAGCGGAACTTGTTGTCCTCGCCGCGGTCCTCGCCGAACCAGTAGTAGTAGGCGTCGACCTTGATCACGCCACCACCGTGTGCCTGCACCCCGGCTCCGGTGGTGTCCGGGAACTGGGTGCCGGCGGTGGCGGCGACCGGCGCGGCCTGGGCCGGTGACGGCCCCGCGATCACAGCCAGGAGCAGGCCGAGAAGGCCTGCGAGAACGGATCCCACTCTTTTCATACGGGTTCCTCGACGTCGTCCGCGCTCGTCCTGACCTCCGGGTCCAGCCACCGGAGCTCCGTTCACTACTGAACAGAAACAAACGTGATTACGCGGAATTCAACAGATGGGGGACCCTCAGGCTTACTGAGCGCGCCCAACAAGTCAACACGTCGAAACATTACTGATACCTGGTGGCCATACTTCGGTGACTCCGACGGCGACGATCACCAGCGCTCACCAGCTCTTGCCGGCCGTGTCCGCCCGTGGCATCGCGACAGCTCAGTCGCGGGGAACGGACCCGTCCACCGGCACGGCGTCGGCACCGGTGAGTGCCGCGCGGGTGGTGCCGAGCTTCTTCAGGACGCTGGCGACGTGGTGTTCGACCGTGCGCGGTGAGAGGAACAGCGCGGCGGCGATGTCGTTGTTGCTGGCCCCTTCGGCGAGCAGCCCGGCGACCTGCCGCTCGCGCGGCGAGAGCGCGCCGCCGTAGCCGGCCCGGCCGCGGGGATTGCTGCGGCCCTGTCCGAGGGACCGCAGCCCGCGCTGGACGCGGGCCACGTCCGAGGTGGCCCCGAGCCGCTCGAACGCCCGGGCGGCGGCGGAGAGCCGGGCGGCCCTCTCCTCGGGACCGGCCAGGCAGAGGGCGGCCCGTTCGGCGGCCAGCGCGGCCGGGTAGGGGCGGCCCACCTCCCGCCAGCGGGCCCGGGCCCGCTCGAACTCCTCGTGCGCGCCGGCCTGGTCGGCCCCGGAGCGCAGCAGCGCGCGGCACAGGTGCTGTTCCGCCACGGCGGCCGGGGCGTCGCAGCCGCGGATGCCGGCCGCGTGCCGCTCGCACAGCTCCGTGGCGCCCTCGCGGTCGCCGCGCAGCAGCGCGGCCTCCACGGCGGCGGGCAGCACGTCCCAGGCGTAGGGCCAGGCCTCCTTGACCCGGGTCAGCTCCAGGGCCTCCGCCAGGCTCTGCCAGGCGGCGTCGGCGTCGCCGCGCGCGAGGTGGAGCCGGGCGGTGCCGGCCGCCGCGCCGAGCGCGGTGATGTGGAGGTCGCCGGGGCCGAGGACGCCCCGGAAGTGCTCGGCCGCGCGGGAGGACCGCCCGCGCGCGGCCGCCGTCACGCCCTGGGCGGTGCCGATCAGCCCGGTACCGGTCAGGGGGCTGTCCGGGTACCGGTTGCGGTAGGCGGCCAGCTCGGTGTCCCAGTCCGTCCAGCGGCCGGACAGCCAGGTGTGCAGCAGCCGGTAGGTCACGGTGTAGAGCGCCAGTGAGGGCAGCGGGATCCGCCGACCCAGCGCGAGGGACTCCTCGGCGTACCGTGCGGAGCGCGCGTCCTGGCCCGCGCACAGGGCCGACTCGGCGGCGTTGCTGAGGGCGCACGCGACGCCCCGCAGGACCTCGGGGTCGCCGTCGGCCCCGTCCTCGGAGAGCGCCGCCAGCAGTGCCGGGACGGCGGGGTCCGCCCAGGTGGCGAGGGCGGTGATGCGGTTGGCCTCGACGATCGCCCGGGCACCCCGGTCGGTGCTGTTCGCCATCAGCGCCCGGGCCCGGTCGGCCCAGGCCCGCTGCCCGGCGGCGGAGATCCTGGCCGTGCCCACGGTGACGAACATCGACATCGCCCGCGCGGCCAGGACCGGGTTCTCCTCCTCCAGCTCCGTCACCGCCTTCTCGCTCTCCTCCCAGCCGACACCGACGCCGCCCGCCTGGTTGAGCAGCAGGGTGCCGAGATGGAGCCTGATCTCGCCGCGCGCGGCGGCGGGCAGGCCGGGCGTGGCCAGGATGCGGCGCAGGGTGGCCTCGGTGCCCGCGTGCTCCATGCTCTGCCGGGTGATCCGGCTCAGCGCGAGCGCGGTGTCGCAGAGCAGGTCGGCCGGCTGGCCGGGCAGTTCGAGGATCTCGCCGAGCAGGAGGGCGGCGGTCCCGAGGTCACCCAGGGCGGTCGCCTGGTCGGCGGCGGCCCGCGCGTGGACCAGCCAGCCGTCCAGGTCGCCCAGGGCCCGGCTGTGGTGGGCGATCTGCACCAGCGGTGGCGGGCTCTGCCGCTGGAGCACCGCCAGTGCGCTGCGGTGCCCGCGCGAGCGCAGCGGGCCGGGCATCCCCTCGTACACCGCCTGGCACGCCAGGACGTGGGCGAACCCGTAGGAGTCGGCGCCGACCTCGCGCAGCACCGAGGCCCCGAGCGCCTCCAGCAGCGCCTGCTGCCCGGCGTCCCGGTCGAGCCCGGCGGACGCGGTCAGCAGTTCCTCGCCCGCCGGGACGGCCAGCACCGCGGCCGCGTTCACCAGCGCGACCGCCGCGGGCGAGAGCCGCACCACCCGTTCGGACAGCACCTCGCGCAGACTGCGCGGCACGGTCATCGTCCTGCGCAACCGGGCGGCCTCCTCGCCGTGGGCCGCGCCCGCCGGCGCCGGCGCACCCGCGTCCGGGTGCTCGACCCGGGCGCTGAGGGTGATCAGGTCCTCCTCGATGATCAGCGGCAGGCCCGCGCTCCGCTCGAACAGCATGCTGGTGACGGCCGCCGTGGCGGCGGTGCCCAGGACGGCGGCCGCCAGCTCCCGCAGGTCGGACTCGGTGAGCGGCTTGAGGGCGAGGTCGGTGCCGCCCGTCCCCAGCGGTCGCCGGTAGGCCGCTCCCAGGACGGGTGTCGACACCGGCAGGTCCTCGCCGCGGTAGGTCAGCACCAGCGCGACGTCCGGCGGCAGGTCCCTGGCCAGCAGGAACAGCAGCTCGCGGGTCGGCTCGTCGGCCCAGTGCAGGTCCTCCACCACCAGCACGGCCGGAGCGATCGCGCCCAGCAGCGTCCGGACGCCGTCCAGCACCCGGTGGCTCAGCGGTGCGGCGGGGGCGCCGTCGTCCGGCGGTGGTGCGGGCAGCCGGTCGGCGAGGTTCGGCAGCAGGGTGGCCAGCACGGCGGCGGCCACCCCGATCTCCTCCGGCGGCGGCAGCCAGGGCCCGGCCCTGCGCAGCGCGTCGACCACCGGCCCGTACGGGAGCGGCTCCCGCAGCGGGTGGCAGGCGCCGACGATCACCCGGACGCCGTCGGCCTCCAGCAGTGCGCCGGCCTCCATGATCAGCCGGGACTTCCCGATGCCCGCCTCGCCCTCCACCAGCACCACGGCGGGCCGTGACGAGACGGCCGACAGCAGACCGGTCAGCTCGCGCCGGCGGCCCACGAACGGGTAGCCCCACCGGCCGGCCGGCCCCTGGCCCCCGCCGTGTTCCGTCTCCGCCATGCCGTACTCCCGGCGCCGCTGACCGCCCCACCGGGTCGGTGACGACGGTCGGGCCGCTGAACACCTCCAAAGTACAGCCGCCGCCGGACGCGGTCGCTCCTACTCCGTCGGGGGAGGGCGACCAGCTCGCGGGCCTCGTTCCTACGCCGTCAGGGGACGGCGACCAGCTCGGGGGCCTCGTTCCAGAACGAGGGGCGCGGCATCTCGACGACCCGGCACCCGGCCTCCTCCAGCCTGCGGACGGCCGCGCCGGCCTCCGCGTCGTCCAGGGAGAACACGAAGGGGCCGGGGATCAGCACGGTGGTGCACAGGCCCTCCTCGACGGCGCGGGTCAGGTCGGCCAGGGCCGTCAGGTCGTCGGTGGACCGCCGGCCGTTGTCCATGAAGACGGTCGCGTCGCCCAGCCCGGATTCGGCGGAGTAGCGGGCGAGGATCCGCCAGTAGTCCAGCAGGTACACCGTGTCGTACGGGTAGCAGCGCAGGTAGATGGCGGTGGAGCGGCTCGCGACCGGCCGGGTGCGGTGGGTCATGGTGTTCTTCCCTCTCGGACGTCGCCCGCTCACCGAGCGGGCGGTACTCCTGGATCCAGCAAAGGTCGGAGGCGGGGCGGGGTCCAGCGCCGAGGCCACCCAACTTCCCCCGAATGCGCCGAACCGTAGGTACCCGCCCCCGGAGTCATGGGTAGTCGGGGGGCGTCCCGGGCCCGCGGGTCCGTACGTCCGTGCCCGGATGCGCGGGGGCGGCGGGGCCGCCTCCTCCGGCGCCGGATCACGATCGGGTAACAGGGCGGGACGGCGGCGCCGATCCCGACTCCAAGGTTCACAACGCCTCCGGGAGCGGCGGGCTCGCGGGCCGTCCGCGACCGCCGCCGGTCGACCTCACCGAGGACCCTCATGTCACCTTCCCCCGCCTCACTCACCGACGCGGAGCTCGGCGAGCTCCTGCTCTCCGGCTCCGCCCGGCGGACCGCCACCCGGGAGCTGACGCGCCGCTACGGCGCCCTGGTGCTCGCCTACGCGGGCACGCTGTGCGCGACCCCCCGGGAGGCGCACGGCCTCACGGCGGAGGTCCTCGACCGGGCGCTCGACGCCTCGCACCGGGACCGGCTCCCGGGTGGCTCCTGGAGCTGCCTGCTGCTCGGCGAGGCGCGCCTGGTCGCCGCCGGGTGGGCCGCCGCGGGGCGGGGTGACGACCTGTCACCGGGCTTCCTCGCCTGGCTGTCCGTGCGCCGGGCGCCGCAGCAGGACCCCCGTGACGTCGTCGCCACCGTCGAGGGGAGCAGCCCGCTGCTGACTGCGCTGGGGCAGCTCCCGGACCTCCCCGCCATGGAGCTGTGGCGGGCCCTCGCGGCGGACCCGGCCACGGTCCCGCCTCCCGCGCCGGCGGCCCGCCGAAGGCTCGCCGACGCGTACATCCGGGCGCACGCCCTCGGGGCGCCCGAGCGGCAGTGCCGGCACCTCGCGGCCCTGCTGGGGGAGACGGCCGCCACCGACGCGCCGACTCCCGTCGAACTCACCGCCCATCTGCCGCTCTGCGACCGCTGTCACCGGGCGATGACCGATCTGCGGGCCGTCCGCCGCTGGGAGGCCGGTCACCTGAGCGAGGGCCTGCTGGTCCGGTTCCGCCCGGTGTCCGCCCACCGGCCGGCCACCGCCCCGGTGGCTCCCGGGCCGCACCAGGGGCGGGTGACGCCCCGGGAGGAGCCGTCGGTGGAGATCGTCATCGGCCCCGCACACCGCCGGACCGGACCGAACCGCCGCCTCGCCCGCCGCCGCCTCGCGATCGGCGCCGCGGGCATCGGCACGGTCGCGCTGGCCTTCGGGTTGGCGATGGCCGAGCCGCCGTCGAGCCGGGTCACCGGGTCACCGACGCCCGACGGGGCCTCGGCGACCGTCCTGGACACGATCGCGCCGGACCCGCCGGACCCGACGGGTCCGAGAACCGCGCCGGTACCCCCGGCGCGCGAGTCGCCGTCGGCCCGGCCCACCGCGGCACCGACCCCGAGCAGGTCCAGGGCCGTACCGGCGACGCCCTCGTCCGCCCCCGCGCTCGCTGCCCCGGCGACCATCCCCGGGCCGACGACGGGCCTACCGACGACGGCCGGCGCACCGGCCCCGGTCAGTGCGCCGAGCACACCGGCCGCGGCGCCGACGCCGACGGTCGCCCCGGCCCCGACCGCCTCGCCGTCCGCCCCGACGCCACCGCCCGCCCGGCCGCTCCGACGGGGCGACAGCGGGCCGGAGGTGACGGCACTGCAGCGGCTGCTGATCAGGGCCGGGTGCACGCCGGAGCCGGGATTCGTGCAGGGGCACTTCGACGCCGTCACCGAGCGCATGCTGACCGGATTCCAGCAGGCCGCCGGTATCCGCGGCGACGAGCGCAACTTCTCCGTCTTCGGCGACCGGACCAGGGCCGCCCTCGAACAGCCGGCCGCCGGGCCCCGGTGCCGGCCCGGACCGGCGGCCCAGGGGTGACGCCCGGTGGCCCGGGGCCCGGCGGCACCGCTCACCGCCGCCTGCGCCGGCCGGTCCCCCGGGGACGGCGGCGGACCACCCCGCCGACGCACGCCAGGGCGGTGAACGCGGTCGCGCCGCCGGTCCACGCGGCGGCGGGCGACGGCTCCGCGGCCGGGCCGGCCGTCGTCCCGACGGAGACCGGCAGCCCGGCCTCCGCCTCGGCGCGGGTCATCGCGTCGTCCGGCGACGGCGACGGCTGCGAGGTGGGGGCCGCCGTTTCGCCGGTGGGCGTCGGGCTCGGGGTCGCCGTCGGAGCGGCGGTGGCCGAGGGCTTCGGCGAGGCCGTCGGAGCGGGTGCGGGTGCGGACGGCGCAGCGGTGGCGGGTGGCGGCGGCGGTGGCGTGGTCCGCGCCGCCGGGGAGGGCGGCGCGGCGGCGGCGCCGGCGGTCACGTCCGTGAGCGAAACGTCGTCGACGTACAGGACGGCGTCGGGGCCGCCGACCGAGTGCGCCAGTCTCTTCTCCGACCGCCAGGTCGGGCGGTAGATCCCGATCCGGAAGTGCGGTGCCTCCCCTCGGTGGTAGTTGTTCTCCCCGGTGTGCGATCCGACCTGCACGCCGTCCCGGAGCACCACGACGGTGCCGGGCGACGACGGGGTCGACCAGGTGATGTCGACGACCCACCGGTTCCAGTGGCCGAACCGCACCGTCCCGAGCGGGACGACCGTCTCCCGGACCTCCGTCCCCTCCAGCCAGTGCACCTCCGTCAGCCAGGCCTGGCCGTTCAGCGAGAGGGCGACGACGGGCTTCACCCCGCCGTTGTCCGCCCCCTGCGTACTGAACCACTGGGCGACGATGGTGCCGAAGTCCTCACGGGGCCAGTCGTTCGGCAGGTAGTTGCCGAAGGAGAAGCGGTGACTTCCCGCACCGAGGTCCTTCATCACCGGTTCGGTCTTGAACGAGCGCCCGCCGTTGGGCACGTTGAACCGCGCGGCCCTTCCCGAGCCGCCGGCCGGCGCGGGGACGGCGGAGACCCGGCCGACGCCGTTGACCGCCATGTAGGGCCAGCCGTCGGAGGATTCGAAGTCGTAGGCCAAGGACGCGGCGGCGGCCTCCGGCGCACCGACGAGGCCGACGGCCACCAGGGCCGTGAACACGGCACCGGCCAGATTCGGACCAGATAGCACGAGGATTCCTGTCCTGTCAGGGCGTTCGACGTGGTCCGCTCGGGGCCGTCCCCGGGCGGGCCTCCCTGTCGGCGGGTGCGGCACGGCCGGTCCGGCGGCGCGCGCGGGAGGGCGCCGCCGGACCGGGTGCCACGGCGTCACGCCGTGGTGCCGCGACCGCGCCGCTAGCCGTGCCGGGCCGCCCGGCGGCGGCGCAGGAGCAGCAGGACGCCGGTGCCCGCGGTGAGGGTGGCGACACCGGCTCCGGTGATCAGCGCCTGGTGGTCACCGCCGCCCGTCTGGGCCAGGTTCCGCTCCACGGTGTCCGCCGTGGTCTTCGCCTGGACGACCGCCGTCGGCTGGATCCTCAGCGGCGCGATGGTCGGGTTGTCGATGGGCACCGGCAGCGGCAGCGGGCCGTCGCCCACCGGGTCGGCGGACGCGGAGGGCGTGGGCGGCGCGGACGGCGCGGACGCCGGGGCGGAGGACGAGGTGGACGGCGTGGACGGCGTCGTGGGGCGGGCCGTCACCGCGGGAGTGGTGGCCGCCGGGGTGGTGACGGTCGGCACGGCGACGGTCGGCGTGGGCGAGGGCGCGTGGGTGACGGCCGGGGCGGTGACGGTCGGCGTGGGCGAGGGCGCGTGGGTCACGGCCGGGGCGGTGGGCGCCGCACTACTGGGCGCCGGGGTGGCCGTCCGCGACGGCGTGACCGCGGGAGCGGTGGGCGGCACGGTGACGGGGCGCGACGTCGTCGCGGTGGGCGTCGGCACCCGGGTGGGGGCCGCCGTGGCGACCGGCGCCGGGGCCTTGATCCGGAAGCCCGCGCACCCCACCCCGCAGGCACAGCCGTAGCTGCCGCGGTCCACCGGCTGCCCGGTCGCGTCGTCGAGCTGCGCGGCGAAGAGCACCGGAGCCACGCCGGCCCTGCCGACCGGCGCCTGGGCGGAGAAGGAGACCCGGACGGTGAGGGCGAGGGACTTGCCCTTCCGGACCGCCACGAGCGCGTCGTCCGCGACGTTGTCGCCGTCCCTGCCGCCGAGCACCACCAGCACGCCGTCGTCCACGCCCTCGCTGCCCGGGGCCTGGGAGCCCCTGAGCCAGTCGGTGCGCCCGGGCAGCCGGTACTCGACCCTGAGGTCGGCCGCGCGGAGGTCACCGGTCGTGTTCTTGAACTTCAGCAGCGGGAAGGCCACGAAGTCGTGTGCCGACGGATTCTCGATCGTGTAGCCGAACTCCTCTGCCGCACCGCCGACTTCGAAGTCCTTCGGGACACCGGAAACCGACGGCTCCAGTCCTCGTTGCAGCGAGCCGTCGAGGCGCGGGGCGGAGGCCGCCGGACCTGACGGGGAGGCGCTCGCCGAGGCCGCTCCGGGCGACGACGTGCCGGGCGCTGCCGTACCGGCGGCGCCCGCTGTCGCGAGCGGGAGCGTGGAGAGGACGAGGGTGGTGGTACCGGCGAGGATCAGACTGCGGCGGGTGGACAAGTGATCACCTTCTGGCGAGCGCGGAGGAACCCGACACCGTGTCGATGTCTGCCGGTATGGAGACGGGGGCGGCGGACCCGTCCCGCGGGTATGCCGATCCGTTACCTCGCACCCGGCCCGGGTGCCTGCGCCCGCCGGTGATCAGGCCGTGGACAGCCGGCCCGGGCGGGTTCGCGGCTGCGCGGTGTTCTCCTCGACCCAGGCGCGCAGCATGCTCAGCGGGACGGCGGCGCTGCGGCCCAGCTCGGTGAGCGCGTACTCGACGTGCAGCGGTACTGGGTCGTGCCGACGCCCCGGTCCCTGCTGCGCTGACGGATGCCCCCGGGCGTGCTGCCCGAACGCCGGAGGACGGTCACAGCTGGAACGCCACCTTGCCGTTGCACGCGGCGTCCGCGCCGCACGACTGGGGGTAGAGGCGGAGCAGGTCCTCGGCGGCCCCGGTGCCCGCGGCGCCGACGAGCTGACCGGACTGGCGCTGCTGGAGGCCCGTCCCGCCGCCGGGCAGGCTCACCGTCTGCCAGACCTGGCCGGTGCCGCTGCCGCACGGGTGTTGCACGACCCGCGCGGCGGCGCCACCGGTCGAGTCGAGGCAGCCACCGTTCCCGGCGCTGATCACGGAGTACCCGGTGCCCGACGGCTGGGGCCGCAGGTACCAGCTCTGGGTGTTCCCGGCGGCGCAGGCGTCGAGGTACGGCAGTTCTTCGTCGACCGTGTCGACGTCCTCGGCGTCCATGCAGCTGTTCAGCGCCGACAGCCGCAGCCGCACCACCTGGTCCCCCGGCGCGGGGGTCGGGTCGTTGGCGTCGGTGTAGACCCCGGCCGACAGGCCGCCGCCCGTTCCCTTCGGCGCCTTCGACGCCGTGGACTTCGCGGCCGGCGCGGAGGCCCGGGCGGTGGCGCTCGTCCGGCCCGCCGCCGACGGGGTGCCGGGGGACGCGGGACCGGACCGGGGGGAGGCGGGGGTCGAGGCCGCGACGGCCGGCGTCTGGGTCGGGGCGGAGTCGGCGGTCGGCGGCGCCTCGGTGGCGGCGGTGCCGAGCGGGTCGGCCGCTGCGATCCGCGCCTGCGGCGGCGAGGACGCGCCCGGCCGGGAGCCGGCCGGGCCGGAGCCGGTGGCGATGACGACCAGCACCGCGGTCGCGGCGACCCCGGCCACCGCCGCACCGATCGCCGCCTTCGCCCCGACCCCGACCCCGGTACCGGCCCCGTGCCCGGCGGCGTCCCCGTGCCCGGTGGCGGCGAGGGCTCCGCCGCCGGCGCCCAGCGGGTGACCGCCGTCCCACAGGACGAGGAGACCGAGCCCCACCGCCCGCAGGCGCCCGTTGACGTCCCGCATCTCGGCCAGGCACGAGCGGCAGTCGGCACACTCGTCGAGGTGGCGGGCCAACCTCTTGGTGATCCGCCTCGACGGGCGCTGGGCCAGGCCCGCGATCTCCTGGGAGTGCGCCGCGCAGTCGGGGGACGCGGCGCGGCGGACGTGCGCCACCAGGTAGGCCGCCCGCAGCCCCTCACGGGCGCGGAAGGCCAACGAGGAGACGCCACTGGGGGTGAGACCGAGCAGCGGTGCGATCTCCTCCGGCGGCCGCTGTTCGATGACGGTGTGCCAGAGCACCGTGCGCCAGCGCTCCGGCAGCGACCGGTACGCCTCGGCGACCAACTGCCGCTCGGCGGTGGCCGCGAAGAGCTCGTCGGGCGAGAGCACCTGCTCCTGCCGGTCGGCCCAGTCGCCGAAGTCCGAGGTGAGCAGGGTGCGCCGGTCCGCCGTCGACCAGGCCATCGCGGTGTTGCGGACCACGGCCAGCAGGTACGGGCGCCAGTTCTCGTCCGGCCCCGCCCCCGCCCGCACCGCCGCGAGGGTCCGGGCGAAGGCCTCGCTCGCCAGGTCCTCCGCGCTCTCGGCGCGACCGGTGACGATCCGCGCGTAGTGCAGGGCCGCCCGGTGGTGGCGCTCGTAGAGTTCCGCGACCACCCGGTCGTCGCCGCTCCGCAGCCGCACCGTCAGCCGGGCGTCGCTCTCGGTGGCCGGGTCGTCCGCGCCGGGTTCCCCCGCTGGGCCGTGTTCGGGCGTCGGCGGCTGGTCCGCGAGTGCGGCGAGCGGGCGTGATCGGCGTGGCATGAGGGTCCCTTCGGGGTGAGCACGGCGGTTCCCGGCACCGGGGAGGGGGCGGCCCCCGGGGCCTGTTTCGCTCCCGGTCGCCCGCCGGGGCCGCGACGACGGAGCGGGTGCGTGCGGAGTCGGTTTCGGGTCGGATCGGTCACGGAGTCGAAATCGGACACGGGGTCGGATCGGTGACGGAGTCGGATCGGTCGCGGGCGCGCGTCCGCGCCGGGGTACCGCGTGCGACCGTGTATCCGCTCACCGGGGGCTCGGCACGCGCCGCAGTCGAGGAGGCCGCCCGAGGGCGACGGTCGGTGGGCCGCCGAAGGCCCGGGCGGGAGCGTCCGCGATCACTGGACAGCCCAAAGCGGAGTCGTATACCTGACGCCCCTCCGGAGCCACGGCACCCCAGCAGGGGGCCAAACTACCGAAAGGCCGAGCGGAATCGTATACCTGACGCCTCTTCGGAACTGCGCCACCGACCCCCCGATGGCCCTGCGTCACCGCGCGTCCGTGGCGGTGGGACTGCCCACCGGAGGCTCCGGAGTCGACGGGGGCGTGCCGACCGGACCGGGCGGGGCCGACGACGGTACCACCACCGGCGGCGCGGACGGGCTCGCCGGCACCGGGGCGGTCGGCAGCGTGGGCGGCGGCTCCGAGGCCGGCCGGCGCGTCCCGGTGGGAGTCGGCCCGGGCGCGGTCCGGCCCGCCCGGGGCTCGGCCGCGCCACCTGACGCCGGACCGCCGGACGCGGAGCCGGTGGGTGTCCCGGGCCTGGACGCCTGCGGCCCCGTGGCCACCGGGGCCGCGGAGGCCTGCCCGGTCGCGGACGCCTTCGGGCTGCCGGCCCCGGTCGGCCCCGCACCCGCGAGCCCCTTCGCCGGCCCCGCCGTACCGCGCCCCGCCGTCCCGCTCTCCCCCGGGCCGCTCTCCCCCGGGCCGCCACCCGCCGTGCTCCTCGCCGCGGGAACGGCCGGATGCGCCGTCGGGCCGGACGAGGCCTCCGAGGTGGTGGCACCGGGCACCGAGACCGTACCCGGCCGGGGTGCCTCCCGGCCCCCCTGCTGGATGGCCGCCGTACCGCCGACCAGCGCGGCGGCCGAGAGCGCCAGGCTCCACCACAGGACGCGGCGCGAGCGCCGGCCCGGGCCGGCGACCAGGGCGGGTGACAGGGCCGGCCGTTCGGCGCGGGCCACGGTGCGGACTCGTTCGAGCACGACCGTGGGTTCGTCGTCGCCCCGGTACATCGCCCCCGGCTGCGGCGGGCGACCCCCGACGGAACAAGAGGGACAGGACGGTGCGGGTGCCCCGGGCGGCGGGGAGGACGGCCCGTCCGCGCCGCCCTGCCGGGCGGCCAGGTACCGGCAGGCCCGGACCGCGACGGCGACGGCGCGGGCGCGGCGGACCTCCGCGGAGTCGTCCTGGGGCGCGGTCCCGGCGGCGGCCGCCGAGGACGGCAGCTCCCGCTGTCCGGCGGCCCGCACCACGGCCCGCAGGATCTCCCGCCGGCACTCCTCGGGCAGCGACAACAGCGCGTCCGCGGCCGCCCGTTCGCCCGGCTGGGGCAGCCGGCGGCGGGGCTCGAAGGCGGTCCAGGACGCTGAGGGCTCTCTCACTGTTCTCCTTGCGTGCGGCTCGGCAGGCGACCGTCCACCTGCGCCGGTCGTGAGGGTTGGAGGGCCGTCGCCCCCAACCGTCCCGGGGGGTTACCGAAGCGTTACCGCCGGCTTTCGGACCGGGCGACCGGGCGCGACCGGTCCGGATCCGGGATCGCCCGGGGAATCCCCGGCTGAGCCGCGTGGCTTGCTACCTGGCCGCGCGTCCCGTCCGCCCCGGCACCGGTCGCACGTCACAAGCTGGTCTCGACCCCGCCGCACCCTTGACGCGGTTTCCGAAACAGAGGTGTCATATCCCCATCGCGTTCGGAAGTGTTTGTTTCTGGCAGTCTACGTTCGATTGACTGGCCAAGGCGGGGCCCCCGGCCTCAAACCACCACCTGGTCGGCGCACCGCCGCACTCCACCGCTCGCATTCCACCAGCATGTGCACGACTGCCCGACTCCCTCGCACCCGTTCCGTCCCTGCGGCTGGTGCGCCCTCGAAGGAGCTCCCCCATGTTCCGTCCCACCAGCCGCGCCGCCGCCGCAGCCGGCCTCCTCCTCACCCTGGGCCTGGCCACGGCCTGTTCGACCGGTCAGGAGTCCGTGAAGTCGGGCGACGCCTCGGTGGCGCCGGTCTCCGGGAAGATCTCGATCACCTACCTGCAGAAGCAGGGCGACCAGGAGTACTTCGTCGGGGAGGCGGCGGGCGCGAAGGCGAAGGCCGCGGAGCTGGGGGTCGACCTGAAGGTCGTCAATCTCGGCAACGACGCGAACAAGACCATCAGCGAGGTGCAGTCCGCGGTCGCGCAGAAGACCAATGGTGTGATCATCGTGGTGCCGGACCCGGCGGTGGGGCCGCAGGTCGTGCAGACCGCGCGGGATGCCAAGGTGGCGCTGCTGACCTCGGACGACCAGATCTGCGCCAGTGGTCCGGACCCGGCGGCGTGCTCGAAGGACGACCTGGTGTCGCGGATCGGGTTCTCCGGGCTGCAGATGGGCGGCGAGGTCGGCAAGCGGGCCGGTGAGGAGTTCAAGAAGGCGGGCTGGAACCCGGCGGAGACCCGGGTGATCTCGGCGTGGAAGCAGGACGTGACGGTCTGCGGTGACCGGGTGAAGGGTGCGAAGGAGGCGTTCGCGGCCGCGGTGCCGGGGGTGCAGAACATCGACGTGGCGACGGACAACACGCCGACCGGCGCGCAGGACAAGATCGCGGCGACGGTGACGGCGAACCCGGGTGTGAAGAACTGGGTGCTGTGGGGCTGCAACGACGAGAACGTGCAGGGCGGGGTGACGGCGCTGCAGAACGCGGGCATCTCGGCGGACCACGTGATCGGGGTGGGTCTGGGCGCGTACCTGGCGTGCAAGGACTGGAGCGGCGGCAAGCCGACCGGGATGAAGGCCGCGCTGTTCATCAACGGCAAGGACGTCGGCGCGCTGGCCGTGCAGACCATGTACGACAAGCTCAAGAACAGCAAGGACTTCCCGAAGGAGGCCTTCGCGCCCACCACCATGGTCGACGCCACGACCTGGCAGAGCGCCGGAGTCACCTGCAGCTGACCCCGTTCGGGCCGCATCCCCCGGCCTGCCACGGCGTTCCCCGGCCCGGCTCCTGCACCGCCGGGCCGGGGACGCCCCCGCCGGCCGGACCGCCCGAAGCTCCACCCCCCCACCTGGTCCGCCCACCGACCGTGTCCCACCGGCCGTGGACCGTCCCGACCCTCCCGCACGACCTCAAGGTGACCCCGATGAGCCCAGCCCCTGCCGTGAACCCGGAACCCCGCCCGCCCACTGCCCAGCCCGCCGCCGGGAGCGTCGGTGTCCATCAGGTCACCAAGCGGTTCGGTGCGGTCCAGGCCCTCGGTGGCGTGACCCTGGACTTCCCCGCCGGTCAGGTGACCGCGTTGATGGGGGAGAACGGGGCGGGCAAGTCGACCCTGCTGAAGATCCTGACCGGTGACCACCAGCCGACCGAGGGCCACGTCGTCCTCGACGGCCGCCCGCTGGCCCTGTCCTCACCGACCGACGCCCGCCGCGCCGGGATCCGGATCATCCCCCAGGAACCCGAGATCATCCCGCACGTCTC
>NZ_JBVHVO010000047.1:565-26084 GCF_055564815.1 Kitasatospora sp. NPDC028961 | reverse complement strand
ACCGACCGTCCCCTCCTCATTTCGATCGTTCCTTTCGTCCCGCCTCCTCCCCCCCCCCCCCCCCCCCCCCCCCCCCCCCCCCCCCCCCCGGGCCGGATCCTGAGGGCGTGACCTACCAGCGGTACCACCGGTGGCGCCGGCCCGAGGAGTGCGTACCACGGGCCACGAAGCCCACCAGCCACAGCACCAGTACGGCGATCGCCACCCACCAGAGAATCTTCAGTGCGAACCCGGCGCCGAACAGGAGCAGAGCGAGCAGGAGAACGAGAAGAAGGGGAACCATCGGAACCTCCGCAGTCGGTGTCGAGCACCCGACTGCCCCGGGGGCCGCTCGCCTATTCGTACGAATCTTTCCGGCGCCCCGGGGCAAGGGCCTCGCTTGTTCGGCGGCGGCGGGCCGTCGGCGACCGTCGCGGACGCCCCGGTCGGCGACCCCGCCTGCGTGATCGGCGGGCGCGGGGGACAGTGGTCCGAGGCGTGACGATCCGGTCCGCCCCCGCGCGTACCGGATCCCTCCGACGGAAGGTGCAGCAGTGGCAACCGACTACGACGCCCCGCGTACGAACAGCGACGACGAGGAGGTCGACAGCGTCGAGGAGTTGAAGAGGCAGCGTGCCGAGCGTTCCGGCGGGACGCCGGACGTGGACGTGGCGGAGGAGGCGGAGTCCGTGGAGCTGCCGGGCGCCGACCTCTCCGGGGAGGAGCTCACCGTCCAGGTGGTGCCCGTCCAGGGGGACGAGTTCACCTGCGCGCGGTGCTTCATGGTCCACCACCGCAGCCGCTTCTCCCTTGAGGAGGACGGGCAACCGGTCTGCCGGGACTGCGTGCCCGCCCCCGGCGACTGACCGGGCGGGCGGCGAGCGGGCGGCCCGCTACGTGCACCAGAAGAGGAACGGCGTGCAGGTGGGCGTCGGCTTCGCGGTGACGGTGGCCGAGGGGTGCGGAGCGGCCGTCGAGGGCTGCGGGGCGGTGGGCGGGGCCGTGCTCGAAGCGGCCGGGACGGGAGGCGGCGACTCCGGGGCACGACTGCTCGTCGGCGCGGGCGGGGCGGTGCTCCTGGTGGCCGAGGCGGTGACGGAGGCGGTACGGCTCGCACCGGTGCGCTGTGTGGTCGGCGCGGCCGGGACCGTGGTCACGCCCGTCGCGGTGGGGGACGCGGCGGAGGTCGGGGCACTCGGCGTGGGCGTCGCGACCGGCCCGTCCGCGGCCGGCGCGGGCGAGGCGCCCTCAGTGCCGTTCGCGGCGAGGGCCGCGACACCGAGCCCCGCGACGGCCAGGCCGACGACGGAGAGCGCGAGGACGCCGGCCCGCCGCGCCGGCCGGCGCCCGGAACGCCGGGACCGGGCCGGTGCGGCGTTCCGGCCGGCCGCCGGGGGCGGTGGCCCGGCGGGCGGTGACGCGGCGGCCGGTGGTCCCTGGGACAGCGTCAGGGTCGCGTCCGGCAGGGTCTCCCGGGTCGCCGCGGGGGCCCCGCAGCCGGGGCAGGTCATCGCGCCGTTCAGATGGCGGCGGCAGGGTGCGCAGTAGTCCATGAGGTCTTCCCGTGCTGCCGGGGTGGCCGGCCCACACCGGTCGTCGGCGGCTCCGCGCACGTCGTCGTACGCATGCGGAGCCTAGGCAGCCCGGCTGTGAGGGTTCCAGACCCAGCTGTGACGCTTCTGCGAAGATTGCGCACCCTCCGGAGCGGCGAGTCCCCGTACCCGCGGCCGGGACTGCGGCCGGCCCTTGACCGGCCCTCGACCGGCCCCTCAGCCGAAGACGATGGCACGGCCCCCGGTGATGCTCGCCCGGCAGGCCGCGTAGAGCTGGGCCCAGGCGTACTTCTCGGGCTCGAACGGGTCGCTGTCCGGGGTGCCCGCCAGCTCGGCCAGCCGCCCACCGGCGTCGAACCCGAACGCGGCACAACGGCGAGCCGAACGCCGCGGAACGGGGAGCCGATCGCCGACGAAGGAAACCTCCGGCGCTTCGGCGGGCGTCATGGACCGGTCGGTGATGTCGGCGCGCTCCCCGCGCGGGAATGCGGGACGCGCGACCGGTTCGCGCGTGCGGACCGGCCGGGTTCGGCGCAATCCCGGCCGGTCCGACCCGAGGGCGCCCGCGGGGATCTCCAGCCCGCCTTCCTCGGCCCGGTCGCCCAGGTGGGCGCCCTGCTCGGCGGCGCTCCGGAGGTCCGTCGGCGCGGGTCCGGTTCCGCCGGCCCCGGCCTCGGAATCCGCTGGGCAGAGGCGGTCGGCCGACGAGTCGCCGGGCCGCTCGGAGCCGGTCCGGAATTCCCGGTCGGCGCCGACCGGACCCCGCGCCCGGGCGGCCCGTGACGATGGATCACCGGCGTCGTCGGACACGTCTCGGAGCGGGCGGATCCGCGGCGTTCCGACCGATACCGATTCCCCGCGACCAGGGAATTCGGCCCACGCCGGATATCGCCCGTTCCGGCGAACACCGGAAATTCCTCGGACATACTTCGCGCCGGTTCGCCCAGGGGATTTGACGGATTCTCGGCCGAGGCCGAGGACATTCCGTCCGGCTCCGTTCCGGATCGAATCACCGTCGGGCCGGTCCGCTGATACCTGTCCCGCGGTATCGGCCGGGGCAGCGCGGACCGACCGGTCGGCGCCACCCGGTGTCCGGCCGGCGGGGCGGACGCCGGGGGCGGACACGCGGGCCGTCAAGCGCCCGCGCGGGTGGGTCTCCGCCACCGCCGGGAGCGAGCGCTCCGGCCGGCGCCGGTCGCGCCGCCCGGGACGGGGGGCTTGGGTCCAATGTCGGTATTGTCCGCGAACCAACGTCTGCGACAGGCGATTTGAGTGACCGCCAGCTCTGCGCCGCGGTCACTTTCGGCAGGTCGCGACCGCCCCGCCGGGGGCCGCCGAACAGTCCCGCGATGGTCTACGCCAATCCTTGACAGCGCTCACGTGGGTGCCACAGGATGATCGCCAGCCGCCGCTTACCCAGGGCGCGGAACAGGTGATTCATCCACTTCACACAGGCCGTTCACGGGGGACGGGCTGTCGACGCCCGCAATGACGCGGGCGGCACAGTCATGTCGAAGTCTGTACACAGTTCCCTGTAGCCGCCGCATGCCATCTGCCGAACTGGCCGGGGGGCTTTCGCCTGCCCTCTCGCAGGCCCGGTCGGCCGTGCCACCAGACGAGATGAGGTTTCGTCAGACGTGCAAGGCAATGCAGACACATCAGCCATACCCGCCGTACGAGCAGTACCCCTCGCCCGTAGACCCGAGCACGCGCCGCCGGACTTCGAAGCCGACATGTGGGCCCGGATGGCCCTGCCCGCGGCACCGTCCGAGTCGCCCGCCGAGCCGGCCGCGGCTCCGGGCCTCAGACTCGCGCTGTCCCTGCTGGAGGAAGGCGCGCTGACCAGCCGGGCCGACCGTTCCCGCAGGTCGCACGGGGCTCGGGCAGTCCCGTCCGCCGGGGCCGTGTACCCCTACGAGTTCGCCGTCCTCACCATGGAGAACGGCGCGCCGGCCGCCTTCCGGGTCGACGCCGACCGCCGTACCTGCACCCGGCTGGCCACCGGGGACGTCGCCGGAGCACTGCACGCCTCGACGCTGGCGATCCCCGGGGACGGCGGCGCGGTCATCGTCACCCTCACCCGGCCCTGGTTGTCGATGCGCAAGTACGGCGACCGCGGCTACCTGTACACCCAGCTCGACGCCGGGCACGCCGCCGGGAACCTGCTGCTGGCCACCACCGGCCGGGGCGCGCCGGGGACGCTGCGGCTGCGCTTCCCCCGCTTACCCCTCTCGGACCTGCTGGAGGCGGGCGAGAACTGCCGGGAGGTGCACTCCGCCCTCCTGGTACCGGCGACCGAGGCCGACGACGCCTGGACCCGCTGGACGGTGCACGACGGCGCCGCCCGGGACGGACACGCGCCCACCTGGCGGTCCTGGCTGGAGCAGACCTGCTGGGACTCCCTCTCCGCGCGGGCGGAGCACCCCGGGACGGACGGCGCACCCGACGCCCTCGCCCCCCTCGCGGACCTGCGCGACCGCGGGCGGGCGGCCGGTGGGCAGCCCGGTCTGGGCGATCCTTCCGAGTGGCCGAAGCTGCTCGCCACGCGGGCCTCCAGCAAGGCGTTCGTTCCCGGCACCGTCCCCGCGGCCGACGTCTGGCAGGCCGTCTCCGCCCTCTCCACGCCGGTGCGGACGGACCTGCCGGCCGCCTCGCCGATGGGCGCCACCCTGGTCCTGCGGTCGGCCGAGGAACCGGAGCAGAACGCCGTGCACCCGTTGACCGGTGAGGGCGCGCCGCGCACCGGCCGGCTGCCCTCCGCCGACGAGGTGGTGCGCGCCTGCATGCAGCAGCGCACCCTCGCCGGCGCCGCCGCCGTGGTGCTGCTCCACGCACCGCGCACCGCGCTCACCGACAGCGCCGGCGACTCGGCCGCCGGCGCCGAGGACCTCCGCGAACTGGCCTTCCGCTGCGGCGCCCTGGGGCAGCTGCTCTATCTGGGAGCGAACCGCGCCGGGATCGGCGTGACCGGCGTCGGCGGGTTCGACGCGGCGCTCTGGCACACCCTGGCCGGGCTGCCGGAGAGCGACGAGATCCTCTACGTCCTGATGCTCGGCCGCCCGGACGACTCCGGCGTCAAGCTCGACCGGCTCGCCACCGCCCATGCCCAGAACGAGCGGTGAGGCCACGATGAACGCCGTCCTTCCCCACGCCTTCACGGACGCCCTCGCCCGCCACGGCGAGCGCGTGGCGGTCACCGACCCCGACGCGTCGCTCAGCTACGCCGAACTGGCCGACCGGGCCCGGGCCGCCGCCGCCCGGCTCGCCCCGTACGGCGTGGCCGGCGACCGACTGCGGATCGGCCTGTACGCCACCAACTCCACCGACTACGTGGTGGGTTACCTGGCGGCACTGTTCGCCGGCGCGGTCCCCTTCCTGGCCGACTCGGCCTTCGGACCGTTCGAGCTGTCCCGGATCGCCGAGGACTGCGGGCTGGACCTGCTGATCCACGCCCCGGACGCCGACGTCGAGCAGGTCACCGCGGAAGTCCTCACGGCGGGAGGCGAGTTCGGCGCCCTCACGGTCAGCCGGGTGCGCCGCTCCGCCACCCCGCCCCCGCCGCTGCTGCCCGGCACCGAGGTGTGCCGCTTCACCTCCGGCTCCACCGGCCGGCCCAACTGCATCGAGTTCTCCGGCGCGGCCGTGCTCGCGGCGGCCCGCAACTGGGCCGAGGGCACCGGCCTCTCGGCCCGGGACCGGATCGCCTGCCTGGCCGCGCTCTCCAACGGCCTGGCCTTCAACACCTCGCTGCTGGCGGCCTTCCTGCCCGGTGCCTCGCTGCACCTGTCACGCGGCCTGCCGACCGCCTCCCGGATCGTGCGGCTGCTGGAGAGCACCGGCGCCACCCGCCTGGTGGCGTTCCCGGCGCTGTACGAGTCGATCGTGCGGCGCTCCTCGACCGGGGGCTTCACGGGTGTCCGGGCCGCGATCTCCTCCGGCGCCCCGCTGCGCGACAGCGTCCGCGAGGAGTTCACCCGGCTCACCGGCGTACCGGTCCACAACTACTACGGCGTGGCCGAGGCCGGGCCCCTGACCTACGCGGTCGACGGTGACGGCACCGGGCTCGGCACCGCGCTGCCCGGCGTGGACCTGATCGCCGACGAGCAGGGCGTCCGGGTCCGGAGCGAGTCCATGGGCTCGCGCTACCTCAACGCGCCCGGCGTCTTCGAGGAGCGGATCGACGCCGAGGGCCGCTACCGCACCGGCGACCAGGGCCACCTGGTCGACGGCGTGCTCCACCTGACCGGGCGCACCGGGCGGCTGGTCAACGTCGGCGGGCGCAAGATCGACCCGATCGAGGTCACCGAGGTGCTGCGCGAGGCCGCCGGGGTGCTGGACGCGGTCGCCTTCGAGGCCGAGAGCCGGCACGGCGAGCCGATCCTGGCCGCCGTCGTCGCCGTCGGGCCAGGCCTGACCGCGCAGTCCCTGCGCAGCCACTGCTCGGCGGTGCTGCCCTCCTTCAAGGTGCCCTCGGTCCTCCACCTGGTGGACCGGATCCCGGTGAACTCGATCGGCAAGCCGTCCGTCGAGCGCCTGCGGCGGCTGCTCGCCGACGCCCAGAGCAACTGACCCCCTCCCCAGCCCAGGAGATCCCCATGGACAACAGCTCCCTCCACACCAAGATCCTCGACCTCGCGGTCGCGGCCGGCGACGGCAGCTTCACGGCCCGCGAGCTCGCCGAGGCCGGCTACTCGCTGCGCGCGGTCAGCTTCTCCTCGCTCTCCTACATGCGCCTGATCGACAGCATCGAGAACGACCTCGGCGTCTACCTGGACCCGGAGGTCGACGCCGAGCACTACGAGACCATCGACAGCGTCGCGGCGCTGGTGGTCGCCAGCGGTGTCGGCGCCGATGCCTGAGGCACCCGCGACCGGCGGCCCCACCCTGGGCGTCGTCGGTCGCGGGCGGCTCGGCGCGGCACTGCTGGCGGCCTGCCGGGCGGACGGCACGCGGGTGTCGCTGACCGCCTCCCGCGGCGGCGGCTGGCAGGTCGACGCCGTGCCCGACGTCCTCGTCGACGCCAGCGCGCCCGACGCGCACCCGGACGTGCTCGACTACTGCGCGGCGCACCGGGTGCCGCTCGTCGCCTGCGTCTCCAACCTGACGGACGCCCAGTGGACGTCCCTGGCGGAGCTGGCGACGGTGGTCCCGGTGGTCCGGGCCACCAACCTCTCCTTCGCCCACTACCTCCAGCTGCGCATCGCCGAGTTCACCGCGGCCCTCACCCGGGGTCCGCTCGGCGCGGCCACCACCACCGTCCGGGAGCGGCACCCGATCGGCAAGGCGCACCGGCCGAGCGCCACCGCCGTGGTCCTGGCCCGGGCCTGGGCCGGCGCGAGCGGCCGGGAGGTGGCCGACATCGCCGACGAGCGCGCCGGACTCCCCGTCAGCGAACACGAGTTGACCCACACCTGGGACGGCGAGTCGCTGCACGTACGGCACCACGTCGGCAGCTGGGCGGTGCCGGCCAGGGGTGCGCTGACGGCCGCCGACTGGGCCCGCACCGCGCCTCCCGGCCTGGTCACCATGCGGACCGTCTACGACGACCTGACAGCAAGGAGCACGCCATGACCACCGCAGAGGGGCGGCCGCTGAGCCCCGCCGAACGCCGGCTCGTCCTCCAGGTCGCGGTCGGCGCGCGGATGCTCTCCCTCGACGGGCACGACGACTTCAACCAGGGCCAGATCTCGGCCCGGATCCCCGGCCGGGACGAGTTCTTCATCAAGGGTGCCCTGGTCGGCTTCGACGAGGCCGCCCCCGCCGACGTGGTCCGCTGCCCGGTCGACCACACGCTGCCCGCCCCGCCACTGGCGCCCCCGGAGCTGCCGCTCCACCAGGCGATCTACCGGGCGCGCCCGGACGTCAACGGCATCGTGCACAGCCATGCGCCGTACACCCTGCTGTTCGGGGCCACCGACCTGCCGATGCGCCCGATCTCGCACGACGGCGCGTACTTCCGGGACCGGATCGGGCTGTTCACCGAGACCAGCAACACCGTCCTGGACATCGAGACCGGTGACCACATCGCCAAGGACCTCGACGACCACCCGGCCGTCCTGCTCCGGAACCACGGCGGCGTGATCGTCGGCAAGAGCGTGCGGCACGCCGCCGTCTTCGCCCAGGTGCTGGAGCGCGCCTGCCGGCTCCAGCTGACCGCCGAGGGCACCGGCGTCCCGTACACCTGGTCCACCGAGCAGGACGTGGCCGCCAAGCAGGACTTCATCTACGCCGACCTCTCCGTCCGCTCGTACTGGGACTACGCCGTCCGCCGGGTCGGCCGGCACTGGCCCGAGACCGCCGACTGGGCCCGCGGCTGACCCGCGGGCCCGGCCCGCCACGGGCCGCCCCTCGGGGCGGCCGGAGATCCCCCCACCACCCCCGCAGACACGCACAGAGCCGGAGCGCCATGCCGACCTTGACCACCACCACCGACCCGCCGCGCCACGACCGCGCCCGGGTGCAGCGACGGACCGTCCGGACGCTCGTCGTCGCCGAGGTGATCAGCGGTAGCGGCATCGCCACGGGCTTCGCCGTCACCAGCCTGCTGGCCGAGGACCTCGGCGGGAGCGCCACCCTCGCCGGCCTGTCGCAGACCGCGGCGACGCTCGGCGGCGCGGCCGCGGTGGGGGCGATCGCGGCGATCACCCACGTCCGGGGGCGCCGGCCCGGGCTGGCCACCGGCTACCTGGCCGCCACGGTGGGCGCGGTGGCCTGCGTGGTGGCCGCCGTGGTGCACAGCTTCCCGCTGTTCCTGGTCGGCATGGTGCTCTACGGCGCCGCCGGGGCGACCGGCCTGCAGGCCCGCTTCGCCGCCGCCGACCTGGCCGAACCGCAGCACCGGGGCCGGGCGATGTCGCTCGTGCTCACCACCACCGTGGTCGGCGCCGTGATCGGCCCCAACCTCACCGGGCCCGGCGCGGCGATCGCCGAACACCTGGGCCTGCCGCCGCTCTCCGGCACCTACCTGTTCGCGGTCGTCGGCTTCGCGATCGCGTTCACCGCGATCGCCGTCCTGCTGCGCCCCGACCCGCTGCTGCTGGCCCGCGGGCAGGACGAGGCCGGGGAACGGGAGAAGCCGCCGCCGCTGCGCACCATGCTGAAGGCGCTGCGCGGCAACCGGCCGGCCGTGCTGGCGATCCTCAGCATCGTCGCCGGACACCTGGTGATGATCGCCGTGATGTCGATGACCGGCATCCACATGCACCACGCCGGTACCGGCCTGGGCGTGATCGGCATGGTGCTCAGCGGCCACCTGGCCGGGATGTACGGCTTCTCCACCCTGTTCGGCTGGGCCGTGGACCGCTTCCGGAGCACCCCGGTGCTCTACGGGGGCACCGCCGCGATGCTGCTGTCGCTGTGGCTCTGCGGCACCGCCGACGGCGACGACGTCGTCCAGCTCTCCATCGCGCTGGCACTGCTGGGGCTCTCCTGGTCGGCGGTGCTGGTGGCGGCCTCGGTCCTGCTCTCCGAGACCGTGCCGGTCGCCGAACTCCCGGCCGCCCAGGGGTTCTCCGACATGGCGATGAACCTGGCCGCGGCCGCGGGCGCCGCACTGTCCGGCGTCGTCCTGGAACGCCTCGGCTTCGCCACCCTGAGCGCGCTGTCCGCGATCGTCCTGCTGCTGCCCCTGCTCGCCCACCCCGCGCTGCACCCGAAGTCCGACCGATCCGCCTGACTCCCCGGCCGCCCCGGGCCTCTCCCTGCGAACGGACCGCCACACCATGACGATCCCCACCACCGTCCACGTCACCCGGCCGGAACCCAACACCTCCACCGAGGTCCGCCCCGCCACCCGGGGCGCGGCCGTCCCGGCCACCCACACCCAGCGGGAGCGCCTGCTCTGGGGCCGGCACGTGCACCAGGTGAACAACAACATCGCGCTCGGCCTGCGCTTCGACGGGCCGCTCGACGTCGCCCTGCTGGAGCGCAGTCTGAACCTGCTGGCCGAGCGCCACGAGACCCTGCGCACCGTCTTCCCCGAGGTGGACGAGGCGGCCGGGGAGGAGCACGTGATGCTGCTGCTCCCGCCGGAGCCGCGCGCCCTACCCGTCCTGGAGGCGCCCGACGAGCCGGCGCAGACCCGCCTGCCACGGGTGCTGGCCCTGCTCGCCGAGCACGCCAACCAGCCCTTCGACCTGGCCGCCGGACCGCTGTTCCGCCCCGTGCTCGGCCGGGTGAGCGAGAGCCTGCACGTGCTCTCGATGACCACCGACCACATCGTCTTCGACGCCTGGTCGGCCCGGATCATGATCAACGACCTGCTGACCATCTACGCCACCGAGCAGGGCGACGCCGTCCCCGCGCTCCCCGAACTCGCCGTCCAGTTCCCCGACTTCGCGCTCTGGCAGCACGGCCACCTGAACGGCGTCCAGCTGGAGCGCCAGCTCGGCTACTGGCGCAAGCAGCTCGACGGCATCACCCCGATCCCCGCCTCCGGCCTGGCCGACCCGCAGGCGCCGACCGGCGCCGAGCCGGGCGTGACCAAGCTGCTCGAACCGATCGGACCGGAACTGAGCGCCACCGTCGAGGAGTTCGCGGCCCAGGAGCGGGTGACCTCGGCCGTGGTGGTCTCCGCGGCGCTCAAGGCGGCCATGTGGCGGCTGCGCCTGGAGACGGTCGGGGAGGACGCCGCCGGCGACGTGGCGACCTTCGGTTCGCTCGCCAACCGGACCCGGCCGGAGACCGACGCGATGGTCGGCTACGTGGCCACCCCGGCCACCTTCCGCACCCGCTTCACCGGCGCGACGCCGTTCGGCGAACTCGTCCGCCTGGAGGCGCAGACGCTGTTCAACGCGATGCGCCACCAGCGGATCCCGTTCTCGCTGATCAGCCGGGAACTCGCCCCCGAGCAGTACGGCATCCGCTTCCGCGAGCCCGGCAGCGTGCCGATCTACCTCAACTTCGACATGGACATGGTGGAGGACGAGCGCGAGCCGCTGCTCCAGCCCACCGGCCTCGGCGTGCAGCCGATCGGCATCCCGATGCCCGAAGTCCCGCGCGGCGGCCTGCGGGTCATCGGCTACCAGCGCAAGGACGGCATCGCGCTCGAACTCCGCTACCGCCACGACCTCTACGGCCGCGACTGGTCCACGCGCTTCGTCCGCCTGATCCACGCGTTCCTGCAGCACGGCGTGGACGCGCCCGGCACCCCGATCGAGGAGCTCCCCGCATGACCGCCACCCCCGACCTGCCCCGACTGATCGCCGTCGACCTCGACGGCACCCTGCTGCGCCCCGACTACTCGGTCGCCCCGCGGACCCGCCGGGCCGTCGCCCTGGCCCACGAGCAGGGCATCGAGACGGTCTTCGTGACCGTCCGCCACGCCGCCGCCATCGAGTACATCGTCGAGGCCCTGGACCTGACCGGCGAGGCGATCTGCTGCGGCGGCGCCGCACTCTGGCAGGTGCCGTCGATGGAGCTGACCGAGGCGTCCACGATCGACGCCGCGACCGCGCGCGAGACGGCCGCCCGGCTGAAGCGGGCGCTGCCGGACGCCAGGATCGGCTGGATGCTGGCGGACCGCCGGGTCGGCTACGCACCCGACTACCCCGAGCCGCTGCTGATCGGCGAGTCCTACCGCGCCGACCCGGAGACCATCGACGTCCCGGTGCTCAAGCTCTTCGCCGTCACACCCCGGCTGCGCGAGATCGACACCGCGGAGGTCGAGGAGATCCTCGGCGGGCTGGTCACCGTCTCCCACCACCACAGCGGTGTGGTCGACCTGGTCGCCCACGGGGTGAGCAAGATCGCCGCGCTGGAGAAGCTCTGCGCCGGGCGCGGCATCGCCCCCTCGGAGGTGATCGCCTTCGGCGACGCCCGGACCGACCTGGACATGATCCGCTGGGCCGGCCGCGGGGTGTTCATGGCGAACGCCGACCCCGCCCTGCACGCCGAGGCCGACCTGATCGCGCCCTCCAACGCGGAGGACGGCGTCGCCGTCGTCCTGGAGAACCTGCTGCGGTCGCAGCACCCGACGCTCACCGAGGTGGCCCGATGAAGGTCCAGCGCATCCTGCCCACCGAGGAGGCCGCCGACCTGCTCGACCTGGTCCGGGACCTCACCGCCAACGAACTCGCCCCGAGGGTGGCCGAGTTCGAGGCCAACCACGAGTTCCCCCGGGAGGTCGTGCGCACCCTCGGCAAGGCCGGACTGCTGAGCCTGCCCTACCCCGAGGAGTACGGCGGCGGCGGGCAGCCGTACGAGGTCTACCTCCAGGCGCTGGAGGAGGTCGCCTACCACTGGCTCGCCGTGGCCGAGTCGGTCAACGTGCACAACCTCGCCTGCTTCGGCACCGCCACCTACGGCACCCGGGCCCAGCGCGAGGAACTGCTGCCCGCCATGCTCGGCGGCGAACTCCTCGGCGCCTACTGCCTGTCCGAGCCGGAGGCCGGTTCGGACGCGGCCTCGCTCACCACCAAGGCGGTCAAGGAGGACGGCGGGTACCGGATCTCGGGGACCAAGTCCTGGGTCACCCACGCCGGTTACGCGGACTTCTACAACGTGTTCAGCCGGACCGGCGGGCCGGGCGCCCGCGGCCTCTCCTGCCTGGTGGTGCCCGGCGGCACACCCGGCATGGTGGTGCACGAGCGGGAGAAGAAGCTCGGCGTCTGGTCCTCCCCCACCGCCCAGATCGGCTTCGACTCCGTCCAGGTCCCCGCGGACCGGCTGATCGGCCGCGAGGGCAAGGGCTTCCTGATCGCGATGGGCGCGCTGGACTGCGGCCGGCTCGGCATCGCCGCCTGCGCGGTCGGCCTCGCCCAGGCCGCCGTCGACTACGCGGTGCGGTACGCCAAGGAGCGCCGGCAGTTCGGCGAGCGGATCATCTCCTTCCAGGGCATCGGCTTCATGCTGGCCGACATGGCCACCCAGGTCGCCGCCGCGCGGGCGCTCACCCTGGCAGCCGCCCGCCTCAAGGACGCCGGCCTGCCCTACTCGCTGGAGGCGGCCAAGGCGAAGCTCTTCGCCACCGACATGGCGATGAAGGTGACCACCGACGCCGTCCAGGTGCTCGGCGGCGCGGGCTACGTGGCCGACCACCCGGTGGAGCGCTGGATGCGTGAGGCCAAGCTGCTGCAGATCGTCGAGGGGACCAACCAGATCCAGCGGCTGGTCATCGCCCAGGGCCTGGCCTGACACCGCGGTGGGGGGGGGGGGGGGGGGGGGGGGGGGGGGGGGGGGGAAGAACCACCCCCCCCCCCCCCCCCCCCCCCCCCCCCCCACACCGTCACGCTCTCCCGTGCGGGCCCGGACTCCCGACAGCGCCGCGGGCGGGCGCTCGGCGTCGACCGGGGCTACGCGCCGGGGTGCGCCGGCAGGGCGAGCCAGCGCGACCAGGAGATCTCGCGGCCGACGAAGCGCGGCCGCCCGAACGGCCAGTCGGCGGCGATCCACTCCGGTACCAGCGCGTCCAGCGCCCGCTCGACCCCGCTGCCCACCAGCTCGTCCACCACCCACCAGGAGATCTCGGCGTCCGCGCCGGCCCGCTCCGGCGGGTCGATGTAGACGCAGCCCAGCAGGGCCGTCTCCGCCGTGTCGAACAGCGCGTAGTTGAAGGACTGGTGTGCGGCGATCTCCTTCTCGTGCCGCAACAGGTCGGCCTGGTCGGCCTCGTAGGTCATGGTGGCCGCGGGCCAGCCCCAGGCCGGGCCGAAGAGGGTCCACAGCCGCTCGCGCGAGCCCATCACCGCCGGATAGTCCAGCGGGGTGTCCGCCTCCCGGATCGGCCGCAGATGATGACCGCCACCCGGCAGCGGCACCAGGACGGGGTGGACGAAGTCGTCGGGAAGCCAGTTCATGGCGCCCGACCGTAGCACCGCGCGGGCGTCCGGGCTCCTGGATTTCCCCCGCACCCCCGCCCGGTGGTCACCGCCGGGTCCAGGCCCGGCACGCCATCTCGTGCCAGGTCGTGCGCACGGCCGCGCCGCCCAGCGTGAGGTGCTGGCTGGACCAGGTCCGACAGCACCCGCCCGTCACGCGCGGCCGGGCCGGTGCCGCCGGCCTCGCCACGCGGACCGGGGCGGCCGGGGAGGCCGGGGAGGCCGGACGGCGCCGGCGTAGTGGACCACTGGTCGAAGGTGTCGTCATGCCGCAGGCTCTGCCCACGTCGCCGGGGCACCGAACCCCGCCGCCACTCGAACGGCCCAGCCCAAACCGCCCCCAGGCGTACGCTGCGCCGCACCGGACAGCCGGAGGCCGGGCGGGCGTGCCCGCCCGGGGGGCGCCCGGCGTCGACGGCCGGGGACCGACGGATAATGGCCTGGCCGCAGGCCGCCCGCGCCGGTGGCAGTGACCGACGGAGAGGCGGAGAACGGATGACCCTGGACGAGGGCCGACGCGTGAGGTTGGCCGAGGACCTGGCGATCGGTGAGGCGGTCGCCGGGGAACCCGGGGCCGTCGTCGGGTTCCTCTCGCTGGGGGCCGGGGCGGAGGGCACCGTCGAGCGGGTGGACGGGGAGCTCCCGGAGAGCACGGAGGTCCGCGAGTACCAGCGGCTCAAGGCACTGTTCGAGGACTACGGGCACACCATGCCGGCGGCGAGCCGGGAGCGGCTGGAGACGGAGATCGCCGCGCTGGAGCCGGCGTGGGCCGCGTACCGGGAGCGGGGGCGGCAGGTGACGGTCCGGGTCCGGCTGGACAGCGGCTTCGTCCTCGACGGGCTGCACCAGGACGTCCTCACCCCGCTGTGACGCAGGGCGTCCCGGTGCGACGGCGGCGGCCGGGCCCCTCGGCGGACGGAGAAGTCCGGTCACGGGACGGCCGGTGGCTCCGGTGCCCCGTCCGGTCTGGCGGGGCGGGCCTCCCGGGGGCAGCGGAGGAGCCGGGGCCGGCTCCGGCCCGCACCACCCGTACGCTGGTGCCCGGTCCCCTCGCGTCGACGAGCGCGAGGGGGCCGACCATCGTCGCGGGCCGTCCACGGCCGGGGCCGCCGGGGCGGGCGGAGCGGGGTCGGGGCGCGGCGGGTGGAGCCGGGGCGGCATACGATCGGCGGGTGTCGGAACGCAACGATCCCTCGTCATCGGCTCTGTCGGCCTCGGTGGCCGCAGCGGCCTCGTCCGTGTCGTCCTCGCCCTCGTGGTCCCGGTGGTCCGAGGACTCCACCCTCTCGATCGGCTCGGTGGCCTCGGTGCTGTCGATCGGTTCGGTCGGCTCGGTGCTCTCGGTGGGCTCGGTCGGCAGCGTGCTGTCGATCGGCTCCGCCGGTTCGGCCCTGTCCGTGCTGTCCGCCGGGTCGTGGCTCTCCCTCGGATCACTGCTGTCCGCCAACTCGCGCTGGTCGGTGCTGTCCTGGCGCTCCCGCCACGGGCTGATGGCCGCCGGTGCGCTGGCCGTCGCCGCGGGCGCCGCGCTCGTCGGCGGTCCGCGGCCGCGGCGCGTCCGGTAGTGGCCGGCCCGCGCCCGACGCGCGCTTCACTGCGGCGGCTGATACGGAACCCGGCGTTCTGGTTCGTGGCCGTGCTCGCCACGATGTGGCCGGTCCTGCGGCTGCTGCCGCCCGAGCAGGTGCTGGCACTACGGGAGTGGGCGTCGACCAACCTCGACAACCTGCGCCTCTGGCCGTCGGGGCACCCGGTCGAAGCCCTGACGGTGTCCGTGTTCGTACCGCAGAGCACCCTCTGGGTGTGGCCGATCTTCGCGCTGTCCGTGTTCGCCGTGGTGTCGGCGCTCGGCGCCCGCCGCGCGGTGGTGGGACTGGCCCTGGCCCACCTGACCGCGACCGGGCTGACGGAGGCGCTGGTGTGGTGGCGCATCGAGCACGGCGAACTGCCCGCCGCCGAGGCGCACGTGCTGGACACCGGCCCGTCCTACGTGGTGGTCGCCGCGCTGGCGGTGGCGATCGTAGTGGCCCGTCCGGCGTGGTCGCGGGCGCTGTGGCTGGTGATGCTGGCGGTGGCCGCACCGGACCTGCTGTCCGGGCTCGGGGACGGCGAGGTGTCCGCGGTGGGCCATGTGCTCGCCTTCGCCGCCGGCCTGGCCATCGCGGGCGCCCACCGGCTCGGCCTGCCACCGGAGGCCCGCCGGGCCCGTCCGGGCACGGCGCCGGCGCCGTCCGGAGGCCCTCGCCGCTGAGGGCGCCGCCGCACCGGGTGGAGGCCCCTCGACGGGCCGGCCGCCGCAGGTCGTCCCACGCGCGGGGGCGCCGGGCCGGGGACACCGAGAGCCCGTGCCTGCGGGACGGGATCGTCTGCCGTCAGAACGCGGTGCGGTCGGCGCTGCGGGGGTCGTCGGCCGCCGTGTGGCCCTCGTAGAGGCCGGTGCGGGCGAGACGGCGCCAGGGGCGGACGAGGTGCAGGGCGGTGTGGATGTCGGGCTCGGTGCTGTCGAGGTCGAGGTCGGCGATGGCGAGGCCGGGCCGGCCGTCGCCGGGGCAGCGCGCGAGCCAGCGGCCGCCCGGGGCGACCAGGCCGGCGGGGACGGTGGCGCTGTACTGGGCGGGCAGGGCGTAGCCGAGCCAGTAGGAGTGGAGGTTTGCGTAGGCCTGGGCGAGGGTGGCGCGGGCGGCGTCGTCGACCATGACGGAGAGCAGGACGCAGTCGACGTCCAGGGCCTCGTACTCGGCGAACAGGGCGGGGAAGTTCGCCTCGATGCACAGGGCGGTTCCGAAGCGGATGCCGTCCACGTCGAAGACGAGCGGCTCGGTGCCCGGGGTGTAGAGGTAGGAGAGCTCCGTGTGCGAGAGGAAGCGCTTGTCGTAACGGGCGCTGAGGCGGCCCCGGTCCGAGACCACGTAGAGGCTGTTGTGCGGGCGGCCGGGCGCGGTGAGGGGGTGGATCGAGCCGAACACCGTCCACAGGGCCAGTTCCCAGGCGAGCGCGGCGACCGCCTCCGCCTCCTCGCGCAGGACGTCCCAGGCGGCCCCCTCCCAGTTCGCCGGGCCGAGGCCTCCCTCCGGGCGGCCGGCGACCACGTGCTTGTCCGGGTAGACGAGCGAGCCCTCCGGGAACTGCACCAACCGGGCGCCCGCACCCGCCGCCTGACGCATCAGCGCCCGCATCTGCCGCCCGGCGCCCCGGATCGCATCCCCGTCCCGCGGGTCCTCCGGGACCGTGCTCTGCGCCACCGCCAACCGCAATGTCCTCGCCATCGGGCGACGATACAACGCCACGCTCGCCGGCCCTGGGGAACGGCCGCGGACGGGCCGCCGATGACCGGATCCCGCGCGAGCGGATCAGGCCATCGACCGGCCCACGTCCCGCGCCTCGGATCATGAGGGCGAGTCGCGGCACCGCCCTCCGGGTGCCGCGGCTCGCCGTTCCGGACCGGGGAGGTCAGCGGGCGAACTTCTGCCGGGCGGCCGGGGTCACCGGGGTGAAGAAGTTCACCAGGTTGCCGTCGGGGTCGCGGAGGAGGAGCGAGCGGTTGCCCCAGGGCATGGTGGTGGGCTCGGTGACGAAGTCCTCCACGACGCCGGTCAGGTCACGGTGTACGCGGTCGACGTCGTCGACGAGGAACTCGATGACGACGCTGCGGTTCGCGCTCGGCTCGGCCGAGCCGGGCGCGAAGAGCGGGACGGTGCGGGTGCTGCCGATGGCGAGCGCGGCCGTGGCGGTGGTGAGTTCGGCGAAGTCTTCGTTGGCCCACTGCGCCGTCACGCCGGTGGCGTGCTCGTAGAAGCCGACCAGTCGTGCGACGTCGGCCGTGATGACGCGGATCGAGACGAGGTTCACGGGTGTTTCTCCTGGGGTACGTCGTGCTGTCGACCACACGCTATGGCCGATACCGGACAGAATCGGCCCGGTATCGGCGAGAGGATTCCGGGCAGGCCGCGACCGGTCACCCGCTGCTCGAACCCCATCGGCGGAGGGAACGCCCCAGGCCCTCGGTGTGGGCGGCAACCCGCTTGCCAACGGCCGGAGTTACGGCCTTCCCGAGGCGTAGCGGACCGGTGAGGTACCGACCGTGGCCGTGAAATCGCGGGTGAGGTGGGCCTGATCGGCGTAGCCGAGGTCGGCGGCGAGCGCCGCCCAGTCGATGTCGGTACCGCGGTCGGCTCGCTCGGCGGCCTCGTGCAGGCGGGCCCGGCGCAGCACCCACTTCGGGGTGGCCCCGACGTACTCGGCGAACAGCCGCTGCAGGCGGCGCACGGTGATGCCGAACTCCTCGGCCAGTTGGTCGACCCGGCGCAGATCGGTGGTGCCAGCGATCCGCTCGACCATCGCGCCGACCTGCTCGGCCACCGGGTCGGGCGCGGGCGACCGGGCGAGCAGGAAGGAGTCCACCCGGGCGGCGAGGGCGTCGAGGTCCCCGGCACCGCGGAGCACCTCGTCGTTGAGCCGGTCCGCCCCGGGGCCGAAGACCTCGGCGGCCGGGACGATCCGGTCGGCCAGGTCGGCCACCGGGCGGTCGGTGAACGGGCGGAAGCCGCCGGGGCGGAACTTGGCTCCGAGCACGTGGCCGGTCCCCTCCAGCCTGCGGACGAAGAGGGACTTGCCGACCCCGTGGACGTGGGCCGCCGGCGCCTCCAGGACGAGGTGGACGCTGGGGTGGACGAGCACCTTCTGCTCGTGGGCGGGCAGGCCGTCCCGGTTCCAGCGCACCAGCCAGTAGAACTCGACGAAACGCGCCAGCTCCGGGGCGGGCTCGTACCGGGTCAGGCTGATCGCGGCCGCGGCCCGGTCGGGATGGAGCACTCCGCGTCCGAGGTCCGGGAAGGTCATGCCGCCAGGCTAGCCGTCGCGTTTGTTCAAGACGGCGCCCGGCCCCCGGGGCGAGGATCGGCACATGAACGGTCACGCACTCCACCCCCTCATGTCCCGCGCCGCAGCGGAGGCCGCGCGCATCGCCCGCGGTGTCCGACCGGAGCACCTGGACGGGCCGACGCCCTGCACCGCGTTCGACACCAGGACCCTGGTCAACCACTGGGTGCTGTACACCTCCCACGGCCTCGAACGCCGGGCACGCCGGGAGCCGCTGCCGGAGGAGCTGGTGGCGCGCGACTTCACCGCCGACCCCGGTTGGGCGCTCGCCTACGCGGACCAGCTCGACCGTGCCGTGGCGGCCTGGTCGGACCCGGCCGCCTGGGAGGGGGAGATCGATCTGGGCGGGATGTCGGTGTCGGCGGCATCGGTCGCCCGGATGGTGGTCAAGGAGATGGTGCTCCACGGCTGGGACGTCGCCCGGGCCACCGGCCGGCAGGCGGACGTCGACGACGATCTGGCCCGTCTGGTTCTCACGGTGGTCGAGGAGAACGCCGAGATCTACCGCCAGTACGGCGGCTTCGCCGAGGCGGTGCCGGTGCCCGCCACCGCCTCGTCCCTCGACCGCGCCCTCGCCGCCTCCGGCCGCGACCCGGGCTGGGAGCGTTCCACGGGCTGAGTTCCCGACGCCCGCCGTCGGTACGGCGGTCGAACCGACGGCGGGCGAGCCGACGGCGGGCGAACCGACGGCGCTCGCAGCGGCCACGAGTGGCGTGAGCCACCGGAAGCCGACCGGACGGTGCCGCCCGGACGTCGTGTTCCGCCGCGGCTGAGCCATGGGGCGGAGGCCCGGCGCCGTGGTGCGCCCCTGGCCGGGGCAGGACGCCCGGGCCGGGGTCACTAGGCGAGCTGCCCGCCCGCGTTGCGGATCAGTCGCTGGAGCACCTTCACGGCGGTGACGTAGTCCGCGTCGTCGATGCCTTCGTGGAGCGCGGCGCGGATCGCGGGGGCGTTGCGCGCCAGGTCCACGCGGGCCCGCTCCCCCTCCTCGGTGAGCCGGAGCCGGTCCCCGGTGTCCCCGCTCAGCCAGCCGCGCTCCAGGAGTACCGCGGCCTCCGCCGCCAGATCGTCCTCGGGCCGGAGGTACGAGGCCATCGCCTCCCGCAGCTCGGACAGCGTCATGCTCGCGCCGTCGGGCGAGATGTCGTTCACCGACAGATTGCGCAGCAGCCAGAACTGCGGCTGCGTGTAGCCCTTCTCGGCCTGCCGGGCCCGGGTGAACGCGATGAGCGCCTCGTAGGCGACACCGGTCCAGTACGCGGCGGGCTGGCCGGCGAGTTCGACGTCGGACATCTGCTGGGTCGTCATGGGGTGTCCCCTCGTGGTGCTCAGGTGGAATCCGCGGGCCCGGCACCTGCCGGGCGGGTCATATGAAGACCGTAGAACCTCAAGTCCGGTTGAAGGCAAGCCGGCCCGAGCCCGTCGGACGAAGCCACTCTCGACGCCGCCGGTCCGGATCCGTCGTCACCGAGGGCGCACCGCAAGGAGATCTCTATGCAGAACAGGTTTGTTGTGCAAACCTGTCTGCATGACAACTCATCCTGGCCCGGCCGCGGGCGACCCTCGTCATCTCCTGGCGATGCAAAGGGACTTGGTCCGCCGTGTCCGTCGTGAGCAGCGCGGAGCCTGGTTCCCGCTCCTGGTCTTCGCCGTGGTGCGGTTCGGCGCTGCGCCGGTGGTCCGCTTCGGCCAGGGCGACAACGTCCGGCTGGCGATCTGGTACTACCCGGTGGCGTTGGGGCTGGCGTTCGCCCTGATCGGCTGGTTCTACCTGCGCCGTTCCGCCCGGCTCGGTGTAGGCACCCGGGTCGGGCCCTACCTGGCCGTCGGCCTCGTCCTGGCCGTGCTCACCACGGGTTACCAGGTGTGGGCGGCGCTGGGGACGGCGCCCTACCCCCACTTCCGCGAACCGACGTTCCTCTACACGCTCTACAACGCGGTGGAGAGCCCGGCCGGCTCGATCGGCTTGGCGCTGCTGCTGCTCGCCCGCATCGAACGCAGCTGGCTGCTCCTCGCCGTCACCTGCGCCTACCTGGCCCTACTGCTCGATTTCGACAACCGCCCCACCGCCTCCGCGTGGGGCGGCTGGGACCTCCTGTTCTCGGGGGGCGTGCTGCTGCTCGGCAGTGCCGTCCTCGCCCCGCGGCAGCGGTTCCAGAGCCGGTCAGCCGGATGAGCGAGCATCCCACCAGCAGCCTCGACGACGTCGTGCACCAACGGGTGCGCCTGGGCATCCTCGCGGTGGCCAAGGAAGCCCGGCGGGTGGAGTTCACCTTCCTGCGCGACACGCTCGGTCTCACCGCCGGCAATCTCTCCCAGCACCTCGGTGTCCTGGAGAAGGCGGGCCTGGTCACGATCGACAAGGGCTACGAGGGCAGACGCGCCCGCACCTGGATCCATCTCACCAAGGCGGGCAAGCAGGCGCTGCACGACGAGGTCACGGCGCTCAAGGCGCTGATCCGGCAACTCGAAGGACCAGCGGCGCTTCCGGGGCCCGAGGAGCATGACGGACACGACGCGCAAGCCCGTCCGGCGGAGGACGGCACTCCGTAGCGACGACGCAAGGCTCTGCCGCGCGCCGTGAGCCGGGTGGCCGCCCGCTCTCCCCTCCCCGGTCGGGGCGACAGGCCACGGCCGGGCGCCCCGAGGTGTTGCATATGCCGTAGCGGCACGTGGTGTCGTCGAGGGCACCACAGCACGAAAGGCCCTGTCTGCGATGTACTCCTCGTTCACGCCTCCTCGCCAGGTCAAGATCGGTGACGCCGCCCGTTTCGGACAAAGCCCGGCGGTGACTGTCAGTACCCGTGCGCTGCGGATAGAGTGACGGGGCCGCGGCGTCACACCGAGGGGCACGGGGCCCGGTCGGCAGCAGCGCGCGGTGGAGGACTACGCGTGTGATCACAGCACCCCCGGTGAAGGCCGCCGACGTGTTCCGGGTCAAGCCCTACACGCGCCACTGCGAGGTCATCCACGACGAGGGCGCGCACGCCGTCATCGGCGTCTCGCCCGGCAACAGCTACTTCTCCGCCCAGCGCCTGCACGACCTCGCCGCCTGGGGCCTGGACCATTACGGCCGGGTCGACTTCGTCTACACCGACCTGCACGTGGCCGAGATGTACGAGGCGTGCGGGTACGGCCCCGACGACGCCCGCAGAAAGGCGGCGAAGAACCTGCGGAGCGTTCGGGCGAAGGTCCGCGACGCCGTGACGACGGCGGATCCGGGACAGACGCGACTGCACTGGCGGCCCATGTCCGACTTCCGCCCCAACACCGCCTACCAGGAGATCCACCGGCAGCTGACGCACCGCCTTGAAACGGACGCCGACCTGCGCCGGGCCTGCGACGACCTGGTGAGCCGGTTCCTGACCGCACGGGGGCAGGAACCCACCGAACGGCAGCGCGCCGTGTGCCTGGAGTACGTGTGCGCCGAGGCGCCGCTGTTCCTCGACACCCCCGCGATCATCGGCGTGCCGTCCTCGCTCAACTGCTACCACCAACTCCTGCCACTCGCTGAGCTCCTGTACGCCCGGGGCGCCGGCCTGCGCGCCTCCCGCAACCAGGGCCACGCCATCGTCACCCCCGCCGGAGGAGCCCGCGCATGAGCACGACCACCACGACCGGGCACCCGGCCGTCGCCGGCCCCGACCTGCTCGACTTCCCGTTCTCCCGGGACGGCACCCGGCTCCCCGCCGACCTGGCGCGGCTGCGCGCGGCCACCCCGGTCCGGCGGGTGCGCACGATCGCCGGGGACGAGGCCTGGCTGGTGTCCTCGTACCGGCTGTGCAAGCAGGTCCTGGCGGACGACCGGTTCTCGCTGAAGGACACCTCGGCACCGGGCGTGCCCCGCCAGTACGCCCTGACGATCCCGCCCGAGGTCGTCAACAACATGGGCAACATCACCGGCGCCGGACTGCGCCGAGCGGTACTGAAGGCGCTGAACCCGAAATCGCCGGGGCTGGTGCGGTGGCTGCGCCAGGAGGCCGAGCGGCTCGTCGACGGGCTCGTCGCGGACGGCCCCACGGCCGACCTGCGCGGCGCGTTCTGCGAGCCGTACTCCGCGGGGCTGCACTGCCGCATCCTCGGCATTCCACAGAGCGAGGGCCGCGCGTTCCTGCGCAGCCTGGACATCGCCTTCATGAACTCGGCCTGCCCGATCGCCGGCGCCGCGATCAACTGGGATCGCGACATCGCCCGCATGACCGTCCTGCTGGACGACCCCGCCACCTCCGGCCTGGTGGGCGAACTCTCCGCCCTGCGCGAGGACCCGGACTACGCGCACCTGACCGACGAGATGCTGGCCACCGTCGGCGTCACCATGTTCGGCGCCGGCACCGTCTCCACCTCCGGCTTCCTCACCATGGCCCTGGTCCACCTCCTCACCCACCGCGACACCTGGCATCTGTTGCGCGACCGCCGCGACCTGCTCGACGCGGGCGTGGAGGAACTGCTGCGGGTGAACCTCTCCATCGGAGATGCCCTGCCCCGGCTCGCGCTCGCCGACGTGCGGCTCGGCGATGTCGACGTCCAACAGGGCGAGTTGGTCCTGGTGCTGGTCGAGGGCGCGAACTTCGACCCGGAGGAATTCCCCGACCCGCACCGCTTCGACCTCGACCGCGCCAACGCCGCCGACCACCTCTCCTTCGGCGGCGGTTCCCACTACTGCCCCGCCACCGCGCTCGGACGCGTCCACGCCCGGATCGCCCTGGAGACCCTGCTCGACCGGCTGCCGGACCTCGAACTCGCCGTTCCCGTCGCTCAACTGGTCTGGCGGACGGGCTTCATGAAGCGGATTCCCGAACGGCTCCCGGTGATGTGGTAGGCGGGGCCGCCGCCTCCGCGGCCCACCAACGATCCGGGCCCGGCTGACCGCGGTCAGCCGGACTCCGCGATGCCGATTCCTGCGAGTGGTTCCAGGTGCCCCCCGGAGATCGGAGGGATCGTCCACCATCAACGCCCGCAAAACGGTCCAACTGTGCTTTGACGGCAGGTCATCGGGCATCAGAAGCGGAATTGCGTATACGCGTTGGTGGAACATGGCTGAAAGTCGACCGGGAGATCTTTCCCGAACGATTCCGGAAACCTCCTGGAGCTGGAGATTACTGGTACTTTACGCTGGCTCCGTCGTCGTTCAACTCCCGTGACGGCATTGCGGAATCATCTTGGTCCCGCCAGGATCGAAGGATCTGCCTTGATCGAAATCCCGCATCAGCACGTGGCCGGCGCCTCCCCGGCACCGCCCGCCCGCATCGGGCCCGCGTCCCCGCCGGCCGCGCAGGCCACCTCCGGCGCGACATCGTCGGATGCCGCTCCGTCGCTTCCGGTACGACCGGCCAGCTCTCCATGAGACCGCCGGACGCCTACGGGCCGCTGGACCGATGACCCTTCCGTCGGCGCCGAACCGGCCCCGGCCGACCAGGAAACGCGGGTGAACACGGGCCCGATCCGGTCGAACCGGTCGGCGAAAGCCTGCCCGGGGGGAAGCGCCCGGTCCTGGTCGAACTCCGCATCCCCGGATGATTCGGGCCCGCAGGGCCGCTGCCGTGCGGGACCGGCACCGAGCACCTCCATTCGACCCGGCAGAAACGGTAGGGAAAGGTCAGAACTACGGCGTACTTCGCACGCGATCACGCCCGGTACGGACGACCAGGGCGGTCACGGCCGTCGCCCTGGCGGGGCTCCGCAGACGGACGGGTCCGCTCCAGCCGGGCCGGTCACGCCCGGCCCCCGTTCCGGCACCCCCCGCAGGTGCTTCACCGCGATGCCGACCGCCCCGCGGACCCACTCACTCACCCGAAAGGCACTGCCATGCCCCGCAAGGCCCCATCCCGTTCCCGGCGGGCCGGCGTTCTGGCCGCGGCCCTGGCCGCCGGCACGCTGAGCACCCTCGTCCCGGCGGCAGCCGTGGTCGGTGACCCCGCTGCGGAGAACTCCTACGCCTTCACCGCGCGTCTGGTGATCGGCGAGGGCGAACGCGCGTGCACCGGCGCGCTCGTCGACCCGTACTGGATCGTCACCGCCGCGTCCTGCTTCGCCGACGACCCCGCCCAGCCGGCCACCCTCCCCGCGGGCCCGCCCGCCCGCAGGACCACCGCCACCATAGGCCGCACCAACCCCGCCAGCACGGGCCAGGTCCGCGACATCGCCGAACTCGCCCCCCGCACCGACCGCGACCTGGTCCTCGCCCGCCTGGCCGCCCCCGTCACCGACATCGCGCCGGTGGCGGTGGCCACCGGGGCGCCCGCCGCCGGAGAGGAGCTGACGGTCGCGGGCTTCGGCCGGACCAGGACCGAGTGGGTGCCGGACCGGCTCCACAGCGCCCTGTTCACCGTCGCCGCCATCGACCCGACCGGCCTCGGCATCAGCCCCAAGGCCCCGGCCGACGCCGCCGTCTGCAAGGGCGACACCGGCGGACCCGCCCTGCGCCGCGTCGGCGACCGCTACGAACTCGCCGCCCTCTCCAGCCGCTCCTGGCAGAACAACTGCCTCGGCGCCGCCCCGACCACCCACACCGGCGCCTACGAGACCCGCACCGACGACCTCGGCGGCTGGATCCAGCAGACCGTCTCCGCCTGGTCCGCCCTGGTCGCGGGCCGGTCCGGGAGCCGCAACACCGTCTACAACCCCGACACGAAGACGGCCGAGATCTTCACCCTGCGCACCGACGGCGCCCTCATCCACGCCTACGACACCAACGGCGAAGGCTGGAACGGCTGGCACCTGATCGGGCCCGGCGCACGGTTCGTCGGCACGCCGGCCGTCGTCCACAACCCCGTCACCCACACGCTCGACCTGTTCGCCGTCGGCACCGACGGGTCCATGTACCGCACCGCCTGGAGCCGCGCGACCGGCTGGCAGCCGTGGACGACGGCCGGTGACTGGAAGTACGGCGGTTCCCCCACCACGGTCTACAACCCGGACACCAGGACGGCCGAGGTGTTCGCCCTGCGCACCGACGGCGTCATGGCCCACCTCTACAACACCGACGGCGCGGGCTGGGACGGCCCGTTCACCCTCAACCCCTCGGGCGCGTTCGTCGGCACGCCGGCCGTCGTCCACGACCCCGTCACCCACACGCTCGACCTGTTCGCCGTCGGCACCGACGGGTCCATGTACCGGGCCGCCTGGAGCCGCATCGCCGGCTGGACGCCCTGGATCACGACCGGTGACTGGAAGTACGGCGGCTCCCCCACCACGGTCCACAACCCGGACACCAGGACGGCCGAGGTGTTCGCCCTGCGCACCGACGGCGTCATGGCCCACCTCTACAACACCGACGGCGCGGGCTGGGACGGC
>NZ_JBVHVO010000047.1:0-465 GCF_055564815.1 Kitasatospora sp. NPDC028961 | reverse complement strand
CCCTTCACCCTCAACCCCGGGGGCAGGTTCACCGGCGTGCCGAGTGTCCTCCACAATCCGGTGACCCACACGCTCGAAGTGTTCGCGGTCGGTACCGACGGGTCGATGTACCGCGCGACGTGGAACCCTGCCACCGGTTGGGGTCCTTGGACCGTCACCGGCGCCTGGAACTTCCGCAACTCCCCGTCCGCGGTCTACGACCCGGGCACCAGGACCGCCGAACTCTTCGGCCAGGGCACCGACGGCGTGATGGCCCACGCCGCCGACCCGGCCGGCGGAGGCTGGACCGGCTGGTCCGTGGTCGGCCGGATCCCCACGACCGGCTGACGGGGAGGGCCCGGGGGGGGGGGGGGGGGGGGGGGGAGGGGGGGGGGGGGGGGGGGGGGGGGGGTGGGGGGGGGGGGGGGGGTGGGGGGGGTGGGGGGGGGGGGGAGGGGGGGGGGGGGGGGGGGGGGGGGGGGGGGG
>NZ_JBVHVO010000046.1:0-32044 GCF_055564815.1 Kitasatospora sp. NPDC028961 | reverse complement strand
GTTGGCGAGGCCGTGGTGGTGGACGAGGACGCCCTTGGGGCGGCCGGTGGAGCCTGAGGTGTAGATGGCGTAGGCGAGGTTCTGGCCGTCCAGGGCGCGCTCGGGCGCGGTCGCCGGGTACTGGCCGATGGTCGCCTGCTCGCGCTCGACGACGACGAGGGTGCCGTCGTACTGGGCGCCGACGGTGTCGGCCAGGGCGGCGGAGGTGACGATCACCGGGGTGGCGGTGTCGGTGAGGACGTAGGCGAGGCGGTCGGCGGGCCAGGACGGGTCGAGCGGCAGGTAGGCGGCGCCGGCCTTCCACACGCCGAGCAGGGTGGGGACGAGGTCGGGGCCGCGCTCCAGGCAGACGCCGACGAGGACGTCCGGTCCGGCGCCGAGGGTGAGCAGGTGGTGGGCGATGCGGTTGGCCCGCTCGTCCACCTCGGCGTAGGTCAGCCGGGTCTCGCCGGCGATGACGGCGAGCGCGTCCGGAGTCGCGGCGGCCTGCGCCTCGATCAGGTCGACGGTCAGGCCCTGTGGCCAGTCGACCGAGTCGCCTGCGGCCCAGGTCGTGAGCTGGGTGCGCTCGGTCTCGGGCAGGTGGGAGAGGGTCGCGTCGCCGTTGGGGTCGGCGGCCATCGCCTCCAGCACCAGCCGGTAGCGCTCACCCAGGGAGTTCAGGTTCGCCCGGTCGATCGCGGTGCTCATGCTGTCGAGGTTGATTCGGCCGCCACGCACGATCACGTTGAGGGCGAACGAGTTGGAGCCGTCGCCCATCGACCCGTCCAGGTCGACGGAGTTCTCGTCCACGACGTGGAAGTCCAGGTACTCGAAGAGGATCGAGACCAGATCTCCGGAGCTGCCGGCGGCGCGCTGGACGGCGGGCATCGGGTAGCGGCGGTGGGACCAGATGGCGGTCTCCGTCGCGTAGGTCTGCTCGACCAGCTCACGCCAGGTCTTCGCGCCCCGACTGGTCGGGAACGGCAGGGTGTTGAGGTGCATGCCGAGCACCCGGTCCGCGCCGGGCGCCTCCAGGCGGCCGTGATAGACGACGCCGGTGTGGAAGGCGTCCTCGGCGGTGAGGCTGCCGAGCACCTTGAGGTGCGCGGCCAGCAGGACGCTCTTCAGCGACGTCTTCGCCTCGCCGGCGAGACGACGCAGGCCGTCCTCGATGTCCGTGTAGGGCACCCGGGCATGCAGCTGCTCGACACCGGCGTCCGGGGTGCCGAAGGAGGTCGGCAGGACCAGCGGGCTGTGGGTGTCGACGAGCTGCTGCCAGAAGGCCTGGGTCTGCGGGTCGGAGAGTGCGGTCTGCTCGGCGGCGATGAAGTCCGCGTAGCGGACCGACGGCACCTCGTAGACGGTCGGCTGCTCGCCGTTCCGCAGGCTGCGGTAGCAGGCGAGGATCTCCATCACCAGGGTGTGGTAGCTCCATCCCTCGGTGACGGCATGGATGTGACTGAACGTCAGGCGCCAGGCCTGGTCGGACTCCAGGTGCACGGCGATGCGGACCAGCGGCGCGTCGGCCAGCTCGAAGCCCAGGGCGCGCTCGGAGGTCATGAACTCCTGCTTGCGCGCCGCAATCTCCTCGGCGGCGAGCGCACGCAGGTCGTGGATCGCGACCGGGACCTCGGCGGTGGCGTGGACGAGCTGGAGGGGCTGGCTGTAGCCGTCCAGGTGCATCGAGGTGCGCAGGATGTCGTGCCGGGCCACCACGGTGTCGAGCGCGCGGCGGAACGTCGGTGCGTCGAAGGGGATTTCGTCGGGGACGAGGAAGGAGTTCAGGTTGTGGTAGGTGTTGCGACCCTGTGCTGCGAGCATCTCGACGAGCATGCCGGTCTGGACCTGGGAGAGCGGGTAGGCGTCGACGATGTCGGCCGGGAGGGCCGCGCGGTCGTCGTCGCCGATGAGGGCGAAGGGCTCGACGGCGGTGATCAGGGAGTGGCCGGCGCCGTCACCGATCCGGGCCGCGAGGGCGGCGATGGTGCGCTGCTGGAAGACGTCGGGGATGGTGACGTCGTAGCCGGCGGCGCGCAGGGCGCCGACGAGTCGGACGGCGCGGATGGAGTCGCCGCCGAGGTCGAAGAAGCTGTCCTCGACGCCGACCTGGGGCAGGCCCAGGACCTCGGCCCACACCGCGGTGAGGCGCTCCTCGACCGGGGTGCGGGGGGCGGTGTAGCCGCCGGTGGCGAACGCGTCCAGGTCCGGGGCGGGGAGGGCGCGGTGGTCGACCTTGCCGCTGTTGCTCAGCGGGACGGCGTCGATCGTCACGAACGCGCCCGGGACCATGTACTCGGGCAGCTGCCGGCCCAGTTCGCGCCGTACGGCGGCGATGTCCGGCGCGTTGCCGTCCTCGGTCACCAGGTACGCGACGAGGGCCTCGTCGTGGACGGTGACGACGGCCTGGCGGACCTGCTCCAACCCGCTCAGGACCGTCTCGATCTCACCCAGCTCGATACGGTAACCGCGGACCTTGACCTGGCTGTCGATCCGGCCCAGGCACTCCAGACTGCCGTCCGCCAGGAACCGCGCCAGGTCACCCGTCGCGTACAGCCGCGAACCCGCCGCGCCATACGGGTTCGGCAGGAACTTCTCCGCCGTGAGGTCCGCCCGGCCGTGGTAGCCCCGGGCCACCCCGTCACCGTCGATGAACAACTGACCCGTCACCCCCGACGGAAGCAGCCGCAGCCCCTCGTCCAGCACGTACAGGCCGGTGTTGGCCAACGGGTGGCCGATGCTCACCGCACCCGCACCCGTAGGCACCTCCCAGAAGCTCGACCAGATCGTCGTCTCCGTCGGACCGTAGACATTGACCACCCGCCGCGTGACCGCCGACAGGGCGGACGCCAGGTGCCCGGGCAGCGGCTCGCCACCCGTCAGCGCGGTGACCGACCGCTCCTCGAAACCCGCCTCCAGCAGTAGCCGCCACGCCGACGGCGTCGCCTGCACATGACTCACCCCATGCGCCCCGACCAGAGCGATCAGCGCCGCCGGATCCTTCACCTCGTGGTCCCGCGCCAGCACCACCCGGCCACCCGTGACCAGCGGCAGGTGCAGCTCCAGACCCGAGATGTCGAACGACACCGACGTCGAGGCCAGCCACACCGAACCATCCGGCACACCCAGGTCGTCCCGCACCGAAGCCAGCAGGTTGTGCAGCGCACCGTGCCCGATCATCACGCCCTTCGGACGCCCCGTCGAACCACTCGTGTACAGCACGTACGCCAACTGCTCCGGATCCGTCACCGCGCCCGGCACGGCAAGGGCCGGCGTCTCGTCGAGCACCACCGTGTCCAGGTCGATCCTCGTCCCGGCGAAGTCCACCGCCTGACCGCTCACGGTGACCAGCACCGCCGCGCCCGAGTCCGCCAGCATGTAGTCGATCCGCTCACCCGGCAGGGCCGGATCGATCGGCAGATACGCGCCACCCGCCAGCCACACGCCGTGCAGCAGCGGCACCAGATCCGCCTCACGCGGCAGGCACACACCCACCACGCTTTCCGGACCGACACCAGCCGCCCGCAACAGGGCGCCGAACCGCGCCGCCCGCTCCGCCACCTGCCCGTACGTCAGCTCCACATCACCGACCACCACCGCGACCGCGTCCGGCGACTCCACGACCCGGGCCGCGAACGCCTCCGGCGCACTGACCGTCGACCACACCACCTCACGCCCCGGCGCCGACAACACCGCCACCTCGGCCCCGGACAACGGCACCACACGCGCGTCACCCTCCGGATCCGCCGCCATCGACTCCAACACCGACCGGTACATCCCACCCAACCGCTCCAGGCCCTCGGCACCGAAGGCCTCGGTCGTGCTGCTGAGGTGGAAGCGCCCGTCACGGGTGATGACGGTCAGCCCGAACTCGTTGGCGCTCTCGCGCAGTTCGGCGGAGGTGTCGACCTCATCGGCGTCCAGCTGGTGGAAGTCGTGGAAGTCGAACATCACGGAGACCAGCTCGCCGCTGCTGCCGGCGGCGCGCTGGATGGCGGGCAGCGGGTAGCGGCGGTGCGACCAGATGGCCGTCTCCGTCGCATAGGTCCGCTCGACCAGCTCACGCCAGGTCCTCGCACCCCGACTGGCCGGGAAGGGCAGGGTGTTGAGGTGCATACCCAGCACCCGGTCGGCACCCGGCGCCTCCAGACGGCCGTGGTAGACGACGCCGGTGTGGAAGGCGTCCTCGGCGGTGAGGCTGCCCATCACCTTGAGGTGGGCGGCCAGCATGACGCTCTTGAGCGAGGTCTTCGCCTCGGCCGCGAGCTTGCGCAGCCCCTCCTCCAGGTCCGCGAACGGCACCTGCAGACCGGTCCGGCCGCCCGCGTCACCGCTCCAGGTGGCGGGCAGGACCAGCGGGCTGTGGGTGTCGACGACCTGCTGCCAGAAGGCCTGGGTCGCCGGGTCGGCCAGCGCGGTCTGCTCGGCGGCGACGAAGTCCGCGTAGCGCACCGGCAGCGGCGCCGGGGCGGCGGTCTCGCGGCCGTCCCGCAGCGCCTGGTAGTCGCCCAGGAGCTCCACCAGCATCGAGTTGACGGACCAGCCGTCGGTGATGGCGTGCGGGTAGGTGAGGGTCAGGTACCAGGACTCGTCGGACTCCAGGTGTGCGGCGACGCGCATCAGCGGAGCGGCCGTGAGCTCGAACGCGGCGGCGTGCTCGGCGGCGGCGAAGGCACGGCCGTGCTCGGCCTGCTGCTCGGCGGTCGAGCCGCGCAGGTCATGGACGGTGACCGGGATCCCGGCGGTCGCGTGCACCAGCTGGAGCGGCTGCGAGAACCCGTCCAGGTGCATCGAGCTGCGGAGCGTCTCGTGGCGCGCGGTGATCAGCTCGACGGCGCCGCGCAGGGCGTCCGGAGAGAAGGCCTGGCGGTCCGGAAGGCGGAAGGAGGTGATGTTCTGGTAGACGTTCCGCCCGTGGGTCGCTGCCAGCATCTCGACGAGCATGCCGGTCTGGACCTGGGAGAGCGGGTAGGCGTCGACGACGTCGGCCGGGAGGGCCGCGCGGTCGTCCTCGCCGATCAGGGCGAAGGGCTGGACGGTGGTGATGAGGGACTCGCCGGTGCCGTCGCCGACCGCGATGGCCATGGCGGCGATGGTGCGCTGTTCGAAGACGTCGCGGACCGTGATGTCGTAGCCGGCGGCGCGGAGGGCTCCGGCGAGTCGGACGGCGCGGATGGAGTCGCCGCCGAGGTCGAAGAAGCTGTCTTCGACACCGACCTGGGGGAGGCCGAGGACCTCGGCCCAGACGGCGGCGAGGCGTTCCTCGACCGGAGTACGCGGGGCGGTGCGGTTACTGGTGGTGAAGGCGTCCAGGTTCGGGGTCGGGAGGGCGCGGCGGTCGGTCTTGCCGCTGCTGTTGAGGGGGATGGCGTCGAGGGTGACGAACGCCGCGGGGATCATGTATTCGGGGAGGGTGGTGGCGAGTTCGCGGCGCACGGTGGTGAGGTCGACGCCGGTGTCGTCGGTGACGAGGTAGGCGAGGAGGGTGTCGTCGCGGACGATGGCGACGGCCTGGTGGATGTGGTCGAGTGCGGTGAGGGCGGTTTCGATCTCGCCGAGTTCGATGCGGTAGCCGCGTAGCTTGATCTGGTTGTCGATGCGGCCGAGGTAGTCGATGGTGCCGTCGGGGAGGTAGCGGGCGAGGTCGCCGGTGGCGTAGAGGCGGGTGCCGGCGGGGCCGTACGGGTCCGGCACGAACTGCTCGGCGGTGAGTTCGGGGCGGTTGAGGTAGCCGCGGGCGATGGCGGGGCCGCCGACGTGGAGTTCGCCGGGGACGCCGATGGGGACGGGGTGTCCGGCGGGGTCGAGGAGGTGGATGGTGAGGTCGGTGAGGCGGGTGCCGATGACGCTGCGGCGGGGGCCGGTGAGTTCGGCGGGGGTGACCTGGTGGAACGTGGCGTAGACGGTGGTCTCGGTGGGGCCGTACATGTTGACGAGGGCCGGGTTGTTCCAGCCGAACGTGCTCGTCCAGTCGGTGAGTTCGGTGACGTCGAGGCGTTCGCCGGCGAACACGACGGTGCGCAGCGCGAGGGTGCCGGTGGTGCTGCCGGTGTTGGTGCTGGTGGTGAGGGTGGTGGCGAGGGAGCGGAATGCGGAGGGGGTCTGGCAGAGCATGGTGATCTGCTCGGTGGTGAGCAGGTCGGCCATGTCCTGGGGGGAGCGGGCGACCATGGCGGGGACGACGACGAGGCGGCCGCCGTGGAGGAGGGCGCCCCACATCTCGTAGACGGAGACGTCGAAGGCGTAGGAGTGGAACAGGGCCCAGACGTCGTTCGCCGCGAGGGCGAGCTGGTCGCGGGTGGCGGTGAACAGGCGGGCGACGTTGGCGTGGGTGAGGCTGACGCCCTTGGGCCGGCCGGTGGAGCCTGAGGTGTAGATGACGTAGATCTGGTTGTCCGGACGCACGCCGGTCACCGGCGGGGTCGCCGGGCGGGCGTTGATCTCCGCCGCGTGGACATCGACGAACACACGGGTGCCCGTGAACTCCAGCTCGTCCAGGGCGGAGTGGGTGACGAGCAGGTCGGCCTTGGCGTCGGCCAGCATGTAGGCGAGGCGGTCGGCGGGGTTGGCCGGGTCGAGCGGCAGGTAGGCGGCGCCGGACTTCAGGATGCCGAGGAGGGCGGGGATGAGGTCGGGGCCGCGTTCCAGGGACAGGCCGACGATCCGCTCGGGGCCGGCGCCCAGCGCGATCAGGTGGTGGGCGATGCGGTTCGCCCGCTCGTCCAGCTCGGCGTAAGTGAGGTGGGACGCGCCGCTGGTCAGCGCGATGGCGTCCGGGGTGCGGGCGGCCTGGGCGGCGAACAGCTCGTGGACGCAGTCCTCGACCGGCTGCTCGACGGAGGTGTTCCAGGTGTCGAGCAGCAGCTCACGCTCCGCGGCCGGCAGGAAGTCGATCGCGGAGAGCCGGGCGTCCGGCGTCGCGGTGAGGCCGGCCAGCAGGTTCAGGTAGTGCGCGGCCATCCGCTCGATCGTGCCGCGGTCGAAGAGGGCGGTGGCGAAGCAGAGCCGGGCCTCCAGCGGCCCGTTCACGCCGTCGGTGATGTCCAGGGTGAGGTCGACCTTGGCGATCCGGTCGGCGGACTCGGGGCGCACGGTCAGGCCGGGCAGCTCGAAGGCGGGCGCCTGGTGCTCGCGGAGGATGAAGTCGACCTGGTACAGCGGCGTGCGTGAGAGGTCGCGCTTCGGCTGCAGCTCGTCGACGAGGCGGGCGAACGGCACGGACTGGTGCTCGTAGGCGTCCAGCATGGTGCGGCGGCCGGTCGCGAGCAGCTCGCGGAAGGTCGGGTCGCCCTGCCAGTCGAGGCGGTTGACCACGACGTTGATGCCGTAGCCGATCAGCCGCTGGAGCTCGGGGCGGGCGCGGCCGGAGACGGTGACGCCGACGGGGATGTCGGTGGTGCGGGTGTAGCGGGAGACCAGCGACTGGAAGGCGGTGAGCAGGACGACGAACCGGGTGACGTCGTTCTCGGCGGCCACCCGCTGGGCCCGCTCGGCGAGTTCGGCCGGGATCGTGAAGGTGACGGCGTCGCCGGCGGACTCGCGGCGGGCGGGGCGGGGGCGGTCGGTGGGCAGGTCGATGACCGGGACGTCGGACAGCCGGCCGCGCCAGTAGTCGAGCTGGCGGTCGAGCACGTCACCGCTCAGCTCCTTGCGCTGCCAGGCGGCGAAGTCGGCGAACTGGACCGGCAGCGGGGCGAGCGGGGAGGGCGCGCCGGCGGTGAACGCGGTGTACAGGGCGCCGAGTTCCTCCGCGAAGACGCCCATCGACCAGGCGTCGCACGCGATGTGGTGGAAGGTGACGACCAGGATGTGCCGGTCCTCGGCGAGGGCGAACAGCCGGGCACGGACCGGCCAGTCGCGCTCCAGGTCGAACGGGGTGACGATCTCCTGCTCGGCGAGCTCCCGGGCCCGCGCCTCGCGGTCCTGGACGGGGACGTCCGCCAGGTCCACGACGGGGAACGGCGGGGCCGCGGGAGCGTCGACGATCTGGACCGGCTCCTCGCCGGCCAGCAGGTAGCGGGTCCGCAGGATCTCGTGGCGTGCGACGATCTCCGTCCACGCCGCGCGCAGGGCGGCGCGATCCAGCGTCCCGTCGAGCCGCAGCGCCAGCGGTACCAGGTACTCGGCGCTGTCGGGCTCCAGGCGGTTGAGGAACCACATCTGCTGCTGACCGAACGTGACGGGCAGCGGCTGGTCCCGATCAACCGTGGTGATCAGGGACCGGCGACCGCCCCGCTTGCCGGCCAGCCGGCGCCGCAGCAGCTCCTCGCGCTGCGCTGCCACGTCCTGCTTGGTCGACTTCATGTCGCCGGTGTTCATTCCTAGTTCTCCTTGGAGTTCGTGGCGGCGGCGCCGGCCGTGGCGGTGCTGGGGGCGAAGAGGTCCGACTCCGCGATCTCGGAGTCGCTCAGCTGCTCGATCTCGGCCCTGATCTGGTCCTCGATCGCCGCGGCCAGACGGCCGACGGTGGGCTGGGCGAAGACGGTGCCGATGGAGAGGTCGATGTCGAACTCGTCCTGGAGCTGGGAGGTCATGCGGATGGCCAGGATGGAGTGGCCGCCGAGCGTGAAGAAGCTGTCCTGCACGCCGACCCGGGGCAGTCCGAGCAGTTCGGCCCAGATCTGGGCGATCCGCTCCTCGGTGGGGGTGGTGGGCGGCTGGAAGCCGTCGTCCCCGGCGTCGATGTCGGGCAGGGCCCGGCGGTCGACCTTCCCGTTGGCGGTGAGCGGGATCCGGTCGATCACCGTGAGGGCCGACGGGACCATGTAGTCGGGGAGGCGCTCGGCGAGCGCGGCCCTGACCGGTTCGAGGTCGACGGGCCCGGTGCCGTCCGTGACCAGGTAGCCGACCAGCGACTTCTCACCGGTGGTGCTCTCCCGGACGATCACCACGGCGTCGCGGACCGGTGCCAGCTCCGACAGTACGGCCTCGATCTCTCCGAGTTCTATGCGGTAGCCGCGCAGCTTGACCTGGGTGTCGATGCGGCCGAGGAAGGAGATGCTGCCGTCGGAGAGCACCCGGGTCAGGTCGCCGGTGCGGTAGAGGCGGGAGCCGGCCGGGCCGTAGGGGTTCGGGACGAACTTCTCGGCGGTCAGCTCGGGCCGGCCGTGGTAGCCGCGGGCCAGGCCCTCGCCGCCGACGTGGAGTTCGCCGGCGACGCCGACCGGGACGGGCCGGCCGGACCGGTCCAGCACCAGGGTGGTGGTGTTGGGCAGCGGGCCGCCCAGCGGTACGGCGGCGGCCTGCGGCCGGTCGACGGGGTGCACGGTGGAGCCGATCGAGGCCTCGGTCGGTCCGTACTCGTTGATCAGCCGGCCGGGGCCGAGGGCCGTGAGCCAGCGGTTGGCGAGGCGGGCGGGCAGTTCCTCGCCGGCCACCAGGACCAGCCGGGCCAGTGCCGACATCCGGTCGTCGGTCAGCTGGTCGGTGAGCAGTTCGAGGTGCCCGGGGGTGAGCTTCACGAAGGCGTAGGGCGCACCGGCCAGCAGCGTCTCGCCGAGGGTGGCGAGGTCCAGGTCGGCGGGCAGGACGTGCACCGCGCGGCCGGTGATCAGCGGCACGTACAGGTTGGTGGCCGGCAGGTCGAAGGCGATGGAGCTGAACAGCGGGGCGCCGCCCTCGGCGCCGGTCAGGTCGCGGGCCGCCCAGCGCAGGTGGTTGGCCAGGCCGCGGTGGTGCACCATGACGCCCTTGGGGCGGCCGGTGGAGCCGGAGGTGTAGATCGCGTAGGCGAGCAGCTCCGGGTCCCCGGAGCGGGCGGGCCGCTCGGCCGGGCGGGCCTCGACGGCGGCGCGGTCGGCGTCCAGCAGGACGAGGGCGCCCTGGTGGCCCGCCGTGGCGGAGGCCTGGTCGGAGGTGGTGACGAGCAGCGGCGAGCGGCAGTCGGAGAGGACGTGGCGCAGCCGCTCGGCGGGCAGCGACGGGTCCAGCGGCAGGTAGGCGGCGTCGGCCTTCCAGATGCCGAGCAGGGCGGGGACGAGCTCCGGCCCGCGGGCCAGGCAGAGGCCGACGACGGTGTCGGGGCCGGCGCCCAGGGCGATCAGGTGGTGGGCGATGCGGTTGGCCCGCTCGTCCACCTCGGCGTAGGTCAGCCGGGTCTCGCCGGCGATCACGGCGACGGCGTCGGGGGTGGCCCGGGCCTGCTCCTCGAACAGGTCGAGGGTGGTGCCGGCCGGCCAGTCGGCGTGCTCGCCGGTGCCCCAGCCGGTGAGCTGCTCGCGGTCCCGCTCGGCCATGATCCCGGCGGCGGCGAGGGTGACGGCGGGCTCGGCGGTGACGGACTCCAGCAGGCGCAGGAAGTGGTCGGCCAGCCGCTCGACGGTGGTCCGCTCGAACAGCGCGTCGGTGTACTCGAAGGCGCCGCTCCAGGTGCCGTCGGCCTCGCTGCGGACGTAGAGGGTGAGGTCGGTCTTGGCGACCTGGCGGGCCGGGTGGAGGTAGTCGATGTCGGCGCGGTCGGGCATGCCGCCGATCAGCTGGCCGTCGTGCAGGTTGAAGGCGACCTGGTAGAGCGGGGTGCGGGACTGGTCGCGCTCGGGGCGCAGCTCGTCCACGATGTGCTCGAAGGAGAGGTTCTGGTGGGCGAAGGCCTCGCGGCAGACCACCCGGACCTTCTCCAGGGCCTCGGTGAAGGTCAGGCCCTCCGCCAGCCGGCAGCGCAGCACCAGCGAGTTGAGGAAGAAGCCGACGGTGCGGTCGACCTCGGGCCGGGTGCGGCCGGCGACCGGGGTGCCGATCACCACGTCCCACTGGCCGCTGAGCCGGGCGAGCACGGTGCCGAAGGCGGTCAGCAGCGTCATGAACGGGGTGGCCTCGCGGCTCTGGCCGAGGTCGGTGACCGCGGCCATCAGGTGCTGCGGGATGTCGAAGGTGACGACGTCGCCGTGCGGGTCGCGCTTGGCGGGGCGCGGGTGGTCGGCGGGCAGCTCCAGCGGGACGAGCCCGTCGAGCGCGGTGCGCCAGTAGTCGAGCTCGTCGGCCAGCCGCTCCTTGGAGTGCCACTCCTGCTGCCAGCCGGCGTAGTCGGCGTACTGCACCGGGACGGCGGGCAGCCGCGGGGTGACGCCGGCCCGCAGGGCGGCGCACAGCTGGTGGAACTCCTCCTCCAGGACGGCGGCCGACCAGCCGTCGCAGGCGATGTGGTGGATGGTGACGAGCAGCAGCTGCTCGTCGCCGTCGGCGGGGGTGCGGGCCAGGGTGGCGCGCCAGAGCCGGCCGGAGGCGAGGTCGAAGCCGGTCTCGAACTGCTCGCGGAAGAGCTCGACGATCCGCTCGCGGCTGCCTTCGGCGCACCGCAGCTCGATCGGCAGGGTTTCGCCGATCTCCTGGAGCGGTTCGCCGTCGACGACGGTGTAGCGGGTGCGCAGCGCCTCGTGGCGGTCGGCGAGGGTGTCGAGCACCAGGCGGACGGTGTCGGCCTCGACGTCCCCGGGCAGCCGCAGGAACAGCGGGGCGGTCCACTCCGGGCTGGGCTCCATGGTGTCGAGCAGCCAGATCCGGCGCTGGCCGTACGAGAGCGGCAGCGGCCGGTCGCGGGGCACCGGAGTGATGCCGGCGGCGGTCGGCCGGGCGTCCGCGAGCAGGGCGACCTGCTCGCGGACGGTGACCGCGCCGAACAGGTCGGCGAGCACGATCGGGGTGCCGGTGGCCTCGTGGAGGCGCTTGGCCAGCTCGGTCATGATCAGCGAGTAGCCGCCGAGCTGGAAGAAGTTGTCGTCCAGGCCGACCTGCGCCACCTCCAGCAGCTCGGACCAGATCCGGGCCACGGTCCGCTCGACGGCGGTCACGGGGGCGACGTGGGCGGGGCGGCCGGGCGCGGTGTCGGCGGGCGCGGCCTGCGGGCGGTCGGCCTCGTCGAGCAGCTCCAGGACGCCGTCGCCCTGCCAGCGGACCAGGTCGCCGGTGGCGTGCATGCGGCTGCCGGCGGTGCCGTAGACGGCGGGGCGCAGCCGCTCGGCGGTGGTGCGCGGGTCGCCGAGGTAGCCGGTGCCGGCGCCGAGGCCGGCCGCGTTCAGCCGGCCGGGGACGCCCGGCGGGACGAGGTCGCCGTACTCGTCGAGGACGAGCAGCGGGATCCGGTCGATCGGGCGGCCGAGCAGGGTGTTCGGGCCGGTGCGGTCCGGGTCGACGGTGTGGGCGGTCACCGCGAGGGCGCCGTCGAGCAGGTGGACGCTGCACACTTCCTCGGCGCCGGCGGCGGTCAGGGCGCGCGCGGTGCCGGCGGTCAGCCCGGCGCCGGCGGCGAGCACCAGGCGGGGGGCGGTGCCGGGCCGCAGGTCGGCGGCGGCGAGCAGCGCGGGCGCGCCGGCCAGTACGGTGGCCCGCTGCTCGGCGGCGACGGCGGCGAGGCCGGCGGGGTCGCTCACCGGGACGGCGGTGGCCCCGGCGGCCAGGGCGGCGAACAGCGGGGCGAACCAGCCGTCGGTGCCGCCGGCGCAGAGCACCCGGTCGCCCGGCTCCAGGCCGAACTCCTCGATCAGCCAGTCGATCTGGTGCAGTACGGCGGCCTGGTCGAGGACCAGGGTGCGGCCGGTGGCCGGGTCGTGGCGCAGCCAGGCGGCGTCGGTCGGCCCGGCGGGTCGGCCGGGGTGGTCGGCGGGCCGGTCGGCGAGGTCCCGCGCCAGCGCGCGGGGGCCGACGACCCGGGCGGCGCCGTGCCGCTCGGGCGCGTCCTCGTCCAGGGTGAGGACGAGCTCCACCCGGGCGGGCAGGGCGCCGAGCGGGAGGTCGGCGGGCAGGGGCAGGACGGCCGCGCCGGCGCGCCAGACGCCGAGGGCGGTCCGCGCGAACGCCGCCCCGGGGGAGAGGCGCACGCCGACGACGCCGCCGGGCGCGATGCCCGCCTCGGCGAGGAAGTGCGCCAGCCGGCCGGCGTGCTCGTCGAGCCGGCGGTAGTCGGCGCGGTCCTGGTGGTCGGACACGGCGATGGCGTCGGGAGCCCGGCGGGTCGAGCTCGCAATCAGGTCGTGCAGGGAAGGCCGCGGGGTCACGAGAGCTCCTCGCTCGGTGTCACGGTGGGGTGGGCGGTACGACGACGCGCGCTCTCCCGCGGCGGCCGGTGGGGGCCGCCGCGGGAGAGCGGGGTCGTTCAGTTGGCGGCGGCCTGGGCGGCCATCCGGGTGCGCAGGCTCAGCGGGCGCATGTCGGTCCACACCTCGCCGATGCGGGTGAGGCACTCCTGCTTGGTGCCGCCGGTGCCCTCGGCCCGCCAGCCGTCCGGCAGGGCGCGGTCCGCCCACCAGATCGAGTACTGCTCCTCGTCGTTGAGCACCACGAGGTAGCTCTGCTCGTCGACAATCTGCTCAGCCATGACGCTCCCAGGTCGGTTGAGGCCGGTGCCGCCATGGGCGGCTGGATGCACGGGACGGCCGAGCTGTTGGGCGGGCCGGCTGCCCGCACACTCGTCCGACTGCCCGGGAAGTCTGCGGTGGCCCGCTATAGACGCTCTATACCGCCGGATCCGGCCGTCGGCGTGCCTTCCGGCGCAGGTCACGAGGGGTGCGCGGGCCCCGGATCGGGGCGGTCCGGGGCGTGGTGGAAATCACGATTGCTTATATCGAGTGGGTTGCGGTGGCCGAAAAATGCCCTTCCGCCACCCTGGGTGTCCATTACTTGACTTCATGTCATTCGATGACAGAAACTCGACCGGGGGCGTGCAGGGAGTGACATTTCCGTGGCTCGGCCCAGCCGGGGGGCAGCCATATTCAAGGCCCCCGTGTGAAGAAGTTCAGAGATTCCTCGGGGGACGTTTCACCATGTCAGACCTGCTTCGCGTGATCAGACCACGTCTGTGTCCAGCCTCTTCGCATTCCGACTGTCCAATGTCGACTGATTCTTGACGGGCCATCAGATCACCCTCCCTGGACAATTGGATTCACGGCAATGCTGGAGAAGCTGGGCCTCGGTGCCGAGGCCGGTTCGGTCTACAAAGAAATGCTCAAGGATCCGCAGAGCGGACCCGCCGACATCGCCGGCCGGCTCGGCTGGACCGAGGCCCGGGTGCGCTCGTCCCTGGACGAGCTCGCCCGCCTCGCGCTGCTGAGGCCGTCCTGGCAGGACCCGGGCGTGCTGAAGCCGGTGGAACCGGAGGTCGGGCTGCGCTATCTGCTCGACCGCCGGGAGGCCGAGCTCCAGCGGCGCCTGCTGGAGATCGAGCAGGGCCGTCGTGACCTCGTCGAGGTGGTCGCCGAGTACGCCAACCTGACCCGGTCCTCCCGCAAGAGCGCGGACGTCGAGGTGCTGGAGGGGATCGACTCGATCCGGCTGCGGATCGAGTCGCTGGCGACCGGCTGCACCGAGGAGGTGCTGGGCTTCGTCACCTCGGGGGTGATGTCCGAGGCGAACATCGAGGCCAGCCGCCCGCTGGACCTGCGGGTGCTGCGCGGCGGGGTGCGGCTGCGCTCGATCTACCTGGAGAGCATCAAGAACGACAACAACACCATTGCGTATGCTCATTGGCTGACGGAGCAGGGCGCCCAGGTGCGCGTCGCGCCGACGCTTCCGCCGCGCATGGTGATCTATGACCGGTCCACCGCTATTGTTCCGGTGGACCCCGAGGAGACCCGCAGGGGCGCCCTCGTGCTGCGCGGCCACGGAGTGGTCGGCGCGCTGTGCGAACTGTTCGAGCGGGTCTGGCAGAGCTCCCTGCCGGTCGCCTCCGAGCCGGAGGCGCCGGTCGGCCGGGAACAGCCCGAACTGTCCCCGCGATCGCAGGCCATCCTGGTCCTGCTGGCCAAGGGCGCCACCGACGAGATGATCGCCCGCAGGCTCGGCGTCTCGGTCCGCACCGTACGGCGCGGCACCGCCGAGCTGGCCGCCCAGCTGGGCGCCAAGACGAAGTTCCAGGCCGGGATGATGGCGCTCCAGCACGGCTGGGTCGATCCCGCCCTGCTCTCCTGACACCGGCCGCCGCCGGACCCGCACCCGGGGCCGGCGGCGCTCGGCCCGGTCGGGAGCGTCGGCGTCCGGCCCGGGGCGGGAACGCCGGTGCCGCGCCCCGGGGGAACCCAACCCGCCGCATCCCCGTCCTCGCGGGCCGGGCCGGCCGCCCCGTGCCACCGGGGGTGTAGCCAGCCATACCCCGGGACTGAATCCCAGGCCATTGAGCCGCACCCACCCCGACTGATGGGCTGAGACTATGAACGCCACGGACTTTGCCGTTGAACTCCGATCGGTCTGCCGGACCTACCGACGCGGACCCGAGCCGGTCGTCGGCCTGGACGACGTGAGTGTCGGATTCCCCTTCGGGACCTTCACCGCCGTCATGGGCCCCTCCGGCTCCGGCAAGTCGACCCTGCTGCGGTCCGCCGCGGGCCTGGAGCCGATCGACCAGGGGGAGGTACGGGTCGACGGCACCGCCCTGGGCGGCCTGCGCGACAACGACCTGACCGTGCTGCGCCGGGAGAAGATCGGCTTCGTCTTCCAGTCCTTCAACCTGCTGCCCGCCCTGACCGCGGCGCAGAACGTGGCGCTCCCGGCCAAGCTGGCCGGCCGGCACCCCGCGCCCTCCGAGGTGACCGCCGCGCTGGCCGTCGTCGGCCTCGCCGAGCGGGCCGGACACCGGCCGGGCGAGCTCTCCGGCGGCCAGCAGCAGCGGGTGGCCATCGCCCGCGCGCTGATCACCCGCCCCGCGGTGCTGCTGGCCGACGAGCCGACCGGCGCCCTGGACACCAAGAGCGGCCGCGAGGTCCTGGCCCTGCTGCGCTCCATGGCCGACGAGCCCAGCCGCGCCGTGGTCATGGTCACCCACGACCCGGTCGCCGCCTCCTACGCCGACCGCGTGGTCTTCCTCCGCGACGGCCGGCTGGCCGGCTCGCTGGAGCGGCCCACCGCCGAGCAGGTCGCCGCCCGGATGACCGCGCTGGAGGCCGTGGCATGCTGAGCCTCGCCCTCGCCACCATCAAGCTGCGCTGGGCCTCGTTCGTCGGCAGCTTCGTCGCCCTGGCCTGCGGTGTCGCCCTGATGGCGACCTCGATCCTGGTCATGGCCGCCACCTCGGACATCCCCGACCAGGAACGCCAGCGCTTCTCGCAGGCCCCCGTCCTGGTGTCCGCCTTCCACACCCTGGACTTCAGGCGGGACGACGGCGACGTCTCCCCGACCCCGGTGGCCAAGCAGCAGGGCCTGCCGGCCGAGCTGATCGCCGCGGTGGCCGCCACCGGCCGGACGGTCGAGGACCGCACCTTCTACGCCCAGCTCGCGGACGGCCCGCACGACCAGGTCGGACGCGCCTGGTCCAGTGCGGAGCTCGGCGGCTACCGGCTGACCGCCGGCTCGGCGCCGAGCACCGACGAGCAGATCGTCATCGGCGGCGGCAGCCCCGACCAGGTCGGCCGACGCGTCCAGTACGTCACCGCTGACGGCCTGCACAGCGCGACCGTCTCCGGCGTCACCGAGGCGGAGCCGTTCGAGCACGCCGTCTTCTTCACCGACGCGCAGGCCGCCCGCTTCTGCCCCGCCGTCGGCGTGCTGGCCGCCTTCGGCCCCGTCGACGCGGTCCGCCAGGCGGTGGCCGGCGCCGGCGGCGCGACCACCGCCCGGGTGCTGACCGGTGCCGAGCGCAGCCAGCTGGACCCGCACCACATCGACGTCGCCGGTCAGCTCGACAACGTGCAGACCCCGCTCGGGCTCTCCGCCGCGGTCTCCGGCGGCACCGCGGTGTTCGTGGTCGCGGGCACCTTCGCGCTGTCGATCGCCCAGCGCCGCCGTGAGCTCGCCCTGCTCCGCCTGATCGGCGCCACCCGCAAGCAGCTGCGCACCCTGGTCAACCGGGAGGCCCTGCTGGTCGGCCTGCTGGCCTCCGTCACGGGCTGCGTGCTCGGTGCGGTCGGGGCGCCGCTGGCCGGCCGCTGGCTGATCGACCACGACATGGTGCCGGCCGACTTCACCGTCCCGATCAGCTGGTGGGGGCTGCTCGTCGCGGCCCTGATCGGACTGCTGACCGCGATGGCCGGCGTGGTGCTCTCCTCGTTCAAGGCCGGACTGGTCAGCCCCGGCGAGGCGCTGATGGAGGCCGACGTGGAGCGGCGCTCGCGGGTCGCCCTGGCGGTCCGCTGGATCAGCGGCCTGCTCGTGCTCGGCGGCGGCATCGCGGCGCTCGTGGTGGTGGCCCGGACCTGGCCCGACGCCGCGGCCAGCGCCGCCGACTCGCTCGGACTGCTGCTGGCCGTCGTCGGCGGCTGCGTCCTGCTCGCGGGCGTGCTGGCCACCCCGGTGATCCGGCTGCTGACGGTGCTGCCCACGCTCTCGGCCCGGCTGGGCGGCCGCCCCGCCGAGGACGGCGGCGGCATCGTCTGGGCCACCGCCCGGCAGAGCGCGCTGACGGCCTTCCGGCGCACCGCCGCCACCACCACCCCGGTGGTGCTGGTCGTCGCCTTCGCCGGCTGCCTGCTCGGCAGCGTCGACACCATCAACCGCTCGAAGGTCACCGAGGTCCGCGGCCAGCTGGCCGCCACCGACTTCGTCGTCGCACCGGCCGGCACGCCCGGGCTGAGCCGGACCGTGGTGGACCGGGTGCGCGCCGTCCCCGGCGTGCGGAGCCTGGTCATCACCCCGACCCTGGTGATGGCCGACCAGGACGGCCAGGCCCTGGTCGCCTTCCCCGCCGCGACGGCGGACGCCGCCGCGCTGGCCGAGGTCGACCGGCTCCCGGTCGTCGAGGGCTCGCTGGCTGACCTCGGCCCCGACTCGATCGTGCTCAGCCGCACCTGGCCCGGCTCGCCGCGGACCGGGCAGCAAGTCCCGGTCTGGTTGGCCGACGGCACCCCCCGGACCCTGCGGGTCGCCGCCGTCCTCGGCACCGGCGCCGAGACGGTCCAGGCCTGGGTGACCGGGCACAACGCCGTCACCGGCGGGGTCGGCGGCCAGGCCCTGGCGAGCCAGATCCACCTGCGGGTGCTGCCCGGCACCGACCGGCAGCAGGCCGCCGACGCCCTGCGGACGGCAGTGCAGGGGCTGGGCGCCAAGCTCGCGACCTCGGAGGAGACCTGGTCGGCGGCCACCGACAGCAACGAGGAGGCCTCCTGGAACGCCCTGCTGATGATCCTCGGCCTGGCGATCTGCTACGCGGCCATCGCGCTGGCCAACTCGCTGGTGATGACCGTCGCCGACCGCAGGAAGGAGCTGTCGCTGCTGCGCCTGGCCGGCGCCACCAAGGCCCAGGTGCTGCGCACCGTCGCCGTCGAGACGATGCTGTGCGTGGCGGCCGGGACGTTCCTCGGCCTGCTCGGTACCGCGATCAGCATCGGCGGCTCCTGGGCGGCCCTGACCAACCTGGTCGGCCCGACGCCCGCGATGGTGCCCTGGGGCACGATGGGCGTGCTCGCCGCCTGCTGCGCGGCCATCGCGCTCGTCTCGGCGGTGCTGCCGGCCGCGCTCGCGCTGCGCGACCGGGACGGCCAGGGCATCCTGCGCGGGGCCGCCGGTTCGGCCTGACCACCCCGCCAGCGGTTCGAAGTGCCGGGAACTCCATCGGAGTTCCCGGCACTTCCGGTTTCCGGCGGCGGTGCCGGAACGGCCGGCCCGGCGCCGTATAGGGGCGTTATAGCGAGGCTGCGCAGACTGGCCGGGAATCCCATCCCACCGTGAACTCGGGAGCGTCATGGCTGAGCAGATTGTCGACGAGCAGAGCTACCTCGTGGTGCTCAACGACGAGGAGCAGTACTCGATCTGGTGGGCGGACCGCGCCCTGCCGGACGGCTGGCGGGCCGAGGGCACCGGTGGCACCAAGCAGGAGTGCCTCACCCGCATCGGCGAGGTGTGGACCGACATGCGCCCGCTGAGCCTGCGCACCCGGATGGCCGCCCAGGCCGCCGCCAACTGACCCACCACCGACTCGTCCGGGGAGGCCGCACGCCCGCTGAGGGCGACGCCGGCCGCCCCGGACGGTGATGTCACCGCCAGCTACCCGCCCGAAGTGGAGCAAGTCGAAGTGTCAGGATCGCGGATCGATGCGAGCAGCCCCGTGCTGACCGGCGAGCTGTTCGCAGCCCAGGCGGCGGCCACTCCGACCGCGGTCGCGGTGGTGGTCGGTGATGTGGAGCTGACGTACGGGCAGGTGGCGGAGCGGGCGGCGCGGTTCGGTGCGCTGTTGCGGGCGGCGGGTGTCGGTCCGGAGAGCGTGGTGGGTGTGTGCCTGCCGCGTGAGGCGGATCTGGTGCCGTTGCTGCACGGCGTGTGGCTGGCGGGTGGCGCGTATCTGCCGATCGATCCGGCGCTGCCGGGTGAGCGGATCGACTACATGCTGGCGGACTCGGGCGCGGCGGTGCTGGTCACCGTGAGCGGTCAGGCGGTGGACTTCGCCGGGACCAGGATCGACCTGGACACGGTGGTGCTCGACGAGGTTGCTCCGCTGCCCGTTCCGTGCGCTGTGGATCCGGAGCAGTTGGCGTACGTGCTGTACACGAGTGGTTCGACGGGGCGTCCGAAGGGCGTGATGATCGGGCACGGTGCGCTGCACAACCTGCTCGCCTCGATCCGGGACGACCTGGGGGCCCAGGGCCGTACGGTGTGGCTGGCCTCGACCTCGGTGTCCTTCGACATCTCGGGTCTGGAGCTGCACCTGCCGCTGGTCACGGGTGGCCGGGTGGTGCTGGCACGGGACCACGAGGCGAAGGACCCGGCGGCACTGATCGCCCTGATCGGGGCCCACCGGGTGACCCATGTGCAGGCCACGCCGTCGGCGTGGCGACTGCTGCTGGAGGCCGGCTTCGACGACTGGACGGTCACCGCCCTGACCGGCGGCGAGCCCCTCCCGGCGCACCTCGCGACCCGGCTGATCGAGACCACGCAGCGGGTGGTCAACGTCTACGGTCCGACCGAGACCACCATCTGGTCGAGCTTCTGGGACGTCCCCGAGGAGCCGGAGACCATCGCCGTCGGCCACCCGCTGGCCAACACCGGCCTGTACGTGCTGGACGAGCGACTGCGGCAGCTGCCCCCCGGAGTGACCGGCCAGCTGTTCATCGACGGTCACGGGGTGGCCCGGGGCTACCACGGGCGGGCGGACCTCACGGCGGAGAAGTTCCTGCCGAACCCGTACGGCGCGGCGGGTTCGCGGCTGTACGCGACGGGTGACCTGGCCCGGTTCCTGGCGGACGGCAGCCTGGAGTGCCTGGGCCGGATCGATAGCCAGGTCAAGATCCGCGGTTACCGCATCGAGCTGGGTGAGATCGAGACGATCCTGAGCGGGTTGGAGCAGGTCCGCCAGGCCGTCGTCACCGTCCACGACGAGGCCCTCGTCGCGTATGTCGTGCCCGCCGGCGGCCGGGTGGACGCGGGGGAGCTGCGGGCCCGCCTCGCCGAAACCCTGCCCGAGTACATGGTCCCGGGCGCGTTCGTGACGATCGACGCCGTCCCGCTGAGCAACAGCGGCAAGGTCGACCACCGCGCCCTCCCCGCCCCGGACCTGGACGCGTTCGCCACCGGCGGCTACACCGCCCCCCGCACCCCCGTCGAGGAACGCCTCGCCGCCGTCTGGGCCGAGGTCCTCGGCCTGCCGCAGGTCGGTGTGGAGGACAGCTTCTTCGACCTCGGCGGCGACTCCATCCGCGCCGTCCGACTCGTCGGCGCCCTGCGCGCCGCCGGCTACGACGTCACCATCCCCGACGTCTTCCAGCAGCGCACCATCGCCGCCCTGGCGACCCGGATCGGTGACGGCACCGGCCACTCCCTGATCACCGCCGTCCAGCCCTTCGCCCTCATCGGCGACGACGACCGCGCGGCCCTCCCGGCCGACGTCGTCGACGCCTACCCGCTCTCCCAGGCGCAGACCGGCATGCTCGTCGAACTGGCGGCGGCCCAGGACTCGACGCTCTACCACAACCTCAACTCCTTCCGGATCGCCGAGAGCATCGGCTACGCGGCGGAGGAGCTGCGCCGCGCCGTCGACATCCTGACGGAGCGTCACGAGATCCTGCGCACCTCGATCGCGCTGTCCGGGTACGCGCAGCCGCTGCAGCTCGTGCACGCCTCGGCGCGGATCCCGCTCACCACCGTCGACCTGCGCGGCCTCACCGCCGACCAGGCGCAGGACCGGGCACGCGAGTACGTGCGGCAGGAGCGCGCGGCCGGCTTCGACCTGACCGCCGCCCCGCTGCTGCGGATCGCCGCGCACATCGAGTCCGACCGGGCCTGGCACCTGACCTTCAGCCACAGCCACACCGTGACCGACGGCTGGACGCTCAACTCGCTGCTGATGGAGCTCCTGGGCGTCTACCAGGCGCTCTGCGAGGGCCGTGAACCGGCGGTCCACGAGGCGCCCGCCGTCCGCTACGCCGACTACATCGCCGCCGAACAGGCCTCCCTCGCCGACCCGGCCGACCAGGCCTTCTGGCAGCAGGTCGTCGACGAGCACAGCCCGCTGGTGCTGCCCGGCAGCTGGGCGGACCAGGCGGGGCGGGCCCCGGTCGACCGGACCGTCGACTACACCGACCTGGAGGACGGGCTGCGCGTCCTCGCCGGCCGGGCGAAGACCTCGCTCAAGAGCGTGCTGCTGGCCGCGCACCTCAAGGTGCTGGCCGCCCTCACCCCGGACGAGGCCTTCCACACCGGCGTGGTCTACCACGGCCGACTGGAGGCGCCCGGCGCCGACCGGGTGCTCGGCATGCACCTCAACACCCTGCCCTTCCCGACCACCCGCGGTGCCCGCACCTGGCGCGAGCTGGTCGAGCGGACCTACGCCACCGAGACCGCCATCTGGTCCCACCGCCGCTACCCGCTGCCCGCCGTCCAGCGCGCCGCGGGCGGCGTCGGCCTGCTGTCGACCCTCTTCGACTACCAGGACTTCCACCAGGTCGACAGCGGGAAGGCCGCCGGCGGCATCGGCATCGACGGCGGCCTGGACGGGGGCGGCAACGAGTTCGCCCTGATGGCCATCGCCGGCAACGGACGACTCGGCCTCGCCGCCGGAGCCGGCGCCCTCGGCGGCGCGAACCTGGAGCGGCTGGCCGCCCTCTACCGGCTGGTCCTGGAGTCGATGGCCGCCGATCCGGACGGTGACGCCCTCGCCGTCCCGCTGCCCGAGACCGACCGCCGGCTGCTCGCCGACTGGCAGCGGCGCACCGAACTGCCCGTGGACGCCTGCCTCCACGAGCTGTTCGCCGCCCGGGCCGCCCGCACCCCGGACGCCGTCGCCCTGACCAGCGGCTCGTCCCACCTCACCTACGCCGAGCTGGACGAGCGGGCCAACCGCATCGCCCAGCACCTCACCGCCCTCGGTGCCCGTCCCGACACCGTGGTCGGCGTCAGCCTGGAGCGCGGCCCGGACCTCGTCCCGACCCTGCTCGGCGTCCTGAAGTCCGGCGCCGCCTACCTGCCGCTGGACCCCTCCAACCCGGCCGACCGCCTCGCCTACATGCTGGCCGACGCCAAGGCCGACCTGCTCGTCACCCACTCCGCCCTGGACGAGCTGGAGTTCACGGGCACCCGTGTGTTCGTCGACGCCCACGCCGCCGAGATCGCGGCCCGTCCGGCCACCGCGCCGATCACGGACGTGCGCCCGGACAACCTGATCTACGTCATCTACACCTCGGGCTCCACCGGCCTGCCCAAGGGGGTCAGCCTCACCCACGCGAACGTCGCGCGCCTGTTCACCACGACCCGCGAGCAGCTGGCCTTCTCGGCGGACGACGTGTGGGCGCTGTTCCACTCCTACGCCTTCGACGTCTCCGTCTGGGAGATGTGGGGCGCCCTGCTGCACGGCGCCCGCCTCGTCGTCGTCCCGCCCACCGTGAGCCGCTCCCCGCACGACCTGATCGACCTGCTGGTCCGCGAGCGGGTCAGCGTGCTGTGCCAGACGCCGTCCGCCTTCCGCGCGCTGTCCGGCCTGGCCGAGCAGGACGACCCGCGGGTGGACCGACTCGCCCTGCGCACCGTCATCTTCGCCGGTGAGCGCCTCGACATGGCCGAACTCCGCTCCTGGGCGGCCCGCAAGGGCACCGAGCGCCCGGCCCTGGTCAACATGTACGGCCCCACCGAGATCACCGTGTACGCGACCCACCACGTGATCACCGCCGACGAGGTGGCCACCTCCCACCGCAGCAACATCGGCCATGCGCTGGGGGACCTGAGCATCCACCTCCTGGACACCGCCGGCCACCCGGTGCCGGTCGGCGTGCCCGGTGAGATGCACATCGGCGGCCCGGGCCTGGCCCGCGGCTACCTCGACCGCCCCGGGCTGACCGCCGAGCGGTTCGTCCCCGACCCCTTCGGCGCGCCCGGCGCCCGCCTCTACCGCACCGGCGACCTCGTCCTCCGCCTGCCCGACGGCGCCATCGACTTCCTCGGCCGGATCGACGGCCAGATCAAGATCCGCGGCTACCGCGTCGAGCTGGGCGAGATCGAGGCCGCACTGGCCGCCTGCGCCGGGGTGCGCCAGGCCGTGGTCACCGTGCGCGAGAACGCGGCGGGGGAGAAGTCCCTGGTCGGTTACGTCGTCACCGGGACCGCCGGGGCGGGCGCCGACACGGCGGCGCTGCGCGCGGCGCTGGCCGTCACCCTGCCCGAGTACATGGTCCCGGCCGCGTTCGTCGCCCTGGACGCCCTCCCGCTCAGCAACAGCGGCAAGCTCGACCGCCGCGCGCTGCCCGCGCCGGACCTGGACGCCTTCAGCACCAGCGGCTACACCGCCCCGCGCACCCCTGTCGAGGAGCGCCTGGCGGCGGTCTGGGCCGAGGTGCTCGGCCTGTCCGAGGTGGGCGTCGAGGACAGCTTCTTCGACCTCGGCGGCGACTCCATCCGCGCCGTCCGCCTGGTCGGCGCGCTGCGCGCGGCCGGCTACGACGTGAGCATCCGCGACGTCTTCGACCACCGCACCGTCGCCGCCCTGGCCGCCACGGTCGGCGACGGCGGCGCGTCGCTGATCACCGCCGTCGAGCCGTTCGCGCTGATCGCGGAGGAGGACCGCGCGGCCCTGCCCGCCGACGTCGTCGATGCCTACCCGCTCTCGCAGATCCAGACCGGCATGCTGGTCGAGCTGATGACCTCCGGCGACCGCGGGCTCTACCACAACCTGAACTCCTTCCGGATCCCCGACGCCGTGCCCTTCGACGCCGTCGCGCTGCGCGGCGCGCTCGACCTGGTCGCCGCCCGGCACGAGATCCTGCGCACCTCGCTGCACCTCGCGGACTTCTCCCGGCCGCTCCAGCTGGTGCACGCCACCGTCACCTTCCCGCTCGCCGTGCACGACCTGCGCGGCCTCACCGCCGAGCAGGCACAGCACCGGGCGGACACCTACCTGCGGGAGGAGCGCGCGGCCGGCTTCGACCTGACGGCCGCCCCGCTGCTGCGCTTCGCCGCGCACATCGAGTCCGACCGGGCCTGGCGCCTGACCTTCAGCCACAGCCACACCGTGACCGACGGCTGGACGCTCAACTCGCTGCTGATGGAGCTCCTGGACGTCTACCGGGCGCTGTCCGAGGGCCGTGAGCCGGCAGTGCACGAGGAGCCCGCCGTCCGTTACGCCGACTACATCGCCGCCGAACAGGCCTCCCTCGCCGACCCGGCCGACCAGGCCTTCTGGCAGCGGATCGTCGACGAGCACAGCCCGCTCGCGCTGCCGGCCGGGTGGGGCGGCGAGCGCGGAGGGCAGGTGAGCCACCAGGTGCCGTTCGCGGACCTGGAGGACGGCCTGCGGGCGCTGGCCGCCGAGGCGAGGACGTCGATCAAGAGCGTGCTGTTGGCCGCGCACCTCAAGGTGCTGGGCAGCCTCACCTCCGAGCAGGCCTTCCACACCGGCGTGGTCTACCACGGCCGGCTGGAGGCGCCGGGCGCCGACCGGGTGCTGGGCATGCACCTCAACACCCTGCCGTTCCCGGCCACCCGGGACGCGAAGACCTGGCGTGAGCTGGTCGAGCGGACGTACGCGACCGAGAGTGCCATCTGGTCGCACCGCCGCTACCCGCTGCCCGCCATCCAGCGCGCCGCCGACAACACCCGTGACCTGATCACCGTCCTCTTCGACCACCACGACTTCCACCAGGTCGACACCGACACCGTCGACGTGGACGGCGGGATCAACGACGGCGGCACCGAGTTCGCGCTCAACGCGATCCCCTCGAACGGGTACTTCAACCTGAGCGGCTCGACGGAGTTCTTCACCGCGGCGAACCTGGAGCGGCTGGGCGCCATGTACCGGTCGGTCCTGGAGGCCATGGCCGGCGACGCCGACGGCGACGCCCGCGCCGCCCACCTCCCGGCCGACGAACTCTCCCGACTGCTCGACACCTGGAACACCACCGTCGAGCAGCCGGTCGAGGACTGCGTCCACGAGCTGTTCGCCGCCCAGGCCACCCGCACCCCCGACGCCATCGCACTGACCAGCGGCGCGTCCCACCTCACCTACGCCGAGCTGGACGAGCGGGCCAACCGCATCGCCCACCACCTCATCGCGCTGGGCGCCGGCCCCGAGCGGATCGTCGGCCTCTCCCTGGAACGCGGCCCCGACCTCATCCCCGCCCTCCTCGGCATCCTGAAGTCCGGCGCCGCCTACCTCCCGCTCGACCCGGCCAACCCCGCCGACCGCCTCGCCTACATGCTCGCCGACGCCAACGCCGACCTGCTCGTCACCCACTCCGCCCTCGACGAGCTGGAGTTCACCGGCACCCGTGTGTTCGTCGACACCCACGCGGCGGAGATCAACGCCCGCCCGGCGACCGCGCCCGTGACCGGTGTGCGTCCGGACAACCTGATCTACGTCATCTACACCTCGGGCTCCACCGGCCTGCCCAAGGGCGTCAGCCTCACCCACGCCAACGTCGCCCGCCACTTCGCGGCCACCCGGGGGCAGTTCGGCTTCCGGCCGGGCGACGTGGTCACCCAGTCGCACGCCTACAGCTTCGACGTCTCCGTCTGGGAGATGTGGGCCGCCCTGCTGCACGGCGGCCGGCTCGTCGTCGTCCCCTCGGCGGTCGCCCGCTCGCCGCACGACTTCCTGGACCTCATGGTCGAGCAGCAGGTCACCGTCCTGCTGCAGACGCCCTCCGCGTTCTCCGCGCTCGCGGCGGCCGCCAAGGACGGCGACCCGCGGCTCGACCGGCTGGCCCTGCGCCTGGTCGCCTTCGGCGGTGAGCGGCTGGAGGCCGCCGAACTCCAGCCCTGGATCGCCCGGATGGGCCTGGACCACCCCGAGCCGGTCAACCTGTACGGCCCGACCGAGACCACCATGCACTGCGCCTACCACCGGGTCGGCGCCGAGGACCTCGCCGACCCGCGCCGCAGCGTCATCGGGCGCCCGGTCGGCGACCTCACCATCCACCTGCTGGACGCGGCCGGCCGCCTGGTACCCACCGGCGTTCCCGGCGAGATCCACGTCGGCGGCCCCGGCGTGGCCCGCGGCTACCTCGACCGCCCCGCACTCACCGCCGAGCGCTTCGTCCCCGACCCGTTCGGGCCGCCCGGAGCCCGCCTCTACGCCACCGGCGACCTCGCCCGCCGCCTGCCCGACGGCAGCCTCGACTCCCTCGGCCGGATCGACAGCCAGGTCAAGATCCGCGGCCACCGCGTGGAGCTCGGCGAGATCGAGTCCGCGCTGACCTCCCACCCGGACATCCGCGACGCCGTGGTGACCGTCCACGAGCCGGCCCCGGGGGTCAAGCGCCTGATCGCCTACCTGGTGGCCGCCGGGCCGCTCGACCTCACCGGGCTGCGCGCCCGGCTCGGCGAGAGCCTGCCGGAGTACATGGTCCCGGCCGGTTACGTCCTGCTCGACCGGATCCCGCTGACCAGCAGCAGCAAGGTCGACGTGCGTGCGCTGCCCGCCCCCGACGCCGAAGCCTTCGACGCCTCGGAGTACGTCGGCCCGCGCACCCCCGCCGAGGAGCGGATCGCCGCCATCTGGGCCGACGTCCTCGGCCTGTCGCAGGTGGGCGTGCGGAGCAGCTTCTTCGACCTCGGCGGTGACTCGATGCGGGTCGTCCGGCTGGTCGGCGCGCTGCGCGCGGCGGGCTTCGACATCACCGTCCCCGCGGTCTTCGAGCACCGCACCGTCGCCGCGCTGGCCGCCACGGTCGGGACCGGCGGCGAGTCGCTGATCACCGCCGTCCGACCGTTCGCGCTGATCGGCGACGGTGACCGGGCGCTGCTGCCCGCCGACGCCGTGGACGCCTACCCGCTCTCCCAGGTGCAGACCGGCATGCTCGTCGAGCTGCTCGCCACCGCCGCCGCCCCCGGGAAGCAGCGCAGCCTGTACCACAACGTCAACTCCTTCCTGATCCGGGACGGGCAGCCCTTCTCGCTGGAGTCGCTGCAGGGCGCCGTGGACACCGTGGCGGCCCGCCACGACATCCTGCGCACCTCGATGCACCTGGAGGGCTTCGACGAGCCGCTGCAGATCGTGCACGCCACCGCCGACTACCCGGTGGTCCTGGAGGACCTGCGCGGCCTCGATCAGGCCGAACGGGCCCGACTCAAGGGCGAGTTCCTGACGCGGGAGCAGTCCCGGACCTTCGACCTCACCGTCGCGCCGCTGCTGCGGGTCTCGGCCCTCGTCGAGTCCGAGGACTCCTGGCGGCTCAACTTCACCTACAACCACGCCATTTCGGAGGGCTGGAGCTACAACTCGCTGCTGATGGAGGTGCTCGACTGCTACCGCGCGCTGCGCGCCGCGGGCGCGCCGGACGCCTACGAGCAGCCGGCGGTGCGGTACGCGGACTTCATCGCCGCCGAGCAGATCGCGCTGGCCGACCCGGCGACCCAGGCCTTCTGGCAGCAGATCGTCGAGGAGCACACGCCGCTGGCGCTCCCGGCCGGCTGGGCCGCCGAGGCGGGCGAGGCGACCCGCCGGCACCTCCAGGTGCCGTTCGCGGACCTGGAGGACGGCCTGCGGGCGCTGGCCGCCCGGGCGAAGACCTCGCTCAAGAGCGTGCTGCTCGCGGCGCACCTCAAGGTGCTGTCCGCCCTCACCCCGGACGAGGCCTTCCACACCGGTGTGGTCTACCACGGCCGTCTGGAGGCGCCGGGTGCCGACCGGGTGCTGGGTATGCACCTCAACACCCTGCCGTTCCCGACCACCCGGGGCGCGAGGACCTGGCGTGAGCTGGTCGAGCGGACCTACGTGACGGAGACCGAGATCTGGTCGCACCGCCGCTACCCGCTGCCCGCCATCCAGCGCGCCGCCGGGAACACCCGCGACCTGCTCACGGTGCTGTTCGAGTTCCTCGACTTCCACCAGGTCGACACCGAAGCGGTCGACGTGGACGGCGGAGTCAGCGACGGCATCAACGAGTTCGCGCTCAACGTCATCCCGACCCGCGGCAGCGTGAACTTCCACGTCTCGGCCGGGGTGCTCAGCCAGGCGAGCCTGGAGCGGTTGGGTGGGTTGTACCGGTCGGTGTTGGAGGCGATGGCGGCGGATCCGGAGGGTGACGCGCGTGTGGTGCCGTTGTCCGGGGCCGAGGTGGCGGTGTTGTCGGCGCCGGGGCGTGAGGTGGTGTGGTCGACGGTCAGTGCGCCGGAGGCGTTCGCGGCCCGGGTCGTGGAGTCGCCGGACGCGGTCGCGGTGGTGGTCGGTGATGTGGAGCTGACGTACGGGCAGGTGGCGGAGCGGGCGGCGCGGTTCGGTGCGCTGTTGCGGGCGGCGGGTGTCGGTCCGGAGAGCGTGGTGGGTGTGTGCCTGCCGCGTGAGGCGGATCTGGTGCCGTTGCTGCACGGCGTGTGGCTGGCGGGTGGGGCGTATCTGCCGATCGATCCGGCGCTGCCGGGTGAGCGGATCGACTACATGCTGGCGGACTCGGGCGCGGCGGTGCTGGTGACCGTGAGCGGCCGGTCGGTGGAGTTCGCCGGGACGAGGATCGACCTGGACACGGTGGTGCTCGACGAGACGCCGGCTCTTGCCGTGCCGGGTGTGGTGGTTCCGGAGCAGTTGGCGTACGTGCTGTACACGAGTGGTTCGACGGGGCGTCCGAAGGGCGTGATGATCGGGCACGGTGCGCTGCACAACCTGCTCGCCTCGATCCGGGACGACCTGGGGGCCCAGGGCCGTACGGTGTGGCTGGCCTCGACCTCGGTGTCCTTCGACATCTCGGGTCTGGAGCTGCACCTGCCGCTGGTCACGGGTGGCCGGGTGGTGCTGGCGCGGGACCATGAGGTGAAGGATCCGGCGGCGCTGATCGCTCTGGTCGGGGCGCATGGGGTGAGTCATGTGCAGGCGACGCCGTCGGCGTGGCGGCTGCTGCTGGAGGCGGGTTTCGAGGAGCGGTCGGTCACCGCGCTGACGGGTGGCGAGCCGCTGCCCGGGCATCTGGCGTCCGCCCTGTCGGCGGTCACGCGGCGGGTGGTCAATGTCTACGGTCCGACGGAGACGACGATCTGGTCGAGCTTCTGGGAGGTGCCTACGGGTGCGGGTGCGGTGAGCATCGGCCACCCGTTGGCCAACACCGGCCTGTACGTGCTGGACGGGGGGCTGCGGCTGCTTCCGTCGGGGGTGACGGGTCAGTTGTTCATCGACGGTGACGGGGTGGCCCGGGGCTACCACGGGCGGGCGGACCTCACGGCGGAGAAGTTCCTGCCGAACCCGTACGGCGCGGCGGGTTCGCGGCTGTACGCGACGGGTGACCTGGCCCGGTTCCTGGCGGACGGCAGTCTGGAGTGCCTGGGCCGGATCGACAGCCAGGTCAAGGTCCGCGGTTACCGTATCGAGCTGGGTGAGATCGAGACGGTCCTGAGCGGGCTGGAGCAGGTCCGCCAGGCCGTCGTGACCGTCCACGACGAGGCCCTCGTCGCGTACCTGGTGACCGAGGACGGCAGCGCGCCGGACATCGCCGCCGTACGGCGCGAACTGGGCCGGCAGCTGCCGGAGTACATGGTCCCGGGCGCGTTCGTGACGATCGACGCCGTCCCGCTGAGCAACAGCGGCAAGGTCGACCACCGCGCCCTCCCCGCCCCGGACCTGGACGCGTTCGCCACCGGCGGCTACACCGCCCCGCGTACTCCGGTCGAGGAGCGCCTCGCCGCCGTCTGGGCCGAGGTCCTGGGCCTGCCGCAGGTCGGTGTCGAGGACAGCTTCTTCGACCTCGGCGGCGACTCCATCCGCGCCGTCCGCCTCGTCGGCGCCCTGCGCGCCGCCGGCTACGACGTCACCATCCCCGACGTCTTCCAGCAGCGCACCATCACCGCCCTCGCGACCCGGATCGGTGACGGCACCGGCGAGTCCCTGATCACCGCCGTCCAGCCCTTCGCCCTCATCGGCGACGACGACCGCGCGGCCCTCCCGGCCGACATCGTCGACGCCTACCCGCTCTCCCAGGTCCAGACCGGCATGCTCGTCGAACTGCTGGGTTCGGGGGACCGCGGGCTCTACCACAACCTGAACTCCTTCCGGATCCCGGACACCGCGCCCTTCGACGCCGCCGCGTTGCGCGGCGCGCTCGACCTGGTCACCGCCCGGCACGAGATCCTGCGCACCTCGCTGCACCTCGCGGACTTCTCCCAGCCGCTGCAGTCGGTGCACGCCACCGCCGAGGTCCCGCTCACCACGCACGATCTGCGTGGTCTGACCGAGGCCGAGGTGGCGGAGCGCACGACCGCCTACGTCGAGCAGGAGCGGGCGGCGGGCTTCGACCTGGCCGCCGCCCCGCTGCTGCGGATCGCCGTGCACATCGAGTCCGACCGGGCCTGGCGGGTGACCACCAGCCACAGCCACACCGTGACCGACGGCTGGACGCTCAACTCGCTGCTGATGGAGCTCCTGGAGGTCTACCGGGCGCTGCGCGACGGCCGCGAACCGGCGGTCCACGAGGCTCCCGCCGTCCGCTACGCCGACTACATTGCCGCCGAGCAGACCGCGCTCTCCGACCCGCAGACCCAGGCCTTCTGGCAGCACCTGGTCGACGCCCACAGCCCACTCGCCCTCCCCGGCAGCTGGGCGGATCCGGCGACCCCGGGTACGCCCGTCGGCCGGATCGTCCACTACGGCGACCTGGAGGACGGTCTGCGCCGGCTCGCCACCGAGGCGAAGACGTCGCTGAAGAGCGTGCTGCTGGCCGCGCACCTCAAGGTGCTCGGCAGCCTCACCGCCGAGGACGCCTTCCACACGGGCGTCGTCTACCACGGCCGCCTGGAGGCGCCCGGCGCGGACCGGGTGCTCGGCATGCACCTCAACACCCTGCCGTTCCCGACCAGTCGGGGCGCGAAGACCTGGCGTGAGCTGGTCGAGCTGACCTACGCGACGGAGACCGCCATCTGGTCCCACCGCCGCTACCCGCTGCCCGCCGTCCAGCGCGCCGCCGGCAGCTCCGGAGATCTGGTCTCGATCCTCTTCGAGTACCTGGACTTCCACGTCGTGGACGAGAACTCCGTCGACCTGGACGGGTCGATGGGCGACGGTGCCAACGAGTTCGCCCTCAACGTGCTGGCCCGGCGCGACCATCTGACGCTGGCCGGTACCAGTGCGGCCGTCGACCGGTCGCGGCTGGCCCTGTTGGGTGAGCGTTACCGGCTGGTGCTGGAGGCGATGGCCGCCGACCCCAACGGCGACGCGACCCTCTCCCACCTGCCCGAGACCGAGCGCACCCAGCTCACGACCTGGGCCGCAGGCGACTCGGTCGACTGGCCGCAGGGCCTGACCGTCGACCTGATCGAAGCCCAGGCCGCCGCGACGCCCGACGCGGTCGCCGTCATCGCCGGGGACGTCCGCCTCAGCTTCCGCGAGGTCGACGAACGCGCCAACCGCATCGCCCACCACCTGCTCACCCTCGGCGCCGGACCGGACGTCCTGGTCGGTGTCTGCCTGGAGCGCGGCCCCGACCTCGTCCCCACTCTCCTCGGCGTGTGGAAGGCCGGCGCCGCCTACCTGCCGCTCGACCCGTCCTGGCCCGCCGACCGCCTCGCCTACGTCCTCGCCGACACCGCCACCCCGATCGTGGTCACCTCCGGCGCCCTCACCGCCACCCTCACCCCCGTCTTCGACGCCACCCTCGTCGTCCTCGAACGCGACCACCGCCGCATCGACCGCCGCCCCACCACCACACCCCAGCGCACCCTGGACGGCCAGAACCTCGCCTACGCCATCTACACCTCAGGCTCCACCGGCCGCCCCAAGGGCGTCCTCGTCCACCACCACGGCCTCGCCAAC
>NZ_JBVHVO010000045.1:23760-36330 GCF_055564815.1 Kitasatospora sp. NPDC028961 | reverse complement strand
CTGGACAGGTGCCCCCCCCCCTGCCGGGGGCAACACCTGTCCACGCGGGGGGGGGGGGGTGCGGGGAGGGGTGCGGCGGCCGGCGCCACCTGGGTGGCCCCGGCCGCCGCACCGGAGCTCAGCCCCGGCAGCCCTCCAGCAGGCGCAGCCACACCTCGCTGATCGTGGGGTACGCGGGCACGGCGTGCCAGAGCCGGTCGATCGGCACCTCGCCGACCACCGCGACGGTGGCCGAGTGCAGCAGCTCGGCGACCCCGGGGCCGACGAAGGAGGCACCCACCAGTACCTGACGGTCCTGGTCGAAGACCACCCGGGCCCGCCCCCGGTAGTCGTCGCCGTACAGCGAGGCGCCGGCGACGGCACCGAGGTCGTGGTCGATCGACCTGACCCGCAGCCCGGCCCGCTCGGCCGCCTCCAGCGTCAGGCCGACGGCCGCCACCTCCGGCTCGGTGAAGACGACCTGCGGCGCTCCGGCGCTGTCGGCCGACGCGGCGTGCGCGCCCCAGCGCGCGGTGTCCAGCGCCCGCCCCTCGGCGCGCGCGACGATCGCCGCACCCGCGATCCGGGCCTGGTACTTGCCCTGGTGGGTGAGCAGCGCCCGGTGGTTCACGTCCCCGGCCGCGTACAGCCAGTCGCCGTCGACGCCGAGCACGGTGCAGCTGTCGTCCACCTCCATCCAGGTGCCCGGCTTCAGGCCGACCTGCTCCAGGCCGACGTCCGCCGTGCGCGGGGCCCGGCCGGTGGCGTAGAGCACCTCGTCGGCGGTCAGCCGCTCGCCGCCGTCCAGCACCAGCGTCACCCCGGCGCCGTCGACGCGCTCCAGCGAGGCCACCGCCGCGCCGAAGCGCAGGTCCACCCCGGCGGCCCGCAGGCCCTCCGCGACCAGCTCGCCCGCGAACGGCTCCATCCGGGGCAGCAGCGCGTCGCCGCGCACCAGCAGGACGACCTCCGAACCGAGCGCGCGCCACGCGGTGGCCAGCTCCACGCCGACCACGCCGCCGCCGACCACCGCCAGCCGCCCGGGCACGGTGGCCGAGCCGGTCGCCTCCCGGTTGGTCCACGGCCGGGCGTCGGCCAGCCCGGGGACGCCCTCCGGCAGCACCGGCCGGCTGCCGGTGCAGACCGCGACGGCGTGCCGGGCGGTGAGCAGCCGCTCGGTGCCGTCCTCCGCCTCGACCGTGACCGCCCGTTCGCCGGCCAGCCGGCCGTGCCCGCGGACCAGCTCGATGCCGGTGTCACGGAGCCACTGGACCTGGCCGTCGTCCTGCCAGTGCGAGGTGAACGAGTCGCGCCGGGCCAGGACGGCGGCCGCGTCCAGCGCCCGGTCGCCGACGGCCTCCCGCGAACCGGCCACCGCGCGGGCGCCGGCCAGCGCGGCCACCGGGCGCAGCAGCGCCTTGCTCGGCATGCAGGCCCAGTAGGAGCATTCACCGCCGACCAGTTCGGCCTCCACGATCACCGTGCGGAGCCCGGCGGCGGCGGTCCGGTCGGCGACGTTCTCGCCGGTCGGGCCGGCGCCCACCACGATGACGTCGTACTCCTCGGGGGTGGTCGTCACGTGCGGTCCTCCGTCGTGTCGATGGTCACCCCGGCGCGCAGGGCCAGGGTGACGGGCGTGCGTTCGCAGACGTCGAGCAGCCGGGCGCGCTGGTCGTCGTCCAGGGCGCCGGTGAGCGAGACGAGGCGCGAGACCCGTCCGTGCTGCCCGTCCGTCTCGTAGTCGAGCCTGACCCGGACGGCCTCCAACGGCCACTCCTTGCGCGCCGCGTACATCCGCAGGGTGATCGCGGTGCAGGAGCCGAGTGCGGAGAGCAGCAGCGCGAACGGCTCCGGCCCGGTGTCCGAACCGCCGCGGCGCACCGGCTCGTCGGCGGTCAGCGGGTGGGTGCCGGCCAGCACGTCGACGTGGAACGGCACGTCGGCGCCGCTGCCGGTCACCTCGGCGGTGGTGACCCGCCGGAACCTCGGCGGCGCCGCGGCCGCCTCGGCGCCGGTCGTGCTGGTCTGGGTCTGGCTCATGGCGGGCGGCCTCGCTCTCGTTCGGTGGCACGGGCGCCCGGAGGGACACGGGCGCCGTGCCCATCCTGCGCCGCCCGGCCCGCCGCGCGCAGCCGAACACGCGGGCGAGTGCGCGGAGGGGCAAGCACCCGGGCGCGCAGAGGGTGGATCACCGGGCCGGGCCGCCGCGCACAAAGGCGCGCCGACCCCGCCCGGGCCGGCGGATCACCGGCCCCTACGATCACCGGCCCCTACGATCACCGGGCCCCCACGATCACCGGGCCGCGGAGCCTTCCGGGCCCACCCGCTCCGCGAGCTCCGCCAGCACCGCCGCCGTCTCCGCCGGCCGGGAGAACATCGGCCAGTGCCCGGTCGGTAGCTCCCGCAGCTCCCACTCCGGGCCGCCGAGCTGCGCGAAGTACGGATGGCCCGAGGCGATCATGGCGCGGACCTGCTCCAGCGGGAACGAGCAGGAGATCAGCGCCTTCGGCAGGTCCGCCCCGGCGCCGGTCAGCCGCAGCGGCTCGGTGAAGGTGGCGGCCGGCTGGTCGGTGGCGCGCTCGCGGACTGCGGCGCGGGCGGCGTCGTCCAGGCCGTCCGCGCTGCTGCCGGCGGCGGCGAGCTCCTCCCAGGACGGCAACGGGTGGCGGCCGTCGACCAGGGTGGCCAGCACGTGGGCCCGGTGCTCGGGCTCCCAGAGATCGCCCAGCGCGGCGCCGTCGGGGACGGGACCGCTGTCGAGGTAGACCACCCGCCGGATCCGCTCGGGCATCCGGTCGGCCGCACCGGTGACCGCGGTGCTGCCGCCGCTGTGGCCGACGAGGACGACGTCCCACAGGTCCTCGCGGGTCAGCAGGTCGGTGAGGTCGGCGATGTGGGTCTCCACGCCGACCTCGGGCCCCGGCTCGGCGGCACGCTCGGCCAGCCCGGCCGGGGTCACCGCGTGGACGGTGTGCCCGGCCTCGCGCAGCGGGCGGGCGACGTCGTCCCACGCCCAGGCGCCCAGCCAGAAACCGGGAACGAGAACGAAGGTACTCATGGGACCACTCCTTGTCCGGGGGGAATCCGTCAGGACCGACTCTAGGATCGGAGCCGGACAGATCTCGCCCGGATTAATTCCGGATCCCGTCCGGGTCGGCACGGGCCGGCCGGCCGACGAAGGGGGAGCCGATGAACCACCCGGTCAGCCGGGTCCTGGCCCTGCTGGAGCTGCTCCAGGCCAGGCCCGGCCTCACCGGCCCGGAGCTCGCCGCCCGCCTGGAGGTGGACGAGCGCACGGTGCGCCGGTACGCCGCCAGGCTGGCCGACCTCGGCATCCCGGTGCAGGCCGACCGCGGCCGCTACGGCGGCTACCGGCTGCGCCCCGGATTCCGGCTGCCGCCGCTGATGCTCACCGCGGACGAGGCGGCCTCGGTGGTGCTCGGACTGCTGGCCGGTCGCCGGTCGGGGCTGTCGGTGGGGGAGCAGGCCGCCGAGTCGGCGCTGGCCAAGATCCAGCGGGTGCTGCCGACGGAGCTGCGCGAGCGGGTCGAGGCGGTGGAGCAGACCCTGGGGCTGACCTCGGCGCCCGCCGCCGGCCCGAGTCCGGCCGGAGCCGCGCTGTTCGCGCTCGCCGAGGCGGCCCGCCGCCGGCGCCGCGTCCGGCTCGCCTACCGCGACCGCCTGGGCGTCCCGAGCGAGCGCGAGTTCGACCCGTACGGGCTGGTCTTCCACTCGGGCCGCTGGTACACCACCGGGCTGGACCACCGCAGCGGCGAGCTGCGGACCTTCCGGCTGGACCGGATCGGGACGGCGGAGCCGAGCGGGACGCCCTTCGAGCCGCCGGAGGACTTCGACCCGGTCCAGCGGGTGGTGGAGTCGCTGGCCTCGGTGCCGTGGACGCACGAGGTGGAGGTGCTCCTCACGACCACCCTCGACGAGGCCCGGCAGCGGATCCCGCCCGTGGTCGGGACGCTCACCGCGGCGGACGACGGCCGCGTCCTGCTGCGCGCCCGGGCCCAGAACCTCGACGGGTTCGCGGTGATGCTGGCCGGGCTGGGCCGGCCGTTCACCGTCCTGCGCCCGGACGCGCTGCGCACGGAGGTCCGGGCGCTCGCCGCCCGGCTCGCCGGGTGGGCCGAGCAGGGGTGAGCGGGCCCGGGCACCGGATCAGTGCACGGCGGGCGCGAGCTCGTCCGTGACGGGCCGGTCCTCGGAGGCCTCGCCGCGCATCAGCCGCTGCGGCCGCCGGACCAGCAGGTAGCCGACGCCCGCCAGGGTCACCAGGCCGACGCCCAGGAGCGCGGCCCACACCTGGTACCAGGGCGCGCCGGGCGGCGCCAGGATGCTGCGCGGCCAGCAGATGTTGACCACCTCCAGCCCGGTCCACAGCACCGCGAGGGCGTTGATCACCGTGCCGGCGCGCCCGTACGAGACCTGGCCGGACGGCCGCCACACGCCGCGCAGCCGGGCCACCAGCGCGGCCACGCTGAGCAGGAAGAACGGCAGGAAGGTCGCGGCCGTGCCGAAGGTGATCAGGCTGCCCATCGCGGTGGACTCCAGTCCCAGCGGCAGCGCGGCGGAGCTGACCACGGTCGCCGCGACCAGCCCGCCGATCGGCGCCCGGTGCCGGTTGACCCTGCGGACCTGGTCGGCGAACGGGAAGACGCCGTCCCGGGCCAGCGAGTAGAGGCCGCGGGCGGCGCCGCCCTGCGAGGCCAGCAGGCAGGCGGTGAACGAGATCAGCACGACGACCACGAACGGCTTGGCGGACCAGTCGCCGAAGGCCGAGGTGACGGCGGTGGTGACCGGGTCGAGGTCCTCCCCGCGCACCACGGCGGCCGGGTCGGGGTGGGCGAGTTCCACGGCGACGGCGTTCAGGATCACCACGACGCCGACGCTCATCAGCGCCCACCACATCGCCCGCGGGACCTGCCGGCTCGCGTCCTTGGTCTCCTCGGCGGTGGAGACGCACGCGTCGAAGCCGATGAACGCCCATCCGCCGACCGCGATCACGGCCAGGAAGGCCGCTCCGGTGGAGACCCCGGCGGTGGCGGGGGCGTCCAGGAGGTCGGTCACCAGGCCGAAGCCGTGCGCCCGGAAGAGCAGCAGCAGCGCGAGCCCCACCAGCACGGAGGCGACCGTCTCGGCGGCGATGCCCAGCGAGACGAACCGGCGCAGCACGTTGACGCCGTAGGCGTTGACCAGCGTGCAGGCGAGCAGGAACGCGGCCGACACCAGCACCAGTTGCGCGGGCGTCGGGGTCACTCCGAAGAGCGCGAAGAACCAGGGTGAGGCGAGGTAGGCGACGGTGGTGTTGGCGAACATCACCGCGAACTGCCACATCCAGCCGGTCAGCCAGGCGAAGGTCGGCCCGGTGAGGCGCCGGCTCCACTGGTAGGCACCGCCGGCCAGCGGCCACTGCGAGGCGAGTTCGGAGTAGACCGCCACCACCAGCATCTGGCCGAGCAGGCAGACCGGCAGTGCCCAGACCCAGGCGCCGCCGGCCACCCCGAGGCCGACCTGGCCGACGGCGTAGAGGCCGACCACCGGGGAGACGACGGCGAAGCCCATCGAGATGTTGCCGAGTACGCCGAGGCTGCGGCGCAGCTCCTGGCGGTAGCCGAGGGCGGCGAGCCGCTCGGCGTCGGAGCGGGCCGCACCGCTGTCGCCGGTCGGGCTGCCGCCGGAGGGGGCGGTGCCCGGGCCGCCGGGCGTCACGCCGCCGCGGGCTCTCGGGAGGTTGTCGGTCATGGGGCGTCCACCTTGCCGTCACCCGTGGTGAGCCCCTCGGACGGGCCCGCCACAGAAAACTAACTTTGTTAGTCAGGGACGGTAACCCCCTCACCCGGGGCAAGGGAAGAGTCGAGACCGGGCTGTAATACCGTGGGGCCGACGCAGCCGGCAGGGAGGGACGACGAGCGTGGGACGACCGACCAGGGCGTTGCTGAGCAGGGAGATCATCGCCAGGGCCGCCCTCGCCGTGGTCGACGAGCAGGGCTCCGACGGCCTCACCATGCGCGCGGTGGCCGACCGGCTGGGCGTGAAGGCGGCCTCGCTCTACAACCACGTGAGCGGCAAGGACGACCTGATCGACGGGCTCGCCGAGCTCGTCAACGCCGAGATCGACCTGGGGCCGCTCGACGGCACCGATCACCGGGAGTGGCGGACCGGCCTCACCGCCTACGTCCGCGGCTACCGCGCCGCCTTCCTGCGCCACCCCCACACCATCGCGCTGCTGGCCCGCCGCCGGGTCGGGGCCGACCTCCAACTGCTCGGCTACGAGGCCCTGCTCGGGGCGCTCGGCCGGGCCGGGCTGGCGCCCGCCGACGCCGCCGAGGTCGCCGCCGCGGTCGACTACCTGGTGCTCGGGTCCGCGCTGGAGACCTTCACCGCGGGCTTCACCCGCCCGCCGGCCGAGTACCGGCCCCGCTACCCGGCCCTCGCCGGTGCGCTGGAGGCCGCCGCCGAACGCGGCGGCGGGCCCGGCTCCGGGGCACCCGGGCTGGACGAGCGCGGCTTCGAACTCGCGCTGCGCCTGTTCCTGGACGGCCTCGCCGCCCGGCTGCCCACGCCCTGACCGGGGCGCCCCGGCGGACAGGGTGACAGCGGGCCCGCAACGGCGACGGGGCTGGAAGCGCGGGCCCGCAACGGCGACGGGCCCGGGGGCACTCGCCACCCGGGCCTACCGTCGCGGAGTCACCCGCGCCGCCGTACGACCGGCCCCGGGCGGCTCCGCCCGCCCGACCGGCCGCCCCGACGGCCGCGCTCAGGCCTCCGGGCCGCCGTTCTGCTCCGCCGCGACCTTGCGCTTCACCTCGGCCATGTCCAGCTTGCGGGCCTGACCGATCAGATCCTCGAACACGGCCTCCGGCAGCGCGCCCGCCTGCGAGAACACCAGCACGCCCTCGCGGATGATCGCCAGCGTCGGGATCGACTGGATGCCGAACGCGGCGGCCAGCTCCTGCTGCGCCTCGGTGTCGACCTTCGCGAAGACCAGGTCCGAGTGGCGCTCGGCCGCCTTCTCGTAGACCGGGGCGAACTGGCGGCACGGGCCGCACCAGGCCGCCCAGAAGTCGATGAAGACGAAGTCCTTACCGTCCTGGCCAGGGACGATGTCGTCGAAGTTCTCCTTGGTCAGCTCGACCGTGTTGCTCATCTCGCGGTTCCTGCCCTTCCGGGGGTGGCGGTTCAGGCCATCTGCCCGGCACAACCGCGACCGTCCGCGCACTATTCCGGAGCCCCCCTCCGGCGGATTTCCCGGCCGGGCGTTGAGTGCTCCGCCGTCGGCGCCCGTACTGGTGGGTGTCCGCGTCAGCGCGGTACGAACAGCGCGGCCCGTGTCCGAGCGGCCGTGCGCGTCCAGCCGGGGGAGAAGCACCCATGCGCAGCAACAGTCGCACCACCCGTACCAGTCGGATCGCCGTGCTCGCCGCGTCCGGGATCGCCGTGGGCGCCCTGGTGGCCGGGTGCGGGTCGTCCGGCTCCGGCAGCGGCGGGTCCGCCACGCCCGCCGGCTCCGGCGCCGCCCCGACCGCGCCCGCGGCGCCGAGCAGCCCCGCCGCCCCCGCCGACGCCACCCTGAAGACGGCCACCGACCCCAAGCTCGGCACCATCGTGACCGACAGCGCCGGCTTCACCCTCTACCGCTTCGACCAGGACACCGCGCAGCCCCCGATGTCCAACTGCAACGGCAACTGCGCCTCGATCTGGCCACCCGCGCCGGCCGACGGCTCGGTCACCGTCAAGGGCATCGACAGCAAGCTGGTCGGCACCGTCACCCGGGCCGACGGCAGCAAGCAGATCACCCTGAACGGCTGGCCGGCCTACCGCTACGCGCCCGACAAGCAGCCCGGTGACACCAAGGGCCAGGGCGTCGGCGGCACCTGGTGGGCGCTGACCCCGGCGGGTGGCAAGGCGGGCGCCGCGAGTTCCGCCCCGAGCACGCCGGCCGCCCCCGGCGGTGGCTACTGACCCGCCCCGACGACGGTCCGGACCGGACGTGGAACCCTCGACCCGGAGGTACGGGTGCGCGAAAATGGCGTCGTGACCGACGAGCACCGCGGTGGCGGTGCGCCCGCACGCGGCGCCGCCGCCCCGGACGAAGAACTGATGCGAGCCCTGTACCACGAGCACGCGGGGCCGCTCTTCGGCATCGTCCTCCACCTGGTCGCGGGGGACCGCCAGCGGGCCGAGGACGTGGTGCAGGAGACGCTGGTCCGGGCTTGGCGCAACATCGACCGGCTCGACCCGGGCGGCGGCTCGCTGCGGCCCTGGCTGGTCACGGTCGCCCGGCGGATCGTCATCGACGGCCACCGCAGCAGCCTGGCCCGCCCGCGCGAGGTCGACCCGGCACCGCTTGAGCTGCTGCCCGCGGAGGACGAACTGGACCGCGCACTGCGGCTGATGACCATCTCGGAGGCGCTCGGGGACCTGTCGGAGGCGCACCGGCAGGTCGTCGTCGAGACCTACTTCAAGGGCCGCTCGGTGAACGAGGCGGCCGCCGAACTCGGCATCCCGGCCGGTACCGTACGGTCGCGGGTGTTCTACGCACTGCGCTCGCTGAAGCTCGCGCTGGAGGAACGGGGAGTGACATCGTGACATCGTCCGAGCCCGGTCCGACCGGCTCCGAGCAGGGCCACGCCGCCGGCGGCGAGCACCTGGACGTCGGCGCCTACCTCCTCGGCCTGCTCGAACCGGCCGAGCGCGACGCGTTCGCGGCGCACCTGGCCGGGTGCCCGCAGTGCACCCGGGAGGTGGCCGAACTCGGCTTCGTGGAGCCGCTGCTGGCCGAGTACGCGGCCTCCGCCGAGGCCGCCGGGATCGATCCGGCAGGGCCGGCGCCCCGGCCGGACGGGCGACTGCTGGACCGGCTGGTCGCCGAGGTCTCGGCAGGGCGACGCCGGGGGAGGGTGCGGCGGCTGGTCCTGGTCGCCGCGGCCGCGGTCCTGGTGGTCGCCGGTCCGGCCGTCACCGCCGTCGTGGTCACCGCGGACTCCACGCCCGGCGTGGTCGCCGTCGCGGCCCAGCAGTTCACCGCCACCGACCCGACCACCGGCGCGCACGCCGTCGTCGGCGTCGACGGCAAGGGGTGGGGCAGCCAGGTGAGCCTCGAACTCTCCAACGTCCAGGGCCCGTTGAGCTGCGACCTGGTCGCCGTCTCGCACACCGGGGAGCGCTGGACGGTGACCAGCTGGAGCGTCCCCGCGGCCGGCTACGGCACCACCGGCGCGGCCCCGGCCGCCCTGCGGACCACCGGCGGCACGGGCCTCCAGCCCACCGACATCGACCACTTCGAGGTCCGCACCCTGGACGGCGCCACCGTCCTGGTCACCGTCCCGGTCCACCCGGCCTGACCCGGGCGGGCGGGGCCGGCCGCCGCCTGCCGTACGGACCTCGTCGGTCCGCCCGGCGGTCGGGCGGGCGGCGGGGTCGGGGGGCCGGTGCTACGCCTCCTCGGTGTCCGCGCCCAGGCCCACCGCGCGGGCGAGGGCGGCCGCCAGCGGCGCGCGGCGGTCGGGACAGTGGTCCGCGGCCCAGGCGTCGGCCAGCCGCAGGAAGGCGGCGAGGTCGTCCGCCGCTCCGGTGACGAGGCGGCGCAGTCGGTCGAGCGGCAGCTCGATGACGGGACCGTCCCGGACGGCGCCGTCCGGGGTCAGCCGCACGAGCGTGCCGTCGCGCCGGGCCTCCGGAGTGGGGTCGTGGCCGAAGAGGGCGAACCCGTCGCCGTCCAGGACTTCGTACCAGTCCCGCCACTCCTCCAGCCCGTTGCAGCAGCCCGGACGAAGGACGGTGCCGGTGGCCGGGTCGAAGACCCGGAAGCCGCCGGGGGCGGCCGGGTACTCCGAGGTCAGCAGGCCGTGCAGGAACCGGCCGGCCGGGTCGCCGGATTCCTCGCCGGGGCTGGGCTCGGCCTCGTTGTGGTCGGCGATCTGCATCACCGCCGTGCCGACGTCGGCCGGGCTCATCGCGGCGCCCAGCGGGAGGAAGCCGTACGGCTCGTACGGGCCGACGGGCCAGAGGTCGAAGCCGTCGCGGCCGGGCGTCTCCAGGACGGGCTGCATCTCGATCACCGGGCGAGTCTGACGGACCCCCGCTCGGGGCGGCGCCCCGTTTTCGGGGGTCGTGCCCCCGGGGCGGTGGCTGCCCCGGGCCGATCCGGCACGCCGGCCGATGCCCGCCGCTCCCGGCGGGCGCTGCCGCTCCGGTCATGCGTCGCGACCGGCACCTGCGGTTACCGTCTCGCCTGAGCCCGCCGGCTGCGGATACCCGGGCCGATCCGGAACGCCGACCGTGCGCCGCGCCCCCCGCCCGCGCCCCCCGCCCGCGCCCCCGCTCCCGGCTACCGCCCCGCCGACGCCCGCTGTTCCGCCGCTGCGGCGATCCGGGTCAGGGCGCGGGCGCAGCGGCGGGCGAAGAGCCGCTGGCCCAGCGGGAGCAGCGGGCCGGCGAGGTGGGCGAACCAGCGGTCGGGGCGGCTGAAGGCGTTCACGGTGAACCGGACGGCCTTGTCGGGGCCCATCTCGACCAGGAAGGTCTCCTCGCCGACCGCGAGGTGCCCGCGCCGGGTGCCGTACGCGAAGCCGAAGCGGTCGGGGCCGTCCGCGCTCCAGATCACCCGGCAGGGGGCGGCGGCGCGCACCGGTCCGAGGCCGATCGCGCAGGTGACGGCGGTGCCGGGGGTGGCCCGGGTGGCTTCGGCGGCGATGCGGACGCCGGCGGCGCGGTGCATCCGCCAGTCGAGCACGGCGGCTCCGGCGGCGTCCAGGGCGGCGCGGCCGTGGCCGATCAGGGCGCGGTGGCGGAGGTGGTGGTAGCCGCCGGGCAGCGGGCGGTCGGGGGTGGTGCTGGCGCCGGTCTCGGGGTAGTTGAGGTCGGTGACCCGGGGGCGGTTCATCGCAGGGCTTCCTTCGGGTGGGGGAGGCGCGCGGTCGGCGCCTGGGGTCGGGCCAGGCGGCGCCAGGCGAGCAGCGAGCAGAGCGCGAAGCCGAGGGCGTTGCCGACGCCGTGGGTAGCGGCCATCCAGGTGAGGGTGGGGTGCGGGATGCCGGAGGCCTCGCCCAGCGCCCACCAGAGCGCGAGCAGCATGGTCGCGGCGAGGACGGCGGAGGCGGTCCCGAGCAGGACGGCGGCGGGCCGGTCGGCGGTGCGGGTGCGCAGGTCCCGCCAGGTGAGCAGGCCGACCAGCCACATCCCGGTGGTGAGCACGACGGCTCCGGCGAGTTCGGCCCAGTCGTCGACGAAGTAGCCGGCCAGGACGAGCAGGGTGCCGAGCGGCACGCTGAGCGCGGCCCAGCGGGCGGCGGCGCTCTCCGGCGCGGCTCGGCAGACCAGCCCGGCGACCAAGGCGGCGGTGAACCCGGCGTAGTGGAAGTGCGGCACGGTCAGCGCCAGGATGTCGAGGTCGAAGCCGAGGAGTTCGTGGCCCGAGCGCTCGGCGACCAGTGCGAGCCCGGCCACCGAGGGGGTGGCGAGGGCGGTCAGTACGGCGATCTCGGGCGGCGCGAGCGAGCGGGTGCGGGCGAGCCGGACCGGGGCGTGGGCGGCCAGGGCGAGGGTGCCGAGCGCGTAGAGTGCGGCGCAGCCGGTGGCGAGGCCGCCGCGCGGCAGCCAGAGCGACAGCGCGCCGGGGACGGCGGCCAGGGGCCAGAGCCGGCGGACGCGGGCCAGCCCGGGCTCGTCGATCAGGGTCAGGCCGAGCGGGATCACGGCGCCCATACCGAGCAGCACCAGCAGGTCGACCAGCTCCGCGGTGCCGCTGCCCATGGTGGCCGCGCCCCTTCCTTGAACACGTTCAAAGCCTTGCGCCAGTGACTGTACGCGGCGTACTTGAACGTGTTCAAGTCGAGCCGGAGCAGCCGCCTCCCCTGGTGCTCGCGCCACAGGCGGCGCACTCTGGAGGAGGAATCTCTGGAGGTGATCCGCCATGCAGACACTCGTTGGTTGGCACATCGAGATGGAGTTCCGTGAGGAGGGCGCGCGGACGGCCGCCGCCGCCCTGCTGAGACTCGGTGACGGAACCGAAATCCGCGCCCACGGCTACACCAGCCGCCACCCGTCGGACCCGGAGCAGCTGCGGGTCGGCGAGGAGGTCGCCGCCGCCCGGGCGCTCAACGATCTCGCCTCGCAGCTTCTCACCAAGGCCCACGGCGAGATCCAGGACGCCAGTCCCGTCCCGTCCCACCCGCTGTCGTGACGGCGCCGCAGGTCGGTGCCGGGTCCGGGGCCGAGGAGCCCAGGGCCCGCATCCCGCTGATCTGTCCGCGCTGCGGGCGGGAGCAGCAGGTCGTCCCCGGCGGTCCCGACCGGGCCGTGCGTGTCGTGCACGTCGGGACCGGCCGGGAGGCCTGCGAGCCGGGCGACCTCGCCACGGCTCCGGACGACGTGGGCTGAGCCGGGCCCGCCCGGCCCCGAGGACGAAGGCGGCCCGACAGGCATAGGCGAACCCACAGGCGCAGGCGAACCCACGGGCGTAGGCGAACCCACGGACGACGGCGGGGGGGGGGGGGGGGGGGGGGGGGGGGGGGGGGGGGGGGGGGGGGGGCGGGGGGGGGGGGAGGGGGTTGTAGTGTGGTGTGAGGGGGGCCAGAACAC
>NZ_JBVHVO010000045.1:0-23750 GCF_055564815.1 Kitasatospora sp. NPDC028961 | reverse complement strand
TGCTCTTGTCGCTTTTTTTTCTCCTTCGATGCTTATCTTCCCCCTCTCCCGGACTAGTTCCCCCCTTTCTCTTCTCGTGGTTCATTCCCCCCCCCCCCCCCCCCGCCCCCCCCCCCCCCTCCCCCCCCCCCCCCCCCCCCCCCCCCCCCCCCCCCGCCGCGCCCGCCTCGCGGGCTCTCAGTTCGGGCAGTACGACGTCGGCAGCTGCCACTCCGGCCCGACCAGCCGCTGCTCCACCCGGCTGAGCGTGATCCGGATGCCGACCGTCCCGGACAAGCCGAGCCGGAACCGGCTGCGGGCCAGTGCGATCAGGGCGGTCATGCCGTACTTGTTGATCAGCGAGGTGCGGTAGCGTGCGGTGTCGTCCGGGTCGCAGACCGTCGCCCGCGCGGGCAGCTGGCGCCCGGTCGGGCGCCCGTGGGCGTCGCAGGGGCCGACCAGTACCCGGGGGTGGCGGCGGATCCGCTCGGCCTCGCCGGAGTGGGCGGGGGTCCAGATGCCGAGCGCCGTGCCGTCCGCCACCACCCAGATCGCCGAGCGCAGCCGGCTGCCGTCCTCGTCGAAGGTGGTGAGCAGGAGGTATCTGGTGTCGGCCAGCCGGTCGGTACGGTCGTGCACGATGTCCTCCCTGTCCAGGGGCCGGGCGCGGTCCGTTGCCGCGGTCGCGGTCCGTTGCCGCGGCGCCGGAGCGGGCGGCTCAGTGACCGTGGCCGCCGGTGATCTCGTGGTACTCCTCGGCGGTCGGCCGGGGGATCCTGGCGCCCTCGCCGTGCAGTCCGCGGGAGAGCCTCGCGCGGACGCGGGTGAGCGCGCCGACCGGGTGGGCCACCCCATTCTCGTCCACCGGGGCCGGTAGTTCGAGGGGGCGGGGCTGCTCGTGGGCGGTCAGCCGGTGCAGTTCGGCCGGCGCGAGCGGGGCGTGCGCCTCGGTGAACTCGCCGTGCGGCAGCCGCCTGATGAGGCCCGTCTCCCGGCCGTGCAGCACCTTGTCCCGGTCGCGCCGCTGGAGGTCCAGGCACCATCGCTTGGTGATCACGAAGACCACCACCGGCACCACGAAGAACCCCACCCGGACGGCGTAGGTGATCGAGTTCAGCGACAGGTGCAGACGGGTGGCGACCAGGTCGTTGCCGCCGCCGATCAGCATCACCAGGTAGAGGGCGATCCAGGCCGCGCCGAGCGCGGTGCGCACGGGGGCGTTGCGCGGGCGGTTCAGGAGGTGGTGCTCGCGCGCGTCCTCGGTCAGCCAGGACTCGACGAAGGGGTAGACCGCGATCGCGCCGAGGATCACCGGGAAGAGCGTGAACGGGATCAGCACGCCCAGGTTGAGGGTGTGCCCCCACAGGCCGACCTCCCAGCCGGGCATCACCCGGATCAGCCCCTCGGCGAAACCCATGTACCAGTCCGGCTGCGCGTCGGTGGACACCTGGTCGGGGCGGTACGGGCCGTAGGCCCAGATCGGGTTGATCGAGGCGACGGCCGCCATCAGCGCGATGATCCCGAAGACCAGGAAGAAGAACCCGCCGGCCTTGGCCAGGTAGACCGGCATCAGTGGCATGCCGACGACGTTCTGCTCGGTCCGGCCGGGGCCCGCCCACTGGGTGTGCTTGTGGTAGAAGACCAGGATCAGGTGCGCGACCAGCAGGCCGAGCATGATGCCGGGGATCAGCAGCACGTGGACGGTGAAGAACCGCGGCACGATGTCGTGACCGGGGAACTCGCCGCCGAACAGGAACATCTGGACGTAGCTGCCCACCAGCGGGAGGGCCAGGACCACGCCCTCGACGAAGCGGATGCCGGTGCCCGAGAGCAGGTCGTCGGGCAGTGAGTACCCGAAGAAACCGTCCAGCAGGCCGAGGAAGAGCAGCAGGAAGCCGAACAGCCAGTTGATCTCGCGCGGCTTGCGGAACGCCCCGGTGAAGAACACCCGCATCATGTGCACGAACATCGCCGCGACGAACACCACGGCCGCCCAGTGGTGGATCTGCCGGATCAGCAGCCCGCCGCGGACCTCGAAGCTGATGTCCATCGTCGAGGCGTAGGCCTGCGACATCGGCACGCCCTTGAGCGGGACGTACGAGCCGTCGTAGATCACCTCGCCCATGCCGGGCTTGAAGAACAGCGTGAGCCAGACGCCGGTCAGGATGATGATGACGAAGGTGTAGAGGCAGATCTCGCCCAGCATGAAGGACCAGTGGTCCGGGAAGATCTTGCGCACGTTCGCCCTGGCCAGGGTGTAGACCCCCAGCCGGCCGTCCGCCCAGTCGGCGGCCCGCCGGCCGCGTCCGGGGTTCTGATTCCGGGTCATTTCCACGCACCTCGGTCCATGAAGCGGGGATCGTTCCCCGCTTCGAGCTGGAACCAGAGTAAACGGGGCCTGCTCCCCGTTTCTACCCGGGGTGCCGCTGTCGTCTCCACGACGACCCGGACTCGGCGAGCGGCCCGGCAGCGGCGCCCCGGAAACGGCGAGGGCGCCGGAAACGCCGAGTGCCCCGGAAACGGCGAGCGGCCCGCCCGGTGTCGAAACACCGGACGGGCCGCTGCGCACCCTTTGCGTGTACCCCGGAGGGTCAGTGCACCAGCACCGGCACCTCGTTGCTCTCCACCGCACCCGACCCCGTCGCCGCGTGGTCGGGGCGACCGGCGTTGATCAGGGTGAAGGCGATCGCCGCGGCGGCGACCAGGATGCCGAAGGACCACCAGATCGCGGTCGAGAAGCCGTGCACCATGCCCTGGAACTGCGCCGCCTGGGCCGCGGCCGGGCTGGTCACGGCGGTGGCGTGGGAGGCCAGCCAGGTCGCCGTGGCGCTGGCCGCGATGGTGTTCAGCAGCGCGGTGCCGATGGCGCCGCCGACCTGCTGCGAGGTGTTGACCATGGCGGAGGCGACACCCGCGTCGCGGGGCTCGACACCGTGCGTGGCCAGGCTCATCGCGGGCATGAACGCGGTGCCCATGCCGAGGCCCATCAGGATCAGACCGGGCAGGATCAGCGCCGGGTAGGAGGTGTCCAGGCCGATCTGGGTCAGGATCAGCATGCCGACCGAGGCGACCAGGAAGCCGGGCGCCATCAGGTAGCGGGCCGGCACGCGGGTCATCAGCCGGGCGCCGATCTGGGTCGAGCCGGTGATCATGCCCGCCACCATCGGCAGGAAGGCGACGCCGGTGAGCACCGGGCTGTAGCCGAGCACGATCTGCAGGTAGTAGGTCAGGAAGAGGAAGAGGCCGAACATGCCGATCACGGCCAGGCCGAGCGACAGGTAGACCCCGCCGCGGTTGCGGTCCAGGACGACCCGCAGCGGCAGCAGCGGCGCCTTGACCTTCATCTCGACCACGGCGAACGCGGCCAGCAGCACGGCGGCGGCGGCGAACAGGCCCAGCGTGGTGCCGGAGCTCCAGCCGTCCGACTCGGCGCGGGTGAAGGCGTAGACCAGGGAGACCAGGCCGGTGCTGACCAGCAGCACGCCGGGGATGTCCAGGCGGTTGCGGTTGCGGCCCTGGGCGGGCTCGCGGATCACCATGACGGCGCCGACGGCGGCGACCACGGCGAACGGGATGTTGACGAAGAAGGTCCAGCGCCAGTTCATGTACTCGGTCAGCAGGCCGCCGAGGATCAGGCCGATCGCGCCGCCACCGCCGGCGATGGCGCCGTAGATGCCGAACGCCTTGGCGCGCTCCTTGGCCTCGGTGAACATCACGGCCAGCAGCGAGAGCGCGGCCGGCGCGAGCAGGGCCCCGAACACGCCCTGCAGGGCGCGGGCGCCGAGCAGCATGGCGGTGTTGGCGGCGGCGCCGCCCAGCGCGGAGGCGAGGGCGAAGCCGGTCAGGCCGACCACGAAGGTCCGCTTGCGGCCCCACAGGTCGGCGATCCGGCCGCCGAACAGCAGCAGGCCGCCGAAGGCCAGCGCGTAGGCGGTGATCACCCACTGGCGGTTGCCGTCGGTGATGCCGAGGTCCTTCTGGGCCGACGGCAGGGCGATGTTCACGATGGTGGCGTCGAGGACGACCATCAGCTGGGCGAGGCCGATGAATATCAGGGCCTTCCAGCGCCGCGGATCGGGCTGGGTGGCCGACAGGGCGTCGGTTTTTGGCATGGGAGTACTCACTTCGGGGTGCGGTGCGTACGGATCAGGGGAGAGTCGGGGGTGCGGGCGGGCACGGTCGGCCCCGGCCGCCGGTGCGGCAGTGGACCGGCGGGCCGTCGGTCAGCGCTCGGCGCTGCGGGTCAGTGCTCGGGGTGGAAGTCCTCGAAGGTCGCGGCCCGGCCGGGCAGGGTCGAGCGGGCGGGCGCCCGCAGGCCGTCCAGGAACAGCTGCAGGTGCCGGTGGACGAAGCCGTCCAGGAACTGGCAGGAGGTGCCCGGCAGGGGGCGGGTGAGCTGGCTCATCGCGATGAACAGGTCACCGGGGTCGACGTCCGGCCGCAGTTCGCCGGCCTCCTTGGCGCGTGCCATGAGGTCGCCGACGGCGGTCACCAGTCGCTCGCGCGCGTCCACCAGGTCCGGATCGAAGGGGTCGACCCGGTTGGTGAGGATCGGGCACAGGGCGCCCATCTTCTCCTCGACCGTGGCGTGCGCGAACCGCTGGAGGGCGTCGAACGGGCCGGAAGCCTCCGCCGTCGCCGATTCGGCGATGGCCAGGATACGGCCCTTGATGAGCAGCGCCACCTCGCGGATCAGCGCCGAGCGGTCCGGAAAGTTCCGGTACAGCGTGGCGTTGCCCACGCCGGCCCGCTTGGCGATCTCGTCCAGCGGCGCGTCCGCGCCGTGCTCGACGAGGGCGTCCCGCGCCGCCAGCAGGATCCGCTCACGGTTGCGAGTCGCGTCCGCGCGCAGCTTCGGCGTGCGGACGGGCTCCGTGGTGCGGGTCGCCGCGGCGACGGTGCTGCTCACTTTCTCGCTCCTCCCAGCATAGCGGGGAAACTTTCCCCGTTTAGGCCTACGAAGGAGCAAACGGGGATTCGGTCCCCGGAAATTCCCCGCTGGATGTGACCTGCGTCATATTCACCCGCAGGGTGGAAGTGCGGCGTCAGACCCGCGCCGGCCGCCGCAGCGGGATCTCGAAGTGGACGGTGGCCACCCCGGGGCCGTGCTCGCCGCTCGGGCGGGCGTCGTGGACCTCCTCGGCGAGGCTGCGCCAGAACGCCTCGGCGCCCGGGACGGCGGCGTTGGTGTGCAGGTAGAGGTGCCGGTAGCCGCCCTCGTCCACGGCGAACTCGCATGCCCGGCGCACCAGTTCCCGGGCCAGTCCGTGCCGGCGGTGCTCGGTCCGGACGTAGACCCGGACCAGCTGGGCGGTGCTGCCGTCGGGGTAGCGCTCGGCCAGCTCGCGCGGGTGCGGCGGGTGGACGGGCCCGCGGGAGTGCAGTGCGGTGGTGGCGACCACCTCGCCGTCCCGGGTGGCGACCAGCAGGGCGTGCCGGGGATGGTCGAGGTAGTGCGTCTGGAGGTCGACCACGTCGGCGTGCCAGTCGGGGACGTAGCCGTAGCCGAACTCGCGGTAGAAGGTGTCCAGGATCAGCCGGCGGGCACCGGGCACGTCCTCGGGCAGGGCGTGCCTGATCACATAGGCATCCGGACGGTCCATCGGAGGGCTCCACGGGTCGGGTCGGGGCTGGGTCCCCGTCACCGTACCTGAAAACGAATGTCATCTGACGCCCTGTCGGGAGAGCCGTGCGAGCGTGTTGAAAATGAAAACGAATGCCGTTACGGTCACCTTCGGCACGTCGGACCGGCTTGCCGCGCGCGTCGTCGAGAGGGAGATCCGTGGCGCATCTGCTGGTGATCGAAAGCTGGGTCGGCTCCATGAGCAGACTGCTGCCCAGGGCCCTGGGGGAGAGCGGCCATCGCTTCACCTTCCTCACCCGCGACCTGCACCACTACCTGCGGGAGGCGCCCACCGACGGCCCGCACCCGCTGCTCGCCGCGGAGAACGTGCTCACCGCCGACACCAACGATCCCGCCGCCCTGCTCCCGTACGTCGAGCGGCTGCACGGGGTGCTCGGCTTCGACGGGGTGATCTCCTCCTGCGACTACTACCTGCCGCTGGTCGCCCGGGTCGCCCGCCGGCTCGGGCTGCCCGGGCCGGCGCCCGAGGCCGTCGCCGCAGCCTGCCGCAAGGACCTCACCCGCCGCGCGCTCGCCGCGGCCGGCGTCCCCGGGCCCGCGTACGCGCTCTGCGCCGACCGGGAGCAGGCCCTGGCCGCCGGCCGGGAGCTCGGCTTCCCGCTGGTGGTCAAGCCGGTGGACCTCTGCGCCGGGATGCTCGTCCGCGCGGTCGCGGACGAACGCGAACTGGCCTCCGCGCTCCGGGCCCTGGAGGCCTTCCCGGTCAACGCCCGCGGCCAGCGCCGGGCCCCCGTCGTCCTGCTGGAGGAGCTGCTGACCGGCCCGGAGGTCAGTGTCGAGACCGTCTGCGCCGACGGCGACACCGTGGTGGTCGGGGTCACCGACAAGAGCGTCGGCGGCGCGCCCGCCTTCGTCGAGACCGGCCACATGTTCCCCGCCGTGCTGAGCGCCGAAGACACGGCCGCCGCGGCCGGGACGGCCGTCGCCGCGCTGGCCGCCCTCGGCCTGGACCGGGTCGTCGCGCACACCGAGATCAAACTGACCCCGACCGGGCCCCGGGTGGTGGAGGTCAACCCCCGCCCGGCCGGCAACCGGATCACCGAGCTGGTCCGCCGGGTCACCGGCGTCGACCTCGCCGCCGCCTGCGTGGACCTCGCGCTCGGCCGCCGTCCCGACCTGACCGTCCACCGCACCGGGGTCAGCAGCGCCGCGATCGCCTTCCTCGTCCCGGGGGAGGGGCAGGCCGGCCTGCTGGAGGGCTTCGAGGGCGAACCGGCCGTCCGGGGTGACGGCGCCGTGGTCGAGCTGGCCCTCGCCGCCCCCGGGCGCGACGTCCGGCCCGCCACCAGCAACAACGAGTACCTCGGCCATGTGATGACCACCGACAGCGCCGGCGCCGGTGCCCGCCGGGAGGCCGAGCGGCTGGTCGCCGGGCTGACCCCCCGCTACACCGCCGACGGCCCGGACGCGGGGCCCGCCGGGTCGAAGGGCCCGCCCGCACCCCTCCGGTCCGACCGCGCCGCCGGGGCGGCGGTGTCCGGATGACCACCACCCTCCCCGGTACGGCCCTGGACCGGATCGCCGGGCGGGCTCGCGCCGGAGCGTACGGGCCCGACCCGGCCGGGCAGCGGATCGCCCTCGCCTTCACCACCACGCAGGCCGTGCGGCACGCCGGACGCGCCCGCGGCTACCGCAACGAGGTGCTCAGCCTGCGCCTCGGCGCGGCCGTCGGCTCCTGCGCGGTCGAACCCGGCGAGCTGCCCGCCGAGGCGCTCACCGACTGCGTCGGCGCGTCCGTCGCCGAACTGCTCGACCACCCGCTCGTACCGGTCCGGGTCGCCGCGCTCGACGCCTACCTGATGCGTTGCCGCCCGCACGGCCCGGCCCACGGCGCCCGACCGGTGACCGTTCCGGCCGGTGACTCGCTGGCGAAGTCCCGGGCCCGGGCGCGGGCCGTCGTCGGCCTGCTCCCGGCCGCGACGACCGGCCGGGTGCTGGTCGTCGGCGTGGTCAACTCCCTCCTGGAGCAGCTTCGTTCGCGCGGCCTCGGCTACCTGGCCTGCGACCTCGTCGGCGGCACCACCGAGTGGGGCGAGACCGTCCACCCCGACGCGTCCGCCCGGCTCGACGAGTGCGACGCGATCCTCGCCTCCGGCATGACCCTCGGCAACGGCACGCTCGACCCGCTGCTCGCGCACGCCCGCGCCACCGGCAAGCCGCTGGTGCTCTTCGCCCAGACCGGCAGCGCCGTGCTGCCCCGGCTGCTCGGCGACGGCGTGAGCGCCGTCAGCGCCGAGCCCTACCCCTTCTTCTGGCTCGACGGCGGCCCCAGCCAGCTCCACCTGTACGGCGGGCACCCGCCGGCCGGCCGGGCGGACGGCGGTGGCCGGTGACCACGCTGCTCGCCCCCGCGGCCCTCGGCAACCCCGACCTGCTGCCGCTGCTCGGCCGCACCCCGCTCGCCCGGATCAGCACCCCGCTGCCGCACCCGCACCCCGGCTTCTGGGCCAAGCTGGAGGGCCTCGGCGCCGGCGGGATGAAGGCCCGGTCCGCCGTCGCCATACTCCGCGGCGCCCACGAACGCGGTGAACTCCGGCCCGGCGCCACGGTGGTGGAGTCCACCTCGGGCACCCTCGGCATCGGCCTCGCCTTCGCCGGCCAGGCCCTCGGCCACCCCGTCGTCCTGGTCGGCGACGCCGAACTCGAACCGTCCATGCGCCAGTTGCTCCACTCCTACGGCGCCCGGCTGGAGCTCGTCGACCGGCCGGCCCGGCACGGCGGCTGGCAGGCCGCCCGGCTGGCCAGGCTGCGCACCCTGCTCGGCCAACTCCCCGGCGCCTACTGGCCCGACCAGTACAACAACCCCGACAACGCGGCCGGCTACCGGGCGATGGCCCGGGAGATCACCGCCGAACTCGACCACCTGGACGTGCTGGTGTGCAGCGTCGGCACCGGCGGCCACAGCGCCGGGCTGGCCGAACCGCTCCGCCGCCGCTGGCCGGCCCTGCGGATCATCGGCGTCGACTCGGTCGGCTCGACCATCTTCGGCCAGCCCGCCCGGCCCCGGCTGATGCGCGGCCTCGGCAGCTCGATCCACCCGCGCAACGTCGCCCACCAGGCCTTCGACGAGATCCACTGGGTCGGCCCGGCCGAGGCCGTGGACGCCAGCCGCCGGCTGGCCCGCGGGGCCTTCGTCAGCGGGGGCTGGAGCACCGGCGCCGTCGCCCTGGTCGCCGCCTGGGCCGCCCGGGTGCAGCCGGGCGCCGCCGTCGCCACCGTCTTCCCCGACGGTCCGCACCGCTACCTGGGCACCGTCTACGACGACGCGTTCTGCCGGCGGCACGGGCTGGAGGCGGAGCACGCCGCGCCGCGCCCGATCGAGATCCCGCACCCCGCCGCCGTCGAGGTCACCGGCTGGGCGCGCTGGCGCACCGGGCACGGCGGCCCGGCCGGGCCGGCCGTCCGGAGCGACCCCACGGACCGCCCCGACCCCGCGGACCGCCCCGACCCCACGGACCGCCCCGACCCCGCGGAGCGCCCCGGGGAGGGCCGATGAGGCTCGACGTACGCACCGTACGGCTCCGGCTCGCCGAACCGCTGCGGATCTCCCGCTCGGTGACCGCCGAGCGCGACGCCGTCCTGGTCGCCCTGCGGCACGACGGCCTCACGGGCCGCGGCGAGGCCGTCGCCAGCGGCTACCTGCGCCAGCCCACCGAGCTCATCCGGCGTGAACTCGTCGAGCTGCGCCCGGCGTTGGAGCGCCTGCCGGACCCGGACCAGGCGCTCGCCGAACTCCGCCGCGGCGCCGCCCCGTTCAAGGAGCTGTCGGCCGGGGTGCTGGCCGCCGTCGAGGCCGCCCTGCTCGACTTGGCCGGCCGGCGGGCCGGTGAGCCCGTCCACCGGCTGCTCGGCCGGCCGGAGCCGGTGGCCGTCGCCACCGCCCGCACCATCGGCATCGAGCCGCCCGACCGGGCCGCGGACCGGGCCGCCCGGCTGGCCGCGGCCGGGTTCACCGTGCTCAAGGTCAAGGCCGGCTCCGCCGACCCCGCCGACGACCTCGCCCGGGTCCGCGCCGTCCGCGAGGCCGCCCCCGGGGCCGGGCTGCTGCTCGACCCCAACGGCGCCTGGACGGAGGAACAGGCCCACCGGCTCCTCCCGGCCTTCGCCGCCGCCGGCGTCGAGGCCGTCGAGCAGCCGATCGCCCCCGGCCGTCCGGACGCGCTGGCCGCCGTCGCCGAACGCTCACCGGTCCCGGTGATCGCCGACGAGGACGCCGTCGGCTACGAGGACGCCTGCCGGCTCGCCGGGCGCGTCCACGGGGTCAACCTCAAGCTCGCCAAATGCGGCGGCGTGCACCAGGTGCTGCGCATCCGGGCGGCCCTGCGGGGCAGCGGCACCGAGCTGATGCTCGGCTGCCTCGTCGCCAGCTCGCTCGGCATCGCCCCGGCCGTCCACCTCGCCGACCGGGCCCGCTGGATCGACCTGGACGGGCACCTGCTGCTCGCCCACGACCCCTGGCAGGGCATCGGCGGCACCGACGGCATCGTCCGCACCCCGGCCCGGGCCGGGCTCGGCGTCCGCCCGGCCCCGGCCGCCGGGCGATGACGTGCCCCCGGTCGCTGCCCGGTCCCGGCCGCCGGGCGATGACGTGCCCCCGGTCGCTGCCCGGTCCTGGCCGCCGGGCGATGACGTGCCCCCGGTCGCTGCCCGGTCCTGGCCGCCGGGCGACGACGTGCCCCCGGTCGCTGCCCGGTCCCGGCCGCCGGGCGATGACGTGCCCCCGGTCGCTGCCCGCCCCTGCCCGCCCACTCCCCAGCGAGGCCCGATGACCGGCCACAACCTGCTCACCGACACCCCGGAGCTCTACGAACTCCGCTTCCCCGACCCAGGGTTCGTCGCCGCCCGGTGGGCCGAGTCGGTGCTCCGCGAGCACCGCGCCGGGCCCGAGGTGCTCGACCTCGGCTGCGGTACCGGCCGGGACGCCGGCTGGCTGCACCGCGCCGCCGGGCGGACGGTGACCGGCGTCGACAGCTCGGAGGCGATGATCCGGCACGCCCGCACCCACCACCCCGGGCCCGCCTACCACGTCGGCGACATGCGGACCTTCCGCCTGCCCGGCCGCTTCGACGCCGTCCTCTGCCTGGACAGCGCCCTCCTCTACTGCCACACCAACGAGGACCTCGACGCGCTGTTCGGCCGGCTCCGCCGCCACCTGCGCCCGGGCGGCCTGCTGGTCGCCGAGCTGCGCAACGGCGCCTTCTTCCTCGGCCGCACCGACCTCCTCGACGCCCCGCGCACCGACCGCGTCACGCACGACGGCGTCACCCGCACCTCGCACACCGTGCTCCGGATCGACCACGCCGCCCAACTGCTGCGCCGCACCCGGACCTGGACGAGCGACGACGGCGCCCCGGCCGTCGTGCAGCACTCGGCCTGGCGGCTGCTCTTCCCGCAGGAGCTGCGCGGTCTGCTCGCCGCCCACGGCTTCACCGTCCTCGACCTCTACGACCGGCCCGGTCCGCGCACCGAACCGCCCTGGACCGAGGGCGCCCGGCCCGCCGACACCGCGGCGGACGACCGCCTCCACCTGGTCGCCCGGCTCCAGGGCCCGGTCGGCGACCGGCGGGGGAGGCGGCGGTGACCGCACCCGCCCCCCGGCCGACCCGGCCCGCAGGACCCGAGCGTCGCCGCTACGCCGGGTAGCCGCCCGCGCCCGGGCGGTAGCCGCACGCCCGGCGGGCGGCGCGAGCGCCGCCGCCCCTGCGCGCCGCGGCGTGCCCGGGTCGGCATGTCGGCCTAGGCTGAACCCGCCCGGGCGGCCGGTAGGCCGTGGGAGTCGGGAGGGGCCCGGCGGCCGGGCGCCGAGGAGGTGCGCGATGGGCAGCGGTGAGACCGCCAAGGTGCGCTGCGTGGCGGCCGTTCCGTGCTGGGTGAGCCTGATGGCGCGTGATCTCGACGCGGCGAAGGCGTTCTACGGGCCGCTGCTGGGCTGGGAGTTCGAGCCCGGACCGGACCGCTTCGGCCCGTACGTGCACGCGGTGGCCGGCGGCGAGGCGGTGGCCGGTCTGGGGGTCGCCGGCGGTGCCTGGCAGATGCCCGTGGCGTGGACCAGCTACTTCGGGACGGAGAGCGCCGATGCCGCCGCCGACGCCGTCCGTGAGCGCGGCGCGACCCTGGCGGTGGGCCCGCTGGCCTTCGACGCCGGGCGGGTCGCGTTCGCCGCGGACCCGGCGGGCGCGGTGTTCGGGATCTGGGAGGGCCCGCTGGGCCGGGCCCGGCGCCTGGACCTGCCGGGCGCGCCGGTCTGGATCGAGCTGCGCACGCCGGACCCGTTCGCGGCCGCGCTCTTCTACGGCGAGGTGTTCCGCTGGGACGGCCGCGATCCGGAGCACTTCGAGGTGCGCTGGGAGCACGACCGGGTGGTGCTGCGGGCCGAGGGCCACAGCGTGGCGGCCCTCGCCAGGGAGCAGGCGGGCGGCCCGACCGGACTGTCACCGCACTGGGAGGTGTCGTTCTCGGTGCCGGACACCGACGCGGCGCTCGCCCGGGCGGAGGAACTCGGCGGCTCGGCCCTCGGGGCGGCCTTCGACTCGCCGTACGGGCGGGTGGCCCGCCTCCGGGACCCGGAGGGCGGCCGCTTCGCGGTGATCAGTCCGAAGGCCTGAGGCCCACGCTGCCGTAGGGCCGCCGGGCGCCCCCGTACCCTCGTGGCCGGTCCCGCGCCGCCGTAGGGCCGCCGGGCGCCCTCGCGCCCGCAGCGGGCCCTGACCGGCCGGCCCCGCTACGGCCCCGGCTCGGCGGCCTCCCGCCGCCCGGCCCGCAGCCGCTCGCCGAGTTCGGCCCGGGCGGCGGCCGGCAGCGCCTTCCGGGCGAGCGGGAAGACCTGCTCCTCCTCCACCGCCAGATGCCGGCGGACGGCGTCGGCGAGGCCCTGGTACAGCGTGGCGAAGGCCGGCTCGCCCGGTCCGACCCCTTGCAGGTCGGAGAGGTACTGGCCGATCGCGAGGTGCTCGTGGATGCTCGTGAACACCACCGCCCCGCCGTCCGGCACATCGTGCTGGACGACCGGGAACAGGTACTCCTCCTCGGCGGCGCAGTGGGCGAACAGCAGGTCGGTCAGCTGCCCGACCAGCTCGCCGCGCTCGGGCGCGCCGTCCGGCGCGGCCTCGATCCGGGCGAGCAGCTCCGTCACCGCCCGGTGGTCGGCGGTGAACTCGCCGAGGATGTCAGGCCTGCGGCTCATGGCGCGCCCGCCTCTCGTCCGGTGATCCCCCCGAACACCTCCAGTATCCGGCGTCCGGCACCGGTCGGGTCGGTCGGAGCACCCAGGGTCACCGGCCGGGCACCCCGGGTGTCACGGGTCAGGGCCGGTCGCGGCGGCCGGCGAGGGCGAGCAGCCGGGTCTGCGGGCTCGCGCCGTCCGGCACCGGCAGCGGCGGGTCGAACACTCCGCTGCCGGAGAGGTCCCCGTAGCCGGCCAGCTCGCCGAGCGCGAACTCCACCAGGCCGTCCGGCAGCCGGGTGCCGTGCCCGAGCGCCTCGGCGAGGTCCCAGGTGTGGACGACAGTGTCGGCGGTGAGCTGGTCCAGGTAGTACTGGCCGGAGGCGTCGCCGAACGAGAGGTGGACGGTCAGTTCGGTGGCGCCGGGCACCTCGAACGCGGTGCGGGCGGCCTCGGCGGCGGCCGTCCAGGCGGCGGCCGGGTCGGCGCCGAGGACGTCGCCGTCGAACCGGCCGCCGACCTCGGAGACGGTCGAGCCCATCAGCAGCTCGGGCACCCAGAGCTGCTCGCCGGTGAGGTGGTTGACGAGGTCCCGCACCGACCAGTCGGTGCACGGCGTGGGCGCGTCCCACCGGTCGGGCCCGACCAGCCGGACGCGCTCGCCGAAGGCCGCCAGGGCCTCGGCGTACGGGGTGCCGGGCCGGGCCGGTCGCTGGAATTCCGTGTGAGCCATGCCTCCACCCTGCCCCGGTGCCCGGCCGGGCGCGACCGGTTGCCACGTACCGGTCGGCCGGTCCGCGTGCCCGTTCGCTCACTCCCCGCACTCGCGCCGGTTGTTCAAATTCGAACTCCCAGGTACGGTCGAACGGCGGCGGTTCGAATTTGAACGACCGGTTCGTCCGTAACCGTCCGTGACCCCCTTTGCTTCGACCGACCCCGATCGATGGAGACGCGCATGCCGAGCACCAGCCCGAGCACGACCGCCCCCACCACCGCCACCGTCCTCCCGGGCCGGGCAGCCCCCGAGCCCGCGCTGACCTCGCCGCACGCCTATGACGCGGGCCTGCTCCTGCTGCGCCTCGCGCTCGGCCTGACCATGGCCGCGCACGGCAGTCAGAAGCTGTTCGGCTGGTTCGGCGGCGGTGGCCTCGACGGCACCGGTCAGTTCTTCACCATGAGCGGCTACCCGGCCGGCGACGCCATGGCCGTGGTCGCCGGTCTCACCGAGACCTTCGGCGGCCTCGCGCTCGCCGCCGGCCTGCTGACCCCGCTGGCCGCGGCGGCCATCCTGGGCACCATGGTCAACGCGCTCGCCGTCACCTGGGGCGGCGGCTTCTTCGCGCCCAAGGGCAGCGAGTACGAGCTGCTGCTCACCGCCGGCGCCGCCGCGCTCGCCCTGACCGGGCCCGGCCGGTACGCCGTGGACCGCTTCCTGCCCGTCCTGCGCGCGCACCGGCTCGCGTACGGCGCGGCCGCGGTGGTGGTCGGCCTGGTCACCGCCGGCGTCATCCTGCTGCTGCGCAAGTGATCCGCCCGGGTCCGGGGTCCGGGTGGCGGACCGCCCGATCCGCCCGACCTGCCTGACCTGCCCGGACCCGGGGGGCCGTCCGGCCCGCACGGTGTCGTGCGCGGCCGCCGGCCGCTCAGCTCCCGGTAGGAGAACGGCCGTTGGGCCGAGGAAGTCGATTCCTCGGCCCAACGGCCGTTCGTCGTCACCGGTCCGGGGAGCCTGCCCCGGGGTCCGGCCCGAAGTCCGGTGTCCAGGGGCTTCACACGTCATGTGATGTATGCCATTGTACATGTCACACTCCCCACCGTGTGCACGACGGAGCCGCCCCACGGCGCCGTCGCAACGGTCCTCACTCCCGTCAAGGCCGCGTCTCCCCAGCGCGGTTGAAGAAGGCCCGGAGGCCCCCACGTGAGAACCGCACGACCTTTTTCACCACTGCCTCAGTTGGCCAGGCTGGTGACGATCGCCCTGGCGATGCTCCTGGCGCTCGGCCTGTTCGCCCCGCGCGGCCAGGCCGCCCCCGCCCCGGTCCCGCCGCAGCCCGGCGGCGCCCCGTCCGCCACGGCGGCCGGTCCGGCCCCGCAGCCCGGCATCGGCGCCGCCGCGCAGAGCGACGGCCAGAACCGGTCCGTCCCCGCCAGTGACCGCGCCCCGCTCTCGGCCACCGCGCCCGCGGACGCCGCCTCGACGGGTGCGGCCGCCACGTCGGCCAAGTCCGCCGGGCAGCAGTCCGCCGCCGCGACCGCCGCGGCCTGCAACGTCGGCGACTTCACCAGCCGCACCGGCAGCGCCCTGGTCCAGCAGATCAAGTCCGCCGAACTCGGCTGCGTCAACCAGCTGTTCACCCTCATCGGCACCGACGCCAACAAGGCTTTCGGTGAGGCGCAGATGGTCACCGTGGCCAACGCCCTGCGCGACACCGCCGCCGCCTACCCGGGCAACAACACCACCTCCGCCGGACAGTTGGTGCTCTTCCTGCGCGCGGGCTACTTCGTGCAGTGGTACCACCCCACCGACGTCGGCACCTACGGCACCGCCCTGCAGACCGCGATCCGTGGCGCGCTGGACACCTTCTTCGCCAACTCCCACTCGCGTGACGTGAGTTCCGACAACTCGGGCACGCTGGGCGAGGCCGTCGTACTGATCGACAGCGCGCAGGAGAACGTCCGCTACCTGTACGTCGTCAAGCGCATGCTGGCCGACTACAACGCCGCCACCCACAACCCGGCCGGGATGGGGAACGCCCTCAACGGCGTCTTCACCGTGCTGTGGCGCGGCCACCAGATCCCCGCCTTCGTCTCGGCCGTCCAGGCCGATCCGAGCGTGCTGGACTCGCTGTACGGCTTCGCCGGCGCCAACAACGCCCTGCTCGGCGGTGACTACGGCTTCCTGGTCTACAACGCCACCCGCGAGATGGGCCGCTTCCTCCAGTACGCCCCGCTGCAGGCCAAGGACCGCCCGCTGGTCAAGGGCCTGGTCGACCAGTCATCGGTCGGCGGCCGCACCGCCTACCAGTGGGCCGCCGCCGCCGAGATGACGGCCGCCTACGACGCCGCCAACTGCTCGTACTACGGCACCTGCGACGCCGCCAACCGCCTCAAGGCGGCCAATCTGACGGTCAGCTACACCTGCAGCCCGAGCATCAAGATCCTCGCCCAGGCCCTGGACTCCACCCAGCTGTCCACCGCCTGCACCAGCCTGACCAGCCAGGACGCCTACTTCCACTCCGTGGTCCGCGACGGCGGCCCGGTGGCCAACGACCGGAACACCACCATCGAGGTCGTGGTCTTCCACGGCCGCTTCGACTACGGCGTGTTCGCCGCGATCATCTACGGCATCAACACCAACAACGGCGGCATGTACCTGGAGGGCGACCCGGCCGCGGTCGGCAACCAGCCGCGCTTCCTCGCCTACGAGGCCGAGTGGGTGCGTCCGGACTTCCAGATCTGGAACCTCAACCACGAGTACACCCACTACCTGGACGGCCGGTTCGACATGGCCGGCGACTTCAACGCCGGGATGACCACGCCGACCGTCTGGTGGGTCGAGGGCTTCGCCGAGTACGTCTCCTACTCGTACCGCAAGGTGTCGTACGACGCGGCGATGTCCGCCGCCGGCCTGCACACCTACAGCCTGAGCACGCTCTTCGACACCACGTACGACAACGCCGACCAGACCCGCGTCTACAACTGGGGCTACCTGGCCGTCCGTTACATGCTGGAGAAGCACCGCGCGGACATGGACGCGGTGCTCGCCAAGTACCGCGCCGGGGACTGGAACGGCGCCCGCGGCTACCTGACCTCCACCATCGGCACCCGCTACAACGCCGACTTCGACGCCTGGCTGACCGCTTGCGCGGCCGGCTCCTGCGGCACCGGCACCGACCCGGGCGGCAACCAGGCGCCCACGGCTGCCTTCACGACCGCGACCGGCGAGCTGAGCGTCACCTTCGTCGACCGCTCCACCGACAAGGACGGCACGATCGCCTCCCGCGCGTGGAACTTCGGTGACGGCACCACCTCCACCGCCGCCAACCCGACCAAGACCTACGGCGCGGACGGCACCTACACCGTCACCCTGACCGTGACCGACGACAAGGGCGCCACCGCGAGCACCAGCCGGGCGGTCACCGTCTCGCGGATGCCCGAGTGCTCCGCCGCCGACACCCGCGTGCTCGACCGGAACTGCCGGCGCAGCAACCTGGCGGCGACCACCGGCAACTACGCCCACTTCTACCTCTACATCCCGGCCGGGACGAAGCAGCTGAAGCTGACCAGCACCGGCGGCACCGGCAACGCCGACCTCTACTTCAACACCGCCTCGTGGGCGTACACCAACGCCTACACGGCCCGGTCGGTCAACGCCTCCAACAACACCGAGACCCTCACCATCGACAACCCGCCCGCGGGTTACGTCTACGCCAGCCTCTACGCCCAGCAGGGCTTCGGCGGCGCGAACATCAAGGCCGAGTTCTGATCGGCCCCGGATGACCGGAGGCCCCGGGGGAGCGCGTGCGGCGCTCCGCCGGGGCCTCCCGCGTGGGCCCGGCGGCGGCTCGCGCCGGGGCTACCCGGCGACCCGGACCAGGGCCATCGTGATGTTGTCCGGCCCGCCGGCCTCGATCGCCGCCCTCCAGAGGTCGTAGACCGCGCGCCCGTCGGCCCGTTCCGATCCTTCGGCGGAGCCCGTCAGCAGCGCCGACAGCTCCTCCTCCGGCACCGGATCGGTCAGGCCGTCGCTGCACACCAGGTACCGGTCACCGACCGCCAGCGGCATGCCGCGCACATGCGGTTCGACGAAGGTCAGGCCGAACGAGCCGCCGAGCGACTGGGTGATCAGCGAGGTGGTCCGCCGCCCGGGGGCCGGCGGCGGGCTGTCGTCCACGCTGATCCGGCGCAGGCCGTCCCGCTCCACCCGGTAGACCCGGCTGTCGCCGACGTTGAAGGCGACGATCCGCTCGGGGAGCAGCACCACACCCGCCACCGTCGTGCCCATCGCGGCGAGTTCCGGATCCTCGGCCGCCGCGGCGTACACCGCCTGGTTGCAGGACTGCAGGGCCTCCCGGACGGTCTCCTCGTCCTCCAGGCCCGGCCCGGCGGCGGCCAGCCGCCGGGCCACCAGCGCGCTCGCCACCTCGCCCCCCGGGTGCCCGCCGAGCCCGTCCGCCACCGCGACCACGCAGGGCGGTCCGGTCGGGAAGAGCAGGGTCTGCGGGTTGCCGGTCACGGTCGCGCAGAGCGTCCACGGCCCGACCGTCAGGCTGTCCTCGTTGTGTTCGCGCACCAGGCCCTCGTGGCTCAGCGCACTCACCGCGATGTAGGCCGCCATCGGCTCGCCGCCCTTCCGGGACTCCGGGTCGGCCGTCCTTGCTCCTCCCATTGTCCCGCCGGCCCGGGAAACCGCCCGGTCCGCCCCGGGGCCCTCAAGGCCTGCCCGGCCCCGCAGAGCCGTGCAGCCCTGGGCGGCCTGCGGGGCGCGCAGGGGAATACCGGCGGATCGGCCGGTGCTAAGGTGGTTGAAACTTTGACGATCGGATCCCGCGCCCCGGGATTCACCAGGAGTGTGGTGAGCAGCATGCAGTTCGGAATCTTCACCGTCGGCGACGTCACCCCCGACCCGACCACCGGCCGCACCCCGACCGAGCACGAGCGGATCAAGGCGATGGTGGCCATCGCCCGCAAGGCCGAGGAGGTCGGCCTGGACGTCTTCGCGACCGGCGAGCACCACAACCCGCCGTTCGTGCCGTCCTCGCCGACGACCATGCTCGGCTACATAGCCGCGCGGACCGAACGCATCATCCTCTCCACCTCGACCACGCTGATCACCACGAACGACCCGGTGAAGATCGCCGAGGACTTCGCGATGCTCCAGCACCTCGCGGACGGCCGGGTCGACCTCATGATGGGCCGCGGCAACACCGGCCCGGTGTACCCGTGGTTCGGCAAGGACATCCGCCAGGGCATCCCGCTGGCGGTCGAGAACTACGCGCTGCTGCACCAGCTGTGGCGCGAGGACGTGGTGGACTGGTCGGGCCGCTTCCGCACCCCGCTGCAGTCCTTCACCTCCACTCCGCGCCCGCTGGACGGCGTCGCGCCGTTCGTCTGGCACGGCTCGATCCGCAGCCCGGAGATCGCCGAGCAGGCCGCCTACTACGGTGACGGCTTCTTCGCGAACAACATCTTCTGGCCCAAGGAGCACTTCCAGAAGCTGGTCGACCTCTACCGCGAGCGCTACGCCCACTACGGGCACGGCACGGCGGAGCAGGCCTACGTCGGGCTCGGCGGCCAGCTGTTCATGCGGAAGAACTCGCAGGACGCGGTGCGCGAGTTCCGCCCGTACTTCGACAACGCGCCGGTGTACGGCCACGGCCCCTCGCTGGAGGAGTTCACCGAGCAGACCCCGCTCACCGTGGGCAGCCCGCAGGAGGTCATCGAGAAGACGCTGACCTTCCGCGAGTCGTTCGGCGACTACCAGCGCCAGCTGTTCCTGCTGGACCACGCCGGCCTGCCGCTGAAGACCGTGCTGGAGCAGCTGGACCTGCTGGGCGAGGAGGTCGTGCCGGTGCTGCGCGAGGAGTTCGCCAAGGGCCGCCCGGCGGGCGTCCCGGACGGGCCGACGCACGCGGCCCGGGTCGCGGCCGCACTCGCCGCGCAGGAGGAGACGACGGAGGTGGCCGAGTGAGCACGTACCGACTGGCGGTGGTGACCGCCGGGCTGAGCAAGCCGTCCTCGACGCGCCTGCTGGCCGACCGGCTGGCCGAGGCGACGGTCCGTCAGCTCGGCGCGGCAGGCGACGCGGTGGACGTCACGGTGATCGAACTGCGGGACCTCGCGACCGACATCGCGCACAACTTCGTGACCGGGTTCCCGGGCGCGGCCCTGCGCGAGGCGGTCGAGGCGGTGACGCGCGCCGACGGCCTGATCGCCGTGACGCCGATCTTCACCGCCTCCTACAGCGGCCTGTTCAAGTCCTTCTTCGACGTGATCGACCACGACGTCCTGGCCGGGAAGCCGGTGCTGATCGCCGCCACCGGCGGCACTCCCCGGCACTCGCTCGCCCTGGAGCACGCCGTCCGGCCGCTCTTCGCCTACCTGCGCTCGGTGGTCGTCCCCACCGCGGTGTACGCGGCGACGGACGACTGGGGCGCGACGGGGGACCGGCACACCGACGGCCTGCCGGGCCGGATCGACCGGGCGGCCGGCGAGCTGGCCACCCTGCTGGCCGGCCGCCCGCCGACGGCGGCGCCGTCACCGGACGACACACCGGCCGTGGTGCCGTTCGCCGAGCAACTGGCCGCCCTCCGGGCCTGACGGCACGAACGGGCGACGGCCGGGGCGGGGACGAGAGCCCGAGCGGGACGAGGGGCGGGCCGAGTGGCCCGCCCCTCACGGGGGCGTCCGCCGGGCCGTGGCGCTGGGCCGGACGGGTGCGTGTTGATCGCGCCCGAATGTCCACTATGCGGTGTAATCGTACACATGATCAGATCACTGCCGGTCCGTCATGCTCCGAGCGCGGAGCCGCTCCGCCCCACCGGCCGTCCGGTCGCGGACCGCCGGACCGGGCGGGGAAGCACGCGGGAACCCTGAGGTGGAGACCGTCATGCCGCCCGAGAGCCCGAACGCGCCCGCCGGGGAGCCGCAGGCCGTCCTCACCCCGCTGACCAACGTCGCGATCTTCCTGGTGCTCACCATCGACCCCGGCGGTGAGCAGGCCGTCCGCGACCTGCTGCCCGACCTCGCCGGCCTGCGGCGCTCGGTCGGCTTCCGGGCCCCCGACGCCGGGCTGACCTGCGTCACCGGCATCGGCTCCGACGCCTGGGACCGCCTCTTCGCCGGCCCCAGACCCGCCGGGCTCCACCCGTTCCGGGAGGTGGCGGGCGCCCGTCACCGGGCCCCCGCCACCCCCGGCGACCTGCTGCTCCACCTGCGGGCCACCCGGTTGGACCTCTGCTTCGAACTGGCCGGCCAGCTCACCCGCCGGCTGGCCGGTGCCGCCACCGTCGTGGACTCCGTCCACGGCTTCCGCTACTTCGACGACCGCGACCTGCTGGGCTTCGTCGACGGCACCGAGAACCCCGAGGGGCGAGCGGCCGCGGCAGCCGTGGTGGTCGGCGCGGAGGACCCGGGGTTCGCCGGCGGCAGCTACGTCGTCGTCCAGAAGTACCTGCACGACCTCACCGCCTGGAACACCCTCCCGGTGGAGCAGCAGGAACGGGCCGTCGGCCGCACCAAGCTCACCGACATCGAGCTGGACGACGCGACCAAGCCCGCCGACTCGCACGTCGCCCTCACCACGGTCACCGGCCCCGACGGTGAGGAGCGGCAGATCATGCGCTTCAACATGGCGTTCGGATCCTTCGGCGGCGGCGGCGAGTTCGGGACGTACTTCATCGGTTACGCGCGCACGCCCGAGGTGACGGAGGAGATGCTGCGCAACATGTTCGTCGGCCGGCCGCCGGGCAGTCACGACCGGCTGCTCGACTTCTCCACGGCGGTGACCGGCTCGCTCTTCTACGTCCCGACCGCCGAGTTCCTCGACGGGCCGCCGGCCGCGCCCGCTCCCGCCGGCGCCCCGGCCGAGGTCACCGCCGCCAGTACCGCCACCGCCACCGCCAGTACCGACATCGCCAGTACCGACACCGCCCCCTCCGCCGCCGACGGCTCGCTCGGCATCGGCAGCCTGAAAGGGACCCCTTCGTCATGAGCAATCTGCACCGCGACCTGGCCCCCGTCTCCGCCGCGGCCTGGGAGGAGATCGAGGAGGAGGCCCGGCAGACCTTCAAGCTCCACATCGCCGGCCGCCGGGTGGTGGACCTGAGCGGCCCCGAGGGCACCACCCTCGCCGCCGTCGGCACCGGCCACCTGACCGGCATCACCCCGCCCGCCGACGGGGTGCTCGCCCACGCCCGCGACTCCCAGCCCGTCGTCGAGCTCCGGGTGCCCTTCACCGTCAGCCGCGCCGCCGTCGACGACGTCGAGCGCGGCTCCCGCGACTCCGACTGGCAGCCGGTCAAGGACGCGGCCCGCACCATCGCCCTCGCCGAGGACCGCGCCGTCTTCGAGGGGTACCGGGCCGCCGCCATCGAGGGCATCCGCGCCGGTGCGAGCAACCCGGCGATCCAGCTCCCGGCGGACGTCCGCGAGTACCCGAACGCGGTGGCGAGGGCGCTCTCCGCGCTGCGCCTCGCCGGAGTCGGCGGGCCCTACGCGCTGCTGCTCGGCGCCGACGCCTTCACCGCGGTCAGCGAGACCAGCGACCACGGCTACCCGGTGGCGGCGCACATCGCCCGGCTCCTCGACGGCGAGATCATCTGGGCCCCGGCCATCGAGGGCGCCTTCCTGCTGTCGGCCCGTGGCGGCGACTTCGAACTTGTCCTCGGCCAGGACATCTCGGTCGGCTACCTCTCCCACACCGCCGACTCGGTCGACCTCTACCTCCAGGAGTCGCTGACCTTCCGTCTCTATACGGCCGAGGCCGCCGTCGCCCTGGTCGGCCGGAGCCTGTCCGACCTGCCCTAGCGGAGCCGGGCGGCCGAGCGGACCAGCCGGGCGGCCGCCACCACCGGGAGGGCCAGGGTCACCAGGAGCGCGATCGTCACCGTGCGCGCGCTCAGGCCGCCGAGCACCACCGAGAGCACCGCCGCGACCACCGGGAGGACCAGGACGGGCGAGAGCGCGAGCAGCGTCGCCTCACGCTTCTCCCGCCGGGACCACTGCGGGGACTTCCACAGCCGGACGAGCCCGACGACCGCGGCGACCAGTCCCAGCGGCGCCCCGATCACCGGGACGAGCGCGGCCGGCAGCGGTACGGCGATCAGGGCGGCGGTGACCGCGGTCCGCCCGCCGCTCTCCGGCACCGGCCGGTCGTCGCCCGGTTCCTCGGCCAGCGCGGCCGCCGCGATCTCGCCGGGCGCCCCCAGCTGGTCCAGTACGCCGCGCACGCCGTCCCCGTCGAGGTGGCCGGCGTCCGCCAGTGCCACCTCGATGTGCTCGCGCAGGTCCGCCAGCAGCTCCCGGCGGTGGAGCTCGGGAAGCGCGGCCGTCAGCGCCTCGACCGAGGAGAGGTAGTCCCGTACGAGGGGGTGGGCGAGGGTGTCCGTCACGGCGTCTCTCCAGGGGTGAGGAAGTGGTCGACGGCGGCGCGGAAGGAGGGCCAGCTCGTGGTGAACTCCTCCAGCGCGCTCCGGCCGGCGTCGGTCAGCGTGTAGTACCTGCGCGGCGGCCCGCTCTCGGAGTCCCGCAGGTGGGTGTCGGCGAGCCCGGTCCGCCGGAGGCGGGACAGCAGGGGGTAGATCGTGCCCTGGCTGGTCGCCATCACCTCGACCCGGGCGAGCTCCGCCAGCAGCTCCACGCCGTAGCGGGGTCCGTCCCGGAGCAGGGCCAGGACGCAGTACTCCAGCACCCCCTTGCGGAGTTGGCTCGCCACGGGCCCGTCCGCCGCAGGGATGCTTGCATTGCCAGCTACCATGCAAAGCAAGGTAGCACGCAGGGCATGATGGCCGCAGCACGCCGCGAGCGTCCGGCCCGGTCGGGGGCCGCCGGACGGGTGGCCCCGGCGGGGGCCCGCCCGGAGGGTCCGGTGGATTCCGCGCGGCGTCCTGGACGATGCTCGCGGGCGCCCGGGGTGCCCCCGGGGGTACCCCGGCGACGGGCGAAGGGTACTGAGTTCCTTTACGCGGGGTACTGAGTGCCGTATTCTCTGAGGCGAGCCTCTGACGCCAGTCGAAGAGAGCCGACACGGCATGCCGGTCCAGGTGGCGCCCGCTCCGCGTGCGGCGCGGCCGGGCCGGACTTGGCACTCAGTACCCTGGGCATGACCTGAGGCCATGGACCAGCGCACCCGTATCAGGAGAACCGCTCATGAGCTTGAGGATCGTTGTCTGTGTGAAGTACGTGCCGGACGCGACGGGTGACCGTCGTTTCGCGGACGACCACACCACCGACCGGGAGGGTGTG
>NZ_JBVHVO010000044.1:0-42840 GCF_055564815.1 Kitasatospora sp. NPDC028961 | reverse complement strand
AGCAGATCGCCATCGGCGAGAAGGTCCTCGCCGCCCAGGGCCCCGGCGCCTGGCCCGTCTGCTCCGTCAAGGCCGGCCTCACCAAGTAACACCCCAGCACCACCCGCCACACCCGCCCACCCGGGCACGACAACGCCGCTGCACCCGACCACCCGGTCCGGTCCAGCGGCGTCGTGGCACACCCGGACACCGAAGCGAACGGGCCGCTACCGTGCGAGCCGCCCCAGCAGCCCGGAGGCCACCGCGATGCCGAGCCCCGAGGCCAGCGTCAGCACCGCGAAGTCCAGCGGAAGGTGCGCGGGGGTGCCGATGAGGAGCCCCCGCAGCGCGTCGACCTGGTAGCTGAGCGGGTTGGCGCGGCTGACCGCCCGCAGCCAGCCGGGCATCAGGTCCACCGGGTAGAGCGCGTTCGAGGCGAAGAACAGCGGCATGGTGATCGCCTGGCCGATGCCCATCAGCCGGTCCCGGGTGAGCACGAGGCCGGCGATGGCCATCGACAGGCACGAGAAGAACGCCGACCCGAGTACCACCGCGACCACGACGCCGAGCAGCCGCAGCGGGTTCCAGGTCATCGCGACACCGAGCACCGCCGCGAGCAGCACCACCACGGCGGCCTGCAGCACCGCCTTGACCCCGGCGGCGAAGGCCTTCCCGGTGACCAACGCGGCCCGCGGGGTCGGGGTGACCAGCAGCTTGGTGAGCACGCCGGAGTCCCGCTCCCAGATGATCATGATGCCGTAGAAGATCGCGATGAACATCGCCGACTGGGCGATGATCCCGGGCGCCAGGAAGTCCAGGTACGGGATCCCGCCGGTCGGGATCGCCTTCAGCCGGGTGAAGGTCTCGCCGAAGATCAGCAGCCAGAGCGCCGGCTGGACCGCCCGGGTGTACAGCTCGGTGCGGTCGTGGCGCAGCTTCTGCAGTTCGACCACGCACATCGCGGCCACCCGGGCCGGCACCACCCGCCAGCCGGTGCGGGCCCGCGGCGGGACCAGCAGCAGAGCGAGGTCGGGCAGGTCGGCGGCCGGGGCGGGGCCGGCGGGTTCAGCCGACACGGCCGGCCGTGCGGCGGGTTCGGCGGACATCGCTGAAGTCTCCTTCCGTGGCCTCGCCACGGCCCAGGCCGCGGCCCGAGAAGTGGCGGAACACGTCGTCCAGACTGGGGTCGGACTGCCGCGGGTCCTGTTCCCGGACCCGGTCCTTGAGCTCTCCCGGGGTGCCGAGCGCGCGGATCCGGCCGCGGTCCATCAGCGCGATCCGGTCGCAGTGCCGGTCGGCCTCGTCCATGTAGTGGGTGGTCACCAGGACGGTCATCCCGGTGGCCCGGCGGATCGCGTCGACGCGCTCCCAGACGCCGGCCCGGGCGATCGGGTCCAGGCCGATCGTCGGCTCGTCCAGGACGAGCAGGCGCGGGGCGCTGACCAGGGCCTGGGCGAGTTCGAGCCGGCGCACCATGCCACCGGAGAAGGTGCCGGCCATCCGGTCGGCGGCCTCGGTGAGGTCGACGGCGGCCAGCGCCTGGGCGACCCGCTCGGACCGCTCGGACCTCGGCACGTCGAAGACCCGGGCGAACAGGGCGACGTTCTCACGACCGGTGAGCCCCGCGTCGGCGGAGAGCTGCTGCGGGACGTAGCCCAGCAGCCGGCGCACCTGCGTGCGCTGCCGGGCCGCGTCGTGGCCGAAGACCCGGACCATGCCGGCGGCTGTCGGGAGCAGGGTGGTGATCGCCCGGATCGTGGTGGTCTTGCCGGCGCCGTTGGGGCCGAGCAGGCCGAACACCTCGCCGGTGCGGACCGTCAGGTCGACCCCGTCGACCGCCTTGGTGGCACCGTCCTTCCCCCGGCCGCGGTGGAAGGAGTACTCCAGGCCGCGGCAGACCACCGCCTCGTCCTCGCCCGACGTCATCGCCGCACCACCTTCCCCTTCGTCCCCGGTTTCTCCGGCCTCGTCTCCGGCCTCGTCGGCTCCGGTCGGGCGCGCAGGCCCGCCGCGACGCCGCGCAGCGCGGGCAGCGCGGCGCCCAGCGCCGTCCGCTCCTCGGCGGACAGCCCCGCCACCACCTCGCCGACCAGCGCCGACCGGCGGGCCCGCCAGGCCGCGAGCCGTTCGACCGCCTCGTCGGTGACGTGGAGCAGGGCGGCCCGGCGGTCGGCCGGATCCACCGCGCGGCGCAGCAGGCCCAGCGCGACCAGTTGGTTGACCAGGGTGGAGACCGAGTTGCCGGCCAGGCAGAGCTCCGCGGCCGCGTCCGAGACCCGCAGGCCCGGCGAGTCGGCCACCAGGCGCAGCAGTTCGACCTGCGCGCCGCGCAGCCGGGGCTCGGTCAGGCCCTCCCGCAGCCGCCGTCGGACCAGGCGCTGGATCCCGACGAGGAGGGTCGAGAACTCCTCGCCCAGGGCGGTGTCGGAGGGGTCCGTGGCATCCGCGGTCATGCCTCCATTTTAGCTCTCAGTGAGAGCTATCCGTCCAGAGCGCGGGCGGTCGAACGCCACTCGGCCCGGACGTCCACGTCGGATTCACGCCAGCCCAACACCCCGCCGCACTGGTGGACTTCGACCTGAACCCACCCCGCACGGACAGGACCGCCGGCATGCCCGACACCGCTCTTCCAGACACCGCTCTCCCTGCCCCGCCCGCATCCGCCGGCGCCCCGCCCGGCCCCCGCGCCAGGACCGGCGGCTGGCCCGCCGTACTGGCCGTGACGGCCGGCGTCTTCTCCCTCGTCACCACCGAGATCCTGCCGATCGGCCTGCTCACCCCGATCGGCGCGTCCTTCCGGATCTCCGACGGCACGGCCGGGCTGATGATGACGCTGCCCGGCCTGGTCGCCGCGGTGGCCGCGCCGGTGGTCACCGTCACCACCCGGCGCGCCGACCGCCGCACCATGCTCTGCGGCCTGCTGGCGCTGCTGGCGCTCACCGACCTGCTCAACGCGCTCGCCCCCGCCTACTGGGCGGTGCTGGCGGCCCGGGTCGCGCTCGGCCTGGTGATCGGCGCGTTCTGGTCGATCGGGTCGGGGCTCGCCCCGCGCCTCGTCGCACCGGGGCGGCAGGCCCGGGCGAACACCGTGATCTTCACCGCCGTGCCGCTCGGCTCGGTCATCGGCGTGCCGGCCGGGGTCCTGCTCGGCTCACTGGCCGGCTGGCGCACCGCCTTCGCCGCGATGGCCGCGCTGACCGTGCTGGTGCTCCTCGCACTCCTGGTCTCGCTGCCGCCGCTCCCGCCGGGGGCCGGCACCGGTCTCGGCGTGCTGCGCGGGCTGCTCGCCGGGCGGGGCACCCGCACCGGCCTCGCGGTGACCTTCCTGATCGTGCTGGCCCACTTCGGCAGCTACACCTACGTCTCGCCGTTCCTGGCGGAGGTCACCCACGCGGGACCGGGGCTGGTCACCGGGCTCCTGCTCGGCTACGGCGCGGCCGGGCTGCTCGGCAACGTCCTCGCCGGTGACCTCGCGGCCCGCGCCCCCGGAGCGGCGCTGGCCGGCGCCGCCGCCCTGCTCGCCGGCGCGACCCTGCTGCTGCCGGTCCTGGGCGGCTCCGGTCCGGGCGCCGCCGTCGTCCTGATGTTCTGGGGGGTGGCGTACGGCGCCGTCCCGGTCTGCTCGCTGACCTGGTTCCTCGCTGCGGCGCCGCAGGCACCGGAGGCGGCCGGGGTGGTGTTCACCTCGTCGTTCCAGGCGACCCTGTCGATCGGCGCCCTGGCGGGCGGCACGGTGGTGGACCACGGGTCGACCACCGCCGTGATGCTGCTGGGCGGCGGCACCGCGCTCCTCGCGGCGGCCACCGCCTGGGCCTGCCGCGGCCGGATCCACCCCACCGCCTCGGGGGCTCCGACCGGCGCCGGAGCGGCCGCCGCCGTCCGGCACCGGCCGGGGCCCCCGGCCGACCGGTAGACCCCGGCCCGGCGCGCACCCGCCGGGCCGGGCCGCCGCTACGGGACCGGCTGCGGCTGGGTGACGCAGTGGATGCCGCCCCCGCCGAGGCCGATGTAGTCGATGTTCAGCTGCTCCACGACCCGGCCGGGGAAGAGCGACTGGAGCGTCGCCTTCGCCGCGGCGTCGGCCCGGGAGTCCCCGAACTGGGCGGCGATCACCGCGCCGTTGCAGACGTAGTAGTTGGCGTAGGAGCCGACGAACGCGGGGTCGCTCTGCCGGATCTTGTAGTAGTCGGGGCCGCCGAGCTTGGTGGCCTGGATCCGGACGCCGCGGGCGTCGGTCGCCGCGGACAGCACGTTGTACTGGTTGATCTCGTCCTTGGTCCAGACGTCCGACGGGTCGTCCGTGGCGTTCGGCTGCTGGACCAGGCCCTTGCCCGGGGCCAGGAAGCGCGAGGTGGCGTCGACGTGGTCGCCGGTGATGTCCTGCCCGGCGACCCCGGTGAACCAGATCACCCGGGAGGCTCCGTACGCGGCCTTCATCGCGGTCTCGGCCCCGGCCTGCGTCATGCCCGGGTTGCGGTTGGAGACGAGGATGCTGCTCCTGGTGGCCATCAGCGTGCCCGCGCCGTCGGTCTCGATGGCGCCGCCCTCGCCGACCAGGCCGGCCGCGGTGAACGGCACCCCGACGTGGGCGGCGACCCGCGCGGCGACCTTGCCGTCGTTGGTAGAGGTCTGGTTGCCGCCCCAGCCGTTGAAGTTGAGGCCGATCGCGTCCAGGCCGCCGAGCCCGTCGGTGCGGAAGACCGGGCCGGAGTCGCGCATCCAGCAGTCGTTGACCGGGATGGTGGTGAGGACGGTGACATTGGCGCCCGGGCAGGCCCGCCGGGCGGCCGCGGCCGAGGCCGGGTTGGCGCACAGGTGGACGGGCTCGTACCTGGCGATGGTGTTGACGACGAGCGCGATGTTGGCCTGGATCTGCGCGAGCGAGGGCGTGGTGCCGCCCCGGCGGCCGCCCCGGCGACCGGTCCAGATGGTGGCGTCGTCCGGCCAGGCCATCCAGGTCCGGGTGTGCGCCACCGTGTCGATCGGCACGGCGAAGGTGCCGGCGGCCGCGGCGGCGCCCGGTCCGGCCGGGGAGGCCGCGGCGGCACGGCCGTGGGCCGCCAGGGCGGTGCCCGCCGTGACCAGCCCGGCCGCCACCAGGAAGTTCCTTCGCCCCAGCGCGGACGGCACTCTGCCCGACGAGACGGGCGGTTCACTGTGACCGTTCATCTCTCGGCCTCCTGTTCTGACTGTCCGTGGCTCTTCCACGTGATGGCCATGACGGTAAAACTGACCAAGCGCTCGGTCAATACTTTTGGCAGAGCCGACCCGGGCGGCCCCGGTCCCCGCCGACGCTCCGTCACCACCGCGGGATCGCTAGAGTTTCCGGATGGCTACGCGCGCTGAAGATCCCCAGCCGGACGCCCCGGCGGCCCGGACGTCCGCGAACGGCACCGGGACGGGCAGCGGTACGGGTGCCGGTCCCGGCGGCGGTACGGGCGCCGGCGCGCGGCGGCCGCGCGCCTCGGCGAAGGGCGAACAGACCCGGGCGCGCCTGCTCGCCGCCGCCCGCGAACTGCTCGCCGGGGACGGCTCGGTGCCCTTCACCACCCGCAACGTGGCCGCCCTCGGCGGGGTCACCCACGGCATGTGCCACTACCACTTCCAGAACCGCACCGACCTGATCGTCGCGGTGGTCGAGAGCATCCGCCCGGAGTGGATCACCCCGCTGGAGGAGGCCGTCGCCGGCCCGGGGACGTTCACCGAACGGGCCGAACGGGTCGTCACGATGCTCGCGCAGCCCGAGGCAGGCGACCTGTCACGGCTGCACTCCGCGCTGCACTGGTTCGCGGTCGGCGACGAGCGGGTGCGGGAGGCCCTGGAGGCCGAGTACCGGCGCTGGCGGGCCTGCTTCGTCGCGCTGTTCCAGGTCCTGGCGGACGAGCGCGGCGACGGCTTCGACCCCCGGCCGCTGGGCGAGGCGGCGGCGGCCGGGACGGACGGGCTCGCCGCGATCCAGTCCCTCGGCGCGGAGGTCGACCCGGCGCCGGTGATGCGGGCGCTCGTCCTCGGGCTCGCCGCCGGAGCGGGCGCGCGCTGAGCACCGGCCGCCGCCGCGGCGCCCCCGGATCACGGGGACGACGGGGCGGCGGAGGCCCCGGCGGCCTCGGGCTGCTGCTGGGTGGAGCAGTGGATGCCCCCGCCCCCGGCGGCGATGGCGTTGATGCCCACCGGGACGATCTCGCGCCCGGGGTGCAGGTCGGCCAGGATGCCGGCCGCGCGGTCGTCGGAGGCCTTGTCGCCGAACCGCGGCATGATGACGGCCCCGTTGACCACGTAGTAGTTGAGGTAGGTGGCCAGGAAGTCCTTCCCCGGGTCCGGTGCCCCGCTGAGGTCGGGCTCGACGAGGTCCACGATCCGCAGCCGGCGGCCCATCGCGTCGGTGGTCGCGTGGAGCACCTCCAGCGCCTGGTCGGAGGCGCGCGACCAGATGTCCGGCGGGGTGTCCGGGCCGGGCCGGTGGATGACGACCACGCCGGGCTCGGCGAACCTGGCGAGGGCGTCGACGTGGCAGTCGGTGATGTCCTGCCCGGCCACGCCGGTGAGCCAGATGACCTTCCGGACCCCGAAGAGGTCCTTCATCGCGGCCTCGATCTGGTCCCGGCTCTTCCCGGGGTTGCGGTTCTCGTTGACCCAGGAGCTCTCGGTGGCCATCAGGGTGCCCTCGCCGTCGACCTCGATCCCGCCGCCCTCACCGGTGATCGGCGCCTGGACGCGCCGGATGCCGTAGTGGTCGAGGAGCCTGCGGGCGACCTGGCTGTCCTCGGTGTGGGTCTGCTTGTTCCCCCAGCCGTTGAAGTCGAGGTCGACGCCGGCCAGGCCGCCCGGCCCGGTGACGAAGGTCGGACCGGTGTCGCGGGCCCACAGGTCGTCCACCGCGAGGTCGATCACCTCCACGCTCGAACCGCACAGCTGCCGGGCCTGGGCGCTCTGGTCCGGCCGGGCCATCAGCACCACCGGCTCGAAGCGGGCCACGGCCTGCGCGATCTGCGCGATGTCCGCGCGGACGGCGGGCAGTTGGTCCCCCCACACCTCCTCCAGGGCCGGCCAGGCCATGAACGTCCTGGTGTGCGGCCGCGACTCGGCCGGCATGGCGTACGAGGAGGGCGCCGCCGTGGTCGGCCCGGCCCCCGGACTCGCGGCTCCGCTCGCGCCCGCCGACGACGGTTCGGCCCCGTCGGACGGCTCCGCGTCGGAGCCGCAGGCTCCCAGCAGGGCGAGCGCGGTGGCGGCCGCCCCCGAGCGCAGCACGGCCCGGCGGGACGGGAAGGGTTCTCTCACGGCTGGTCCCCTTGTTCACGCGAATACGCCCCGAAACGGGCGATATCCGACAGTAGAGGCGGCCGGGGGCGCGCCGGTGAACCCGCGCGCCGCCCGATCGGGCGATTCGGCGCGCGGGGAGGACGGCGCGCGCGTCGGAAGCGGGCCGGACCGCCGCCGTGGGGGCGTCGACGGTCCGGACCTGGGTAGCGGGGCCGCCGCAGGCGCTACAGCGCGCGGCGGGCGGCGGCGATGGACCGCGGGTCCCACCCCGGCCCGGGCACCGAGTCCAGCAGCAGCCGGGTGTAGGGGTGGGCGGGCCGGGCCAGGACCTCGGCGGTCCGGCCGGACTCGACGATCCGCCCGTGCCGCATCACGATGACGTCGTCGGTGACCGACCGGACGACGCCGAGGTCGTGGGTGATGAACAGGTAGCCGATGCCCGTCCCCTCCCGGATGTCGGCGAGCAGGTTGAGGATCTGCGCCTGGACGGAGACGTCGAGCGCGGCCACCGCCTCGTCCAGGACGAGCACCGCCGGCTCGACCGCCAGCGCCCGGGCGATCGCGACGCGCTGGCGCTGGCCGCCGGAGAGCTGCCGGGGCAGGGCCCCGGCCTCCCGTTCGCCGAGGCCGACCTGCTCCAGGAGTTCGGCGATCCGGCGGGGGTGGTCCCCGTCGGGGAAGTGCAGCCGGAGCGTCTCGCGCAGCACGCCGCCGACGGTGGTGCGCGGGTCCAGCGACAGGTACGGGTCCTGGAAGACCATCTGCACCTCGCGGGCCCGGGCGAGCCGGTGGGCCCGGCCGCGCCGGTGCTCGGTGCGGTCCCGGCGGTGGACCAGCACCCGGCCGGAGTCCGCCCGTTCCAGGCCGACCACGATCCGGGCGGTGGTCGTCTTGCCGGAGCCGGACTCGCCGACGATGCCCAGCGAGCCGCCCTCGGCCAGGGTGAAGGAGACGTTGTCGACGGCCCGCACGGCGCCGTAGGCGCGGTGCAGGCCGACCACCTCCAGGATCGTCTGCGGCATCGGCGGCACTCCCTTCGAGCGGGCCGCGACCCCCAGGTCCGGGCTACGCATCGGCGTTCCCCTCCCCCGTCCGGTCGCTGTGGTGGCAGGCGGTGCGGCGGCCCGGCTCGGGCCCGACCGGCAGCAGCTCGGGCACCTCCCGACGGCACAGGTCCGTCGCGAGCGGGCAGCGCGGCGCGAACGGGCAGCCCGTCAGCTCGTCCCGCAGGCTGGGCGGCCGGCCCTCGATGGCGGCGAGCCGGCCCCGGGGGGCGTCGAGCCGCGGGGTCGAGGCGAGCAGCGCGGTCGTGTAGGGGTGCCGGGGCCGCTCGAACAGGGTCTCGGCCGGGCCCGTCTCGACGATCCGCCCCGCGTACATCACGTAGACGCGGTCGCTGATGGCGGCGGCCAGGCCCAGGTCGTGGGTGACGAAGAGCAGGCCGGTGCCGAAGCGCTCCTGGAGGTCGGCCAGCAGCGCGACCACCTCGGCCTGGGAGGTGACGTCCAGGGCGGTGGTGGGCTCGTCGGCGAGGAGCAGCGCCGGGTCGCCCATCAGGGCGGCGGCGATCATGACCCGTTGGAGCATGCCGCCGGACACCTGGCCCGGGTAGCGGTCCAGGACGGCGGCGGGAAGGCCGACCGCGTCCAGCATCTCGACGGCCCGCGCGGTGGCGGCCTCGGCGGAGAGCCGGCCGCTGAGCCGCACGCTCTCGGTGAGGAAGTCGCCGAGGCGGCGCAGCGGATTGATGGCCGCCCGCGGGTCCTGGAAGATCATCGCGGCGGTGCCGGTCCGCAGCCGCCGCACCTGGTCGGGCGTCATGGCGAGGACGTCGTCGCCCCCCACCCGCACGGTGCCCTCGGTGGTGGCTCCGGCGGGGAGCAGGCCGAGGACGCTGCGGGAGGTGAGGCTCTTCCCGGAGCCGGACTCCCCCACCAGGGCGACCGTCTCGCCGGCGTCCACGGTGAGGTCGACGCCGGCGAGGACGGGCCGGGCGGTGCGGGGCAGGCGCAGGCGGTAGCCCCGGATGTCGAGGGTGGTCATCGGTCCCTCCTGGCGACCTGGTCGGCCCAGCGCTCACCGACGACGTTGAAGGCGACGACCGTCAGCACGATCGCGACGCACGGCAGGATCGCCGACAGCGGGTAGCCGTGCTGGACGGCGGACTGGCCGTCGAAGACCATCCGGCCCCAGTCCGGGGTCAGCGCGGGGACGCCGAGACCGAGGAAGGAGAGCCCGGCCAGGTCGATCAGGGCGTAGCCGAAGTTGATGGTGGACTGCGCCAGGACGACCGGGGCGATGCCGGGGATGACGTGGCGCAGGCAGATCTGCGGGCCGGAGTGGCCCTGGACCTGGTAGGCCTCCACATAGGGGCGGGCGCGTTCGGCGAGGACGAGCGAGCGGGTGAGCCGGCTGACGTAGGGCAGGTAGGCGATGGCGAGCGCGATGACCGGGGCGATCAGCCCTTCGCCGTAGACGGAGACGATCAGGATCGCCAGCAGCATCCCCGGGAAGGCGAAGACGAGTTCGGTGCTGCGGGAGAGCACCGAGTCCAGCCAGCCGCCGCGCCAGGCGGCGGCGGTGCCGACGGCCACGCCGGCGAGGGTGGAGAAGGCGACCACGCCGAGCGGTCCGAGCAGCGACGTCCGGGCGCCGGTGACCAGCCGGGAGAGGGTGTCCCGGCCGGAGGCGTCGACGCCGAGCAGGTGGTCGCCGGAGGGTCCGGCGAGGGCGTTGCCTAGGTCGACGGCGTTCGGGTCGGCGGGGGCGATCCACGGCGCGAGGACGGCGGCCAGCACGACCAGCGCGACGAAGCCGAGGCAGAGCAGCTGGAGCGGTGCGCGGGCGGTGCGCAGCCGGCCGAGGCCGGGCCGGCGCAGCAGGGTGTCGGTCATCCGGCGGCCTTCCTCGCTCCGAGGGTCACCCGGGGGTCGATCAGCGGGTGCAGCAGGTCGACCACCAGGTTCACCGCCATGAACAGCCCGACCATGATCAGGGAGATCGCCTGCACGGTGGGGAAGTCCTTGGTGGTGGTGGACAGTTCGAGGAGCTGGCCGATGCCGCCGACGCTGAACGCGGTCTCCACCAGGACGGTGCAGACCAGCAGCGTGGAGACGATCAGCCCGCCGGTGGTCAGCACCGTGCCGAGGGCGTTGCGGAAGACGTGCCGGCGGATCACCTGGTGCTCGGTGACGCCCCGGCTGCGGGCGACGGTCACGTGCTCCTGGCCGAGCACGTCGAGCATCGCGGCCCGGGTGACCCGGGCGAGCATGCCGATCAGGTAGCACGCGAGGGCGAGCGCGGGCAGGGCCAGGTGCCAGAGCATCGAGCCGAGGCCGTCGCCGGTCCCGCCGGTGGGGAACCAGCCCAGCTTCACCGCGAAGAGGCCCTGGAGCAGGACGGCCGCGACGAAGGACGGGGTGCCGACCGCGACGGTGGTGGTGACGAGGATGGCCGAGTCGGTGCGGCCGCCCCGGACGGCGCCGATCCAGCCGAGCAGCAGACCGATGAGGACGACCAGGACCAGCGCCATCAGGACCAGCAGCAGGGTGGCGGGCAGCCGGTCGGCGAGCAGCCGGGAGACGTCGGTGCGGTAGGTGATCGAGCGCCCGAAGTCGCCGTGCAGGATCTGCCCGGCCCAACGCAGGTACTGCAGCAGGAACGGGTCGTCCAGGTGGTACTGGGCGTTGACCGCGGCCAGCGCCTCCGGGGAGGCCGAGCGGCCGGCGAGCAGGAAGCTCGCCGGGCTGCCCGGCGCGAGGTACATCGCCCCGAAGATCACGAATGAGGCGGCGGCCAGGGTGGCGGCCATCTCGGCCAGCCGTCTGGCGGCGAATCTCAGGAAACTCACCGGGCCGCCCCCACAGCGGCCGCCCACGGGTGGTACAGGTACGAGATGGTGGTGGGCGCGCCGGTGATCCGCTTGTTCAGGAAGACCGCGGTGGGCCACTCCGCGACGGGTATCCAGAGCAGCTGCTCGGAGGCGGTCCTCTGGAGCTGGGCCGCCAGGGTGAACCGCTCGGTGGGGTCGGTGGCGGCGGTGGCCTTCTTGACCAGGTCGTCGTAGCCGGGGTCGCTGTAGGAGGCGAAGTTCTGGTAGGCGCCGGTCCGGAAGTTGGACAGCAGGTCCAGCGGGTCGGTGATGGAGTCGTAGTACGTCTCCGGGAAGAGGTCGATGCCCTCGCGTGCCTTGGGGTCGGTGAACAGCGCGGTGAAGGCGTTAGGCGCGATGGTCTTCAGCCGGATGTCGAGGCCGATCTTCGCGCCCGCCGCCTGGACGGCGGTGGCGAGCAGCGAGACGTCCTGGCCGATCGGGCTGGTGGCGACGGTGAGGGTCTTCCCGGTGGCGCCGGCCTCCTTGACCAGCGCCTTGGCCCGGGCGAGGTCGGGCGCGGTGGGGGTGAGCCCCTCGAACGCCTCGGTCCGCAGGTGCTCGGGGGCGGCCGCCCAGGCGGCCCGGGTGGTCAGCGAGCCGGTCACGCTGCCGGCCCCGCCGAGGCCGGTGCGGACGAAGCCGGCCCGGTCCAGGGCGAGCGAGAGCGCCTGGCGGACCCGGACGTCGCCGAGCACGCCCTGCATGTTGGTGACGTTGAGGTTGACGGTGCTGAGGCCCTCGCCGAAGTAGAGCGTGCCCGCGCCGCCGGTGCGCAGCCGCTCGTAGCTCTCGGTGGGGATCAGGTAGCCGCCGTCGGCCTCGCCGCTGAGCATGGCGTTGACGCGGGCCGAGGGGTCGGTGAGGAAGCGGAAGACCGCCTTGGCCGACTTGGCCTTGGTGCCCCAGTAGTCGTCGAAGCGCTGGAGCTCGATCGACTGGCCCTTGGTCCAGGTCCCGAGCTTGAACGGGCCGGTGCAGGCGAGGCTGCCGGTGGTGCCGTAGTCCTTGCCCGCCGCCTCGATCCCCGCCTGCGAGGCGACCACGCCGGCGGCGGTGGCCATGTACTGGTTGAACTGCGAGTCGGGCTGGGTGAGTTTGACGGTGACCTGGAGCGGACCGGTCTTGGTGACGGTGCTGACGTTCTGGAACTGCTGCGCCCAGGCGGCCGCGTTGTCGGGGTTCATCTGCCGGCCGAGGCTGTACACGACGTCGTCGGCGGTCATCACCGCGCCGTCGTGGAAGCGCACGTTCGGGCGCAGGTCGTAGACCCAGGTGGTCGGGTCGGGGCTGGTGGCCTTCTCCGCCAGGCCGGGCTCCAGGGTCAGCTGCGGGGTCCACCGCATCAGACTCTCGCAGACGTTGGACAGCACGGTGTTCTGCGGGTAGTCGAAGGCGGAGATGTAGTCCAGCGTGGGCGGTTCGGCGTAGACGGCCCAGGTGAAGGAGTCCAGGCCGCCCTGGGCGGGCGGGGTGCCGTCGGACAGCCGGTAGGCCGTGCCGCCGTCGGTGCCGCCGGTCTTCGGCGGGCCGGAGCAGGCGGTGGCGAGGGTGAAGGTGGCGAGCGTGGCCGCGGCCAGGGCGGCTGCCGGGAGGGTGCGGCGGCGGCGCGCGGATCTGCGGGGTACGGGCCGGTCCTGGGGGTCTGGCATGAGGGTGGCTCTCTTCCGTGCGGGACGGGGGTGGCGAGGGGTGCCGGACCGGCGGGCCTGGGTGCGGGTGGGGTGCGGGCCCGCGGTCCGGTCGGGAGGGGGTGGCGGGCCGGTCACCCGGCCGGGCGGGCCGCCGGCACCTGCTGGGTGATGCAGTGGACGCCGCCGCCGCCGAAGGCGATGACCCGGGAGCGCACCCCGACGACCTTGCGGCCGGGCAGGGCGGCGGCGATCACCGCGAGGGCCTCCTCGTCCTGCGGCACGCCCGCGGTCGGCACGACGACGCCGCCGTTGGCGATGTAGAAGTTGAGGTAGCCGACCTCGGTCTCCTTGCCGTCGACCTCGACGAAGGCGCTCTGCGGCAGGTCGACGATCTCCAGCTTGCGGCCCCTGGCGTCGACGGCCGCCTCCAGGACGGCCCGGTTGTCGCGCATCCGCCGGTAGTCGGGGTGCTCCGGGTCGTCGGGGAGCTGGACGACGACCCTGCCCGGGGCCACGAAGGCGCAGACGCCGTCGACGTGGCCGTCGGTCTCGGTGTCCAGCAGGCCGCCGTAGGGCAGCCAGATCACCGTGCTGACCCCGAGCTTGGCCATCAGCTCGGCCTCGATCTCGGCCTTGCTCAGGCCGGGGTTGCGGTTGGGGTGGAGCAGGCACTGCTCGGTGGTGATCAGGGTGCCCTCGCCGTCGACGGTGACGGCCCCGCCCTCCAGGATCATCCGGGAGTCGATCCGCTCGACGCCCAGCTTCTCCAGCAGGACGCCGGCGATCCGGTCGTCGGTGTCGTACGGGTGGTGCTTGCGGCCCCAGGCGTTGAAGCGGAAGTCCACACCGGCGCGCTCGCCGTCGGGGCCGAGCACGAAGATCGGGCCCGAGTCGCGGAACCACGAGTCGTCGAGGGGCAGTTCGACGACCTCGACACCCTCCCCGCACAGGGTGCGCGCCTCCTCGCCCTGCCCGGGGCAGGCGACCATCGTCACCGGCTCGAACTCGGCGATCGCCCGGGCCACCCCGGCGTACTCCCGCCTCGCCTCGTCCAGGGTCTCGCCCCAGAGCTCGGCCCTGGTGGGCCAGGCCATCAGACAGCCCTCGTGCTCGGTCCACTCGGCGGGCATCCGGAAACTCACGATGGAACTCTTCTCTGCTCGTACGTTCGGTCGGTGGGGAAGCCCCCGCCAGGGCACGGCTGGTGGCGCCGGGCGGGAGGAGCGGGGCCGCCTCAGAGGGTGTCGGGCACGGCCGGCTGGGACTGCGTGGAGCAGTGGATGCCGCCTCCGCCGCTCGCGACGGCGTCGATGTCGACCTGGACGATCCGGCGGTCGGGGTAGGCGGCCTGGAGGATCGCGTAGGCGACGCCGTCGGCGTAGCCCTCGCCGAACTGCGGGACGAGGACGGCGCCGTTGACGGTGTAGTAGTTGGTGTAGCTGGACAGGAAGTCCTTGCCGCGGCCGCGGATCAGGGTGCGGTCCGGGCCGGGGAGTTCGGTGATCCGCAGCCGCCGGCCGCGGGCGTCGGTGGCGTTCTGCAGCGCCCGCTTGGCCTCGTCGTAGACGGCGACCCAGCGGGCGTCCGTGCCCGGGCCGGGCTGGTCCAGCAGGACCTCGCCGGGGGCGGTGAAGCGGGCCAGGCAGTCGATGTGGCAGTCGGTGATGTCCTGCCCGGCCAGGCCCGGGACCCAGATGACCTTGTCCATGCCCAGCGTCGTCCGCAGCTCCTGCTCGACCTGGTCCTTGGACTTGCCCGGGTTGCGGTTCGGGTTGACCAGCGAGCTGACGGTGGCCAGCAGGGTGCCCTGGCCGTCGGTCTCCAGCGAGCCGCCCTCACCGGTGAACGGGGCCCGGATCCGGTCGATGCCGTAGGCGTCGAGGAGGGTCGCGGCGGCCGTGGCGTCCTTGTCGAACGGCTGGTAGTAGGGCGTGCCGGTCTTGCCCCAGCCGTTGAAGTTGGTGTCGACACCGGCGATCGCGCCGGGCGCGACGACGAAGGTCGGCCCGAAGTCGCGGATCCACAGGTCGTCGTTGGCGATCTCCTGGACCTCGATCGCGTAGTAGGCGCCGGAGCCGCAGTAGTAGCGGGCGTCGGCGGCCTGTCCGGGGCGGGCCAGGACCACCACGGGCTCGAAGCGGGAGATCTGGCGGGCCAGGTCCGCGATGTTGCGGCGAACGGCGGACAGCTGGTTCTGCCAGACCGAGAACAGTGCGGGCCAGGCCATGAAGGTCCGGGTGTGGCGGTCGGTCTCGGCCGGCATCCGCAGCACCGGCCCGGCCTGCGGGGCGGCGGCCGCGCGGGCGCTCATCGGGAGCGCCGCACCGAGGGCCGCCAGGGGGAGCGCCGCGGCGCCCGCCCTGAGCAGGCTGCGCCGGGTGGGGGAAAGCGTGCTCGGGGTGTTCGGGGTGTTCATGGGGCTCCCTGGAGGGATGGGGAGGTGAGGGTGACCACATCCTGGACCGAACTGAAAGTTCAGTCAATATTTTGGCGCAAAGGACTTCGCCAGGTTCGACCGCGGCCCGAAATGTCGGCTCCGTGCGAGGACGCACCGCTGCGCAGTGCCGCCCGGCAGCCCCTTTGAGGCCGTCGAACGCCGACCGGGCCCGCGTCCTGAAATTGTGATCAGGAAGTGGGCCCGAAAGTGGAACCGTACGAGTAGAGTGATGATCCGTGTCAGACCGTCGAACAGAGATCGTCAGAGCCGCCACCCGCGTGATCGCGCGACGCGGCGTACGCGGGCTGCGGGTGGGGGAACTGGCGTCCGAGGCCGGCGTGTCCACCGCGCTGATCTACTACCACTTCACCGACCGGGCCGGGATCCTCCGCGAGACCCTGGCGTTCATCGGCGAACGGGCCGACCGCTACACCGCGGAGCCCGACCCGGAGAACGCCGCCCGGGGCCATCGGGCACAGCAGAGCCCCCGGTCGGAGCTGGAGCAGGCCCTGCTGCTGGAGCTCCAGAACTCCGCCGAGGTGCGCGAGAACAGCACCGCCTGGGGCGAGTTGAGGGCCAGTGCGGTGTTCGAGTCCAGCCTGCGCGACGACCTCGCCCGGGCCACCCACACCTGGGTGCACGAGATCGCCGAACTGCTCGGCCGCGCCCACCCCGCCGGCACCGCGCCCGCCCACGCCGCCTCCGCGGAACGGCTCACCGCCCTGCTGGAGGGGCTCAGCGTCCGCTGGCTGAGCGGCTCGCTGCCGCTCGACCACGCCCGCACGCTGCTCGGCGAGGCGGTCGACGCGGAGATGGCGGGTTGCCGACCGGTCGGCAGCCGACCCTGACCGGATGATCGGTCAGGGTCGGCGAGACGGGTCGGGGCCGGTGAAGAGCGAGGACCGGCCGGCTCAGTCGGTCGGCTTGCCGGGCTGGTCGTGGGTGGAGCAGTGGATCCCGCCGCCGCCGGAGGCGATGTTGTCGATCTTCACCGGGACGATGTCGCGGCCGGGGAAGTGGTCGCGCAGGATCTGCTGGGCCCGGTCGTCGGCCTTGGCATCACCGAAGCGCGGCAGGAACAGCGACTTGTTGGCCACGTAGAAGTTGATGTACGAGGAGACGAACGCGTCACCGCGCCCGGTGATCCGGTCCGGGTCGGGCTGCGGCAGGTCGATCACCTTCAGCGGCTTGCCGTGGGCGTCGGTGGCGCCCTTGAGCACCTCGCGCGCCTGGGCGGCGGAGCGCGACCAGACGTCGGCGGGCGCGCCGGGGAACGGCTGGTCCAGCAGGACGACCCCGGGCGCCGCGAACCGCACCAGGCAGTCCACGTGCGCATCGGTGATGTCCTGGTCGCGCACGCCGGCGAACCAGATCACCTTGGTCACCCCGAGGGCCTTCTTGAGCTCGGCCTCGATCTCGTCCCGGCTCCTGCCCGGGTTGCGGCGCTGGTTGACCACCGAGCTCTCGGTGACCATCAGGGTGCCCTGGCCGTCGGTCTCGAAGGAGCCGCCCTCCGCGACCACCGGCGTACGGACCCGTTCGATCCCGTACTTGCCGAGGACGGCGGCGGCCAGCGCCGTGTCGTTGCCGTGCTCCTTCTGCTTGTTGCCCCAGCCGCTGAAGTTGAAGTCGACGCCCTTCGGCGTGCCGCCGTCCTCGACGAAGACCGGCACGGTGTCCCGCGCCCACAGGTCGTCCACCGGCAGCGGGACGACCTCGACGTCCTTGCCGCAGGCGTTCTGCGCCGCGTCCACCTGGGCGGGGCGGGCGAACATCACCACCGGCTCGTAGCCGCCGACGGCCCGGGCCAGCCGCGCGATGTCGGCCCGGACGTCGGGGAGCTGGTCCCCCCAGATCCCGGTCGACGCCGGCCAGGCCATGAACGTGCGGGCGTGGCTCTCCCACTCCGCGCCGAACCTGCGTCCGGCCGGCGCCGGCGACCCGCCCGGCGCGGGCGGCGCGGACGCCTCCGGGGCCGGCGGCTCGGCGGAGCCGGAGGGCGTCGGCCGCTCCGGTTCGTCCGACGGGGCGGCGCAGGCCGCGGCGCCGAGGGTCAGCAGACCGGCGCCCGCCGCGGCACGCAGCATCGTGCGGCGGGACGGGACGGCGCGGGAGGTACGGGAGGGGGGCGGCTTGGGCACGGGGAACTCCGGCTGGACGAGGGTGGAGGACTGCGGGACGTGGGGCCGGGGCCGCTGCTAGGGGAGCGGTTCCTGCATCGTGGAGCAGTGGATGCCGCCGCCCCCGGCCATCAGGCGGTCGACGTCGAGCTGGACGACCTCGCGCCCGGGGAACGCCTCGGCGAGGGTGCGGCGGGCGGCCTCGTCCTTGGACACGTCGCCGAACTGGGCCGCGATCACCGCGCCGTTGACGACGTGGAAGTTGAGGTAGGAGTCGACGAACTTCGGGTCGCGCGAGCGGACGGTGTCGGGGCCGTCGACCCGGATCACCTGGAGCCGGCGGCCCCGGGCGTCGGTGGCCCGGGAGAGGATGTCGAACTGCTCGCGGGCGTCCCGGGCCCAGACGTCACTGCGGTCCGCCGGGGGCAGCTGCACCAGGACGACGCCGGGCCGGACGAACCGGGAGGTGACGTCGATGTGGTCGTCGGTGATGTCCTTGCCCTTGATCCCGGGGACCCAGATCATCCGGTCCGCGCCGTACACCTCCAGCACGGCCTCCTCGATCTCGTCCCGGCTCATGCCCCGGTTGCGGTTCTTGTTGACCAGGCTGCTCTCGGTGGCCAGCAGGGTGCCGTCGCCGTCCGTCTCGACCGACCCGCCCTCACCGACGAACTCCGCGTAGGAGAAGGGGAGTCGGAGCATCTCGGCGATGCCGCGGGCGACCTCGGCGTCGTCCCGGTGGGTCTGCTTGTTCCCCCAGCCGTTGAAGTTGAGGCCGACGGCGTCGAGCCGCCCGCGACCGTCGCGGCGGAACACCGGGGCGGTGTCCCGCATCCAGAGGTCGTCGGTGGGGACGGCGTCGGTCACCGTGACGGCGGGGCCGCAGGCGGACCGGGCCTCCTGGACGCTGTAGCCGTCCGGGGCGCACATGACCACCGGCTCGAAGCGCGCGATCGTCCGCGCGATCAGCGCGATGTCCTGCTGGACGCCCGCCAGCTGCCGGCCCCAGACGGACTTGCGGGACGGCCAGGACATCCAGGTGCGGGCGTGCGGGACGTCGTCGCGGTCCACCCACCACTGCGGGAGCCCCGCCTCGGCGTGGTCGGTCCGCCCTGCCTCCGGGACCGGACCGCGCGGGGGCTCCGCTCCGAAGAGTCGGCCGAACAGGGAACGGCCGTCGCCCTGGTTGTCGCTCATGCGGATCTCCAGAATCAAGTATTGCCCACCGGGTGACCGGTGGCCTTGCCGTGGGCGGTCGGGCCGTCGTACCCGGCGCCACGGCCCCACTCTCGCACTGACTGAAAATTCAGTCAAGAACACGGACATGGGTGTGCCCCGCCGAGTCGGACCGCTCCCCCCGGGCGCGAACAGGTCCGGACCGGGCCGGTCGGGGCCGGTCCGGACCTCGGCGTCTAGCGGCGCAGCCGCTCCAGCTCGATGTCGATCGCGCCGCTCATCAGCTCGCGCGCGTGCTCCCCCGGCAGGCTGCCGCTGAGCCACCGGACGCTGAGCCCCTCCATGAGCGCGGTCAGCCGCTCGGCGGAACTCGCCAGCGCGGCGGCTCCGTTCATCGGCCGCACCTTGCCCAGCAGGTCGGCGACCTCCTGCACCCAGACCAGCGTCGCGCGGGCCAGGTCCTCCCGCAGGTCCGGGTCGAACACCGCGCTCGCCCGCAGCTCGCCCCAGGCCGTGCTGTTCTCCCGCACTTCGGGGGTGTCCTGGAGTTCCAGCAGCAGGGTCTGCTCCAGCTCGCCCCGGGCGTCCAGCGGCGGGGCGTCCGGGGCGCGCTCGGTCGTGTAGCGACCGGCCCGGTCGTTGATGAACTCCAACGTCGCCCGGAGGATCCCCGCGCGGTCCTTGAAGTGGTAGTAGATCAGCGCGGTGGACACGCCGGCTTCGGACGCCAGCTCCTCCACCCGCAGCCCGCGGACACCGCGCCGGGCGATGACCCGCGCGGCCGCTTCCATGATCAAGGTTCGACGGTCAGCCACGAGGGATCATCCTACCGGGAGGTCCGCCCGGCGGATGCCTCCCGACCCGAACCTGACTGAAACTACAGTCGGGGTTATGATCCGGTGCGATCCCGGACACCGGCGAAGCGGTGGGCCCTCCCACCGGGCCGGCGCCGCCACCCTCACTCGATCCGCCTCACTCGATCCGCTGGGAGCCAGCATGACCGCAGAGCCCTTCGGCGCCCCGTCGCCCACGGCGTTCCAGGCGCTGTCCCCGGACGACCCGCGCGAGGTCGGCGGCTACCGCCTCTGCGCACGGCTGGGCGCGGGCGGCATGGGCCGCGTCTACCTCGCCTACACGCCCGGCGGGCGCCCGGTGGCGCTCAAGGTCGTCCGGCCCGAACTCGCCGAGGACCCGGAGTTCCGGCACCGCTTCACCCAGGAGGTGGCCAGCGCCCGGCGCATCCACGGCCTCTACACGGCCCAGGTGGTCGACGCCGGCACCGACGCCGCCGCGCCCTGGCTGGCCACCGCCTTCGTCCCCGGCCCCTCGCTCCAGCAGGTCGTCCAGCAGCACGGCCCGCTGCCCGAGCGGACCGTCGTCCTGCTCCTGGCCGGGATCGCCGAGGCCCTCCAGGTGATCCACGCCGCCGGAGTCGTCCACCGCGACCTCAAGCCCGCCAACGTGCTGATCGCCGCCGACGGCCCCCGCGTCATCGACTTCGGCATCGCCCGCGCCGCCGACGCCAGCCCGCTCACCGGCACCGGCCTGCGGATCGGCTCCCCCGGCTTCATGGCCCCCGAGCAGGTCCTCGGGCTGGCCGCCACCCCGGCCACCGACGTCTTCGCGCTCGGCGCCCTGATCGCCTTCGTCGGCTCCGGCACCCCGCCCTTCGGCGACGGCCCCGAGCCGGCCTCGCTCTACCGGGCGGTGCACGAGGAGCCGGACCTCTCCCGGCTGCCGGAGGGGCTGCACGACCTGGTCCGGGGCTGCCTCGCCAAGGACCCGGAGCACCGGCCGGACACCACCCGGCTGATCGAGGCCGCCCGCGACCACCCGGCCACCGGCGGCGAGCTGCGCCTCTCCGACGACTGGCTGCCCCAGCGGGTCAGCACCGCGCTGCACCGCCACACCGACCTGCCGACCACGCCCCACCGGGCCGCGCCCGGTCCGGACCTCGCGGCGGCTGCGGCACCGACCGCCGTGGTCCGGCCGGACGCGCCGCAGACCCGGCTGCAGCCGGCCCCCACCGGACGCCGGGCGGTGCGCGGCGCACGCCGCGGCGCCCGTACCGCGCTGCTGACCACCGCGGCCCTGCTGGTCGGCGCCGCCGGGGCGTTCCTGCTGCTCGACCCCGGGTACCTCGACGACCTGGACGACCAGAACGTCGCCGCCACCGGCAGCGCGCCGCCGTCGGCAACGGCCGCCGCGGCGCCGACCACTCCCCCGCCGACCCCCTCGGCCGCCCCCTCGGCCGCTCCGGAGCCGACCACGCTCCCCGGCTTCACCGCCGTCTACACCGGCCTGGAACTCACCTCCCCCGACCACTCCTACGAGTTCGACCTCAGGACCGGGAAGGTCGCCGCCCAGGACACCTCCACCTGGTACCTGGGCCGCCACGCCGGCGAGTTCTACGTCCCGGAGGACAGCGACGCCTACGTCGCCCCGACCGATCGGCTGACCCTGCCCGACTGCGTCAAGGGCATCGAGACCCAGCCCGCCGCCACGTTGTCCTTCAGCGCCGTGCGCACCGACCGCGCGTTCTGCGTCCGCGCCCGGGGCGGCCGGGACATCGCCCTCGTCCGGGCGCTCGCCACCGGTCCGGACGACGCGCCGGTCAGGGTCTCCGTCACCTACTACCGCCGCGCCGCCTGACCCGCGGGGCCGGGCCCGGCGGCCCTGCGCGTCACCCGGCCGTTCCCGTCACCCGGCCGACCGCGTCCCCTGGCCCTTCGCGTCACCCGGCCGACCCGAGCACGACCGGGTCCCGGGCGAGGTCGGCCAGCAGGGCGTCCAGCTTCGCCCGGTCGACCGAGGGCATCACGAAGACGTGCACGTAGCTGCGGCGGGTGGTCTCGTCGCCCGGGACCATCAGCACGTCCTGGGAGGACAGCGACCACTTCGCCACCAGCTCGGGGCTCGGCTTGCGGAACCGCACGGTGACCGCGCCCGGGGTGCGGGCCGGCCAGAGTTCGACGCCCGTCTCCCGCTCGATCCCCCGCAGCCGCCGCTCCAGGTACCCGGCCAGCTCCTGGGCCCGGCGTATCCGGTCCACCTGGTCCTGGTAGGAGTGCCGGGACAGGTGGTCCCAGATGACCAGCGGGGAGAAGCCGTTGCGGGAGCCCGCGAAGGTGGTGTCCGGCGCGCCGATGTACTCCGGCTGGGACGGCGGCGAGATCTGGTACTTGACCTTCGTCATGTAGATGCCGCAGGGCCAGGGCGCGCCGGGCCACTTGTGGCCGCTCATCGCGATCGAGGAGACCATGTCCAGCTCGCCGTGCTCCCGGGTGGGCAGCCTCAGGCCGAAGTCGTACTCGGGCAGTTCGACGTCGGGGGTCCAGCCGTACGCCGGGTCCTGGTTGGCCAGCCGCAGGAACGGCGCGTAGCCGGCGCCGAGCGCGCCGTCCACGTGGATCCAGAAGCCCCGGCGCAGGTCGACCAGCGGCTCCCCGGTCCGCGGGTCCGTGCCGTAGACCACCTGGCGCTCGACCAGGCCGTACCGCTCGAAGATCGGCAGCAGCCGCTCGCAGACCTGCCGGACGTCGTCGTGGGCGCCCTTGAAGGTGCTGCCGAGGTTGAGGTTCACGAAGACCGGGTGCCCGTTCGCGGCGAAGAACTCGACCAGCACCGCGAGGGCGTCGACGTCGATCTCGCCCGGGCCGTCCCAGGAGAGGCCCGAGGGGCCGGGGCGGGAGGGCACCTCGGTGGGCCACTCGCGGCGCCCCGTGGCGGGGTCGACCAGCGGACACCGGTCCGCGTACTTCTCCAGGCCCACGGCGTGGAAGGTCTCGACACCCAGCACCCGCACCGCCTTGGCGAAGGAGTAGTGGGTGTCCTCGGAGTAGAAGGCCACCGGCCGGTGCGCGTTCGGGTTGTCCCGGTCGGGCGCGGCCTGCACGTACCGCAGGGCGTCGAACGGGGCCGTCGGCGGCTGGATCAGCGCCTTGCCGCTCAGGTAGTCCCGGGCGTTCCAGAGCGCGTACATGTTGCCCTCGGTCGAGCCCATCGAGAGCATGTAGCCCCAGTAGGACTCGGGGTCGGCGGGGTCGTGCGGCCGCTCGGCGTTCCACAGGGCCGCGTAGTAGTCGAGCACCGCGCGCTCGACCACCTTGGTGTTCGGCTTGTAGCCGCCGCTCTGGAAGGGGTCGCCGAGGTTGTTGATGTTGTTCGGCATGAACCGGGCCAGGTCCAGTGCGCAGCCCTGCATGTCCTGGGTGGCCTGGTAGCCCACCAGGTGGCGGCGCTTGCGGGTCAGGTACTCGTCCACGGTGTCCAGGGCGTGCAGGCGCCGGTCGTCGTCCAGCCCGCCGGTGGGGAGCACGAAGTCGCGGCCGTCCAGCTCCGCCCCCGGGTCGACGGCGGTCGCGGCGGCGAAGGTGGCGGTCGGGCTCATGGGCGCGGCACTCCAGGGTGTTGGGGTGGGGGGCGACGTGGGGGTCGCGGTGGGGGCCGCACGGGGTCGCCGCGGGCCGTCCACCGGCGGGGAACGCCGCGGGGGCGTTCGACGCTCGCGGTCAGGATGGAACTTCCCGACGCCGGGGGGAAGTTCCTCCGCACAAGATTCGGTGGCACGGCCCGAGATCTTGCGGATCAGCGGAAACAGCTGGAATCCTGCCCGGCATGCCGAACATTCCACCGACCCGCAGAGCGCCCGTCGACGACGTGGACCGGGCCATCCTGCGCGTCCTCTCCGACCACGCCCGGCTGCCCAACAACGCGCTCGCCGAGGCGGTGGGCATCGCCCCCTCCACCTGTCTGGCCAGGGTCCGCGCCCTCCAGGAGCGCGGGATCATCCGGGGCTTCCGGGCCGACGTCGACCCCGCCGCGATCGGCCTGCCGCTGCAGGCGATGATCTCCGTCCGGCTGCGCGCCCACACCCGGGAGCAGAACGAGAGCTTCCGCGGCACCGCCCCCGACCTGCCCGGCGTCCTGGCGGTGTTCCACATGGCGGGGTCCGACGACTACCTGCTGCACGTCGGCGTCGCCGGACCCGAGGGCCTGCGCGACTTCGTGGTGGACCACCTCACCACCCACCCGGCGGTGGCGCAGACCCGGACCAACCTGATCTTCGAGCAGATAGCCGGCCGCCGCTACCTCGGCGACCCGCTCCCGGCGACCGGCTGAGCGGCCGGGCCCCCGGCGAGCGGCGGACCGGCCGGTCCGCCGGAGCGGCGGGGTACCGGGGTACTCGGGCCCGCCGGTGCGGCACGTCCGGCCGAATCGGAGGAGCATCGAGTGCGGGGGCGACCGCGGCGGCCGCGACCGCCGGAGCGGCGGCACTCGGTGCGGTCGGCCGGGCACGAGGAGGAAGGCCATGATCGTCGACTGCGCGCACTACCGCGACGGACGCCGCCAGCACGAGGGCCCCATGCCGCTGGAGGAGGCGGCCGCGCGCTGCGCGCAGGGCGGGTTCGTCTGGCTGGGCCTGTTCGAACCGGCCCCCGAGGAGCTGGCCACCGTGCGCGAGGGCTTCGGACTGCACGAACTCGCCGTCGAGGACGCCCAGGCCCACCACCTGCGGCCGAAGGCCGAGCGGTACGAGGACGGCACCGAGCTGATCATCCTGCGCACCGCGCGCTACGACGACGAGCGCGAGGAGGTCGACTCCGGCGAGATCAGCCTCTTCCTCGCCGAGCACTTCGTGATCACCGTCCGCCAGGGCATCGCCAGCGAGCTGGCCGGCGCCCGCAACCGGCTCGAACGCAGCCCCGAACTGCTGCGGACCGGCAGCGCCTCGACCCTGTGGGCGATCCTCGACCAGGTGGTCGACAGCTACGCGCCCGTCGTCACCGAACTCGAACGCGACATCGAGGAGATCGAGGCCACGGTGTTCTCCGGCACGGTCGCCCCGACCGAACGGATCTACTTCCTGCGCCGCGAGGCCACCGACTTCTACCGGGTCGTCCACCCCCTGCTCGCCGTGCTCGCCCGGCGGCTCCAGCCCGGCCGGTCGGCGCCCGAACTGCTGCCGTACTTCCGGGACGTGCACGACCACCTGCTGCTGGTCAACGAGGAGGTCGCCGCCCAGCGCGACCTGCTGGCCACCGTCCTGGAGGCGAACATCGCGGTGATCTCCGTCGAGCAGAACCGGATCAACCTCCGGCAGACCGCCACCATGGAGCGGCTCACCATCGTCGCGACCGTCTTCCTCCCGCTGTCCTTCGTGGTCGGCTTCTTCGGCCAGAACTTCGGCTGGCTGGTCGACCACATCGGCAGCCTCACCGCGTTCGTCGCCCTCAACGTCGGCGGCCTGCTGCTGCCGTGCCTGCTGCTGTACATCTGGCTGCGCCGGCGGCGCGCCCGCCCGGCGCCGCCGGTCCCGGGGGCGAACAGCGCCGTCCGGCACACCCCGAGGGCCCCGATGGGGTAGGGCGGGCCACCGCCCGCGGCGGATACCGGCCACCTGACGCGCGGCCTGTTCCCCACCCGCCCGCCGGGGCGTAGCGTGACCGCGTGAACGCGGACCCGCTCTCCCGGCACGACGTCGTGATCGTCGGCGGCGGCCACAACGCCCTGGTGGCGGCGGCCTACCTGGCCCGGGCCGGCCTCCGGGTGCTGGTGCTCGAACGGCTGCCGCAGGTGGGCGGGGCGGCGGTGTCGGCCCGGGCGTTCGCGGGCGTGGACGCCCGGCTGTCGCGCTACTCGTACCTGGTGAGCCTGCTGCCGCGCCGGGTCGTCCGGGACCTCGGGCTCCGGCTGGACCTGCGGCGGCGCCGGATCTCCTCCTACACGCCCACCGTCCGGGACGGCCGGCCGACCGGTCTGCTGGTGGACGCCGCCGACCCCGCCCGGACCGCGGCGTCCTTCCGGGCGCTGACCGGTGACCCGCGCGAGTGGGAGGCCTGGCAGAGCTTCTACGCGGCGACCGGGAAGCTCGCCGAGCGGGTGTTCCCGACGCTCACCGAGCCGCTGCCCGCCCGGGCCGGTCTGCGCCGGCTGATCGCGGACGACGCCGTCTGGGAGTCGTTCTTCGAACGCCCGCTGGGCGAGACGATCGAGCGGACCTTCACCGACGACCTGGTCCGCGGCGTGGTGCTGACGGACGCGCTGATCGGCACCTTCACCCACGCCCACGACCCCTCGCTGCTGCAGAACCGCTGCTTCCTGTACCACGTGATCGGCAACGGGACGGGCGACTGGGACGTCCCGGTCGGCGGGATGGGCGCGGTGACGGGCGCGCTGGCCGAGGCGGCGCTGGCGGCCGGCGCGGAGATCCGGACCGGCTGCGAGGTCACCGCCGTCGCCACCGACGGCACCGGAGAGGCCGAGGTGTCCTACCGCCACCGGGGCGGCGAGGCCACCGCGGTGGGCCGCCGGGTCCTGGCGAACGCCGCCCCGGCCGTCCTGGCCCGGCTGCTGGGCGAGGACCCCGGGCCCGCCCCGGAGGGCGCCCAGCTGAAGGTCAACATGGTGCTGCGCCGGCTGCCACGGCTCCGGGACCCGGCCGCGGATCCCCGCGACGCCTTCGCGGGGACCTTCCACATCGCCGAGGGGTACCGGCAGTTGGAGACGGCCCACGCCGAGGCGTCGGCCGGCCGGATGCCCTCGATGCCGCCGTCGGAGATCTACTGCCACACCCTCACCGACCCGTCGATCCTCGGGCCCGAGGCGCTCCGGCAGGGGCTCCAAACGCTCACCCTGTTCGGACTGCACATGCCCGCGCGGCTGTTCACCGACCCGGCCGCCAAGGAGCTCGCGCTCGCGGCGAGCCTGGCCCGGCTCGACGAGGTGCTGGCCGAGCCGCTCGCCGACTGCCTGGCCACCGACGCCGCCGGGCGGCCGTGCGTGGAGGTCAGGACCCCGCTGGACCTGGAGCGGGAGATCGGCCTGCCGGGCGGTCACATCTTCCACCGGGACCTCGCGTTCCCGTACGCGACCGAGGAGCCGGACGGCGCCGCCGCCCGCTGGGGCGTGGCGACGGCGCACCCGAACGTGCTGCTGTGCGGCGCGGGGGCGGTCCGCGGCGGCGGCGTCAGCGGCATCCCCGGCCACAACGCGGCACAGGCCGTCCTGGAGGACCTCGGGCCGTAGCCGCCGAACGGCCACCGGCTCAGCGCACCGGCAGGTCCAGCACCGCCGGGTCGGCCGGCGTGGAGCCGAAGGTCACGGTGGAGCCGGACGGCGTGCGACCGCCGTAGAGGGCGTCCCGGGTGCCGAGCACCAGCGCGAGCCGGTGACCGGCGGGCAGGTCGTAGGCGGTGGCGAAGAGCGTGACGTCCAGCGGGAACGGCTGCCCCGGCGTCCGGTCGGACCAGCTCTGCGGGCCGTGCGAGATCAGCCGGCCCACGCCCAGCGCGTCCACGTCGTAGAGGTAGGCGACTGCCGTGCCCTGCGGGGCGGAGGCGGTCACCGTGGTGTGCACCCGGGCCGCGCCGCGCACCGCCAGGCCCCGCGGCCGGGGCGGCGACTGCCGGACGACGGCGGCGGAGCGGTCCAGCAGCGGGACGACCGCGGTCGGCGCCCGGTGGAGCACCTGGTCCGCCAGCCCGGACAGCAGGGCGACGCCGCCGCTCGCCCCGGAGGCGGCGTTGCCGCGCAGCGTCGACCGCCAGTCCCCGGCGGCCGGTCCGCCGAGGTCCTCGGCACCCAGCGCCAGCGTCTCGGTACGGGAGCTGACGGCCTGCCAGTCGGGGTGGGCCTCGTGCGCGCCGGTGGGGCGGACCGCCAGGTCGACCGGCGGCCGCGAGTCGCCGGGGGCACCCTTGAGGTACTGGTCGAGCCAGGAACGAGCGCTGCTCCAGGCGGCGTTGGAGAGGCCGAGCAGGCCGGTGAACTCCTGGCCGGCATGGTCGCCCGGGCGCAGTTCGAGGCGCTTGGGCCCGGTGAGGCGCTGGTAGAAGGCCGTCACCTGGCCGGGGTTGAAGAAGCTGTCGCCCCAGGCGTTCGCCAGCAGGACGGCGGTGCCGTTGGCGTTGATCCGGTCCAGGTAGCGGGCCGGTGAGCGGGTGTCCGCCCACCGGACGACCTCGGGCAGGTCGCGGTCGGCGAAGAGGTCGTCCAGCACCCGGCTGAACTCGGAACTCCGGCGGCCGGTCGGCGCCTGGATCCCGGCGAGCACCGCGGCCGCCTGGACGTGCCGGGTCTGCCCGCTGTACAGCGAGTCGGTCAGGTCGGCCCAGCCGCTCAGCGAGGCGACGGCCTTGATCCGGGGGTCGAAGGCGGCGCCGAGCAGGGTGAGGCCGCCGCCCAGCGAGAGCCCCACCATGCCGATCCGCTCCGGGTCCGCCGGGGTTCGCGCCAGCGCCCAGTCGATCACCGTGGAGATGTCGGCGACGTCCTTCGGCCCGGCGACGTCGACCTCGCCGCCGGAGCCCCAGAAGCCGCGCACCGTGTAGGTGACGACCACGTAGCCCGCGGCGGCGAGCGCGTGGCCCTGGGCGACGTACTCCAGGTCGTTCTGCCCCCAGCTGGCCGGCTGCACCACCAGCGGGTACCGCCCCCGCGGGTCGGCCCCCGGACTGCCGGGGGCCGGGGTGAACACGTCCGCCTTGAGCACCACGCCGTCGTTCGCCGGGATGTCGGCCAGCCGGAACGACCCGACGGCGCCGGCGGCGGGGCCGGCTGCCGGGCCGCTCGCGGGGGTCGCCGTCGGGGTCGCCGCGGAGGCGGGCCGGGCGACGGCGGCCCCCCCGAGCGCGAGCGCCGCCACCAGGACGGCACTGGCCGCCCGGCGGCCGGGACGGGGGTGGGATCGTTCCATCACTGCTCCCTCTGCATTCGAACCACTGGAATCACGCGAATCCTCGGAGCACGCTCGGAGCGGCTCGGATCGCTCGGATCGCTCGGATTACGGAGGCCACTCGGACCGTGCGGACAACACGGACCGCACGGACCTCGCGACTCCGCCCGGCCGTCGAGCCTAGCGAGCTGATGACCCATCAGAGGAGGTGATGATCAGCCACATTACTCGCCAGTAGCCGTCGATGGATCACCCCACACCCCGCCCCACCCCCGCCGATCGGCAGGGTCGCCGACCCGCCGAACGTCCGCAATGCGGCGTCCGGTGCCCGGTCATCGGGCATGATCACTTACGCTACTGAGCAGTCATCAGTTCGACGGATGACCGAACAGCACATGAACCATCGAACAACCAGGGGGAAACCATGCTCCGTCGCATGTCCGCACTGACCGTCTCGGCCGTTCTCGCCGGTGGCCTGCTCCTCGCCGCCGCGCCCGCCCAGGCCGCGCCCACCCAGGCCCGCGCCTCCGTCTCGGTCAACATCGGTGAGCTGCAGGTCCAGGCCGCCAAGCTGCGCCAGCAGGCCCAGCGCCTGCGCAGCCAGGGCCACTTCCAGGAGGCCAACGTCACGGACGCCCGCGCGGCCGCCATCGAGGCGCAGATCCGCCGCTACGAGGAGTGCGAGCGCAGCGTCCACTGCTGACCGGTCCACCCGGGAGACCCCCGCGACGCGGCGCCCCGGCGCTGCGACGCGGGGGTCTCCCCGCGTTCCCCGCTACGGCCGGCCCGGGGTGGCGGCGCCGCCCGGCCGGCGGGTGTGGGCGAGGAGCGCCGGGACGACGACGTCCCACGTCCCCTCGGGAAAGACCTCGTGCCCGGTGCGTTCGAGGGCGATGAAGCGGGCGCCGGGAATCTCCGCCGCCAGGGCGCGCCCGTGCTCGACCGGGAACAGCGGGTCCTCGTCGCCGTGGAGCACCAGGGTGGGCGCGGTGATCCCGCCGAGCCGGTGGCGCCAGGGGCGGCCGGCATCGAGGAGGTAGGGGTTGGTCGACTGGGCGGCGATGTCGGCGGCGTGGTCCACGACCCGGGCGGCCAGCCGGCGCACGGCGTCCTCGTCGAACGGCCGCGAGACGGCGGCGAAGGGGCGCTCGCCCTCGACGATCGAGGCGATGACGGCGTCCCGGTCGGACCAGTCGACCCCGCCACCGCCGTCCGCTCCGGCCTCGCCGTCACCGTCCTCCACTCCGGCCCCGGGCCCGGCCTCGGACTGGGCCTCGGACTGGGCCTCGGACTGGGCGAAGAAGGCGGCGAGCCGGTCCGACATCGGCGGGAGGTCCGCCTGCTCCTGTCCGGGGATGCCGGGCGTGGACGACGCGCAGGTGAGCGTGGCCACCCGGTCCGGGTGGTCGAGGGCCAGCAGCTGGCCGACCGCGGCGCCCTGCGACATGCCGACGACGTGGGCCGCGCCCAGGCCGAGGGCGCCGATCAGGGCGGCGGCATCGTCGGCCAGGTCCGGCAGCCCGTACGGCGGAGCGCCCACCGGGTAGGTCGTCGATCCCCCCGCGTCGCGGCTGTCGTACCGGACGACGAACCTGCCCCCGTCGGCCAGCCGCCGGACGAAGCCGTCGCTCCAGTTGAGCGCGCAGTGGCCCGCGCCGTGGATCAGCAGGACGGCGGGATCGGCGGGATCGCCGAGGAGGTCGGCGCTCAGCTCCGCGCCGTTGACCTTGAGGATGCGCCGGCCGGTCGTCATCGGGCCGCTCCTTCGAGGATTTCCGTCACGTGTCACGACGACCCTACGGCCAGGCGGGTCGTTCCCCGGCGAACGTCCGCACCCGATCGGTGGGTGGTGCGCTTCGGTCCCGTCGCCCGTGGGCAGCCTTCCCGGGCGGGGGCACGGATGCGAGGAGGACGGCATGCGTCAGGACGAGGCCAGGCACTTCGACGAGCGGACGGCGGCGGGTGACACCGCCGCCGAGCCCGGCGGCGCGGCCGATCCCGAGGCCCGCTACCGCCGTTCCTCGGCCTTCCTCATCGACGAGGCCCTCGGCTTCCTCTTCCCCGCCGCCCTCCGCGCCGCCGCCGACGTCGGCGTGGCCGACCACCTCGCGGACGGCCCCCGCACGCCCGCCGAACTCGCCACCACGACCGGCCTGGACGCCCGCAGCCTGCACCGGGTGCTGCGCCTGCTCGCCACCCGGGGCGTGGTGGCGGAGGACGACGCGGGCCGGTTCACGCTGACCGACGCCGGGCAGGCGCTGCGCAGCGACGTCCCCTGCTCGGCCCGGACGGCCGTCCAGATGCTCACCGACCGCACCATGTGGCAGCCGGCCGGCGAGCTGACGAGCTGCCTGACCGAGGGCACCGCGTCGTTCGAGGCCATCTTCGGCATGCCGTTCTTCGACTGGTTCGCCCAGGACGCGCGGACCGCCGCCGTCTTCCACGGCGGCATGGCAGCGATGTCCGACGCCGAGAACGCGGTCCTCGCGGCGGCCTACGACTTCCCGGAGACCGGCACGGTCGTGGACGTCGGCGGCGGCCACGGCGGCCTGCTGCTGGAGGTCCTGCGCCGCAACCCGGGCGTGGCGGGCGTCCTCTACGACCGCGCCCACGTCCTGGCCGACCACCGCCTCGACACCGACAAGGAGATCGCGGGCCGCTGGACCCTCGCGGAGGGCGACTTCTTCGCGTCCGCACCGCCCGGCGACATCCACCTGCTCAAGCGCATCACGCACGACTGGGACGACGAGACCTGCGTGACCCTGCTGACCAGCTGCCGCCGCTCGCTCCACCCGGGCGGCCGCGTCCTGGTCCTGGACGCGGTGGTCCCCCGGGGCAACGCCCCGCACCAGTCCAAGACCCTGGACCTGATGATGATGGCCTCCCTCACCGGCCGCGAACGCACCGAGGCGGACTTCGCCGCCCTCTTCGACCGCGCCGGCCTCCGCCTCTCCCGCGTCCTCCCCACCCCCACCGTCCTGTCCGTGGTCGAGGCCGTTCCGGCCTGACATGTCATCAGGTACTGCTCGAAGGCGGTGGTCCCGGCTCCCGGGTCGAGTCGGCGGGGAGGAGTTCGGCGGTGCGGTGGGCGACCTCGTGGTGGAGGGCGTCGCGGACCACCCGGACGGCGGGGTGGGTCACCGCCTCGCGCCGTACGGCCAGCGTGATCGGCAGCCGGATGTCGACCTCGTCCGGCAACAGCCTTCGCAGCAGGGCCCGTTCGGCGAGGAAGGCCGGCAACACGCCGATCCCGGCGCCGAGTCGGGTGGCTTCGACCTGGGCGAAGACGTTGGTGGAGGAGAACGCGGGTGTGATGCCCGGCAGATGGCGTTCGATGTCGAGGTCGCCGACCTGGAGCATCGAGTCGATGTAGAAGATCAGCGGATGCTCCCGCAGCTCGGCGACCGAGCCGGGCGGGCCGCACCGCGCGAGGTACTCGTCGGCGGCGTACAGGCCCAACGCGTAGTCGGTCAGGTGCTCGGTCACCAGGCGGCTGCGCGGTGGCCGGCCGATCGCCAGGGCGAGGTCGAAGCCGGCCGGGCGCAGATTCAACTGCCGGGTGGCCGTGATGAGTTCGACGCGCAGTCGGGGGTGGCGCCGGCGCACCAGGGCCAGTGCCGGGGTGACGAAGACGGTGCCGAAGCCGTCCGGGGCGCTCACCCGGACGGTGCCGTGCAGGGACGGCGCGTCCTGACCGGAGACCGCGTCGACGACCCGGACGAGGGCGTCCTCGATCGCGCGGGCGCTGTCCGCGACGGACCGGCCGGCGTCGGTCAGGCCCCAGCCCTCCGTGCCGCGTTCGATCAGCCGTACCCCGAGGCTCCTCTCCAGCGCGGTGATCCGGCGGGACACCGTGGTGTGGTCCACGCCGAGCGCGTCGGCCGCGCTGACCAGCCGGCCCGTGCGGGCGACGGCGAGCAGGTACCGCAGGTCGTCCGCGCGGAGTGCGCGCGGGTCGGGGCCGCCGTGCTCCGGCCGCGGCGGCGGCTCCGGGTCGTCGCCGACCGGGCGGGTACGGGAGGGCACCGGGGCAGCGTATCTGCATTCGCGCACACCCCGTCTGCACGATTGGTGCTTGAGCGCACGACTCGGGGGCGGCAGAGTCGGGGCACCGTCGGCCGGCGCACCCGGCCGCCGTTCCTCCCAGCGTCGAGAGGGTCCCCCATGGTCGCCGGCCTGTCCCTGCCCCGGATCGTGCGCGTCGGCCGCGGCGCCGTCGAGGAACTGGGCGACGTCGTCGCCGGACTGGGGCTGAGCCGGCCCCTGCTCGTCACCGACGCGTTCCTGGTGGGGACGGGCGCGGCGGAGCGGGTGACCGCGACGCTGGTCCGGGCCGGGCTGAGCCCTCGCCTGTTCGCCGGCACCGTGCCCGACCCGACCACCGACTCGCTGACCGCGGGCCTGGAGGCGCTGCACGAGCACCGGGCGGACTCCGTCATCGGGTTCGGCGGCGGCAGCCCGATGGACAGCGCCAAGGCGCTCGCCCTGCTAGGCGTCCAGGGCGGTCGGATGCGCGACTACAAGGCGCCGCGCGTCAACCACGGGCCGGCGCTCCCGGTGATCGCCGTCCCCACCACCGCCGGCAGCGGCTCGGAGGCGACCCAGGTCACCGTCATCACCGACAGCGGCACGGACGAGAAGATGCTCTGCCTGGGCCCGGCGTTCCAGCCGGTCGCCGCCGTCGTCGACGCGGACCTGACCCTGTCGATGCCGCCCCGGCTGACCGCCGACACCGGCGTCGACGCCCTCACCCACGCCGTCGAGGCGTACGTCAGCCGCAAGGCCAACGCCTTCTCCGACGGTCTGGCCCTCACCGCGATCGCCACCATCGGCCGCCATCTGCGCCGCGTCTACGCGGACGGTTCGGATGCCGTGGCCCGCGAGGCCATGATGCTCGCCGCGACCCAGGCCGGGATGGCCTTCTCGAACTCCAGCGTCGCCCTCGTGCACGGCATGAGCCGTCCGATCGGCGCCCACTTCCACGTCGCCCACGGCCTGTCGAACGCGATGCTGTTCCCCGCGGTGACCGCCTTCTCGGTGGCCGCCGCCCCCGGCCGGTACGCCGACTGCGCCCGCGCCCTGGGCGCCGCGAGCGTGACGGACGCCGAGGGCGCCGCCGCCGCCAAACTCGTCGACGCCCTCCACGAGCTCTGCCACGACCTGGCCGTCCCCACGCCCCGCGCCCACGGCATCGACCCGGCCGCGTGGGCCCGGCTGACGCCCCTGATGGCCGAGCAGGCCCTGGGGTCGGGCTCCCCCGCCCACAACCCCGTCGTGCCCACCGCCGAGCAGATCCAGGAGCTCTACGCCCGGATCTACGCCTGATCACCGCCGACGCCCGCCGGGCTCACCCGCCGCAGGGCCAGCCGCGCGTAGGCCCGCACGTCCGCGTCGGAGTCGGCGAGCCGTTCCCGCAGGCCCGCGGCGACCGCCGGGTCACCGGTGGACCGGGTCAGGGCCCGTACGGCGGCCTTGCGGACGTCCGGGTTGTCGTCGTCGAGCAGGGCGACCAGCGGGGGCAGCAGCCCGGCGGCGCCGAGCGCGCCGGCCGCCGCCTTGCGGACCTGCCAGGCCGTGTCCGGCACGGCGGCCGGCGCGGCCAGTTCGGGCGGGCAGCCGATGCCCGCCGCGCCGTCGAAGGCGGCGGCCCGTACCAGCGGGTCGGCGTCACCGGCCAGCCGGAGCAGCGCCGGCGCGGCGGCGCGGTCGCCGATGGTGCCGAGCCCCTCCCCCACCGCGACCCGCACCTCCCGGGCGGAGTCCCCCGCCGCGGCCGCCAGGGCGGTGGCGGCGTCGAGCGAGACCAGCCCGCGCACCGCCTGCAGCCGGACCGGGACCTCGGCGTCGGCCAGAGCGGCCGTGAACAGCTCCGCCGAACCGGTCCGCAGCACCCGGGACAGCTCCAGCACGCCCGCCCGGACCACCGGATCGGGCGACCCGGCGGCCCGCTCCACGGCCGCGCCGAGCGAGCCGTCCAGGACGTCGGCCAGCTCACGGAGCCCGGCGACCGCCGCCGCCCGGACCGGCCCGTCGGGGTCGCCCAGGGCCTCGGCGAGCGCCGCGCCGGTACCGGCCGGCGCCGCCTCCGTCAGCACCGCCACCGCCGTCCGCCGGACCTCGGGGGCCGGGTCGGCGAGGTACGGCGCCAACCGGTCGAGGGCGGGCTGCTGTTCGGCGAGCCGCAGCAGTTCGAGCAGCCGGGGCGAGGCGGGCACGGTCGGCGCCGCCTCCGTCCGGGCGGCGGCCACGGCCGTGCCGGTGCGCCCGACCGGCAGCGGGTGGACCTCGCCGAGCACGGTCACCGGGAGCTCGGGCGGCTCCAGGCCGTCCACCGGCACCAGGTAGGGCGCGACCGGCCGGGTGAGGAACTCCATCGCGCCGGCGGCGTTCTTGCGCAGGTTGAGGTGGCTGAACCACTGCTGGTCGTCGCGCTCCGGGTGGTCGACGCGCTCGTGGTACAGGCCCCAGCGGCTCTCGGTCCGGGCCAGCGAGGAACGGGCGGCCATCTCGGCGCAGTCCCGGATGAAGTCGACCTCGACCGCCCGCATCAGCTCGTGCGGGGTCCGGGCGCCCATCGCCGCGAGCTCGCCGCGCATCCGCTCGAAGTGTTCGAGTGCCACCGACAGCCGCGCTCCGGTCTTCGGCGGTGCGACGTAGTCGTTGACGAAGCGCCGCAGCTTGTACTCGACCTGCGGCTGCGGCGGTCCGTCGGGGTTGCGCAGCGGGCGGTAGACCAGCTCGTGGGCGGCCGCGAGCTGGTCCCGCGGCAGCTCGGCGCGGGCCGGGGGAAGGTTTCCGGCCGCGTGGGTGCCGGCCAGGTCGCCGAAGACGAACGCGCCGATCATGTAGTTGTGCGGGACGCACGCCAGGTCGCCCGCCGCGTAGAGGCCGGGCACGGTGGTGGCGGCGTCCTCGTCGACCCAGACGCCGCTCGCCGAGTGCCCGCCGCACAGGCCGATCTCGGAGATGTGCATCTCCACGTCGTGGGTGCGGTAGTCGTGGCCGCGACCGGCGTGGAAGGTGCCCCGGCTGGGCCGTTCGGTGGTGTGCAGGATGGACTCGAGGGCCCGCACCGTCTCCTCCGGCAGGTGCGTGGTCCGCAGGTACACCGGGCCTCGCTCCGAGCCGAGTTCGGCGGCGAACTCGGCCATCATCTGCCCCGACCAGTAGTCCGAGTCGACGAACCGCTCGCCGTGCCGGTTGACCTGGTACCCGCCGAACGGGTTCGCCACGTACGCGCACGCGGGCCCGTTGTAGTCCTTGATCAGCGGGTTGATCTGGAAGCACTCGATGCCGCTCAGTTCCGCGCCCGCGTGGTACGCCATCGCGTAGCCGTCCCCGGCGTTGGTCGGGTTCTCGTACGTCCCGTACAGGTACCCGCTGGCGGGCAGGCCGAGCCGGCCGCACGGGCCGGTGGCCAGCACCACCGCGCCGGCTTCGACGGTGACGAACTCCCCGCTGCGGGTGTCGAATCCGGCCGCGCCGACCGCCCGGCCGCCGGAGGTGAGCACGCGCACCGGCATCACCCGGTTCTCGATGGTGATCCGCTCGCGCATGTGGCGCTGCCGCAGGACCCGGTAGAGCACCTTCTTGACGTCCTTGCCCTCCGGCATCGGCAGCACGTAGCTGCCCGATCGGTGCACCTGCCGGACCAGGTACTCGCCGTACTCGTCCTTCTCGAACTTCACCCCGTACCGCTCCAGCCGCTGGACCATCGCGAAGCCGCGGGTGGCGGTCCGGCGCACCGTGCGCTGGTCGACGATGCCGTCGTTGGCGCGGGTGATCTCGGCGACGTAGTCGTCCGGGTCCGCCCGGCCGGGGATGACGGCGTTGTTGACACCGTCCATGCCCATCGCCAGCGCACCCGAGTGCCGCACGTGCGCCTTCTCCAGCAGCAGCACGCTCGCCCCGGCCTCCGCCGCGCTGATCGCGGCCATCGAACCGGCGGTACCGCCGCCGACCACCAGCACGTCACAGCTCAGGCGCCGGGCGTCGGCGAGGTCGGGGATCTCCATGGTGCACCTCTCACTAGGGCTTGTCTGTACGTGCGCCGCTCCGGGCGCTCACGGCCGCGACCGCGCCGGCACGCGCTCCCGCAGCGCCGGCACGGCGGGCTCGCGCCTACGACCGCACCTGCTCCAGCACGCGTTCCTGCACCTGCGCCGGCACGGCGGCTTCGCGCCTACGACCGCACCTGATCCAGCACGCGCTCCCGCAGCGCCAGCACGGCGGGCTCGCGGCGCGCGGCCGCGTCCCGCGCGTGCGGGACGGCGTGCACGGCCGCCACCGTCCCGCCGCCGAGCACCGCGACGCGGTCCCCGAGCAGCAGCGCCTCGTCCACGTCGTGCGTCACGAACACCACGGTGCAGCGCTCCTTCTCCCACACCGTCAGCAGCAGTCGCTGCATCGCGGCCCTGGTCTGCGGATCGAGCGCGCCGAACGGCTCGTCCATCAGTACCGCCCGCGGCGCCCCCACCAGCGCCCGCGCGAGCTGGACGCGCTGGCGCTGGCCGCCGGACAGCTCCCGCGGCAGCCGCCGCTCCAGCCCGGCCAGCCCCACCCGGGCGATCCAGCCGTCCACCGGCGCCCGCCGGTCGACCCGCGGCACCCGCCGTACCGCGAGCGGGAGTTCGACGTTCCTCCGCACGCTCCGCCAGGGCAGCAGGGCGTCCTCCTGGAACACCAGCGCCCGCTCCGCGTCGGGCCCGCGCACCGGCCGGCCGTCGGCCAGCAGCTCGCCGCCGGCGGGCGGCAGCAGGCCGGCGAACACCCGGAGCAGGGTGGACTTGCCGCCACCGGAGGCGCCGACCACCGTCAGCACCTCGCCCGCTCCGACCTCCAGGTCGACACCGCTCAGTACCGCCCGCCCGGCATGTCCGACGCTCAGCCCCCGGGCCGTCAACCGCACGCTCATACGCCCACCTCCACCCGTTCCGGCCGCTCGACGCGCGCCTGCGCCGCCACCGCACCGCTCCCCTGCGGACCGGCCGGCGGCAGCCAGGCCGTCAGCCGCCGCCCGACCAGCTCGACCGCGCCGGACGTGGCCCAGCCGAGCAGGCCGATCGTCACCATCCCGGTGAACACGCCCGGGTAGTCCAGCACCGTGTACGCCGACCAGGTCCGGTAGCCGACGCCGAACTGTCCGGAGACCATCTCGGCGGAGATCACGCAGATCCAGGCCACGCCGATGCCCACCGAGAGCCCACCGACCACCCCGGGCAGGGCGCCCGGCAGCACCACGCTCCACAGCACCCGCCCGCGCCCGCCGCCCAGCGTCCGCACGGACTCCTCCCAGACCGGGGGCACCGCGCGCACCGCGTGCCGGGTGGCGACGGTCACCGGGAAGAAGGCCGCGACGAAGGTGATGAACACGATGCCCTGCTCGTTCTCCGGGAAGAGCATGATCGCCACCGGTACCAGGGCGATCGCCGGGATCGGCCGGACCACCTCCAGCACCGGGCCGAGCAGATCGGCCGCCCACCGCGAGCGCGCGGTCAGTACCCCGACCGCCACGCCCAGGACCGCCGCCAGCAGGAACCCGCTGCCGATCCGCCGCAGGCTGTCCGCCAGGTCCTGCCAGTACTGCCCCGTCCCGAGCTGCCGCCAGAGCGCCTCGCCGACCTGGCCCGCCGTCGGCAGGTGGTCGAACCTCACCCAGAGCCGCACCCGCCGTGCGGTGAGCAGCTGCCACAGCCCGACGAACGCGACGAGCGCTCCCGCCCGCACCAGCCTGCGCCGCGCGGTCACGACGCCGCCAGCGCTTCCCGGTACGTCAGCGGCCGGGCGCCCGGGTGGGCGGCCAGGTAGGCCTTCGCGCCGTCCTCCGTGGTGAACGGCAGCAGCGAGCCGCCGTCCTGCACCCACTGGTCCTTGTCCGCGAACCAGCGGGTGCCGGTCGCCGCGTCCGGTACGTACGCCGCCCGGACCTTCGCCCCGGCGGCCTTGAGCGCCCGCAGCAGGCAGCCCGGGTCGGCGGCCGGGTGGGTGGCGTCCTCGCCGTCGTACCAGACCTCGCCGGCCAGGGCGGGATCGGTCACCGGACGGCCGCAGACCGGGTCGGTGCCGGTGATCCGGGCGGGTGCGACGGCCGGCAGCGCGGCCTTCTCCTGGTACGAGGGGTCGATGAACCGCTCCACGTCGAGCGCCTTCAGCACGCCCACGGACTTGAGGAACGGCACGTCCTGGCGCAGCGCGTCGAGCAGTCCGGCGTCCAGCGGGGTGGCGAAGGTGGCGATGCCGCCGGGGCCGTTGTAGAGGTGGACGACCTCGGCGGCCAGGCCGGTGGCCTCGGCGACCTCGCGGCTGGCGTCCAGCGGGTGCTCGTTGAGGAACCGGGTGGCGTCCGACTGGGCCCGCAGGAACGCCTCGACGACCCCGGGGTGTGCGGTGCCGTACTCCTGCCGGATCACCACCCCGTGCAGGGTGGGCCGGCCCAGGGCGGCGCCGTCGTAGAGCAGCCGGCCGTCACCGGCGAACACCACCGCGCCCGGCCAGGCGACGAACTGGGCGAGTGCGTCCACGCTCCCGGCCTTCAGCGCCGAGGCGCCGACCGCGGGCTGCTGGTTCTGCTTCTGGATGTCGCTCTCCGCCACTCCGGCCCGGGCCAGCGCCTGGACGAGCGTGCCGTCGGCGGCCGAGCCGACCGAGGTGGAGACCTTCCGGCCCTTGAGGTCCGCCAGGGTGTGCGCCGGCGAGGAGTTCGGCACCACGACGCCGTTGAGCGCGCCGAGCAGGTTGTAGCCGGTCACCGAGATCAGCCTGGTGCCCGGTCCGCCGGCCTCCTGGGCCCGGGAGCCGTTGATCAGCAGCGGATAGTCGCCCATCGACCCGATGTCGATCTTCTCGGCGAGCATCTGGGCGGTGATCGGGGCGCCGGAGTCGTAGTCCTGCCAGGTGACCCGGTAGTGCCGGCCGTCCTTCGTGCCCTGCTCCGCGAGGCGCTGCTCGAAGTAGCCCCGGGCCCGCAGCAGGGTGCCGGCGGTGACGGTGTTGATGGTCTTGGACTGGTAGCCGACGACCACCTCGACGGTGTCGCCGGAGGCGCTCGCGGAGGAGCAGGCGGTGGCGGCGGCCAGCACGGCGGCGGCCGTCATCGTTCTCAGCGCGCTTGCGGTGCGAATCATCTGATGGTCCCTCAGCGAAGCAGATAGGGCATGTTGACGGTGACCGCCCCGGTGGGGCAGCGGGCGGCGCACGGGCCGCAGTACCAGCACTCGTCGACGTGCATGTAGGCCTTGCCGCTGTCCTGGTGGATGGCCAGCGAGTCCAGTGGGCACATCTCCACGCAGAGCGTGCAGCCGGCGATACAGAGCGAGGCGTCGATGGTCACGGGCACGTCGGAGCGGTGGTCGGCGAGCGTCATGGGGCGGGTCTCCCTCAGGTCAGGTCGCGCAGCAGCCGGCCCTGCATGGTGATCCGGTCGCCGCGGAAGCGGATGTACTCCAGGTCGACGGGCCGGCCGTCGGCCAGGGTGGTGAGCCGTTCCAGCATCAACAGGGCCGATCCGCGCGGGACTTCCAGCACGGTGGCGGAGTGCGCGTCGGCGTTGACCGCCTCCAGGGTGATGTCGGCCCGGCCGAGCGGCTGGCCGGCGATCTCCTCGATCAGCCGGAAGATGTCGCGGTGCGCCAGATCGGTGGCGTCCAGCCCGGCGCCGATGTCGGGCGCCAGGTAGGTGAGGTCGAGCGAGAGCGGCAGCCCGTTCAGCCGCCGCAGCCGCTCCACGTACACCACGTCCGCGCCCTCCGGCAGGCCGAACCGGCGGGCCACCGGGCCCGGTGCGCGGACCGGGCCGAACGAGCGGACCTCGTTGACCACCTCGCCGTGCTCGTGGAGCGTCTCCGCCAGGCCCTGCAACCGGTTCAGCCCGTGCGGCACCTTGCCGGCCACGACCAGCGTCCCCGACCCCGGCACGCGGCGGACGAGGCCCTCACCGCGCAGCAGGTCCAGCGCCTCCCGGACGGTGTTGCGGGACTCGCCGAACTCCTCCGCCAGCTGGTCCTCGTGGGGCAGCGGGCCGTCCTTGAACACCTCGCTCAGCACCTGTTGCCGCAGGACGTCCGCGACCTGCCTGGCCCGGTCGGCCCGTGGGCGCCGGACGCCGGGGCGGACGGTGTTCTCGCTGGTCATCGGGGCTGCTCCGGACATCGGCGGGTGGTTCGGCCAGAACCCTAGAGCCGAACCCGCCGGTTCTTCGTTGCCGCCGCGTTACGCCATCTGACCAGCCATCACGACCACCTCCGACCTGCGGGAACACCGCCCGGCGCGACCGAACTGCCACCCGGCGCCACCGCGCCGGCCACCCCCGTCCGCACGGTGCGGTGGCGCCGGGTCGGCCCCGCCCAGGCGGCCGGTCGAGGCGGCGCGGCCGCGCGGCGCCGGCCCCCGGCTCAGTTCGGCGCCGCGGCCACGGCCACCGGCGACGAGCCGCCGGGAACCAGCAGCCGCGGCGCCCCGCCGCCGTCCGCCGGCACGCTCCAGACGTCGGTGCCCTTGCCGCCCTGGCCGGGCAGCGCGTATCCGAGCGTCTCCCCGTCGAGCCAGACCGCCTGGTCGTCCACGCTGCGCGACTCGGCCAGCGGGTGCTCGCCCATCCCCGCCAGCTCCAGCACGTGGAGCCGCCAGGGCGCCGCCGGGTCGGCCGAGACCTTCTTCTTGAAGGCGATCCGGGTGCCGTCCGGCGAGAGCGAGGGGCACTCCACGTTCTCCCGCAGGGTGCGGGCCGACCAGGCCCGGAGGTCCCCCTCGACCAGGTGGGTCCGGCCGCCGGTCGAGACGGTGGCGTAGAAGCGGTTGTCGTCGGCGGCGAAGCTGACGCCCCAGTAGTTGACGTCGGCGGCGTGGTAGCGGGCGCCGTCGACGGTCAGCGGGATGGACTCGATGGACTTGACCAGGTAGCCGGTACGCAGGTCCAGGACCGACGTCCGGGTGGAGAAGGTGCCCGCCGCGTAGGAGTCCCCCACCGCGAACGCGGTCCAGGCGAGCAGGTGCCCGGAGGCCGACACCCGGGCCCGGTTCGGGATCCCGGGCACCGTCACCGACTGGAGCTCGGTGAACTTCCGGTCGTACACCACCGCCTGGGTCCGGGCCGGGGTGCCGGGCAGGGCGCGCAGGCACAGCGCCCGGTCCCCCGCGGCGTGGAAGCGGACGCAGGACGGCCCGTCCGCCACCCCCGGACTGCGGGCGACCCGCCCGGTGGCGGAATCCCGGTAGTAGAGCCCGGGCTCGTCCAGGGTGAACGAGCTCGCGGCGGCGACCAGCCGCTGCCCGCCGCCGCGTTCCCTGGCGTGCAGGACGTACCCCAGCGAACCGCCCAGCAGCACCAGGGCCGCGGTGATCAGCACCAGCGAACGCGCTTTCACGAGACCTCCCTCTCCGGCCGCTCCGGCAAGATCCGCCGTGCCGCGACGAGTGCGGCGGCCAGCGCGAGCGCGGCCGCCGCAAGGGCCGGACGCGGCCCCCACCACGTCCAGGCCGCACCGAAGCCCGCCGCGCCGACCAGCCGGGCCAGCGCCTGACCGGTCTGCAGCACCGCGAGCCCGCTCGCCCGGCCGTCGAGCGGCAGGACCGGCCCGGCGAGTGCCATCAGCACACCGTCCGTGGCGGCGTAGAAGACGCCCAGGAGGACCAGGACGAGTACGGTGGCCGGCCAGCCCGGCGGGGCCATCACCACGAGGTAGGCCGCGAGCAGCGCACCGTGCCCCCAGAGGAACGGGGTGCGCCGCCCGGACCGGTCCGCGATCCGGCCCGCCGGTACGGCCAGCAGCAGGTAGCACGCCGCGGCGCCGAGCGGCAGCAGCGGGAAGAGCAGGGCCGGCAGGTCCAGGCCGCGCTGGAGCAGCAGGTAGAGGAAGGAGTCACCGATCGTCGCGGCGCCCAGCAGCACGGCGGCCGTGACGACCCGCCGGAACACCGGGTCGCCGAGTGCTCTGGGCTTCTTCCCCGTCCTGCCGCGCTCGCCTTTCCTCCCACGCTCGCCGACTGCCGGCTTCACATCGGCCACCGGCTTCACGCCGGCCGCCGGCCTCGCCCCGGCCGGGACGAAGAGCACCAGCACCAGCACGCCGAACAGCCCGGTGGCGAAGCTGACCACGAAGACCGCGTCGTACGCGTCCGCCGTCGCCCACAGCACCACGAACGCGACCAGGGGGCCGAGCAGCGCCCCCGTGGTGTCCATCGCCCGGTGCACCCCGAACGCCCGGCCGAGCTCCTCCGGCGGCGCGCTGAGCGAGATCATCGCGTCCCGCGGCGCGGTCCGCACGCCCTTGCCGAGCCGGTCGGCGGCCAGCGCGGCGGCGATCCCGGCGGCCGCGCCGCCGGCCAGCAGCAGCCCGAGCCGGGAGAGCGCCGACAGCAGGTAGCCGAACCCGGCGACCGTCCGGTGCCGGCCGCCGCCGCGGTCGGCGAGCTTGCCGCCGAGCAGCCGGACCAGCGCCGTCGCCCCGTTGAACAGCCCGTCGAGGAAACCGAATTGAAGCGGCGAGAGGCCGAGCCCCAGCACCAGGTAGAGCGGCAGCACGGCGGTGACCATCTCCGAGGAGAGATCGGTGACCAGGCTGACCGCGCCGAGCGCGACGACCGTGCCCGGGACGCGGGGGGGGGGGGGGGGGGGGGGGGGGGGGGGGGGGGGGGGGGGGGGGGGGGGGGGGGGGGGGGGGGGGGGGGGGGGGGGGGGGGGGGGGGGG
>NZ_JBVHVO010000043.1:5014-44747 GCF_055564815.1 Kitasatospora sp. NPDC028961 | reverse complement strand
CCCGGTGGAGCGGATGATGCGGGACGCGAAGATCACGCAGATCTACGAGGGCACCAACCAGGTCCAGCGGATCGTGATGGCCCGCAACCTGCCGTGACCGGACTCGGCGACCTGGGCACATGGCCCCCGAGCTCGTGCGCCCCGCGGTGGTGACCTGAGATCATGGATAAACCCTACAAAGAGCTCGTAGTCGAATCGGTTGCGTTGCACATCTGAATGACCATCAATGCCCTGGCACAGTGGCAGATGAGTTCGCGACTCCCCGCGCTCACCGGCGCGGGGAGTTGTGGCTCTCTCACAATCTCCACAACAAGCAGGGGGTTCGGTCGATGAGTGCTGACGACGACCGCGTGGTGGTCACCGGGCTCGGCGCGACGACGCCGCTCGGCGGGGACGTCGCCTCGACCTGGGCCGGGATGCTGGCCGGGCGGTCGGGTATCCGGGCGATCGAGGACGAGTGGGCGGCCGGGCTGCCGGTGCGGATAGCCGGGCGGCTGGCGGTCGAGCCGTCCGAGGTGCTGGACCGGGTGCAGGCCCGGCGGATGGACCGCTGCGAGCAGGTGGCGCTGATCGCCGCCCGGCAGGCCTGGGCCGACGCGGGCACGCCCGAGGTGGATCCGGAGCGGCTGGCCGTGGTGATCGGCACCGGCACCGGCGGTGCGCTCACCATGCTCGGGCAGGACGACGTGCTGGAGGCCTCCGGGGTCCGCAAGGTCTCCCCGCACACGGTGCCGATGCTGATGGCGAACGGCCCGGCGGCCTGGGTCAGCATCGAACTGGGCGCGCGGGCCGGCGCGCACACACCGGTGAGCGCCTGCGCGTCCGGCGCCGAGGCGATCGCGATGGGCCTGGACCTCATCCGGCTCGGCCGGGCGGACGTGGTGGTCGCGGGTGGCGCCGAGGCCTGCATCTGCCCGCTCACGCTGGCCGGGTTCGCCCAGGCCAAGGCCCACTCCACCCGCAACGACGAGCCCGAACTGGCCTCCCGTCCGTTCGACGCGGGCCGGGACGGCTTCGTGATCGGTGAGGGGTCGGTGGTGGTCGTCCTGGAGCGGGCCGGGTTCGCCGCGGCCCGCTCGGCCCGGGCGCACGCCACGCTCGCCGGCGCGGCGGTCACCTCGGACGCGTTCCACATCACCGCGGCCGCGGCCGAGGGCCAGGTCCGGGCGATGCGCCGGGCGGTGGCCGAGGCGGGCCTGGCGCCGGCCGACATCGCGCACGTGCACGCCCACGCCACCTCGACCCCGCTGGGCGATCTGGTCGAGGCCGAGTCGGTGGCCGAGGCGATCGGGCTCCACCCGGTCGTCACGGCGACCAAGTCGATGACCGGCCACCTGTTCGGCGCGGCCGGGGCGATCGGCGCCCTCGCCGCCGTCCTCGCCCTGCGCGACGGCGTGGTCCCGGCCACCCGGAACCTCGACACCGTCGACCCGGCCGTGAAGCTGGACGTGGTCACCGGTGCCCCGCGCCGGGGCGCGCTGACCGCCGCGCTCACCAACTCCTTCGGGTTCGGGGGCCACAACGCGACGCTGGTCTTCACCCCGGCGCCGTGAGGTCCGGCGGGGGCCTCGGGAGGCCCGGAGCCGGGCAGTCCGGGGCGGGCCCGGCGAAACCCGGGAGACGATTCGCCGGGCCCGATCTAGGGTGGCCGCCATGTCTACGTCATCGTCGACCCTCCGACTGGAGAAGGTCACCCCCGCCACCATCGACGCCGCGCTCGAACTGAAGGTGCGCCCGGACCAGGAGCAGCTGGTCTCGCCGGTCGCCAAGTCCCTGGCCGAGGCGTACGCGCACGGCGACACCGCCTGGCCCCGGGTGCTCTTCGACGGCGACCGCGCGGTCGGGTTCGTGATGGCGTTCTTCGACATCGCCTTCCACCCCGACCGGCCCGGGGACCGGCTCCGCTCCGGCCTCTGGCGCCTCAACATCGCCGCCGACGAGCAGGGCCGGGGCTACGGCCGCTTCGCGGTCGAGCAGGTCTGCGCCGAGATCCGCCGCCGCGGCGGCGACCGGGTGACGGTCACCTACGTGCCCGGCGACCACGGCCCGGCGGCGTTCTACCGGCGCCTCGGGTTCCGCCCCACCGGCGAACTCAGCGGCGACCAGGAGGTGGCGGAGCTCGACCTCTCCGGCGCCGAACCCTCGGGCGCCTGAGGCCGGCGGGCGGAAGTCAGGCCGACCGGTGCCCGCCGAGCCGGGGCCGGGGGCCGGAGACGGGCCGTCCGAGGCGTCCCCGTTAAGAGTGCGGAGCAGGAAGTCGGCCCGGCCGACTTCCTGCTCCGGCGGTGCGCGGGGCCTCAGCCCAGCAGCAGGTACTTGGTGGACGGGACACCCTGGGTGTAGCTGCAGTCGGTGTTCTGGGTGCTCTGGCTGTACGTGAACCCGGACGGGACGGTGCACGCCCAGAGGCCGTTGACCGGCTTGCGGAGGTGGAAGGTGGTGGCCTGGACGCCGGGCTGGAGGCTGCACGCGCTCGTGTAGGTGATCCGGTCGTAGGTGAACGCCGGCGTGCCCATACAGGCGGTGAGGCCGTCCACCGGCGTCCGCAGGTGGTACGCGTTGGAGGTCACGCCGGGCTGCTGGCTGCAGGCGCTGCCCCAGGTGATGGCGTCGTAGACGAACCCGGGAGAGCTCTTGCAGGCGGTCAGTCCGTCGACGGGCGTCCGCAGGTGGAACTGCGGTGCGTTCCAGCTGCCGGAGCTGCACGTCCGGTTCATGGCCACCTGGTCGTAGACGTACCCGGCCGGGACGTCGCACGCCCAGGCCCCGTCGAGTCCGGTGGTGGCCGCGGCGGCGGTGGTCGCGGTGGCGGCCCCGGTGAGCAGGAGCGCCAGGGCCGCGAAGGCGGCCAGGAGCAGGCGGATCGGGCCGGTGCGGGCGGTGCGTGCGGCGGACATGGGTCTCCCGGGGAAGCGGTCGGTGACATGGGATCGCACGGTGGCGCCGGGCGCGTGCGCGCCCGCTGCCGCCGCCGGTTCTAGCACGGACGGCCGCGCCGCCACCCCGGTACGGCGGCCCGGTCGGTCGCGGCGACCACCGCCGTCCACTCCGGCCCGTGTCGGGGCTCCGACCCGCCTCAGCCGATCAGCGCCGCCGCCTCCTGCCGCGCCTGGCGCAGCCACTGCGCGCGGACGGCGTCGGCCGAGTCCGTCACCGTGCGGAAGACGGTCCGCCGCACGTCCGTCACGCCGACGTAGGGCAGCACGCAGGCGGCCCAGATCCGCTCCAGCGGATCGCCGAACTCGGCCCGCTCGCGCTCCTCCGGCGTGTCGGAGGTGTTCAGCACCAGGGCCCGCCCGGCGCGGAGCAGCCCGGCCGGTTCGCCGTCCGCCGTGCCGAGCTTGTACGCCACGCCGGGCACGAGCACCCGCTGCACCCACCCGGTCAGAACGGCCGGCGGCATGCCCCACCAGTTGGGGTGGATCAGGACGAGCGCGTCCAGGGTGGCCACCTCCGCCCGGTGCAGGGCCAGTCGCGGATCGGCCGGCTCCGCCGCGGCGTCGACCGTCCCGGTCTCCCCGGCGGCCAGCGCGGGTTCGAACCCCTCCGCGCAGAGATCGTGCGCGAGCACCTCGTGGCCGCGTCCGCGCAGTTCGTCCACCACGGCGTCGAACAGCGCGTGGTTGAAGCTGCCCGGTCGCGGGTGCGCCAGATAGACGCCGATCCGCCCCGTCTCCGTCGTCACGCTCATGTCCCGTTCCCCCCTTGTCGGTTGACCTGAGGGCGATGCTAGGGGACCGCCCGGCGGGGTGCGGGCCCGGGACGTGGCCGGACTCCCCGCGCGGGCGGGCCGCCGGGGACCGCCACCGCCACCGGGACCACCCCGGTCGCCCTGCCGCCCGCCGCCGGCCCCTGTCGAGGCCGGTCCGGAGCCGCGGCACGCCCGGCGACCGGACGATTTACGGGGCCGTCGCGCGTACCGGGGGGCGGCATGCCATGATCCCTGCATGGGTTCCAACGTTTACTTCGACATCACCATCAACGACGAGCCGGCCGGGCGCATCGTCTTCAAGCTCTTCGACGACATCGTCCCGAAGACCGCCAAGAACTTCCGCGAGCTGGCCACGGGCGAGCACGGCTTCGGCTTCAAGGGCTCCTCGTTCCACCGCGTCATCCCGGGCTTCATGCTGCAGGGCGGTGACTTCACCCGCGGTGACGGCACCGGCGGCAAGAGCATCTACGGCGAGAAGTTCGCGGACGAGAACTTCACCCTCAAGCACACCAAGCCGGGCCAGCTCTCGATGGCCAACGCGGGCCGCAACACCAACGGCTCGCAGTTCTTCATCACCACCATCGTGACCGACTGGCTGGACGGCAAGCACGTCGTCTTCGGCGAGGTCGTCGAGAACCTCGACCTCGTAACGAAGATCGAGTCCTACGGTTCGCAGAGCGGCCGTACCTCGGCGAAGATCACCATCGCCGACTCGGGCATCGTGGCCTGAGGTCCGACCCCCTGACGAGCCCAGGAGCAGGAAGTCGGCCGGGCCGACTTCCTGCTCCTCGCACGTCCCGGCCCGGTACGACCGGCCGCGCGACCTGAGCCCTACGTCCAACGACCGATGGCCCGGCTCCCGCCGGCCCGCTGGAATGGACACCGTGGATCACCCTCCGGCCGTCGACGGCCTCACCGACACCCAGGTGGACGCCTACCTGGCGCGGATCGGCCTGCCGCGCCCCGGCCGGCCCTCGCCCGCCGCCCTCGCCGAGCTGCACCGCGCGCACCTGGGCACCGTGCCCTTCGAGAACCTGGGCATCGGGCTCGGGGAGCCCGTCGTCCTCGACCCCGGCGCGCTGTTCGCCAAGCTCGTCACCCGGCGCCGCGGCGGCTTCTGCTACGAACTCAACGGCCTGTTCGCCGAGCTGCTGCGGGCGCTCGGCTACCGGGTGGACCTGCTCGGCGCCCGGGCCTTCGACGGGGACCGCCCCGGCCCGCCGTTCGACCACCTCGCCCTGCGGGTTGACCTGGCCGAGCCCTGGCTGGCCGACGTCGGCTTCGGCCGGTTCAGCCACTTCCCGCTGCGCCTGGACGAGCGCGGCCCGCAGCGCGAACCCGGCGGCGAGTTCACCCTGGTCCCGCACGCCGACGACGAGCTCGACGTGCTGCTGGACGGCCGGCCGGAGTACCGGCTCGGCCTGCGCCCCCACCGGCTGGCCGACTTCGTGCCGACCTGCTGGTGGCAGACCACCTCGCCGGACTCCCACTTCACCCGCTCGTCGAGCTGCTCGCGGCTCACCCGGGACGGCGGCCGGATCACCCTCGGCGGCGTCCGGCTGATCCGTACCGGCCCGGACGGCGCGCGCTCCGAGGAGGACCTCGACGAGGCCGGCGCCCTGGCCGCCTACCGCGAGCACTTCGGCATCACCCTCGACCGCCTGCCGGTGCCCCCGGCGCCCGCCGCCCGGCCGCGGCCGGAGGGTACCTAGGCGGCGCGGCCCGGCCGGACCGCATGCGGCACGGTGCCGAAGCCGCGGTGGAAGACCGTCGGCCCGGGCCCGATCGCGGCGGCGGCCGGCACCTCCGGCCCGCAGAACGCGAGCGCCTCCTGGACCGGGCGGCCCAGGAGGCGGTGACGGCGGCGGTGGATCAGCGCGGTGACGAGAGACGTCCACTCATGGTGGCCGGCCCGTCGCAGCGCCTCACGGAGGCCGGAGGTGTCACTTCACGTCCGGTACGGCGGTGTCGTTCTTGAAGGCGTCGAAGACCTGCTTGGCCTTGGCGCTGTCCCACTTGACCGCCGACTCGCCGGTGTTGGTCCGGAAGTCCGGGTTGGCGATCGGGACGGTGATGCTCTTGCCGTCGCCGCCGTTGACGTCCTTCATGGCGAGGAAGAGCGAGCCGAGGTCGGTCAGGCCGGCGTCGTCGTCGACGATCAGGGTGCCGAGGCCGGAGTCCACCAGCGGGTAGAAGGTGAACGGGTTCAGCACGGTGGCGGGGGAGGCGGCCTGCTTGGCCAGCGCGCCGAGGAACTTCTGCTGGTTGCGCATCCGGCCGAGGTCCTGGTCGGCCATCTGGTGGCGCTGGCGCACGAAGGCGAGGGCCTGGGTGCCGGTCAGGCTCTGGCAGCCGGCCTTGAGGTCGAGGCCGGAGTCCTTGTCCTTGACGTCCTGGTCGATGCACATGTCGACACCGCCGACCGAGTCCACGATGCCCACGAAGCCGGCGAAGCCGATCTCGGCGTAGTGGTCGATGCGCAGGCCGGTGTTGAGCTCGACGGTCTGCGCGAGCAGCTTGCCGCCGCCCGACGCGAAGGCCGAATTGATCTTCGAGGTGGTCGCCTTGACCGGCTTCCCGTTGTCGCCGGTGTGCTCGGGGATCGGCACCCAGGAGTCGCGCGGGATGCTCATCAGGGTGTTCCCGCCGTCCCCGATGTGCAGGATCATCATCGAGTCGCTGCGCTTGCCGCCGGCGTGGCCGGTGTGCAGGTCCTCCTCCTGGGAGTCGGAGAGCCCGTTGCGGCTGTCGGAGCCGACGATCAGCCAGTTGGTGCCCTTCCCGGCGGCGGGGCGGCCGGGGTAGTCGGCGAGCACGTTCTCGTGGTTCAGCTTGGAGTCGGCCCAGAACCAGGTCGAGACGGCGGTGACCATGACGGCGATCAGGACGCCGAACACCGACCACTTGACGATCCGGCGCCGCGGCCAGCGCGAGGGCCGGGCGGCGGGCGGCTGGGTACCGCCCGGGGTTATCGGCCCGTCGGGCGCGCCGGGGCCGCCGGGCGCCCCCTGGCCCTGCGCGGGCACGCCGGGACGGCCGCCCGGCTGCCCGTACGCCTGGGGCTGTCCGTACGACTGCGGCTGCCCGTAGCCCTGCGCGGACCCGTAGCCGGGTGCCTGGGCCGGCGGCTGCGCCTGGCCGTACTCCTGCGGCTGTCGCGGCGCCGGGGCCCCCGGGCCGCGGGGGTTCAGCCCAGCCGGCAGCGGCGGCTCGGCCGCGTTGCCACCGCCGCGCCCGTACGCGCCGCCGCCGTTGCCACCGCCGCCCGGGCGGCCCTCCTGCCACGTGTTCATGTGGGAGAGAATGCCCGACGCCGGGCGCGGTGACTCCCCCCGGGGCCCCCACCGGGGCCCTTGTAGCAGTTTTGATGCACGCGCCGGATCGTTCCGCCGCACGTTCCCGCGCGGGTGCGCGGGCGGGCTCACGGCGGGCTCACGGCCGCCCCACGGAGGGTGGCGGACGGCGCCGCGCCGGCTGCCGCCGCCGCCCCCGTCCGCCCGCCGCCCGTCTCACCATCCGTCTCACCCTGTGTTCACCAGCCGGAACGATCCTTGACCGGTTCGAACAGCGCGTGTTTGCATGACTGCCATGGATCAGCGATGGACCCTCACGCGTCGGCGGCACGTCGACCTTCAGCGTGTGTCCTGTTCGCTCTGTCGTGGCTGACGCGCGCCCGTCGAACCCTCTCCTCCCCGCACACCCCTCTCCAGCGTTTCCCGCCGCCCGCGTGGCGTGCTCTCCGCTGTCGTAGCGCCGTCCCCGCTTCCTGCCCCGAGGTGAACCCATGGCCACCGTCCTGTCCGTTTCCGGCTCGCCGTCCGCGACCTCCCGCACCACCCGCCTGCTGCGCCACGTCGACGCGCAGCTCGAAGCCCGAGGTCACCGGGTCGTCCCCTTCGAGGTGCGCAGTCTGCCCGCGCACGCCCTGCTCTCGGCGGACTTCTCCCATCCCGAGATAGTCGCCGCGCTGGAGCTCTTCGCCCGGGCGGACGGCGTGGTGATCGGCACGCCGGTCTACAAGGCGGCCTACTCGGGTCTGCTGAAGACCCTGCTCGACGTGCTGCCGCAGTACGCGCTGACCGGCAAGGCCGTCCTGCCGCTGGCCACCGGCGGCTCCACCGCGCACGTGCTGGCCGTCGACTACGCGCTGCGTCCGGTGCTCAGCTCGATGGGCGCCGGCCACATCACCCAGGGCTGGTTCGTGCTCGACCGTCACATCACCGTCCGGGAGGACGGCGCGACCGTGATCGAGCGCGAGACGGACGTGCTGCTCACGCCCGTGGTGGAGGCCTTCGCGACGGCGCTGGAGCGGCTCGCCACTCCGGCCTTCGCCGGCTGACGGGCCTGCGGAACGGTCCCGTACGGGCCGACCCCGAGAAGGGTGGCGGCGACCCCTAGGGGGAGGGGCGCCGCGCCCCGTACAACTACGGTTGGGCCGCTTCATACCGGCGGATGACGAGCGGTTCGCTCGCCGCTCCTAACGTGGATCACATCCCCGCTCGTGCGGATCAGGACCGAGGTTCCGGTGAACCGGAGGGTCCTGGACACACCGGGTGGGTGGGGCTGACTACCGGTCAAGAACTCTCTCCTGCACCATTTCGCGGGCAGGTGGGAGCGACGAGGCTGGAGTCAACGGGTGGGCCCACTTCTGAGGAGAATCCAGTGACGACGGCAGCAGCAGCCGTGTACAACCCCCAGCTTCCCGGCGGCGCCGCCGCCGGCGCCGCCTCGGCCCGTCAGGTGACCAAGGCCTACGGCACGGCCGAGACCAGGGTCACCGCACTGAACGCGGTGGACGTCGACATCCAGCGCGGCCGCTTCACCGCGATCATGGGCCCCTCGGGCTCCGGCAAGTCGACCCTGATGCACTGCCTGGCCGGCCTGGACACCGTCACCGACGGCCGGATCTGGATCGGCGACACCGAGATCACCGGCCTGAAGGACAAGCAGCTCACCAGGTTGCGCCGGGACAAGATCGGCTTCATCTTCCAGGCGTTCAACCTCCTCCCCACGCTGAACGCGCTGGAGAACATCACGCTCCCGATGGACATCGCCGGCCGCAAGCCGGACACCGCCTGGCTGGACCAGGTCGTCGAGACCGTCGGCCTGGCCGGCCGTCTCAAGCACCGCCCGGCGCAGCTCTCCGGCGGCCAGCAGCAGCGCGTCGCGGTCGCCCGGGCCCTGGCCGCCCGCCCCGAGATCATCTTCGGCGACGAGCCCACCGGGAACCTCGACTCCCGGGCCGGCGCCGAGGTGCTGACCTTCCTGCGGCGCTCGGTGGACGAGCTGGGCCAGACCATCGTCATGGTCACCCACGACCCGGTGGCCGCCGGCTACGCGGACCGCGTGCTCTTCCTCGCCGACGGCGTCATCGTCGACGAGATGCACGCCCCCACCGCCGACTCCGTCCTCGAACGCATGCGCCGTTTCGACGGCAAGCGCACGAGCTGAGCGGGGACCGGGACATGCTGCTCAAGACCTCACTGAGAACCTTCCTCGCCCACAAGGGGCGGATGGTGCTCTCGCTGCTCGCGATCGTCCTCTCGGTCGCGTTCGTGTCCGGCACGCTGGTGTTCTCCAACACCGCCACCAGCACCTTCGACCGGCTCTTCGCCTCGACCGCCTCCGACATCTCCGTCCAGCCCGCCAAGGCCGGGATCGACGGCGGCGACGACGCCCCCGGCGGCAAGGTGGCGACCCTCCCGGTCGACACCGTGCAGCGGATCGCCGCCACCCCGGGGGTGCGGACCGCGGTCGGGCAGGTGTTCACCCAGGACGCCGTCCTGGTCGACCCGGCCACCAACAAGGCGATCGGCCCGACCAGCGGCGCGCCCACCCTGACGGGCAACTGGACGGAGACGCCGCGCAACTCGGTGGAGATCACCTCGGGGCACCCCCCGCAGGGCGCCGACCAGGTCGTGCTGGACGCGGACACCGCCAAGAAGGCCGGCCTCGGCCTCGGCGGCAAGCTGCGGGTGATCGCCGGCAGCGGCAAGCACGACTTCACCATCGCCGGCATCGCGACCTTCAAGACCACCAACCCGGGCGCGGCGCTCGCCTTCCTGGACACCGCGACCGCCCAGCAGGTGCTGCTCGGCACCACCGCGTACACCTCGGTCGAGGCCTTCGGCGACGGCACCCGCACCGACGAGCAGCTGAAGGCGGACGCCCTCGGCGCGCTCGGCGGCGGCTACCAGGTGAAGACCGCGGCGGAGCAGAAGGCGGAGAACAACAAGGACGTCGGCTCCTTCCTCGGCTTCATGAAGAACGCGATGCTCGGCTTCGCGCTGATCTCCGCCCTGGTCGGCGGCTTCCTGATCATCAACACCTTCTCCATGCTGGTCGCCCAGCGCACCCGGGAGATCGGGCTGCTGCGCGCCATCGGTGGCAGCCGCAAGCAGGTGAACCGCTCGGTGCTGATCGAGGCGCTGATCCTCGCGGTGCTCGGTTCGACCATCGGGCTCGGCGCCGGCCTGGGCCTGGCGGCCGGTCTGATCCAGCTGATGAAGGCCATCGGCATGAACCTCAGCGCCGCGGACCTCCAGATCACCGCGGACGTGCCGATCGCCGGTTACGCCCTCGGCATCGTGGTCACGCTGGTCGCGGCCTGGTTCCCGGCCCGCCGGGCCGCCCGGATCGCCCCGATGGCGGCCCTGCGCGACCACGGCACTCCGGCCGCGGGCCGCTCCAACCTCGTGCGCACGGTGATCGGCCTGGTGCTGACCGCCGGTGGCGGCGGCCTGCTCGTCCTGGCCGCCAAGGCCGACAAGGCGGCCACCGGCGGGCAGTACCTGGGTCTGGGCGTGCTGCTCACCCTGATCGGCTTCGTCGTCCTCGGTCCGCTGCTGGCCACCAGCGTGGTCCGGGTGCTCGGCGCGCTGCTGCCGGCCCTGTTCGGCCCGTCCGGCAAGCTCGCCCAGCGCAACGCGATGCGCAACCCGCGTCGGACGGGCGCCACCGCCGGCGCCCTGATGATCGGCCTCGCGCTCGTCATCGGTGCCTCGGTCTTCACCTCCTCGGTGATCAAGTCCACCAACGAGCAGATCGACAAGTCGGTCGGCGCGGACTACATCATCTCCGCCGGCCGCACCGGTCTCACCCCCGAGATGGTGAAGGCGGCCGAGAACACGCCGGGCATCGCGCACATCACCCGTCAGCAGTTCATACCGGCGCTCTTCACCACCCCGGACGGCAAGACGGCCAAGGAGGGCGTGTCGGCGGTCTCGCCGAGCTTCACCACCGACTTCAAGCTCCCGGTCAAGTCCGGCAGCGCGGACGCGCTCGGCCAGGGCGCGATCGTGGTCGGGGAGACCTACGCCGCGGACCACGGTCTCAAGGTCGGCGACCGGATCGGCATCGACTACGGCAAGGGCCGCACCCAGACCCTGCCGGTCGGCGTGGTCCTGACCAAGGGCAACTCGCTCTTCGACGGCAACTACTTCATCGGCCTGGACACCCTCGGCAAGGCCGTCCCGGTCGCCGACCAGGGCAATGACGCGGTCGTCTTCGGCAAGGCCCGGCCCGGTTCGGACGTCGCCGGGACGCTCACCGCGCTGGAGTCCTCCTTCAAGGAGTACCCGCAGGTCACCGTGCGGGACCAGGCCGGCTACAAGGACCTCGTCCAGGAGCAGGTCAACTCCCTGCTCTACATCATCTACGGCATGCTCGGCCTCGCGATCGTGGTCGCGGTGCTCGGCGTCGTCAACACCCTGGCGCTCTCGGTGGTGGAGCGGACCCGGGAGATCGGCCTGCTGCGGGCGATCGGGCTCTCCCGGCGTCAGCTGCGCCGGATGATCCGGCTGGAGTCCGTGGTGATCGCCCTGTTCGGCGCGATCCTCGGGACCGGTCTCGGCCTGGCCTGGGGCATCACCGGTCAGCGGGTCCTCAAGGACCAGGGGCTGGAGACGCTGGCCGTCCCGACCGGCACGATCGTGGTCACGCTGGTCGCCTCGGTGGTCATCGGCCTGGTCGCGGCACTCGTACCGGCCTTCCGGGCCGGTCGGATGAACGTCCTCGCGGCCATCGCGACGGACTGACCCCCGGATCGGGGGATCGGGGGAGGGCAGGGGCCGGGTGCGTCACAGCACCCGGCCCCTGCCGGCGTTCCCGGCGCCGCAGCCCAGGGCCCGGCAGCACGGGACCCGGGCCTGCGGGCCTACGGGCAGACGATCTCGGACGCCTTCTCGGCCGCCACGGCGGCCGACGGGGTCGCGGCGGGCGCCGGGGTCGGGGGCGGCGGCAGCGGTGCGAGGGTGGCCGCGGACGGGCTCGCGCCCGGGGCGGCCGGGTAGTCCCCGCCCGCGTACACCTGGAGGGTTGGCCCGAGGCCGGGGACGGCGGTCGACTCTGCGCCCGGGAGCGCGGCGGCCAGCGTCCGGGCGGACTCGGTCCAGCGCGGGTCGTAGCGGACCACCGTCCGGCCGGGCGCCGTCCCCGCCGGGGCGTTCGACGGCGCGCCGGTGGTGGCGAAGCCCGCCCGCCGCAGGTCGCCGTCGACCCGGGCGCCCAGACCGGGCACCCCGGCCGCGTTGAACACCTGGACGTGCACCTGCTCGGGGGGCACCGCGGCCGGGGCGACCGGGCTCGCCGCGGCGCTCGGCCCGGTGGTCGCGACGCCGGGGGAGGCGGCCGCCGCGGGGGAGGCGGCCCCGCCCGGTTCGGGCTCGCCGGCCGGTGTCGAGCCCGGGGCCGCGCCCGCCGCGCCCGCTGCGGCGCTCAGCGGCCGCCCGGCCCGCACGGCGTCGAACAGGGCCTTCGCCCCCGCCTGGTCCCAGAGCACGGTCGAGCCCCAGCCGGCCACCTGGTGGTCCAGCTTCGCCAGCGGCACGGTCGCGAAGTCCGCACGCCCCGCCGAGAGCTCCCTCAGCCTGGACGCCAGGGTGATCAGGTCGTCGGTGGTGAGGTCCTTGTCCGCCTTCACCGAGCCGAGCAGGCTGTCCGTCAGCCGGGCCAGCCGGACGGGGTTGAACAGCGTGCCGCTGTCGGTCACCTGGTGCAGCAATTGGGCGACGAACTTCTGCTGGCGGTGCATCCGGCCGAGGTCGGCGCTGCCGTCCACGTGCCGGGCGCGGACGTACCTGAGCGCGCCGGCGCCGTCCAGGGTGCTGGTGCCGGCCGGCAGGTCGAGGCCGGAGTAGTCGTCCTTGAGCGGCTTGTTGGTGCAGACCCGCACGCCGCCGACGGCGTCCACGGCGGAGACGAACCCGGCGAAGTTCACCTGGAGGTAGTGGTCGATCCGCAGCCCGGTGTTCTGCTCCACGGTGGCGACGGTGAGCTGCGGCCCGCCCATCCCGAACGCCGCGTTGACCTTCCCCTTGCCGGCCGGGACGTCCTTGCGGGTGACCTGGTCCCGGTGGGCGGGGATGTCCACGTAGGAGTCCCGGGGGATGCTGATCACGCTGGCCCGGGAGCCGTCCCCGGCGACCTGGACGATCATCATGGTGTCGGTGCAGTGGCAGGACTCGCCCCCGGCGTGCAGCACCTCCTTGAGCGTCTTCTCCGGGATGCCCTCCCGCTCGTCGGTGCCGACCAGCAGGAAGGTGGTGGAGCCGTCGTCGGCGGGCCGGGCCGCGTCGCCGCTGAAGGCGTCCACCCGGTCGATCGAGCCGAGGCCGTGCAGGACCGCCCAGCCGCCGCCGGAGGTGGTGAGGACGCCGAAGGCGATGCCGGCGGCCAGTCGGCGGGGCCAGGCACGGCGCCGTCCGGGCAGGGCGGAACGGGGGGAAACGGGCATCTCTCGGATGGTAGGGGCGGCCCGCTCCGGGGCCGGTGAGGGCGCGCCGGGGGCGGAGAGTACGGTGGGCCCGAGCGGCGAATCGTTCCTTCGGCGCCGGGGGCGTCACGTCGCCCAGACCGGGACAAGACGGAGACCCGTCCGCACCGGTACGGTTGGCCCCGATGAACACCAAGGCTGCTGAGGAGCTGCCGGCGGTCTCCGTGATCATGCCGGTGCTCAACGAGGAACGACACCTGCGCACGGCCGTCCGGCACATCCTGGAACAGGACTACGCCGGGCCGATGGAGGTGGTGATCGCCCTCGGTCCGTCCTCCGACCGGACCGCGCAGATCGCCGCCGAACTGACCGCCGAGGACGCGCGGGTCAGAACGGTGGAGAACCCCACCGGCCGCACCCCCGCCGGGCTGAACGCCGCGATCCGCGGCTCCAGCCATCCGATAGTGGTCCGCGTCGACGGGCACGGCCTGCTGACCCCCGGCTACATCACCACGGCGGTCCGGCTGCTCGGCGAGATGGAGGCCGCCAACGTCGGCGGCATCATGCACGCCGAGGGCGAGACCGAGTGGGAGAACGCCGTCGCCGCCGCGATGACCTCCAAGATCGGGGTCGGCAACGCGGCCTTCCACACCGGCGGCCTGGCGGGCCCGGCGGACACCGTCTACCTCGGGGTGTTCCGGCGCGAGGTGCTGGAGCGGCTCGGCGGGTACAACGAGGAGTTCGTCCGCGCCCAGGACTGGGAGCTCAACTACCGCATCCGGCAGGCGGGTGGGCTGGTCTGGTTCACCCCGCAGCTGCGCGTCACCTACCGTCCCCGGCCCACCGTGCGGGCGCTGGCCAAGCAGTACAAGGACTACGGCCGCTGGCGCCGGGTCGTCACCCGCTACCACAAGGGCTCGGTCAACTTCCGCTACCTCGCCCCGCCGGCGGCCTTCCTCGGCGTGACCCTCGGGCTGGTGCTCGGCGCGGCCGTCCACCCGGCCTTCCTCGCGGTGCCCGGCGCCTATCTGCTCGGCATCGTCGGCGGTGCGCTGGTCGAGGGCCGCGGCCTCTCGGCGAAGGCCAAGGCGCTGCTCCCGGTGGCCTTCGCGACCATGCACCTCAGCTGGGGCTTCGGCTTCCTCACCTCGCCGCGTTCGCTGGCCCGCCGGGTGATCGCCAGCCGGTCCCCGGCGACCGCCGACGTGGTCGCCGAGGCCCGCTGACCCGATCCGGCCAATCCCCCCGACCCGCTCTCACCGCCCCCGCCCCGACGCTATCGTCGGGCGCCATGGGGACAGTTGAGGGCGGGTCCGTCGTCGGTGCCCGGGTCGAGGCGACCGCGGACGTGGACGGCCGGGCGGTGCTCGGCGCCGGGACGACCGTCTGGCACCTGGCCCAGGTGCGCGAGGACGCGGTGATCGGCGCCGACTGCGTCATCGGGCGCGGCGCCTACGTCGGCCCGGGCGTGCGGATCGGGGACCGGGTCAAGCTGCAGAACCACGCGCTGGTGTACGAGCCCGCGGTGGTCGAGGACGGCGTGTTCATCGGCCCGGCGGCCGTGCTCACCAACGACCTCTACCCGCGCTCCGTCGACGTCGACGGCCGGCTCAAGCGCGGCGACGACTGGCACGCCCGCGGGGTGACCCTCCGGGAGGGCTGTTCGATCGGCGGCCGCGCGGTGCTGGTCGCGGGGGTGACGGTCGGCCGCTGGGCGCTGGTCGCGGCCGGCGCCGTGGTGCACCGGGACGTCCCGGACTTCGCCCTGGTGGCCGGTGTCCCGGCCCGCCGGATCAAGTGGGTCGGCCGGGCCGGCGAGCCGCTGGAGCCGGACGGCGAGGACGGCTGGCGCTGCCCGCGCACCGGTGAGCGCTACCGCGAGAAGGACGGCCTGCTCGCCCCGCGCTGAGGCTCACTTGGCGCAGACGTCGGTGTCGTCCGCCTGGACGCGCTGGAGGTCCTTGGGCGCCTCGGTCGGCGCGACGGACGGGACGGCGTTCGCGGCGGCCAGGACGTCCTTGCCGAGGACCACGGCCAGCCCGTCCCTGCTGCCGGCCTTCGGGTCCTCCCGGACCGCGTCGGCCGGGAGTCCGAGGGAGGCGGCCAGCGCGGCCGCCTCGGCAGCCTTGCCGGCCGGGTAGGACACCGAACTGCTGGGCGTGGCCGTCGCGTTGGGGGCGGTGGCGGCCTTGGCGAAGCCCTGGGCCCGGAGCTTGTCGACGGCCTGCTGGGCCTGCCCGGGCGTCCCGCTGCCGTTGTGCACCGCCACCCGGACGTCCTTGGTGTCCACCGCGGCGGCGGTGGCCGTCGGCGAGGGCGCGGCGGCGGCCTCGGTGGCGCCGGCCCCGGGCGCGGCCGGGGCGGCGGCGTTCCCGGTCAGCGAGCGGTCCTGGGCGACCAGCGAGAACACCTGTCCGGCGTCCGGCTGCTTGAGCACCAGCCGGTCCTTGTCCTTCGGGTCGTCCAGCACCGGCGCGGTGGTGAAGGTGATGTTCTTGGTGTCGACCTTGCTGATGTCCAGCGCCAGGTCCTTCAGCTTGTCGACGCTGCCGATCCCGTCGTCCACGGTGAGCGCCTTGGTGGCGGCGTCGGCGAGCTTCCACAGCTTGGTCGGGCTGGTCAGGGTGTCACTGCTCTTGATCGAGCGGATCATCGAGCTGATGAACTGCTGCTGCAGCGGGATCCGGGTGAGGTCGCCGCCGAAGCCGACGGCGTGCCGGGTGCGGACGAAGGCCAGCGCCTCGTCGCCCTGGACGACGTGCCGGCCCTTGCTCATCCGGAGGTGCGAGTCCGCGTCGTCGATGTCCTTGGCCGCGCACACCTCGACCCCGCCGACGGCGGTGGAGAGCGTTTTCACGGCGTCGAAGTTGACCATCACGAAGTGGTCGACCCGGATTCCCGTCGCCTTCTCGACGGTCTTCCAGGTGCAGCCCGGATCGCGACCCTCCTGGCCGAGGCTCTCGTTGAACATGGCCCGCGCGGAACCGGGGATCTTCTTGCCGCCGGTGTTCTCGCAGTCGGGGATCGGCACCATCAGATCGCGCGGAATGCTGATCACGGTGGCGTTGCTGCGGTCCTTGGCGACGTGGAACAGCAGGGTGGTGTCCGCGTGTCCGGTGCTGCCCTCGTCGCCGTACTCGCGGCCCAGGCCCTCGCGGCTGTCGGTGCCGATGACCAGGATGTTGAGCGCGTCGCCGGCCGCCTTGGGCCGCTCCGCCTCGCTGCCCAGCTGCACCTTGACGGCGGTGATGTTGTTGTTGAAGTGCTGGTACGCGTAGTAGGCCCCGCCGCAGCCGGCCACCAGGACCAGCGCGCCGACGCCGGCGGTCCACTTCAGCACCCGCCGGCGCGGGCGCTCGGCGGCGGCCTGGCGGCGGCGGGCGGCCCGGCCGCCGGTGTGCGCGGCCCCGGGGGCGGCCTCGGCGGCGGTGCCGGGCGTCCGGCGGCGCTGGACCGGGATGCCCGCGGCCTGCTCGGACCGGGCTTGCTCGGACCGGTACGGCGCGCCGTGGGCCGGCGGGATCCGCGGGTCGGCGGGGTCGGTCTCCTGGCTGTCCTGCTGCACGGGGTTCCCTCCCTCCGACCGGTCCTCGGGTGGCGCACGGGCTGCGCGCCGACCCGGACACACTAGACGAGTCGAGTACGGGAATTGTTCCTGGTGTGATCTCCGCCATGTTCGGGAACCGCAATTCACCAGGCACATCGTGTTCCGGTGAATTCCCCGGAAAGCCATTCCGGGTCATGATCTGTACACAAAAGGGTGACCCTGACCAGGCGGTCAATGGATCCCGCAGTCGTCCATGTCCGCGGTGCGTCCCTCGAACGAGGGTGCCGTGGTCGCGGTGGGTGACGCACCGGCGGCCCGGTCCGATCCGGCCGCCGTCGCCGCCCCCGAGGGCCCCGGGCTCGCGCCCGCCACCGCCGACGGGTCGGGGGAGCCCGGCGGGCGGACGGTGATCGACCGGTCGTCGCGCAGCGCCGTGAACAGCTGGGTGGTCAGCGGCTGCACGAACTCGTCCCGGTCCGAGTCGAAGCGGTACGGGCGGCGCGGCGCGGTCAGGAAGACCGCGTCGGCGGACGGGATGCCGCGCAGGTCCTGGGTCAGGTCGTAGAGCGCGCCGAGCGAGGAGAGGCCGCCGTCGGCCCGGACCGAGGAGGTCGCCGCGTCGAGCACCGGCCAGAGCCGGGCCGGGTTCAGCAGCACCCCCTGTGACTGGACCTTGCGGATCAGGGCGGCCAGGAACTGCTGCTGACGGCCCATCCGCTGGGTGTCGCTGCCGTCGCCGAGGGTCTCCCGGGCGCGGACGTAGCCGAGCGCCTGTTCGCCGCGCAGGGTCTGCCGCCCGGCCGGCAGGTCCAGCTTGGCGTCCTTGTCGTGGATCGCCTGCGGGACGCACACCTCGACGCCGTCCACGGCGTCCACCATCGTCTTGAAGCCGTGGAAGTCGAGGATCACGTAGTGGTCCATCCGGATGCCGCTCAGCTGTTCGACGGCCCGGATCGAGCAGGCCGGACCGCCGGTCTCGAAGGCCGAGTTGAACTGCGCCAGCACCTGCCTGCTCCGGGTGCCGTCCGGCTTCTCGCAGACCGGCACGGTGACCATGACGTCGCGCGGGATGGAGACGGCGGTCGCGTGCTTCCGGTCCGCCGCCAGGTGCAGCAGGATCGTGGTGTCCGAGCGCTGGCCGCCGGCCTCGCCGTACGTGGCGTTGGCACCGGTGCGGTCGTCACTGCCGATCAGCAGGATGTTCTCGGCGCCCTTGGCCCCCGCGGTGCGGCTGGGCCGCTCGGCCTCCAGCCGGGCCAGCAGCTGGTCGGTGGCGGAGTCGGTCCGGATGTTGCCGTCCAGCTTGCGGTAGGCGATCCAGAGCACGGTGCCGCAGGCGACCAGCAGGAGGGCGAGGGCGCCGGCGGTGATCATCAGCCACCGCCGGCGCCTGCGCCGGGGCCTGGTCGGGGAGTCCGGGGCCGCGGGCTCCGTGTCGGGGGAGTCCCGGTCCGGGGAGCCCGCGGTCGCGCGGGCGTCCCCGGTCGGGGGGTTCTCGGTCGGGGGGTGCTCGGTGTCGTCCTCGGCCATGGCAGGGATGCCTACCCGCCGGGCCGGAGCCGGGGGTTAGCCGAGGCGCAGTGTCACCCGTTCGGACTCGGTCCGCTTCTCCCACTGCTCGGCGCTCAGGCCCTCCGAGTTGCGGCAGAGCACCACCGAGGCGCCGGCCGCCAGCGGTGCCAGCAGACCGGCCTCCAGGCCCGCCCAGTCCTGGTACGAGAGGGTGGAGAGCACCCGGTCGCCGGCCGTGATGCCGAGCCGGGCCGCGCCCTCCCGGGCCAGCTGGACGGTCTGGTCGCCGGTCAGCTTCAGCGGCAGGCCGTCGATGCCGGTCTCCAGCGCGGGCGCGTCCGGGGTGACGGGGGAGTACGGCGCGAAGCGGTCGCCCTGGCCGGGCACCTCGGCGGCGTAGTCGAGGAAGCCGTCCGGGCGCTGGGGGAACCGGCCGCCCAGCGGACGCAGGGCGAGGGCCACCCGTTCGCCCTCGCAGGCCTGGGCGGCCTCCAGGCCGTCCGGTCCGCTGACCACCAGGTCGGCGTCGGCCGGGTCGCCGGCCGGCACCGCCGTCACACCGACCGACCAGCAGGCGAGCAGCCAGACGGCGCTCTGCCAGTGGGCGGGCAGCAGGAGGGCGGCGCGGTCACCCGGACCGGCGTTCAGCTCGTCCTGGAGCAGGTTGGCGGTCTTGGCCACCCAGTTGTCGAAGGTCCGGGCGGAGAGTTCCACCCGTTCGCCGGTGGCGTCGTCGTAGAAGGTGACCAGCGGAGCCGCGGGGTCGACTGAGGGAGTGCCACCTCGCAGGAATGCGTGCAGCAGCTCGACAGGGGTTCGGGCATCGGCAGCGAAAGGCGCAGTCATGGTGCGCCCCAGCCTACGGCCTTCGGGTGGGCGACCGGGAGGGGTGGCGGACCCTGCGCGAGGTGGCATGGCGGGTGCGGTGTTTTGCCCTGAACATCCCTTTTATGAGTATCTCTTTGCCGGCCGCCGCACTCGCCGGCTGCACCGCCGTCCTGCTCCTCCAGCCCGTCCCGGCCGCGGCCGCCGCCGATCCCGCCCAGCAGCGCCGCACCTCGGCCGGCGGCGGCTCGGTCACCTCGCTGCCGCTGGGCGCCGACCGCGCCCTGGCGCCGCGCGCCACCCGCCCCTTCGAACTGCTCGGCGTCGGCTGGAACGGCCCCGCCCGCTCGCTCGACGGCGGCTCCGTCCGGGTCCGCACCAGGGACGCCGCCACCCACGTCTGGGGCGACTGGCACGTGCTGGAGGCGGACGGCGAGGACGGACCGGACACCCCGGGCGGCGGAGCGACGGCGCCGCTCTGGACCGGTCCGAGCGACGGCGTGGCGGTCCAGGTCACCGCCGGCCCCCGCGGCCTGCCGGACGGCCTGCGGCTCGACCTGGTCGACCCCGGGCAGGGCGCCGCCGGGGCCGCCGGCCGGACGCTGCCCGCCGAACCGCCGGACGGGCGCCGGGCCGCCCGGCCCGCCGTCGTCACCCGGGCCGGCTGGGGCGCCGACGAGTCCCTCCGGGACCCGCAGGTCGAGTACACCGGGCCGGTCCGGGTGGTCTTCGTCCACCACACCGCGACCGCCACCGAGTACGACTGCGCCGACGCGCCCCGGATGATCAGGGCGATCTACGAGTACCACGTGCGGAGCAACGGCTGGCGGGACATCGGCTACAACTTCCTGGTCGACCGCTGCGGCACCCTCTACGAGGGCCGGGCCGGCGGTGTCGAGCTCGCGGTGCACGGCGCGCACACCCTGGGCTTCAACACCGACTCGGCGGGCGTCGCGGTGCTCGGCACCTTCGTCACCGACACCCCGCCGCCGGCCGTACCGGACGGGCTCGCCCGGCTCGCCGCCTGGAAGCTCGGGCTGGCCGGCCAGGACGCCGGCGGCCGCACCCAGCTGGTCTCCGGCGCCGACGGCACCCGCTACCCCAAGGGCACCACCGCGACCTTCGACGCCGTCTCCGGCCACCGCGACGCGGTCGCCACCGAGTGCCCCGGCGCCACCCTCTACCCGCTGCTCCCCGCCGTCCGCACCCAGGCGGCCGCGCTGCAGAGCGCCGCCCGCCCGGCGGCCCCCTGGGCACGCTGAACCCGCGAGCCCGGGGCCTACACCGGGCCGGGGCCCCGGGGGAGCAGCGCCCGCAGCTCGGCGGTCAGCGCCCGCGCGACGTCCGGCCGCAGGTCGTACCGGGCCGGAGTGTTCTGCAGCAGCGCGATCCGCCAGCCCGCGCCCGCGTTGACGGCGATCACCGTCTGCAGGGCGTTCAGGCCGGGATCGAGGTCCTCGGCGTCGTCCGGCACCAGGCCGGCGACGGCGTCCAGCTCGGCCACCCCCGGGCCGAGCGCCCGGATCCGCCGCACCTTGGCGACGTACTCGGGGGTGGCGTGGTCCGCGAAGATCCGCCCCAGTTCGGCGGCGATCACCGACCGCCCCGCGTACCTCGTTCCGTCGAATCCGACCATCTCCCCGTCCTCGGCGAACGGTCCGGCGCACGCCGCGCCGTCCCGCAGGTTCCACCCGTCCAGGGTCCGGTGGTAGAGCGCCCGCACCGCGCCCTCGTCCGCGTGGGACAGCTCCGGCAGCCGCGTATCGTTCATATCCCCATGGTCGGCGAAGGCGGTGGAGCCGGACAGCGGAGGAGGCGCGGGGCGGTGTCGGACGAGGCGGCGACCGGTGCGCGGGTGCGCCTCTGGCGCCCGGGCTTCCCGCTGGACGTGGCCCGCACCCTGCTGCCGCTGCGGCGCGGGCCGGCCGACCCGGCCTACCGGACCACCGGTGACGGCGCGGTCTGGCGGGCCTCCCGCACCCCGGCCGGCATCGGCACGCTGCGGGTACTGGCCAGGCCGGCCGCCGGCGAGGTCGAGGCGCGGGCCTGGGGCCCGGGGGCGGCGTGGCTGCTGGACCGGCTGCCCGTGCTGCTCGGCGCCGAGGACGACCCGGCCGCCCTGGTGCTGCCGCCCGGCCCGCTGCGGGAGGCCCAGCGGCGTGCGGCCGGCGTGCGGCTCACCCGGACCGGGCTGGTGCTGGAGTCGCTGGTGCCCGCGATCCTGGAGCAGAAGGTGACCACCGACGAGGCGTACCGGGCCTGGCGGACGCTGCTGCGCGACTTCGGCACCCCGGCGCCCGGCCCGGCCGAGGGCATGCGGGTGGCGCCGTCGGCCCGCGAGTGGGCGCTCGTCCCCAGCTGGGAGTGGCACCGCGCGGGGGTGGACCCGAAGCGCTCCGCCACCGTGGTGCGCGCCGTCCGGCTGGCCGCCCGGCTGGAGGAGGCCTCGGCGATGGACCACGCCGAGGCGTTCGCCCGGCTGACCTCCGTGCCCGGCATCGGGATCTGGACGGCCGCCGAGACCCTGCAGCGCAGCAACGGCGACCCGGACGCGGTCTCGGTCGGCGACTACCACCTCCCCAACCTGGTCGGTTGGGCCCTGGCCGGCCGCCCCCGCAGCGACGACACCCAGATGCTGGCCCTGCTGGAGCCCTACCGCCCGCACCGCCACCGCCTCTGCCGCCTGCTGCTGAGCACCGGCACCCACGCCCCGCGCTACGGCCCCCGGCTGACCCCCAACGACCACCGGCGGCGGTGAACTACGGCGTAGTACATTGGCGGCATGGAAGCAACCATGCGGGAGCTGAACCAGCAGACGGCCAGAGTGATAGGAGCCGTCGAACGCGGAGAGACCGTCACGGTCACCAAGGACGGCCGCCACGTGGCCACGATCGTGCCGCCGGAGCGCGCCGAGCCCGTGTACCCGTTCAGGACCGACCCGATGGGTGACGAGGTGGACGACATGCCGTCGTTCGAGGGCCACCGGGTCCTGGACGACCTCGACCGGCACATGGAAGGGTTCGGCGCGTGACAGAGGTCGCGGTCGTGGGCGACACCGGCGCGTTGCTCGCGTGCTACTCCCGTGCGGAGCGCGAGCACGCGGCGTGCCAGGCGGCGCTGCGTACGGTCGGGCACCTGGTCATCTCACCCCTGGTGCTCGCCGAACTGGACTACCTGGCCACCAAGGCGCTCGGCGCGGATGCGGCGATGCGCATTCTCGACGACGTGATCGACAAGTGTGCCGTGGGGCGCTTCGAGGTCCCGGAGGTCGCGTCCCACCTCAGTGCCGCCCGGGTCGTGATGCGCCGTTACCCGGCGTTGAACATGGGGCTGACGGACGCGATCAACGTCGCGCTGGCGGCCGGGTTCCGGACCGCGGCGGTGCTGACCGTCGATCGCCGGCACTTCCGTGCGATCAGGCCGCTGACGAACCACGAGTCCTTCCGGCTGCTGCCGGACGACCTGGGGTACTGACCCCTACCGCACCTCGACGAAGGCGTCCGCGCCGCGGGCCGGGCGGTCGCGGGGCGGTTCGGCGGGGCGGCCGACCGCGACGGCGCCCATCGGGTCCCAGCCGGCCGGCAGGTCGAGGGCCGCGCGCACGGTGTCGCGGCAGAACATGGTGGACGAGACCCAGGCCGTGCCGTAGCCCTCGCCGGCCAGGGTGACCAGCAGGTTCTGCACGGCGGCGCCGATGGCGACGGTGAACATCTCGCGTTCGGCGGCGGCGCGGCGCGCGTCGGGGTAGTCGTGCGAGCCGTCCATCACCAGGCAGGGGACGACGAGGTAGGGCGCGTCGCGCAGGACGTCGCCGCGGGCGGTGCGCCGGGCGATCAGCGCGTCGTCCCAGCCGTCCAGCTCGCGCAGGTCGCGCTGCCAGGCGGCGAGCATCGCGTCCAGCAGCCGGGTGCGGACCGCGGCCGACTCCAGCAGGACGAACCGCCAGGGCGTGGTGTGGTGCGGGGCGGGCGCGGTGACGGCGGCGGCGACGGCGCGGCGGACGGCGCCCGGGTCGACCGGTTCGGGGGTGAACGCGCGGATGGTGCGGCGCAGGGTGACGGCCTGCCGGACCGCCTCGGAGGTGCCGAGCCGGAACATGTCGTCCGCGGCGGCGCGCACCAGCGGGCGGGTGCCCGCGCCGTCCTCGGCGGTGACCAGGTGGCCGAGGCCCCGGACCACGGCGACCGGGGTGCCGGTGGACTTGCCCTTGACCAGGTCGGCGGCGGCGGCGAGTTCGTCGGCGGTGGCGGTGACGGTCATCGCCAGTTCGTTGCCGTGGCTGTCGGTGCGGCCGCGGTGGTCCTCCAGGACGGGCAGTCCGGCGGCGCCGATCGCGACATCGGTGAGGCCGTTGCGCCAGGGCCGGCCGAAGGTGTCGGTGACGACGACGGCCAGCCGCAGCCCCGTCAGCTGCTGGAGGCGGGCGCGCAGCGCGCGGGCGGAGGCGTCCGGGTCCTCGGGCAGCAGCAGCACGGTGCCGGCGGCGGTGTTGGAGGCGTCCACCCCGGCGGCGGCCATCACCAGGCCGTTGCGGTTCTCGACGATCCGGACCGGGCCGCGCCGGGCGACCACCCGGACGGTCTCGGCGTCGATCGCGGCCTCGCGGTCGGTGGCCCGCAGCACCCGGCCCTCGGCCTTGCTGACGATCTTCGAGGTGACGAGCAGGATGTCGCCGTCCTGGTACGTCCCGGCCTTGGCGATCAGCGCGGCGAGGTCGGCGCCGGCGTCGATCTCGGGCAGGCCCGGGACGGGCAGGACGTGCAGGGTCACGCCCGCACCAGCTCGGCGAGCGCCAGCGCGGCCCGGGCCATCTCGGCGGTGGCCGCGACGTCCGTCATCAGCAGCGGTACGGCCCGGCAGGCGATCCCGCCGGCCTCGACCGCGCCGACCGAGGCCTCGTCGGCGGTGTCCACCAGCCAGCCGTCCAGCAGGTCGGCGCCGTAGTCCAGGGCGACCGCCGCCGCGGTCGCCTCGACGCCGACGGCGGCCAGCACCTTGTCGGCCATGCCGCGGACCGGGGCCCCGCCGATGATCGGGGAGAGCCCGACCACCGGCGCCGCGGCGGCGGCCACCGCGGCCCGGATGCCGGGCACGGCGAGGATGGTGCCGATCGAGACCACCGGGTTGGACGGCGGGAACAGGATGACGTCGGCGGCGGCGATGGCCTCCAGCACACCGGGCGCGGGCTTGGCGGTGTCCGCGCCGACCGGGACGATCGCCTCGGCGTCGACGGCGGCGTGCAGCCGGACCCAGTACTCCTGGAAGTGGATGGCCCGGGTGCCGTCCGCGTCGGTGATCCGCACGTGGGTCTCGACCCGGTCGTCGCTCATCGGCAGCAGCCGCACGCCCGGCTGCCAGCGCACGCAGAGCGCCTCGGTGACCTGGCTGAGGGTGTACCCGGCGGTGAGCATCTGGCTGCGGACGAGGTGGGTGGCGAAGTCGCGGTCGCCGAGCCCGAACCACTCGGGCCCGACGCCGTACTCCTTCATCTCGGCCTTGATCGACCAGGTCTCGTCGGTGCGGCCCCAGCCCTGCTCCTCGTTGATGCCGCCGCCGAGGGTGTACATCACGGTGTCGAGGTCGGGGCAGACCTTCAGGCCGTAGAGGTGGATGTCGTCGCCGGTGTTGCCGATGACGGTGATCTCGTCCTGCGGGCCGAGGGCCTCCTTGAGTCCGCGCAGGAAGCGCGCCCCACCGATTCCGCCTGCCAGTGCCACGATGCGCATGCGCCCATCCTGCCACGGCCCGACTGGCCGTCAGCCCGGTCCGCGGGCCGCCGCCCGCCCGTCGTCAGTGGGCCTCGGCCTGCTCCTGCGGGTGCTGCTCGGGGACGGTGGCGCCGCCGCCGTACTGGTTCATCTCGGTCAGCCCGGGCGTGTAGAGGTGGATGGAGACGGCGGGCTCCAGCGCGCCGTTGACCACCTCGTGCAGGTACCCGGAGGAGAACACCCGCTGCCCGCCCGGGCGCAGGGTGCGGGCACCCTCGCCCGCGTGCGTGAGGGAGCGCTCGATCAGCTCGCCCCGGACGACGCTCATCACCCCGGAGGAGACGCCGTGGTCGTGGAAGCCGCTGCTCTGGCCGGGCAGCCAGCTGAGCAGCCAGACCTCGTAGCCGGGGCCGGTCTCCAGCCGGGCGTACCAGCGGGTGAGCGCGTCGTAGCGGACCAGCGGCTCCCAGCGGGCGCGGTCGGCGGCGATCTCGCGGACCAGCCGGGCGTAGCCGGCGACGGTGGTGGGGTGGCCGGGCAGGTCGGTGCGGGCCAGATGGGGGAAGGCCAGCGGGTCGCCGGCGATGGAGACGTCGCTCAGTCCGTCGGCCCAGCCGCGGGCGGGCCGGGCGGCCGCCGGGGGAGGCGTGGTGGGCGCGAGGCCACGGCGGGTGAGCTTGTTGCGGTCGCGGTTCCGCTTGCGGATGCGGTTCATGCGCACGGGAGTCGTCCTCGGAGTACGGCTGGTTCGACAGGGATCAGCCGGATCCGGGATGTCCTGGGGCGGGAATCGCGGGCGGCCTCTGTGCTTCCTGGGCGGCGCGCGGTGGGACAGCGGGCGCCTAGATACAGGAACAGAGGCGACAACAGGGGTTCACGGCACGACGGAGCGCGGAACCGCTCCGGGGGCGAGTGAACTCTGACATGTGGGAAAGGAGACCGCATCGAGCGCTCCGGTGTCAACTCATGAGCCGGGGCAATCGGGCGGGATAGACCATGAACTACCCGATGGGGTGATAAATCACCCTCTAGGTTTCGATGAGAAGATCGCCGGGAAGGCAGGCCGATGACCGACCTGTGACGATGACTGCGCGTCACGTGGTGGAGGGTTGCAAGGGTTCGACGGGATCCGGGCTGTTAGTCCGATGTGTCCAGATATGTACACTATTCGTAACGGCTTGGTGCCGGGGAGTGAATCCTGGCCCCAATACCAGAGCTCGGCTTGACTGGGCCAGAGTGACGCAACTGTAATTTCTCTCGTGTCGTCCGCCGCACGAGGCAACGGCAACCACGGGGACGCCAAATAGGGGCAGAGGAGGCGCGCCACATGAGCGAGCTCTTTGAGCTGTTGATCGGTGACGGCATCGAGGAGGAGGAAGAAGAACTCGGTTGGCAGGAGCGCGCGCTGTGCGCCCAGACCGACCCCGAGTCCTTCTTCCCGGAGAAGGGCGGCTCCACCCGCGAGGCCAAGAAGGTCTGCCTCGCCTGCGAGGTCCGCTCCGAGTGCCTGGAGTACGCCCTCGCCAACGACGAGCGGTTCGGCATCTGGGGCGGCCTCTCCGAGCGCGAGCGCCGTCGGCTCAAGAAGAGCGCGGTCTGACCGGGGCGGCCCCTGGCCCTGCTGACCCTCCGACAACCGCACAGCTCGACGGGCGCCTCACCGCGACGGTGGGGCGCTTCCGTGTTTCCGGGCCCTTGCGGGGCCCGGTGCGCACAGCTCCTCCACGGCCCGCGGACGGCGGCGCCATCCGGAGCCGTTAGTGTGGTGCGCCATCCGGTTGCCGTTCACCGGCTGTGTCCACCGAGAACTGGGGCCCGCGCACTCGATGACCGTCTACAGCCACCAGAGCGGCTTCACCGCTGCCAGGCCGCCCGCCTATCCGCGCCACCTGGTCACCGCGGTGATCGTCTCGCACGACGGGGCCCGCTGGCTGCCACAGGCCCTCGCCGGCCTGCTCGGCCAGGACCGTCAGGTCCAGCGGGTGCTCGCCGTCGACACCGGCTCCACCGACAGCTCCCCGCAGTTGCTCGCCGACACCCTCGCCGACTGGCTCCCGGAGAGCGGCCCGATCGTCCTCGGCCGCCGGGCCGGCTTCGGCACCGCCGTCGGCGAGGCCGTCTTCAACAGCCCGCCGCTGCGCCCCGAGGACCTCCCCTACCGGCTCGACCCGTCCGGCTACGACCCGGTCACCGGCGGCTGGGACGACTTCGGCGACCCGCTCGGCCACGAGGACGACCTCGGCCGCGGCGGCCCCCGGGAGACCCAGCCGGTCGAGTGGCTCTGGTTGCTGCACGACGACTGCGAGCCGCAGACCGACGCGCTGCGCCGCCTCCTCCAGGTCGCCGACTCCACCCCCAGCGCCGCCGTCGTCGGCCCCAAGCTGCGCAGCTGGTACGACCGCCGCCAGCTGCTGGAGGTGGGCGTCACCATCGCCCGCTCCGGCCGCCGCTGGACCGGCCTCGACCGCCGCGAGCAGGACCAGGGCCAGCACGACCAGGTCCGCCCGGTGCTCGCCGTCTCCACCGCCGGCATGCTGGTCCGCCGCGACGTCTTCGAGGAGCTCGGCGGCTTCGACCGGGCGCTGCCGCTGATGCGCGACGACACCGACTTCTGCTGGCGGGTCAACGCCGCCGGCCACCGCGTCGTGGTCGCCCCCGACGCCGTGCTGCGGCACGCCGAGGCGGCCAGCCGCGAGCGCCGCGCGATCGACTGCGGCCCCTCCCACCCGCACCGGCTGGACAAGGCCGGCGCCGTCTACACCCTGCTCGCCAACTCCAAGGGCGCGCTCTTCCCCTACGTCCTGCTGCGGCTGGTGCTCGGCACCCTGCTGCGGGTGGTCACCAACCTGCTCGGCAAGGACCCGAAGCAGGCCTTCGACGAACTCGCCGGTCTCGGCCACGAACTGCTCCGGCTGCCCCGGCTGCTGGCGGCCCGCAAACGCCGGGCCCGGCTGCGGGCCGCCGACGCCCTGGACGACCGCTCGCTCTTCCCGGCGCCCGGAGCCACCGCCCGGCTCGCCGTCGAGGGCGTGATCGGCTCGCTCGGCATAGGGGGCGGCGACGACTCCGGGGCCGGCCGGCACGGCTCGGTCGAGGCCGGCCCGGGCGACGAGGACTCCGAGGACCTGGTCGTCGAGCAGTTCACGCTGATCAAGAAGCTGGCCCGCCGCCCGGCGCCGGTCCTGTTCGCCGCGCTGCTGGTCTTCGCGCTGGTCGCCTGCCGCGGCCTGTTCGGCGCCGGCGCGCTGTTCGGCGGCGCGCTGCTGCCCGCCACCGGCGGCGCGGGCGGCCTCTGGTCGATGTACGCGGACGCCTGGCACCCCGTCGGCACCGGCTCCACCGCGGCGGCGCCGCCGTACCTCGCGGTGCTGTCGGTGCTCTCCTGGGCGCTGTTCGACCACGCCGACCTCGCGGTCACCCTGCTGGTCGTCCTCGCCGTGCCGCTCGCCGCCGTCAGCGCCTACCTGGTCTCCCGGCCGCTGCTCGACTCCAAGCTGGTCCGTGCCTGGGCCAGCGCCACCTACGCCCTGCTGCCCGCGGCCACCGGCGCGCTCGCCCAGGGCCGGATCGGCACCGCCGTCCTCGCCGTCCTGCTGCCGCCGCTGGCCCGCGCGGCCGCGATCTCCGCCGGCCTCGGCATCCGCGCCGAGAGCGCCGCCAAGGGCGCCCGGCCCGGCTGGCGCCCGGTCTGGATGACCGTCCTGCTGCTCACCCTCGCCACCGCCTTCGTGCCGCTGGCGTGGGCGCTGGCCGTGCCGCTCTGCCTGGCCGTGCTCGCCGCCGCCGTGGTGCGCGGCGGGGCGTTCGGCTCCGGCGGGGCCGCGCTGCGGCTGCTCGGGCTGCGCGTGCTGGTGATCCTCGGCGCGCCGGTGCTGGTGCTCGCGCCCTGGTCGCTGCAGGTGCTCTCGCACCCCCAGCTGCTGCTGCTGGAGGCCGGTCTGCCCGGTCTGCACGGCGGCGGCGCGAACGCCGTCGGCCTGCTGCTGGTCAACCCGGGCGGCGCCGGAGTGCCGCCGGTCTGGCTCTCGGCGGGCGTGGTGCTCGCCGCGCTGGCCGCGCTGCTGCGCGCCGACCGCCGCCGCGCGGTGCTCGCCGCCTGGGGCGCCGCCGGCGCCGGCCTGGTCTTCGCGGTCGCGGTGGCGGGCACCTCGGTGACCCCCGCCTCCGGCGGCCCGGCCGTGCCCGCGTGGGCCGGCCCGGCCTCGCTGCTCGCCGGCATCGCCCTGCTGGCCGCCGCCGCGATCGGCGCCGACGGCGCCAACGCCCGGGTGGCCGGCATCGCCTTCGGCTGGCGCCAGCCGGTCGCCGCCCTGGTGGTGGCCGCCGCGGTGCTCGCTCCGCTGGGCACCGGCGTCTGGTGGGCCGTCACCGGGGCCGACGGCCCGCTGCACCGGGCCCCGGCCGCCCAGGTGCCCGCGTTCATCGCCGAGGAGGCCGGTACCAGCGACCGGGCCCGCACCCTGGTCGTCACCGGCGACCCGAAGGGCGGCTCGGTCCGCTACACCCTGGTGCGCGGCGCCGGGGTGACGCTCGGCCAGGCCGAGTCCACCGTGGACCCGGCCACCGGCACCACCGAGCGCCTCGACAAGGTGGTCGGCAGCCTGCTGGCCGGCTCCGGAGCCGACCAGGCCGAGGCGCTGTCCGACTACGGCATCGCCTACGTGCTGGTCGACCAGCCGCTGATCGGCGCCTTCAAGGACGTCCTGGACACCACCCCGGGCCTGGTCAAGGCCAACCAGGACGGCGGCACCGCGCTCTGGCAGGTCAACGGCACGCCCGCGACCCGCGCCCTGATCACCGCCCCCGGCACCACCCCCGTGGCGGTGCCGTCCGGCGAGCGCGACCTCGACACCGCCGTTCCGGCCGGTCCCGAGGGCCGGGTGCTGCGCCTCGCCGAGGCGGCCGGCCCCGAGTGGAAGGCGACCCTCGACGGCACCGCGCTGGAGGCCACCACCGTCGACGGCTGGGCGCAGGGCTTCAAGCTCCCGGCCGCCGCCGGCAAGCTGGTGGTCACCCGTGAGGGCGGCCTGCTGCACACCGGCTGGATCTGGGCCCAGCTGCTGCTCGGCCTGACCGTCCTGGTGCTGGCGCTGCCCGGCCGCCGCAACCACAAGGACGACGACCTGCCCGAGGAGGTCGTCGCCGCCGCCGCGCTGGCGGCCGCCGCCCAGGCGCAGGCGCCCGCCCCCGGCAGCCGCCGGGCCCGCCGGATGGCCGAACGCGGCGAGGGCGGCGACGGGGACGGCGAGGGCGGCGTGTACGAGGGCCGGCCGGGCGCGATCCCGCCGCAGCCCGCCGGCGACCCGCCGGTCGAGGCGGTCCAGGCGGCCGCGGCCGTCCAGGAGGCCGAGCAGTACGCCGACCCGTACCAGACGTACCAGCAGGCCGACCCGTACAGCTACGGCTCCTACCCGGCCCAGCAGCCGACCGCCGCGCCGTACGGCGGCGGCCAGGAGTACGGCGGCGACGGGTACCAGCAGCAGGCCTACCCGCAGGGCGGCCAGCAGGGCTACGACCCGTACCAGCAGGACCAGCAGTACGGCGGCTACGACCCCTACCAGCAGGACGGGCAGCAGCCGTGGGTGCCGGGGCAGCCGCAGGGCGAGCCCTACTACGACCCGAACGATCCGAATGACCCCAACAACCCCAACAACCCCAACGGGCCGGGCCGGTACCCGCACCACCACGGATCGGGGAGCTGACCCGCGATGAAGAAGCCCGCCTTCCCGAAGAAGTCCAAGGGCCGGACCGGCTCCGGGGCACCGGACGAGGCCGCGTTCGCCGCGGCCGGCCCCACGGGGTCGTCCGGAGGGACGAAGACGACCCAGTCGCTGCTGGCCGCCGCCGCGGTGCTCGCCGTGGTGTTCGGGGTCGCCCAGGTGCGCCCGCCGGCCACCGCGGCCGGCCCGGACCAGGGCGGCGCCGCGACCTCGGCGCAGGTCGAGCGGACCGCCCTGGTCTGCCCGCAGCCGCTCCAGGGCCTGACCGGCTCGACCACCCTCACCGCCTACACCCCGCCCGGCACCGGCACCGGTGGCGACGCGGCCGCCGGAGTCGGCTGGGTCGCCGACGCGGCGGCGCCCGCCACCGCGCCCTCGGCCCCCGCCGCCCCGGCCCCCGCCGCCCCGGCGCCCTCCGCTCCCGCGCCCTCCGCCCCGGCGGCCGCCGCCTCCACCGCGCCGGTCGCGGCCAAGGACACCGCGCCCGGCGACGCCCGGCTGAACCTGACCAAGCCGGGCGCCCCCGTGGTCGCCCCCGCCGCCAACAGCGACAACGCCCCCGGGACCGGCGCGGTCGCCACCGGCGCCCTCGCGCCCGGCTTCACCGTGACCCAGACCACCACCGTCACCGAGCAGCGCGGCCAGGGCCTCTCCGGCCTCACCTGCACCCCGGCCGGTACCAGCTTCTGGTTCGCCGGCGCCAGCACCGCGGGCGACCGGGTCGACTACGTCAGCCTGGTCAACACCGAGGCCACCGCGGCCGTGGTCGACATCAAGCTGTACGGCGACAAGGGCCTGATCGAGAACGACGCCGCCAACGGCATCACCGTCGCCCCCGGCAGCTCGCAGTCGGTCCTGCTGCCCACCATCAGCAAGGGCCAGGTCGCCGACCTCGCGGTGCACGTCGTCGCCCGCAGCGGCCGGGTCGGCGCCGCCGTGCACGCCGCCGACGGCAGCAAGGGCGCCGACTGGGTGCCCGCCTCGGCCGCCCCGGCGCCCGTCCAGGTGCTCCCGGGCCTGCCCGCCGACACCGCCAACGCCCACCTGGTGGTCTGGGCTCCGCCGGAGGACGACGCGGACCTGAAGATCCAGCTCTCCGGCAAGAACGGCCTGTTCACCCCGGCCGGCAACGAGTCGATCCACGTCAAGGCGGGCATGGTGGCCGCCGTCGACCTCGGCAAGGTCACCCGGGACGAGGTGGCCGGCCTGCGCCTGTCCCCCACGGACGACAAGCACCCCACCCCGGTGGTGGCCGGCCTGCGGATCGACCGGGTGGGCCAGAACGGCAAGTCCGACGCCGCCTGGCTGACCGGGACCGCCCCGGTCGGCGCCCGCGGCACGGTGGCCGACAACCGCGGCGGCGGCCCGACCACGCTCTTCCTCACCTCCACCGGTGAGGCCGCCAAGGTCAAGGTCACCGCCTCGGCCGGCAGCGGCGGGGGCACCCCGGTCAGCAAGGACGTCGAGCTGCCCGCCGGCGGCACGGTCGCCGTCCCGGCGCCCGAGCCCACCGGTCTGAACGGCGCCTTCGCGCTGACCGTGGAGACCGTCTCCGGCGGCCCCGTCGTCGCCGCCCGGATGCTGGCGATCCCGACCAAGGACGTCCCGATGTTCACCGTCCAGGCGCTCCGAGACGACCGCAGCAGCGTCAAGGTCCCGCGGGCCGCCCAGGACCCGGCGGTCGTGCTCCGCTGACGCCATGACGGAGGGGCGGTACCCGGCACCGGGTACCGCCCCTCCGTCGTCGGGTCATTCCTCGTCGTAGCGCGGGTCGATGGCGTCCGGCGACAACCCCAGCAGCTCCGCCACCTGCTCGATCAGGATCTCGTGCACCAGGGCGGCGCGATCCTCCCGCGACTTCGCCCGGATCTCCACCGGCCGGCGGTACACCACGATCTGGCTCTTGCGCCCCTGCCGGCCCGGCGACACCTGCCCCAGCGGCACCCCGCCGTCCGTGTCCGGTCCCTGTGCCTCGCGCAGCGGGACCTCCTGGACGGCGAACTCCACTTCGATCAGCTGGGGCCAACGCCGTTCGAGACGCTCCACCGACTCGCGCACGTAGTCGTCGAACAACTCGGAGCGGGTGAGCGAGATCGGCACCTGCGGAGGCGCCAGCGGGCCGCGCAGACCCCTGCCGTGCCGGTCGCGGTGGCGCGGGCGGCGCGAAGGTCCCGTCGATGACTGCGGTGCAGAGCTGTCCATATCACTGCCGAGGGTAGTCCTTGGACGGTCGGAAGTGGACCACCTCGACAGCGAACGGCCAGGGCGGCGGGTGCACGGACGGGCGCGCGGAGCGCGACACGGCACGCCCTCCGGACAGGCGGTCTTCGCTCCCCGGCGAGGAGTGCGGTACCGTCCACCCTCGTGAGCTCTGTACGTCGTTGTTCGCGGACCGCGTGCGGCCGACCGGCCGTCGCGACGCTGACGTACGTCTACGCGGACTCCACCGCCGTCCTCGGCCCGCTCGCCACCTACGCCGAGCCGCACTGCTACGACCTGTGCGCCGAGCACGCCGAGCGCCTCACCGCCCCGCGCGGCTGGGAGGTCGTCCGGCTCGCCGCCGAGGCCGGCCCGCTGCGCCGCAGCAGCGACGACCTCGAAGCGCTCGCCAACGCCGTCCGCGAGGCCGCCCGCCCGCAGACCCCCCGTCAGGGTCGAGGCCCCGACGGCGAGTCCACCGAGGCCGGCCGCCGCGGCCACCTGCGCGTGCTGCGCTCGCCCGACAACTGACGGCCCGCCCCGCCCGCACCGGGCGAGGAGCGGCCACCCGGCCCCGGTACGCTGCCCGTCTACCGCCCGCCCGACGGCGCGGTGCCCCGACGTATCGTGACCCGGGGGCGGCCGGCCGCCCCGGGAAGCACACCGATCAGACAGAGACCAGGGTGGAGCCGCAGTGCGCGACCTCAAGCAGCTCGTGAAGGCGTACGACGTTCGAGGCGTCGTCCCGGACCAGTGGGACGAGAGCCTCGCGCGGGCCTTCGGCGCCGCGTTCGTGCAGGTCACCGGAGCGTCCTCGATCGTCACCGGCCACGACATGCGGCCGTCCTCCCCGTCGCTGAGCCGGGCCTTCGCCGAGGGCGCCGCCGCCTACGGCGCCGACGTGGTCGAGATCGGCCTCTGCTCGACCGACCAGCTGTACTACGCCAGCGGCAAGCTCGACCTGCCCGGCGCGATGTTCACCGCCAGCCACAACCCGGCGCAGTACAACGGCATCAAGCTCTGCCGGGCCGGCGCCGCCCCGGTCGGCCAGGACACCGGCCTCGCCGACATCCGCGAGCTGGTCGAGTCCTGGACCGGCGAGGACGACACGGTCACCGTGCCCGTGCGCGACGTCAAGCCCGGCGCGCTGTCCGCCCAGGACACCCTGCGCGGCTACGCCGACCACCTGCTCGGCCTGGTCGACCTGACCGCGATCCGCCCGCTCAAGGTCGCCGTCGACGCCGGCAACGGGATGGGCGGCCACACCGTGCCGACCGTTTTCGACGGCCTGCCGATCGAGCTCGTCCCGATGTACTTCGAGCTGGACGGCACCTTCCCCAACCACGAGGCCAACCCGCTCGACCCGAAGAACCTCGTCGACCTGCAGGCCAAGGTCCGCGAGGTCGGCGCCGACCTCGGGCTCGCCTTCGACGGCGACGCCGACCGCTGCTTCGTGGTCGACGAGCGCGGCGAGCCGGTCTCCCCGTCCGCCATCACCGCCCTGGTCGCGGTCCGCGAGATCGCCCGGGCCAAGGCGGCCGGCGAGGACGAGCCGACCGTCATCCACAACCTGATCACCTCCTGGACCGTTCCCGAGGTGGTCCGCGAGCTCGGCGGCAAGCCGGTCCGCACCCGGGTCGGCCACTCCTTCATCAAGCAGGAGATGGCCGTCACCGACGCGGTCTTCGGCGGCGAGCACTCCGCGCACTACTACTTCCGCGACTTCTGGCGCGCCGACACCGGCATGCTGGCCGCGCTGCACGTGCTGGCCGCCCTCGGCGGGCAGGACGGCACGCTCTCCGCGCTCACCGCCGAGTACGACCGCTACGCCGCCTCCGGCGAGATCAACAGCACCGTCGCCGACCAGGCCGACCGCTCCGCCGCCGTCCGCGCCGCGTACGCCGGCCTGGAGGGCACCACCGTGGACGAGCTGGACGGCCTCACCGTCGCCGGGCCGGACTGGTGGTTCAACCTGCGCGCCTCCAACACCGAGCCGCTGCTGCGCCTCAACGTCGAGGCCAAGGACCCGGCGCGGATGGCGGAGCTGCGCGACGGCGTGCTCGCCATCGTCCGCGGCTGACACCCGCCCGACGTACGCCCCGGCGGGCGTCCCGAGGCGTGCGCCCGACGCACGCGCCTGACGCACGCCGCCTGTGCCCCGGCCGGTAGGGTTTCCTCCTGGCCGGGGCACCGCCGTGCCACCCCCGAGATCTGGAGCCCGACACCCCATGAAGCTCGAATCCTTCCTGCTGGAGATCCTGGTCTGCCCGCAGTGCCGGGCCGCGCTCACCGAAGGCGGCAGCGAGGAGCACCCCGAGCTGCTCTGCACCGGTGAGGGCTGCGGCCTCGCCTACCCCGTCCGGGACGGCATTCCGGTCCTGCTGGTGGACGAGGCCCGCCGCCCGGCCTGATCCTTGGGGCCAAGACCCGCAGGGGGTACGGACCCGTACCCGCCCCCGCCACCCCCAGCGCCCTGCCAGCAGCCGGAGGCCCGCCGCATGCTCGACGACACCCTGCTCGACGACCCGGCCGCCCTCCAGCGCGCCGACCGCGACCGCGCGCTGCTGGCCCTGGCCGGCGCCGGCGCACGGGTCCGCACCGCCCTGCGGCTCGCCGACGCGGCCGGCCTGGACCGGCTGCGCCCCGACGGCCGACCGCGCGCCGTGCTGGTGGCGGGCCACGGCAGCGCGCTGACGGCGGGCGAGATCCTCGCCGCGCTGGCCGGCACCGCCAGCCTGATCGCGCCGCTGCCGCCCACCGACGCGGCGGCGCCGCCGCGCACCGACCGGGCCAGCGCGCCGCCGGTGTTCGCCGACGGGCTGGCCTGGCAGCTCCCGGGCTGGGCCGGACCGCTCGACCTGCTGGTGATCAGCTCCGCCGACGGCGGCGAGCAGGGCCTGGTCGCCCTCGCCGAACAGGCCTACGCGCGCGGCTGCGCCATCGTCGTCACCGCTCCCGCCGGCAGCCGGCTGGCCGAGGCCGCCCTCCAGGTCCGCGCGCTGCCGCTGCCCTACGTGCCGTCCAACCTGCCCGACGACGGCACGCCCCCGGCCGGGCCGGGGGCCGAGCCCGACCTCCCGGCCGAGGACCCGGCAGCGCTCTGGGCCCACCTCGCCCCGCTGCTGGCGCTGGCCCAGAAGCTGGGCGTCACCCAGCTGCCCTACGACGCGCCGGCCGCCACCGCGGACCTGCTGGACGAGGCCGCCGTGCGTTGCCGGCCGGACGCGGCCGCGTACACCAACCCCGCCAAGAGCCTGGCCGCCCGGCTGGCCGGTACCGTGCCGCTGCTCTGGGCCGAGGGGCCGGTGGCCGGCGCGGCCGCCGCCCGGTTCACCACCCAGCTCGCCGAGCGGGCCGGCCGCCCGGCGCCGGCCGGCCTGCTGCCGCAGGTGCTGACCGCGCACCGCGGCATGTTCGCCGGTCAGCTCGGCGCGGGGGCCGACCCCGACGACTTCTTCCGCGACCGGGTCGACGAGCCCGACCCGCTGCACCTCCAGGTGCTGGTGCTCCGGCACCTCCCGGGCACGCCGGCCCCCGGCGAGGAGGACCGGGGCCCGGCCGAGGTGCCGGCCGACGACGAGCGTCCGCGCAGCTACCCGGTCACCCGGGGACAGCGGCTGGCCGCCGCCCACGACGTCCGGCTCACCGAGTACGCCACCACCCGGCCCGACCCGCTGCACGCGCTGGCCGACCTGATCGCGCTGACCGACTTCGCCGCCGTCTACCTGGGGCTCGCGGCGCAGTCCTGAGGCCGCGGCGCGGCGCCCTCCCGGGCCGGGGCCGTGGCGCCGTCCCGGGACCGCGGCGCGGCGGCCCGGTACCGTATGCGCTCGACGGACTCGGCCGGGGCGCGACCCGGCGGAGGCAGCACCCGACAGAGCAGAGCGCGGGCCGCCCGAGCGGCCCCCGGCGGAGGGATCCACACCGGCATGAGCACCGAAGGCGGTACCAAGGCCCTGGTCGCGGCCCTGGCGGCGAACCTGGGCATCGCGGTCAGCAAGTTCGTGGCCTTCGCGTTCTCCGGCTCCTCCTCGATGCTGGCCGAGGGCGTCCACTCGCTGGCCGACTCGGGCAACCAGGTGCTGCTGCTGGTCGGCGGCAAGCGCTCGCAGCGGGCGGCCACCCAGGAGCACCCGTTCGGCTACGGGCGCGAGCGCTACATCTACGCGTTCCTGGTCTCCATCGTGCTGTTCAGCGTCGGTGGCATGTTCGCCGTCTACGAGGGCTACGAGAAGATCGCCCACCCGCACGAGCTGGACAACTGGTACTGGCCGATCGGCGTGCTGGTGCTGGCGGTCGGGCTGGAGGCGTGGTCCTTCTTCACCGCCTACCGCGAGGCCGTCAAGGACAAGGGCGCGCACGGCTGGCCCGCCTACATCCGCCGGGCCAAGGCGCCGGAGCTGCCGGTCGTCCTGCTGGAGGACACCGGCGCGCTGATCGGTCTGGTGCTGGCGCTCTTCGGCGTCGGCCTGACCGTGATCACCGGGGACGGCGTCTGGGACGGTATCGGCACCCTGGCGATCGGCCTGCTGCTGATCGTGATCGCCCTCGTGCTGGCGTCGGAGACCAGGTCGCTGCTGATCGGCGAGTCCGCCCACCCGGAGGTGGTGGCCGAGATCCGCGACGCGCTGGTCGACCACGACTCCGTCACCCGCGTGATCCACATGCGGACCCTGCACCTCGGCCCGGAGGAACTGCTGGTCGCCGCCAAGATCGCGGTCAACGCGGAGGACTCCGCCGCGCAGGTGGCGCAGGCCATCGACGCCGCCGAGATCCGCGTCCGCCGGGCCGTCCCGATCGCCCGGGCGATCTACCTGGAGCCCGACGTGTACAGCGCCGAGAAGGAGGCGCAGGGCGACGACCCGTACGCCACGCCCGGTGGACCGGTGCCCGGCGCGCACTGAGCACCCGCACCCCCGGGGCGGCGGTGCGCAGGCCGAAAACGGTCATAGCGAGCCGCCGTCCGGGGCCGCCGGTGTAGATTCGTCACCAGAGCCAGAACGTCGCTGCTGATGGCGGTCGATCGGTGGTCCGTCCCCTGGGGGCGCGTACCGGTCGAGGGAGAGAGGTCCTCCGACGGTTTGTGCTGAGCAGCAGGGAACCGGTCCCGCCGCGGATCCGGTGGCCCCGGCGTTGCCGCGCACCCGTGCGTCCCCGCCGTGCCGCGACGCACACCCAGGACCTTTGGCCTTGCCCCATCCCCATCAGCGAGGAGCAGACGCATGTCGACCGACATCACCGGTGACTTCAAGGTCGCCGACCTTTCCCTGGCGCCGTTCGGCCGCAAGGAGATCCAGCTGGCCGAGCACGAGATGCCCGGCCTGATGACGATCCGCGCCGAGTACGCCGCCTCGCAGCCGCTCGCCGGCGCCCGCATCACCGGCTCGCTGCACATGACCGTGCAGACCGCCGTGCTGATCGAGACCCTCACCGCCCTCGGTGCCGAGGTCCGCTGGTGCTCCTGCAACATCTTCTCCACCCAGGACCACGCCGCCGCCGCCATCGCGGTCGGCCCGGAGGGCACCCCCGAGAACCCGCAGGGTGTGCCGGTCTTCGCCTGGAAGGGCGAGACGCTGGACGAGTACTGGTGGTGCACCGAGCAGGCGCTGACCTGGCCGAACGGCCAGACCCCGAACATGATCCTGGACGACGGCGGCGACGCCACCCTGCTGATCCACAAGGGTGTCGAGTTCGAGAAGGCCGGCTCCGCGCCGGACCCGTCGACCGCGGACAACGACGAGTTCCGGATCATCCTGGAGCTGCTCAACCGCACCCTGGTCGAGACCCCGAACAAGTGGACCGAGGTCGCTGCCACCATCAAGGGCGTGACCGAGGAGACCACCACCGGTGTCCACCGCCTGTACGAGATGCACCGCGACGGCAAGCTGCTGTTCCCGGCGATCAACGTCAACGACTCGGTCACCAAGTCGAAGTTCGACAACAAGTACGGCTGCCGCCACTCGCTGATCGACGGCATCAACCGTGCCACCGACGTGCTGATCGGCGGCAAGGTCGCCGTCGTCGCCGGCTACGGCGACGTGGGCAAGGGCTGCGCCGAGTCGCTGCGCGGCCAGGGCGCCCGCGTCATCGTCACCGAGATCGACCCGATCTGCGCGCTCCAGGCGGCGATGGACGGCTACCAGGTCGCGACCCTGGACGACGTCGTGGAGACGGCCGACATCTTCATCACGACGACCGGCAACAAGGACATCATCATGGCCTCGCACATGGCCCGGATGAAGCACCAGGCCATCGTCGGCAACATCGGCCACTTCGACAACGAGATCGACATGGCCGGCCTGGCCCAGCTGCCGGGTGTCGTGAAGACCGAGGTCAAGCCGCAGGTCCACGAGTGGCGCAAGGAGGACGGCCGCACCATCATCGTCCTCTCCGAGGGCCGCCTGCTGAACCTGGGCAACGCGACCGGCCACCCGTCGTTCGTGATGTCCAACTCCTTCGCCAACCAGACGATCGCGCAGATCGAGCTGTTCACGAAGACCGAGCAGTACCCGATCGGCGTCTACGTGCTGCCGAAGCACCTGGACGAGAAGGTCGCCCGTCTGCACCTCGACGCGCTGGGCGTGAAGCTGACCACCCTGACCAAGGACCAGGCCGACTACATCGGCGTCCCGGTCGAGGGCCCGTACAAGGCGGACCAGTACCGCTACTGATCAGGTGACACGGCCGTGGGGGGGGGCCCCCCCCTGGGGGGCCGGTCACGGGGAGGTCTGGGCGCAGTGGAGCAAGAAGGGGGGCGTCCCAGCGGCCTTTTTTTGGCCCCAAGAACCTATTCTTCTC
>NZ_JBVHVO010000043.1:0-5004 GCF_055564815.1 Kitasatospora sp. NPDC028961 | reverse complement strand
CACAGCCAAGCGCCTATGTAATGGCCCTGCACCCTCCACCTCCCCCCCCCCCCCCCCCCCCCCCCCCCCCCCCCCCCCCCCCCCCCGCGTCCGGGCCCGGTCAGCGCAGGACGTCGGCCGTCCAGGCGCTCTCGTCGGCACCCACGGACCTGATCTTCGCCAGCACCCCGGGGAGCCCGCCGATCGCCTCCAGCGCCGGGTTCGCCCCGGAGCGGGTCGACACGCAGATCCGCACGCCCTTGTCCACCTCGCACTCGCGCGGGTCGGCGCCCGGCGGAGCCACCGCGGGCTCGGCGCTCTCCGGCTGGACCATGACGTCGACCGAGAGCTTCTCGGCGGTGAGCGCCAGGCTGACCCGCCAGGGCTCGTCGATGACGGCCGAGGGCCGCAGCAACGACACCGCCGACACCTTGAACGCCGCCGGAAGCCCCGTCAGGTAGACCGGCAGCGGGAGGTCGGTCCGCCCGAAGCGGGCCCCGGCCGCGATCCGCAGCAGCGTCTCCTCGGGCTTCGCCTCCTTCGGCGCGTAGGCGTCCAGCTGCGCCCACCGGCCCGAGGCCGTCTCCCAGGACAGGGTCACCGGGTCGACCGGCAGCGGGTTGTCGGAGACCAGCCAGTGGGCCGAACGCCCGTCGACCGGGGGAGCCGGCACCGGGTGCCGGCCGACGTGCGCGGGCTCGGCGTTCCCCGGCGCGAGCGACAGCGAGAGGTTCGGCGTGGACTGCCCCTTCGTCCACACCTTGGCGGACGTGTGCTCGGCGCCCAGCGCGTCGGCGTAGCCGTAGCCGATGCCGCCCGCCGCGTTCAGCGAGTCCGGCAGCCAGCCGAACCGCGCCTCGGTGAAGAAGGGGTCGGTGCCCGTGCGCGCGGCGGACGAGACCTGGGGGGAGCTCGCGGCGACGAGCGTGCCCGGCGCCTCCGGCGTGGCGGTCCCGCCGGCCGGCCGGGTCAGCAGCGAACCGCCCAGGACCGCCGCCGCCGTCACCGCCGCCGCCGCGCCCCACGCGGCCCCGCGCCGGCGGCGCAGCCGCGACCGGCCGCGGACGACGGCCCACGCGGTGTCGACGGCGGACGGCGGGGCGGGCTCCTCGGCCAGCGAGCTCAACCGCCCCGTGAGGTTCTGGTACTCGTTGTTCGTCATGACGTCCTCTCTGCGGTGGCGGGGCGGGCGGCGAGGGAGACGCGGAGCGCCTCCAGACCGCGCGAGGTCTGGCTCTTGACGTTGCCGGACGAGCAGCCCAGCGCCTCGGCGGCCTGGTCGATCGTCAGGTCGCAGTAGTACCGGAGCACCACGGTGGCCCGCTGCCGCGGCGGCAGCGCGGCCAGCGCCTTGCGCAGGTCGAGGGAGGCGTCGAGGTCGACGCCCACGCTCGCCGAGTCGGGCGCCGTGCCGTTGCGCGTCGTCCGGCGCCACCAGGGCGACCGCTGCTCGGCGAGGAACGTGTTGACCAGCACCTTGCGGGCGTAGCCGTCGACGTTCTCGACCCGTCCGGCCCGTGGCCAGTTCACGTAGAGCTTGGTGATGCTCTCCTGGACCAGGTCGTCCGCGCGGTGCCAGTCCCCGCACAGCAAGTAGGCGACCTTGCGCAGCCAGCCGCTCCTGGACGCCACGTACTCGGTGAACTCCGCTTCGCGTGCCGTCTTCGCCATCCCTGCCCCCCTTCCGTAGTACCGACGGCGCCGAACCGCGCCGTCCACCCCCTAATGCGGGCACCCCCGCCGAACGTTGCATGCCGGACGGCCGTGATCGTCCACGTAGGCTCTCGGGCATGCCCAATGGCCGGTACTCGCTCCACGACACCCATGACCACGTCCTGCTCGGCGAGGAGCGGTTCAGCTGCGCGCCCGGTCCGGCCGGCTGGCGGTACGTCTCCAAGACGTACGGACCGGAGGGCGGGGTTCTCGGCACCCTCGACCTCACGCTGGACTCCCGGGCCCGGCCGCTGCGGACGGAGCTGAAGGCGGGCGGCTGGCAGGTCCGCGGCGGGGCGGTCGACGGGGTGGCCTGGGTGCGCACCGACGCGGCCGACCCGGCCGGGGAGCACGCGGTGGAGGGGCACGACCGGGCCCACGGCTTCACCGGGCGCTCGCCGGCCTTCCTGGTCGCCACCGCCCGGCTGCTGCGGCTGCGGGAGGGGGCGAGCGCCAAGGTGCGGCTGGTCGCGTTCACCGAGCCGGTGCTGGCGCCGCGCACCTTCGACCAGGGCTGGCTGCTGGAGGCGGTGGAGACGCACGCGACGGACTCGGGGCCGCTGCTGGTCGAGCGCTACCAGGTGGCGGACCTGGAGACGGGCGAGCAGCAGGTGGTGCACCTGGCGGGGGACGTGGTGCTGGCCGCGGCGGGGGTGGAGCTGGAGGAGCTGGAGTCGCCGCCGAACGCCTGGCCGGTCGAGTTCGACGGCCGGTAGCGGGCGGTCGCCCGGGTTGTCCCGCCCGTCAGGCGGGCGGGGCGAATCCGGTGCCGGGGGCCGGCTGCGGGGCGGGGGCCGGCTGGGGCTGGGGTTGTACCGGGGGTGTCGTGGGCATCGCGGGTGCGGGGGCGGGCGCCGGTGCGGCCGGTGCCGTGGGCGGCTGGACGTGGGGCCGCGGCTGGTGCTGAAGTCCGTAGCCCTGGGCCCTGGTCCACTCCCGCCGCTGGCGCTCGGTCAGCACCGCGCCGAGGTACGCCGCCGGGTGCAGCCCGTACGGGACGGGGTGGCCGGTGCGCGCGGCGAGGTCGTCGGCGAGCCGGGCGGACATCCGGTGCGCCACCGCCGGGTCCAGCTCGCCGATCCGGCCGAGCAGCTGGCGGATCGCCAGCCAGAGCGGCTCCGGCACGGCGGAGAGGTCCAGGGCGACCAGCTCGCCGCCGATCGTCTGCAGCAGCTGCGGGTGCACCGGCGGCAGCGCGTTCGCCGCACCGCCGCCCCCGGGCACCCGCTCGCGGACCACCAGGGTCCCCGCGAAGACGTCGCCCAGCCGCTTGCCGTCCGCCGAGACCGCCGAACAGATCGCCGCCGGCACCCCGCTCAGCACGATGATCTCGAAGAAGCCGACCAGCCCGCGCACCAGCGAGTGCCGGAACCGCACCGGTCCGCCGTCGCTGCGCACCACCCGCAGGCCCAGCGCGGCCTTTCCGAGCGAGCGCCCCCGGGTGAGGGTCTCGACCATGACGGGCAGGCCGACCAGGAAGAACACCATCAGCCCGAGCAGGATGGCGGCGAGGGCCGCACCGTCGAGGTCGACCAGGGCGAAGCTCAGTACCAGGGACGTCACCACCAGTGCGGCGCCCTGTACGAGCAGGTCCAGCCCGGTCGCCAGCGCCCGGCTCGGAAGCTTCGCCGTGCGCAGGCCGAGGACGACCGCCTCGCCCGTCACCAGGTCGCTCAAGACACCCGTCCGTTCCCGTCGGTGGTTCATGGTCCGCGGTCCGCGGGGAGGGAAGGCCGTCGGATCGGCCCCCACGACCCCGTGATCTGCAGTCGTCAACATACGGGGCCGCGGACCCGCTCGGGAAGGGAGGTCCCGGCGGCCCGGGTGGCCGTCGCCCCTGGCATGCTGGGCCCACTTGTCCGCACCCCGCCTGCCCGCGCCCCGCGCCGACCATGGAGCTGCCGCATGGACCTGGACGTCTTCGTCGCCACCCACCAGGGGGAGTGGGCACGGCTGGACGCCCTCGCCAAGAACCGCCGGCTCACCGGCGAGGAGGCGGACGAGCTGGTCACCCTCTACCAGCGCGTCACCGGTCACCTGGCCAAGGTGCAGGCCGCCGCGCCCGACCCCACCCTGGAGGGCCGGCTCACCAGCCTGGTCTCCCGGGCCCGCGACGCCGTCACGGGCACCCGCACCAGCGGCTGGCGGGACGTCGCGCGCTACTACAGCGTGAGCTTCCCGGCCGCGCTCTACCGTTCGCGCCGCTGGTGGCTGCCGGTGGCCGTGCTCTCGCTGCTCGCCACCGCCGTGATCGCGTGGTGGGTCGCGACCCACCCGGAGGTCCGGAACAGCCTGGCCACGCCGGACACGCTCCGGGAGATGACCAGGCCCGGCGGCGAGTACGAGGCGTACTACTCGGACCGCCCGGCGAGCTCGTTCGCGGCCCAGGTCTGGACGAACAACGCCTGGATCGCCGTGCAGTGCCTGCTGTTCGGGATCGCGCTGGGCATCCCGGTGCTCTTCGTGCTGTGGAGCAACGTCCTCAACCTCGGCCTCGGGGTTGGGCTGATGGCCTCGGCCGGCCGGCTCGAGGTCTTCCTCGGTCTGCTCATTCCGCACGGTCTGCTGGAGCTCACCGCCGTCTTCGTGGCCGGCGGGCTGGGCCTGCGCCTGGGCTGGACCATCATCGACCCCGGCCCGCGGACCCGTGGGACGGCCCTGGCGGAACAGGGCCGGTCCATCATCGGCATGGCCATCGGCCTCGCGACGGTGCTGGGGGTCTCCGGTGTCCTGGAAGCCTTCGTCACCCCCTCCGGCCTGCCCACCTGGGCCCGCATCACGATCGGCGCGCTGGCCGAGGTCGCATTCCTGTTCTACGCCCTCGTCCTGGGCCGGAAGGCCGCGGCGAACGGCGAGACCGGTGATCTGGACGCAGCCGATCGGGCGGACCTTCAGCCGGTCGCGGCCTGAGCCGAGGTGATCGACATGCCGCTGACCTGCTACTCTTCTCGCATCCCGGTCAAACCATTGACGTGGCACGAGCGGGCTAGTAGGTTTCAACGGTTGGGACTGGTTGGACAACATCCGGTCCGAGGCGTTAGTGTCTACGACACCGCCGAATCAGGGCGATCGCATTTCACGAAGTGCGCGCCCTTTGACGAGGTAAACCCCCGGAACTGAGCACACCGAAAGCTTTGATAAGCTTCGGAGCGAAGTCGAAGGAAATCCCCCCAGCGGGAATTTAGAGAAACAAGCGCCGGTAAGAACGGCCGCGAGGATCTGATAAGCTGGGAACACGAAAGAACGAAGCGCCCGGAGGGCCCGCTGGAAGGCGGTCCGAAGGAAGTGTCCGTTCCTTGAGAACTCAACAGC
>NZ_JBVHVO010000042.1:0-50758 GCF_055564815.1 Kitasatospora sp. NPDC028961 | reverse complement strand
ACCACCACCGCCGCGACGGCGATAGCCGCGCCGGCCCCGAGCGTCAGGGCGAACACCAGCGCACCCGCTAGTCCCCCCCCCCCCCCCCCCCACTCCCCCCCCCCCCCCCCCCCCCCCCCCCCCCCCACCCCCCACCCCCCCCCCTCCCCCCCCCCCCGGCCGCGTCAGCCCCCGCGCTTCCAGAGCCCCCGGTCGGCGAGGAGCGGCAGGACGTTCTCGCCGACCCAGTACGCCTCCTCCAGGTGCGGCGCCCCGGAGAGGACGAACTCGTCGATGCCCAGCCGGTGGTACTCCTCGATCCGGTCGGCCACCTCGTGATGGCCGCCCACCAGGGCGGTGCCCGCGCCGCCGCGCACCAGGCCGATCCCGGCCCACAGGTTGGGCGCGATCTCCAGCCGGTCGGTCGAGCCGCCGTGCAGCAGGCGCATCCGCCGCTGCCCCTCGGACTCGCTGCGGGCGAGCGCCTCCTGGGTGGCGGCGATCCGCGCCGGGGCCATCCCGGCGAGCAGGCGCCCGGCCTCCGCCCACGCCGCCTCCGGGGTGTCCCGGGTGATGACGTGGAGCCGGATGCCGAACCGCGGACTGCGGCCGTGCCCGGCGGCGAGCGCGCGGATGCGCCGGATCGTCCCGGCCACCATGGCGGGCGGCTCGCCCCAGGTGAGGTAGACGTCGGCGTGGCGGGCGGCGACCTCGGCGGCCTCGGGGGAGGAACCGCCGAAGTACACCTCGGGGACGGGCTCCGGCAGCCGGGTCAACCGGGCGCCCTCGACCCGGAGGTGGGCGCCCCGGTGGTCGACCCGTTCACCGCGCCAGAGCCGGCCGGTGATGTCCAGGAACTCCCCGGTGCGGGCGTAGCGGCCCGCCTTGTCGAGGAAGTCCCCGTACGCGCGCTGCTCGGCGGACTCGCCGCCGGTGACGACGTTGAGCAGTAGCCGGCCGCCCGACTGGTTCTGGTAGCTCGCGGCCATCTGGGCGGCCAGCGTCGGGCTGAGCTGGCCGGGCCGGAAGGCCACCAGGTACTTCAGCCGTTCGGTGACCCGGGTGAGCATCGCCGTGGTCAGCCAGGCGTCCTCGCACCAGGCGCCGGTCGGCGTCAGTGCTCCGGTGAAGCCCAACTGCTCGGCGGTGCGGGCGATCTGGCCCAGGTAGGCGATGCTCGGCGGGCGGTCCGACCCGGCCCGGCCGGGGACGGAGCCGTGGCCGCCGCCGACGACGTGCCGGCTGTCGCCGGTCGTCGGCAGGAACCAGTGGGCGGTCAGCGCCATGGCGGCTCAGTCCTCCCGTGCCGGGGTGAACCCGCCGTAGCCGCCGTCGTGGTGGACCAGCGGCGGCCCGCCGGCGGTGTCGACGGCCAGCACCTCGCCGACGACCAGCAGGTGGTCCCCGACCGGCTGGAGCAGCACCGGACGGGCCGTCAGCCGGGCCGCGGCGCCCGCCAGGACCGGCGTGCCGTAAGGGCCGCGCCGCCAGTCCGCACCGGCGAACCGGTCGATGCCGCTGCGGGCGAACCGGTTCGCCAGCTCCTGCTGGTCGTCGCGCAGGATGTGCACGGTGAAGGCCTCGGCGTCCCGTACCGCGGGCGCGGCCGAGGCGGTGGCCGACAGGTAGAAGGACACCAGGGCGGGTTCCAGGCTCACCGAGGTGAACGAGGTGGCGGTGAAGCCGGCGTGGCCGCCGGGGCCCGCCACGGTGATCACCGTGACGCCGGCCGCGTGCCGGCGCAGGGCGCTGCGGAGCAGGTCGGCTCCGCGGGGGCCGGCGAGCGCGGGCCGCTCGTCGAGGGTGGTCATGCCGGGTCTCCTTCCAGGACGGACGGTCGGGGCGTGCGCCCGCCCGGGGCGGTGGCGCCGGTGTCGCCGGCGCCGGACGGGTCGGTGGTGACGAGCTGGGCGGGCAGGTGCGGGCCGCCGCGCAGTCGCTCCAGCCACTGGACGACGGCGGCCGCGACGCTGCGGTGGGCGGCGTCGTTGAGCGCGTCGTGCCGGCCGTCGGCGACCAGCACGAGTGCGGCGGCCAGCCGGCCGGCGAACCACCGGGCGGTGGCGGGCGGTGACACCGGGTCGGCGGCGCCGTGCACCACCAGGGCCGGTACGCCGGGGGCAGCGGTCTCGGCCGCCGCGGCGAGGGCGGCGGGGACGCCCCGGCCGAGCGCGCCCGGCCGGAAGTCCGGGTCGGCGGCCAGCAGGCCCCGGTGCGCCGGGCAGGACGTCCGGGCGCCGAGCTCGTCCGTCCAGGTGGCGCCGTCGCCGCCGCTGCCGGGAGTCGGGGGCAGGCCGACGAGCAGCAGCCCGTCGGCGGCGGCGGCTCCGGCGGCGGCCAGGGCGAGCAGCGCGCCGGAGTCCGAGCCCGCCAGCACCACGGGGGTGCCGGGCGGCGCGGTGGCGCGGGCGCGTGTCACCGCGCCGGTCAGGTCCGGTGGCTCGCCCTCGATGTCGGCCGAGGCCCGGGCGACCACGCGGTAACCGTCGAAGGCCAGCCGGCGGCCGAAGCGGGCGTACACGCCCGGGTGCTCACCGCGGCCGGGCAGCAGCAGGACGGTGCCGCGCACGGTGACGCCGCCGGCGGGCTCCCAGACCGGGGACGACGGGTCGGTGGCCGTGGCCGTGGCCGGGGGAGGGCCGGCGGTGGCGGTGGTCATCGGGCCGCACCGGCCACCGCACCGGCCACCGCGACGGCGGCCGCGGTCCGCTCGGCCTGCTCGGCCTCGGCGGCGCGGGCCGCGCGGGCGTCCCGGCGGGCGACCTCCTGGCGGACCAGCGGGATGAGCTCCCGGCCGTAGTCGAGGGCGTCGTCCAGCGGGTCGTAGCCGCGGATCAGCAGCGTGGTGGCGCCGAGGTCGACGTAGTCCAGCAGGGCCTGGGCGACCGTCTCCGGCGTGCCGACCAGGGCGGTCGAGTTCCCGGCGGCGCCGGTCGCCGCGGCCGGGGCCGTCCACAGCGCCCGGTCGTGCCGGTCGCCCTTGGCGGCGGCGGCCAGCAGGCGCTGGGAGCCGACGTTCTGCGGGGTGGCCCCCGGTCCGGTCGGCAGGATCGGACGGCGGCCCCCGAAGGCGTCGCCGCGCTCCTTGATGGTGGCCAGGACGCGGTGGGCGCGGTCCCAGGCCTCCTCCTCGGTGCGGCCGAGGATCGGGCGGAAGGAGACGCTGATCCCCTGCACGTCGCCGCGGCCGGCGGCGGTGGCGGCGGCGCGGACGGAGGCGATCTGCTGGGCGGTCTCCGCGAGCGGCTCGCCCCACAGCGCGAAGGTGTCGGCGTGCTTGCCGCCGACCCGGTAGGCGGCCTCGGAGGAGCCGCCGAAGAACAGCGGGATGCGGGGCTGCTGGGCGGGCCGCACCTCCGACCGGAAGTCGGCGAGGCGGTAGTACGGGCCCTCGTGGTCGAAGGGCCCTTCGGCCGTCCAGGCCCGGGTCAGGACGGTCAGGTAGTCGTCGGTGCGGGCGTAGCGCTCGTCCTTGGTCAGGTAGTCCCCGTCGCGGCGCTGCTCGGCGTCGTGGCCGCCGGTGATGATGTGGACGGCGACCCGGCCGCCGGAGAACTGGTCCAGGGTCGCGAAGGTCCGGGCGGCGACCGTCGGCGCGACGAAGCCGGGGCGGTGCGCGATCAGCAGGCCCAGCCGCTCGGTGTTCGCGGCGGCGAACGCGGCGACCTGGTTGGGGTCGGGACTGGCCGACGAGTGCGCGACCAGGATGCGGTCGAAGCCGGCCTCCTCGTGGGCCCGGGCGAACCGGCGGGTGTAGTCGGGGTCGACCACCGGGCCGTACGCGGGCCGGGTCTCGGAGACGTCGTGGGTGGAGATCATGCCGATGAACTCGACGGGCATGGCGAAGTGCCTTTCGTAGCAGGGTGATCGGAGGAGCGGTTCGGGGGAGCGGTTCGGGGGTTCGGGTCAGGCGAGCGGCGGCCGGAGCAGGGCGGCCCGCCCCCGGGCGAGCAGCACGGTGTCGTCCTGCGGGGTGTGCACCCGGCCGCACAGCACGTCGCGCAGGTGGCGCTGGAGCGGGTGGTGCCGGGTCAGCCCGTGGTTGCCGACCAGCGCGACGGCCCGCTGGACGGAGTCGACGGCGGCGCGGGTGCCGAGCAGCTTCGCGCCGGGCGACTCCTCGGCTGCCTGCGGGTCGCCCGCGTCGACGGCCGTGGCCAGGGCGGTCACCAGCCGTTCGGCGCCGCCGAGTTCGACGTCGATCAGGCCCAGCTCCTGCTGGAACCGGGGCAGGCTCGCCAGCGGCGCGCCCAGGGCGCTCGGGGTCCGCTCGTGCAGGAAGCCGGTGAGCCAGGTCTGTGCCGCGCGGGCGACGCCCAGGTAGAGCGCGGTCAGGCCGAGCGCGTTCCAGGCGCCGCCGAGCGGGTCGCGGCCGCCGTCCGGCGCGGGCGCGGCGAGCCGGGCGGTGTGGTCGAGCGGGACGGGTACCGCGTCCAGCACCACGTCGTCGCTGCGGCTGGCCCGCAGGCCCAGGTGGTCCCAGGTGGGTTCGACGGTGAGGCCGGGCAGGTCACCGCGGACCAGGAACGAGCCGACCCGGGGCTCGGGTTCGTCGGTGCGGGCCCACACCAGCAACCAGCGCAGCGCGGGTGCGCCGGTGGAGAAGGTCTTGCGCCCGGTCAGTTCCCAGCGGTCGCCGCGCCGCCTGGCCACCGTGGCCGGCAGCCCGCCGCGGACGGGGGTGCCGAGTTCCGGCTCCACCCGGACGTGGTTGACCAGGGTCGGGCGCTCGGCGGACTCGGCGAGCAGCTGCGCCAGCGGGCCGGCCGGCCAGTGGGGTGCCCGGGCCTCGGCCGCATGGACGAACAGGGTCATCGCGGTGACCAGGGCGACCGCCGGGTCGCCCGCGCCGAGGGCGTGCAGGATGCGGACGGTGTCGGCGAGACCGCGGCCGGGGCCGCCGTGCCGTTCGGCGACGGTCGCGGTGAGCAGACCGGCCCGGTGGACGAGCGCGACGCCCTCGGTGGGGAAGGTGGCGTCCCGGTCGTGCTCGGCGGCGCGCGCCGCGAGGGCGGCGGTCAGGGCGGGCAGGCCGTCGAGGTCGGGCGGCGGGGGCGCCGGTCGGGCGGGGGCGGTCGGTGCCTGGGTCATCGGGCGTGCTCCGGGTCGGGGGTGGCGGCGGGTGGGGGGAACGCTCGGCGGGGCAGCCGGGCCCGCCAGTCGGGGCTGTGGTGGCAGGCGGCGGCGTGGCCCGCGTCGTTGGCGGTGGCGCCCCCGGTGGGCGGGCCGAGCGGCGGGACCACCGCGCAGGCCGCGTCCGCGAACGGGCACCGGTGCGCGAAGGCGCAGCCGTCGGCCGCCGCGACTCCGGTGGACCCGGCGGGCGTTCGCAGGAGCCGCAGTTCGGCTCGGCGCGCCGGGTCCGGGCCCGGCGCGGAGGCGGCCAGCAGCGCGCTGTACGGGTGCCGGGGGCTGTCCAGCACCGCCTCCGCCGGGCCCTGTTCGACGATCCGGCCGCGGTAGAGGACGGCGATCCGGTCGGCGATGCCCGCCAGCGAGTCGAGGTCGTGCGAGATCACCACCACCGCCAGGCCCAGCTCGTGGCGGAGCCGGTCGAGCAGCCGCAGCACGTGGTTGCGGTTGGAGGCGTCCAGGGCGCTGACCGGTTCGTCGGCCAGCAGCAGCCTGGGCCGTCCGACGACCGCCCGGGCCAGGGCGACCCGTTGGCGCTGCCCGCCGGACAGTGCGCCCGGGGTGCGGGCGGCGAGCGCGGGGTCCAGGCCGACCCGGTCGAGCGCCTCCCGCACCCGCGGTCCGCGTTCGGCCCGGGGCACGCCCGCCACGGCGAGCGGTTCGCCGACCAGCCGGTCGACCGTCAGGTCGGGGTCGAGGGAGCGCAGCGGATCCTGGAACATGTACTGCACCGCGCCGGTCCGCCGGGCCGCCCGCAGGGCACGGCCGCGCAGCGCGGTGCGGTCGGCGCCGTCCACGGTGATCCGGCCGGCGGTGACGGGCGCGAGCCCGGCCACGGCCCGGGCCAGCGTGGTCTTCCCGGAGCCGGTCTCGCCGATGATGCCCAGGATCTCGCCGGCGCGCGCCTCCAGGTCGACGCCGGTCAGGACGGGGGTGCGGCCGTAGTGGACGTCGAGGCCCTCGACGCGCAGGGTGGCGGCCGCCGGACCGGCCTGGGCGGCCGGGAGGGTCGGGGCGGTGGCGGTGCTCATACCGGGACCTCCGTTCGTTCGAGGGCGTCCGTTCGTCCGGAGGCGCCGGTGAGGGACAGTTCTCCGGCGCGCAGGCAGCGCACCGCCCGGCCGTCGGCGCGGGGGAGCGGCGTGAGCGGGACGCCCTGCCCGGTGCAGGCGGCGGTGGCGTACTCGCAGCGGGGGGCGAAGCGGCAGCCCGGTCCGGCCGTGCCGGGCTCGGGCGGCCGCCCAGGGATGACGGCGAGTTCCCGGCGGGCGCGCCGGCCCGGCGCGGCGACCCGCAGCAGCGCCTCCGTGTACGGGTGCGCGGGGGAGGCGACCACGTCGGCGGTGCGGCCCTCCTCGACGACCTCGCCGGCGTACAGGACGACGATCCGGTCGCAGACCTCGGCGACCACGGCCAGGTCGTGACTGACCAGCAGGAGGGCCAGCGCGTGCCGGTCGCGCAACCCGGCCAGCAGGTCCAGCACCTCGGCCTGGACGACGGTGTCCAGCGCGGTGGTGGCCTCGTCGGCGACCAGCAGCTGCGGGTCGCCGGAGATCGCGACCGCGATCAGGACCCGCTGGAGCATGCCGCCGGAGAGCTCGTGCGGGTAGCTGTCGTGCACCCGCTCCGGGTCGTGCAGGCCGACGGCCTCGAAGAGTTCCACCGCCCGTCGGCGGGCCGCGGGCCGGGACAGCCCGCCGCGGCGCAGCGGCTCGCCGAGCTGGCGCCCGACGGTGAGGGTGGGGTTCAGGTACGAGCCCGGGTCCTGGAACACGGCGCCGAGCCGGCTGCCGCGCACCTCCCGCCACTGGCGGTCGGTCAGGGCGGTGAGGTCCGCTGCGGGCCGCGCCCCGGCGGCGCCGGTCGAGCCGCCGAGGACGATCCGTCCGGCGGCGACGGAGACCCCGGGCGCGGGCAGGCCCAGCACCGAGCGGCAGGTGAGGGTCTTGCCGCTGCCGGACTCGCCGACCAGTCCGACGGCCTCGCCGGGGAACACCTCGAACGAGACGTCCCGGACGGCCTCGGTGCGGCCGTGGCCGACGGTCACGTGCAGGCCCTCCACCCGCAGGGTGGCGGTGCGGTCAGGCGGGGTGGGGGGCACGGTCGTGCTCCTTCCGTTCCGGTCCGGTCGGCGCGGGCAGTGGTGCGGCCTGGGCCCCGGCGGCGCCGCGGCCCGCGCGGGCGCCCGCCGCCCGCTTCGCCGCGGCACGGCTCCGGCGGCCGGTGGCGACGGCGCCGGTGCGGTCGGCGTCGGCGAGGACGTCGGCGAGCAGGTTCAGCGCTCCGACGGTGAGCATGATCAGGACGGCGGGCGGGACGGGCGCCCACGGCTGCTGGGCCAGGAAGCCGAGATCGCCGGCCAGCATGCCGCCCCAGGTCGGGGCCGGCGGCTGGACACCGATCCCGAGGAAGGTGAGCGAGGCGACCGTGAGCAGCCCGGTGGCCAGCGCGTGCGCGGTGGTGACGGCGACGGTCGGCAGCACCTTGCGCCAGACGTGAACCCGCAGGATCCAGGCCCGGGAGGCGCCCATCAGCTCGGCCGCCTCGACGTACTGGGCGCGGTCGAGGCCGAGCGCGGCGGCCCGGGTGACGCGGAAGAACAGCGGCGAGAGCAGCACGCCGAGCGCCAGCATCGCCTGGTGGAGCCCGTTGCCGAGCAGACCGACGGCGGCGATCGCGAAGAGCGTGAACGGCAGCGTCATCAGGGAGTCCACGGCGCGCAGCACCAGCCAGGAGCCGGCCGCGCCGAACCGTACCGACAGCAGGCCGGGGACGACCCCGAGCAGGGCGGCGACGGCCACCGCCTCGACGGCGGCGAGCACCGAGAGCCCGGTGCCGGCCAGCAGCCGGCTCAGCACGTCGCGACCCAGGTAGTCGGTGCCGAGCAGGTCGTCCGCGCCGGGGCCGCCCAGCACGTGGGCGGTGTCCTGGGCCAGCGGGTCCGCCGGGGCGAGCCACCCGCCGGCCAGGGCCAGCAGCAGGACGACGGCCAGTACGGCGCAGGCGGCGCGGGCGACCGGTACCCGCAGGGCGGTGCGCGGGGAGTTCACCGGGCCCCTCCCGTCGCCGGCACCGCGTGCCCGCCCGGCCGCGGCCCGCGGCGGGCCGCCGGGTTGAGCGCGAGGAGGAGGGTGTCGACGGCCAGGTTGGCCGCCAGGACGACCGCGACGGTGACCAGCAGGGTGCCCTGGATCACCGGCACGTCGTGCTGTTCGGCGGCGCGGAGCGAGAGCTGGGCGATGCCCGGCAGGTTGAAGATGCGTTCGGTGACCACGGCGCCGCCGATGAGGACCGGCACGCTCATGCCGAGCACCGTGACGGCCGGTCCGGCGGCGTTGCGCAGCGCGTGGCCGAACAGCACCCGGCGGCCGGACAGGCCCCGCATCAGGGCGCCGGTCGCGTAGTTGCGGCGCAGCTCCGCGACGAGCGAGGTCCGCAGCTGGCGGGCGATCCCGGCGGCGGCGTCCAGGCTGAGGGCCAACGCGGGCAGCAGCGCGAACCGCAGCCACTCGCCGGGCTGTTGCGAGAACGGCACGTAGCCGCCGGAGGGCAGCAGCCGCAGCTGGACGGCGACCAGGGTGATCAGGCCGATCGCGATCACGAAGGCGGGCAGGGTGCCGAGCAGGGTGCAGACGGCGGTGATCGCGCGGTCCAGCCGGCCGCCGTTGTCGAGCGCCGCCGCGATGCCCGCCGCGCCGCCCAGCAGGACGGCCAGCAGCAGGGCCAGCCCGGCGACGGAGAGGTCGACCGGCAGCGCGGTGGCGATCGAGTCGGCGACCGGCACGGTGGTGAACCAGGAGGTCCCGAGGTCGCCGCCGACCGCGTCCGCCAGCCAGTGGCCGTACTGCTCCGGCAGCGGCCGGTCCAGGCCGAACTCGTGGTCCAGCCGGGCGATGTCGGCCGCGGTGGCGGTGTCGCCGAGGACGGCGGCGGCCGGGTTGGCGTCCGAGAGGGCACCCAGGCCGAAGGTGAGCAGCGAGGAGAGCAGGAAGACGGTGGCGGTGCCCGCGAGCACCCGCCCGAGTGAGCGCGGGGCGCGCGCCGCCCGGCGGGCGAGCGGGCCCGCCCGCCGGGCGCCCGCGTGCGGCAAAACGGCGCTCACGACGCGGTCACCCCCTCGAACCGCTGCACCACCGTGAACGCGGGGATCGGCGAGACCGACTTCCGCCGGGCCAGCAGCCGGGGGACGCTGTAGAGGAAGGTGTTGGGCATCGTGCGCACCGCGAGCGCGGTCGCCGCCTGGAGGACCTTCGGGTACTCCGGCGAGTCCAGCGGGGTGCGCGAGACCTGCGCGACGGCGGCGGCCAGCTCCGGCGGGGTGCGCCGGCCCGGGTTCATCAGGCCCTGCTCGCCGAAGAGCACCTGGAAGGCCTGCGCCGCGGAGTCGCGGCCCGCGAACTGGTCGGTGAACAGGGCGCGGGCGTGCTGGATGTAGACGATCTGGGTGGCCTGCGCCGCCGGGACGACGTCGATGGTGGCCCGGATGCCGACCTCCTTCAGCTGGGCCTGGAGCTGCTCGGGCAGCCCTTGCGCGGCCGTGGTGGTGACGGTGAGGTCGACGCCGTCGGGGTGGCCGGCCGCCGTGAGCAGCGCCCGCGCCTTCGCCGGGTCGTAGCGGTAGAGGTCGGCCGAACCGGGGTCGTGGCCGACGTAACCCTTCGGGAACGGCTGGTAGTTCACCTCGCCGTAGCCGAAGAGCTGGGTCTTGAGCAGGGCCTCGCGGTCGATCGCGAACTTGAGCGCCTCGACCACCCGGGGGTCGTCGAACGGCGCCTTCTCGACGTTGACGTCCAGGACCGCCACCACCAGGGACGGGATCACCTGGACCTCCAGGCCCGCCGCCTTGGCCGCGGCGACCTGGCTGCCGGGGATCTGGGCCACGTCGAACTGCCCGGACTGCAGCCCGGCGACCACGGTGGCGGTGTCCGGCAGCGGGTAGAGCTCGAAGTTCTCCAACTTGATCGCGGGCGCGTCCCAGTAGCCGGGGTTGCGCCGCAGGACGGCCTTGGCGTTCTGCGTGTAGGAGGTGAGGGTGAACGGCCCGGCGCCCGCCGGGCGGGTGGCCAGCCCGGCGGCGTCCGACTCGAAGGCCTTCGGGTTGACGACCAGGCCGGTCTTGCCGGCGAGCAGGTTGGGGATCTGGTAGTCGGGCGAGGACAGGTGGAGCACCACGGTCCGCGGGTCGGGTGCGGACACCTCGCGGACTCCGGTGAGCTGCGGGGCGACCAGGGACTTGGCCTCGGTACGGCCGCGGTCCAGGCTCTTCTTGACGGCCGTGGCGTCCAGCGGGCTGCCGTCGGCGAAGGTCAGCCCGGGGCGCAGGGTGAAGGTGACCTCACTGCCGTCGGCGCTGAACGCCCAGGCCGAGGCCAGGGCCGGGACGGCGGTGCCCTGCTCGTCGAGCTTGGTGAGGCCCGCGTAGACCAGCGACAGCGCGTGGACGTCCCAGCCGGCCGAGGAGAACACCGGGTCCCACGAAGTCGGCAGCGCCCAGCCCCACTTGAGGGTGCCGCCGGGGCCGCCGCCGGCCGTTCCGGCCTGGCCGGGAGCGGCGCACGCGGCGAGGGCGAGGGAGGCGCCGAGCCCGAGGCCGAGGCCGAGCAGGGAACGTCTGCCGAGGAGCGGGCGGTCGGCGGGGGAGCTGGTCATGACGGTTGGTCACCTTTCGGAGGGTGCGCGTCGGAGGGTGCGCGGCCGTGCCGGGCCGTGCCATGCCGTGGGCATGGGGCGGGTGCGGGTCCGGGACGGCCGGCGGCACGGGGGTGTGGGGCGGAGCGGGGCGGTGGAGGGTGCGCCGCACCGGGCCGACCGAGGCCGGACGGGTGCGTGCGGGGCGGCGGGGCCGGGCGCGGGTGGGCCCGTCGGGCCGGGTGTCACCCGGGTGGCGCGGGGGCGGGCCGGCCGGTGCGGTACCGGCCCGGCCGGGCACCGGGGACGCGTGGTCCCGGGTCAGGGCCCGTACGAGCGGTTCGGCCGGGCCGGCCGGGGCTCGGCGGCGCGGTGGCCGCCGGGTCCGGACGCGGTCAACAACAGAGGGCGCTGCTGATGCGTCGGTGACTCGTCCAGCGGCGCACCGGGAGGGGGTGCGTGGAGGTCATGGACTCATCCTGGCCAGGTCAGCGGCCTGCTGTCAATGGACACCAAAAGGTGTCTCTTTGCTGCGGGGGGTGCTGCAACACGCCCTCAACACGCCGTTCACGCGGGGCCGTTGCGACGCCCACGGAGCGCCGTTGCCCCACCCGGCCAGAGTCGTACGGGGCCGCGCCGTGTGACGTCTTCGCCGCTTGCCGCGGCCGGTCCCGGCAGGTGGGACGCGTTCGTCCGGCACGGGTTCCGGAGGACGCGGGGGCGATGTCCGGGGCCCCTCAGCCGTGGTCGGGGGAGCGGCGGGCCGCCGTGAAGGCGGGCCCGGAGCGTTCCTGCGGATGGAGCAGGACGTCCCCGTTCGCGGTCGGCACCCGCAGCGTGCCGGCCGGCAGCCCACCGGTCGCACCGGCCAGCTCGGGCCCGGTCAGACTCCGGTACCGCGCCAGGAGCCGCGCGGCCGTGGGGGCGCCGTCCACCGCCGGCAACGGCGCGGGGGAGACCGCCGCCAGCGCGGACCGGTACTCGTCCGTGGTCCGCCAGCCCGGCACCACCCGCCGCCCGCGCGGCCCGGTGAACACCACGGTCGGCAGCGCGTACCGGTGGCCGCCGTCCTCGGTCTCCTTCGCCGCCCCGGGGTGCGGGCCGTCCCCGCGCAGACCGATCACCTCCGGCAGCGGCCGCCTGGCCTCGGCACGGTCGCGGCGGATCCGCGCCCGGACGGCCTCGGAGGCCAGATCGGCGTGCAGCCGCGCCTCGTCGAGGCCGGGCACCCCCGCCACCGCCGCGCGCACCCGTTCCGGAGTGTCGGCGGGTTCGCCGAGGACGAAGACGCTCTCCCGCAGCCGGCGCAGCACCCGCTCGGCGACCAGCGGGCCCTGGGCCTCGGCTGCCGCCGCGGCCAGCGAGGCGGGGCGGCTGCTCGCCGCCACCCAGCCCAGTCGGAGGGCGCGCGGCGCGCCCGCGTGGTCGGTGATCCGCTCCACGTACCGCGCGTACCAGGCCGTCTCGGCGGCGGCGTCCGGAGCCGGCTCCTCGTCGTCGTCGAACAGGGCGCCGAAGACCCGGCGGTGCCGGCCGAGCCCCGCCGCCTCGCGGAGCAGGGCGCGCAGCCGCGGCTCGGCCGCCCAGGACCACGGGCACATCGGGTCGGTGTACTCCACGATCTCGACCCCGGACCCCGGTGCGGCCGCCGCCCCGGCCCCGGCCGGCGTGCTCACGCGGTCGCCACCCGCTCGCCGGAGCGCACCAGCCCGGCCACGGTCATGCCCGACAGGATCTCCACCGCGCGCTCCTCGACGCTGCGCCAGACCGAGGGCAGTCCGTGGGCCGGGCCCGGGTAGTCGAGTGCGGCGAGCGGCTCGCCGCGCAGGGTTATCACCTCGCCGTCCACCGCGCGGACCACGTCCAACAGGGTGATCTCCTCGGCCGCCCGGCCGAGCCAGTAGCCGCCCTCACAGCCGCGCTGGCTGCGGACCAGCCCGGCCCGTCGCAGTTCACCCACCACGGACTTGAGGAAGCGGAACGGGATGCCCTGGGAGGCGGCGATGGCCTCGCAGGTGAGGGGGCGCGAGGTGTCGCAGGCGAGCTCGACCAGCGCCCGGGCGGCGTAGTCGGCCTTGGCGGAGATGTGCATGCACCCGAGTATCCCTTGGTCGGCACGGTGCTCAAGTGCCTTGTCCGCCAAGGGCGGGGCCCGACGCGCGCGAAAGGACACCTCTTGACATCCTTTCGCCGCCGGGCTTACCGTCCGATGCCATCCGGCGCGGGCCGCCGGTCGCCGGGTGCCGCGCGCCGGTCGTCGGGTGCCGCACGCCGAGCGGCGGTGCCGTTCCGCCCCCCGGTGCGGCCGCCGGGCATCCTTCCGCGCCCGCCACGCCCCTTCCGACCCGACCGAGGAGCACCATGTCCGCCGACTCCCACCCGCACGACCCCGCGCCCGCCCCCTCCGGCGAGGAGACGGCCGTCGTCACGGAGGCGGGCACCGGCTTCCACCCGCACCTGCACGGCACGGACGCCGCCGCCACCGGACTGCGGGCCCGGCTGCACCACGTCCGGGCCGGTGAACTGGACGGCGACACCGCCCAGACCGGCGGGATGCGGCGGTTCGCCGCGATCAGCGGACGGACGGTCGGCTCGGAGAAGCTCTGGATGGGCCAGACCCACGTCGCCCCCGCGACCGCCTCCTCGGACCACCACCACGGCGAGTCCGAGACCGCCATCCACGTCGTCAGCGGACACCCCGAGTTCGTCTTCGTCGACGACTCCTCCGGCACGCCCGAGGAGATCCGGCTGCGCACCGGCCCGGGCGACTACATCTTCGTCCCGCCCTTCGTCCCGCACCGCGAGGAGAACCCCGACCCGCACGAGGAGGCGGTCGTCGTCATCGCCCGCAGCACCCAGGAGGCCATCGTGGTCAACCTCCCCGGCCTCTACGCGCTCGGAGACGCCGGCGAGGCGTAGCGGACGGCGTTTCCCGGCCGGGCGCCGCGGTCGGGCCGCGGTCGGGCGTCGCGGAGAGCGGCATCGGGGCACTGGAGGCCGCCGGCAGGGCGGGCAGGATCGAGCCGGTGGAGGACGAACGAGGTCGTGCGGCCGAGGGCGGCCCGGCGGGGGAGGTGGGCGGGTGTGTCGGAGGGGGCGCCGGGCATGGAAGGGGGCTCCTTGGCGGCAAAAGCAATTGATTTGCTTTAGCTGACCGTAGAACCTACGTTCGGCTAAAGCAAACTGTTAGCTTTTGTGTCGGGAGTGCTTCGCGGCTCCCGTCCCGACGAGGAGAGGACACCCATGTCTGCCGCCGAACTGACGCCGCAGGAGGCGGCCCGCTGGGCCGCCCGGGCGGGTCTTCCCTTGCCCGACGACCGGCACGGGCCGGTCGCGGCCACCGCCGACCAGCTCCACGCCGTCGTCGCGGTCCTGCGGGAGCTGGACTTCGGGGACACCCCGCCCGCGATCGTCTACCGCGCGGGAACGGAGCTGTCCGATGCAGCCGTATGAGCTCACCGTCGCCGCCGCGGCCGACGAGATCCGGGCCCGGCGGCTGTCTCCCGTGGAGCTGGTCGGCTCGGTGCTCGACCGCATCGAACAGGTGGAACCGCAGCTCAACGCCTATGTCTCGGTCCTCGCGGAGCAGGCGCGGGGTGCGGCGCGCGAGGCCGAGCACGAAGCGGCGCACGGCCGCTTCCGGGGGGCGCTGCACGGCATCCCGATGGGTCTCAAGGACCTGATCGACGTCGCGGGCACCGCGACCACGGCCAGCTCCCGGGTCCGCGAGGGCCACCGCGCGCAGGCCGACAGCACGGTCGCCGCGCGGCTGACGGCGGCAGGCGCGATCCTGCTCGGCAAGACGCACACCCACGAGTTCGCCTACGGCCTGACCACCCCGCAGACCCGCAACGCCCGGGACCACGGCCGGGTCGCCGGCGGGTCCAGCGGCGGCTCCGCGGTCGCCGTCGCCTCGGGTGCGGCGACCTTCGCGCTGGGCACCGACACCGGCGGCTCGATCCGGGTGCCGGCCGCGCTCAACGGCGTCGTCGGCCTCAAGCCGACCTACGGCCTCGTCCCCCGGCACGGCGTCACCTCGCTGTCCTGGTCGCTGGACCACGTCGGTCCGATCACCCGCACCGTCGAGGACGCGGCCGTCGTCCTGACGGCGCTGGCCGGTCACGACCCGCGCGACCCCGCCTCGCTGGCCGCCGCCGCCGTGGACCACCGGCCCGGCCCGGGTACCGACCTGACGGGGCTGCGGGTCGGCGTGCCGCGCGACTACTACTTCGACCACCTCGACCCGGAGGTCGAGACCGCCGTCCGGCGCGCCATCGGGCACCTGGCGGACCTCGGCGCGGAGCTCGTCGACGTCGGGATCCCGATGGCCCGCTACATCCGGGCGACCCTCTGGGGGCTGGTGGCGCCGGAGGCCAGCGCGTACCACGAGCGCACCCTGCGGACGGTGCCCGAGCTGTACCAGGCGGACGTCCGGATCCTCCTGGAGGCCGGCGAGCTGATGACCGCCGGGGACTACCTGCGGGCGCAGCGCTCCCGGACCCTGATGCGGGAGGAGTGGGCCCGCGTGCTGGCCGGGGTCGACGTGGTCGCCGCCCCGACGGTCCCGACGACCGCGATGCGGGCCGGTCAGACGACGGTGACCTGGTCGGACGGCACGTCCGAGGGCGTCGCCGACGCCCTGGTGCGCCTCAGTGCCCCCGCCAACATCACCGGGGTGCCGGCGCTGACCGTCCCGGTCGGCCACGACGCGGCGGGCCTGCCGATCGGGATGCAACTGCTCGGCCGGCCCCTCGGGGAGCGCCTCCTCCTGCGGGTCGGCCACGCCTACGAGCAGTCGCGGCCGGCCCCCGTGCCGGCGCCGGTCGGTACCGGGGTGGGCGCCCCCTAAACGCAAGGACTGTGCTTTAAGCTGGTCCCATGAGTCGCAAGCAGATGGTGCGCCCCGGCGGTCGCAGCGCCCGGGTCCAGGCGTCGGTGCACACCGCTGTGCGTGAACTCCTCGCCGAGGTGGGCCGCGACGGGCTGACGGTTCCGCTGGTCGCCCAGCGGGCGGGCGTCACCCCGTCCACGGTGTACCGCCGCTGGGGAGATCTGCAGGAGCTGCTGTCGGACGTCGCGGTGGAGCGGCTGCGGCCCGACGCGGAGCCGGCGGACCACGGCGACCTGCGGTCCGACCTGACCGCCTGGGCCGAGCAGTTCCTCGACGAGATGGCGTCCCCGTCGGGGCGTGCCTACATCCGCGACGCCCTGCTCGGCGACCCGGACGGCAGCAACGCCGGCCAGTGCTCGGCCTACGCGGCCGAACAGGTCGACGTCGTGCTGGCCCGGGCGGGCGACCGCGGGGAGCCCGCCCCCGAGGTGGAGACGGTGATGGACCGCGTGGTGGCCCCGATGATGTACCGCATCCTCTTCCGCCCGGCCGGCCTCGACGCCGAGTACGCCCGCCGGCTCGTCGGGGAGCTCCTCGCCGGGTGACGCGCCGGCTCCGGAGCGGCCCGCCGTTCCTCCGCCCGCTCCCCGCGCGGGCCGCGCTCAGGAGCCGTCGGCGAGCCGGTGCCGGAGGTGGTCGTAGGCCCAGGCGGCGAGCGTGGTCGGCGTGGTGGTCCGGACGCTGCGGCGCTGTTCGGGCGTGAAGTCCGCACGGAGGCCGGTCGACATGCCGAGCACGGCCTCCACCAGCCCCTCGGTCATCCCGGACCGCCGGAGCCCGGCGCGCATGGCGTCGTCGGTGATCCGCTCGACGCCGATCCGCCGGCCGGTAGCGGCGGTGAGGATTCCGGCCACCTGCCGCCAGGTCAGGTCCGCCGGTCCGTGCACCGCCCGCACGCACCGCCCGGACCAGGCGGGGGAGAGCAGCCGGGTGGCGGCCACCTCGGCGATGTCGCGCGGTGCCACCCAGGCCATGGGCTGATCGAGGGGGAGGACCACCTGGAGCGTGCCCGCCCGGAGGGCGTCGAGCTGGAGTTCGAGATTGGTGAAGAAGTAGCCGCACCTCAGATGGGTGACGTCGACCCCGAGGTCGTCCAGGGCGGTCTCGGTCCCCGCCAGGCCGTCGATCTCGCCGGCGCCGTGCCGCTTCTCGGCGCCGACACTGCTCTGGAAGACCACCCGGCCGATCCGGTTGCCGGTGACGGCACGGACCACGGCGGCGGTGGCGCGGGCGTAGTCCGCGAGCGGGTCCTCGCCGCCGGTGGTCGGGTCCACCCAGTACAGCGCGTCGACGCCCTCGGTGGCGGCCGCCACCGCCTCGGGGTCGAACTGGTCGACCCGCACGGCGTCCACCTCGCCCCTGATCTCGGGAGCCAGCCGGCCGGGTTCGCGCAGCAGGACGCGCGGCCGGACGCCGGCCCGGATCAGCGTGGCGACGACGTGGCGGCCGACGTTGCCGGTCGGGGTGGTGACGGCGATCTGCATGGGCTTCCTCTCGTCCGGGGGCGGCTCGGCCTCGGGTCGGGCGCCTGGGGCGGCCCGAAGCTCCCATCCTTCCCCCGGTGCGGCCGGGGACGCGTTCGACGGGCGCCGCGTGTCGCCGCCTTCCCTGGAGACCCCGGCCGACACCGGGGAGTCCGGGCAGCGTCGGCGACCGTGTCACCAGCCCCGGACGAACGCACGGCCGGGTGCGGGTGGTGTTCCCGGCCCTCGCGCTCTGCTCATGGTGGCGCAGGCTGTCGGCGGTGCGGGCCCGGCGGGTCGGCGGCTCCCGCGCCGGGGCCGGTCCGCCGCCCGCCGCGGCCCGGCCTCAGTCGCCCGCGACCGGCAGGAGGCCGCGTTCGGCGAAGACCTTCTTGGCGACGAAGGTGGCGTTGAGGGCCCTGGGGAAGCCGCAGTAGCCGGCGGAGTGCAGCAGGGCCTCGACGATCTCCTCGGGGGTGAGGCCGACGTTGAGGGCGGCGTTGACGTGGACGTCGAGCTGGGACTCGCAGCCGCCGAGCGCGGTGAGCATCCCCAGGGTCACCAACTGCCGGTCGCGCGGCGCCAGCCCGGGGCGCCGGTAGATCTCGCCGAACCCCCAGGCCACGATCTGGTGGGCGAGTTCGGGGCTGATGTCGGCCAGCGCCTCGACCACCCGCCGGCCGGCCTCGCCGTCGATCCGGGTGAGCGTCTCCAGGCCGCGGTCGTAGCGGTCCTGGCGGGTCTCGGCGGCGTTCGGGGGGATGTCCATGGGGTCACACTCCGTTCCCGGCGGCGCCTCGGCGCCTGCCCGTGGTGTCCGGTCCTCGCCCGACCGTAGGACCTGGAGCGTGCCCGCTCCCGGCTCCGACATGCGGCCGACCGCCGTGCGGAGGTGTGTCCAGAAATATTCCTTGACACGAATATTCTTTGTGACGAATACTTCTCCTCATGGACGCACTCCTCGCCGCACTGGCCGATCCGGCGCGCTGGCGCCTCGTGAGCCTGCTGGCCGAGCGGCCCCACCCGGTCGGGGTGCTCGCCCGACTCGCCGAGGCGCGCCAGCCTCAGACGACCAAGCACCTGCAAGCCCTTGAGCGTGCCGGTGTCGTCACCTCCGAGCGCATCGGCCAGCGGCGCGTCTACGCGCTCCGCTCCGCCCCCCTGCGGGAGCTGGCGGCCGAGCTCGCCCGGCTCGCCGACAGCGCGGACCGGCCCGGCGGCCCGGGCGAGACCCACGAGCGCTACGGGCTCGGCGTCCACGCGGAGCGGCGCGCGGCGGGAGAGGCAGGGTGGGCCGACGGCCGCTCGTTCCGGTTCCACCGGGAGCTGCCGGGGCGCCCGGACCTGGTCTGGCGCCATCTGGTCGAGGCCGCCCTGCTCGCCCGCTGGTGGACGCCCGATGACCTCCGGGTCTCCGAGCTCGTCTTCGAGGCCCGGCCGGGCGGCCGGATCGTCCAGGAGTACCGCGACATCGAGGACACCGACGGCTCCGACCCGGTCGCCGGCCGAGCGGAGGGAGTCGTCGACGACGTCCGCCCGGGCGAGCGCCTCGCCTACCGGCTCTCCCCGCTGCTCCCCGGCGGCGGCACCGCCTTCACCGCCCACGTCGAGCTCGGCCTCCGGCCGACCGGCACGGACCCGGGCACCGGTACGGGCACCGAGCTCGACGTCCACTGGCGGATCACCGACAGCACCGTCGACTCGGCGGACTTCGTCGCCGGGATCGAGACCGGCTTCGGCCAGAGCCTCGACAAGCTCGCGGCGGCCCTCACGGCCGCCGACGGCGACAGCCACCGACGACAGCCACTGACCACTGACGACAACGACACGAGGAGTACGCAATGACCGAGCAGACCGCAAGCCGCCGGGTCGTCACCAACATGAGCCTCTCCCTCGACGGCCGCTACGCCCGGCGCGACCCCCGGGACATGAGCTGGGTGATGCCGTACGCCCACACCGACGTCGCCCGCGACCACCTGACCGGCCTCTGGGAGCCCGCGACGACCGCCCTGCTCGGGCGGGTCAACGCCGAGGGCTTCCTCGGCTTCTGGCCCACCGTCATCGGCATGCCGGGCGTCGACCCGCGCGACGAGGGCTTCGCGAAGTGGCTCGTCGACGCCGACAAGGTGGTCCTCTCCAGCACCCTCGGCGAGTCCGCCCCCGGCGGGGCGCCGTGGGAGCGGACGACGGTCGTCGACCGGCCGACCGCCGAGGTGGTCGCCGGCCTCAGGGCCGCCGGGGGCGGCGACATCCTGGTGCTCTCCAGCGCGAGCGTCATCAAGGCACTGCTGGCGGCCGACGAGGTCGACCGGCTGGCACTCACCGTTTTCCCGGTCTTCCTCGGCGACGGACCGCGCCTGTTCGACGACGGCTTGCCCGCCGCCGAGTGGGCGCTCGTCAGCCAGACCGCGGGGGAGCACGGCACGCTGGCCCTCGTCTACGACCGGATCCGCTGAACCGGGCGCGTCGCTCCTCCGGGGCGGCCCGCCGGAGTGCCCGTTCGGCCGTGCCGGAGGTGCCTCTTCGGTCCATGCTTCGCCCGGGAACCTTCCGCTCCCGGGCGCTGTTCTGGCACCATCGGCCGCTACTGCGTGACGGACCGTCGGTGACCGCCGTCCTGCCCCGACGGAGGTTCCCGTGACCAGCTCCGACCCCACCCGGCCGGCGAGCCCGGCCGGTCCCGCCCGCCCGGTGACCGCCGGTGCCCACCGGCCGGCCCGGTGGGTGCGGACGAGGCTGCGCACCGGCCCCTGGGCGGCGCTGCTCACCGCCGGACTGGCCTTCGTGCTGGTGTTCCTGTCGGCGGCGATCCCGAGAGTGCTGGACCGCGGCGCGGACGCGGCGCTGCGGGACTTCCTGCACGACCGGGGCCCGCTGGAGACGAGCCTGCTCAGCACCGCTCGCTCCCCGGAGGGCGGCGGGACGGAGGCGGAGCTGGAGGCGGTGGCCGCCCAGCTGGTCGCCCGGGCCGGGGCCGGCCTCCCGGTGGCGCCGTCGGGACCGGTGTTCGGCGCCGAGGCCCTGCTGCGCCACGCGCTGACCACCCCCGGCCTGGACCGCCCGGACGGGCACTCCCCGCCGACCCTGCACCTGCGCTACCTCCATGGCTTCACCGAGCACACCACCCTGGTCGCCGGCGCCTGGCCGGCCGGCGGGAGCAAGGGCGAGCCGATCCCGATCGCGGTGGCCCGCAGTGCGGCGGAGACGATCGGGATCCGGCTCGGTGCGGTCCTCGACGACGACTCGGTGCCCCCGCAGCGGGTGCGGGTGACCGGCCTCTACACCGTCACCGACCCGGCCGAGCCGTACTGGGCCGACCTGCCGTGCACGGGCCGGGCCTGCCTGGAACGCTCGCTCAGCGACCCCAACATCCGGAGCTGGCACACCGCCGCGGTGATCGGGGGCGACGACCTGGGCGCCCTCGGGCGCTGGGGGCGCAACACGCGTGACTTCTGGCGGCTCCCGGTGGACACCGGCGTGCTGCGGGCCGACCGGCTGGCCGGGGTCAGGCACGATGTCGCCGCGTTCCTCACCGGGCCGACGGCCACCGCACTGCTCGCCGCCACCGGCCGCTCCGACCTGTCGACGACGTCCCGGCTGCCCGGCCACCTCGACCGGGCGGTGGCGCGGCAGGCCGCGGTCGCGCCGACGGCCCTGATCGGGCCGGCCGCCGTGGCGGGGGTCGCGGGGGTGGTGCTGGCCCTGGCCACCGCGCTCACCACCGACCGGCGCGGCGCGGAACTGCGGCTGCTGAGGGCCCGGGGCGGGTCCGGCACCGGGCTCCTGCTGCGGCTCTGCGGGGAGGGCGCGGTCACCGTCCTGCCGGCGGCCGTCGCGGCCACCGCGTCGGCGCTCTGGCTGTGGCCCACGCCGCGCTGGGCGGCGGCGGTGGCCGCCGCGCTGGTCACCACCGTCCTCGCCCTGCTCGCCGTCCCGGTCCGGGCCGCGCTGCCGCCGGCCGACGGCTCCGGCAGGGCCGCGCGCCGGGGCCGGCTGATCGCCGAACTCGTCGTCCTCGCCGTGACGGTGGCGGCGGTGTCCGGTGTCCGGCGCCGTGGCGTCGCCCCACCGGACGCGGGCCCCGACCTGCTGCTGGTGGCGGCCCCGCTGCTGATCGCCCTCACCGCGGCGCTACTGCTGGCACGCCTGCTGCCCGTCCTCGCGGGCGGCCTGGCCCGGGCGGCCGCCCGTTCCGCCGGCACGGTGGCGTTCCTGGGCCTGGCCCGCGCCGCCCGGGGCTCCGGTGGCCGGGGCGGCCGGCGGTCGCGGCCCTCCGTCCTACCGCTCCTGGCCCTGGTGCTCGCGGTCACCACCGCCGGCTTCGGCGCGAGCGTGCTGGCGGGCGTCGGGCTCGCCCGGGAGCAGGCCGCGAAGCTCGTGGTCGGGGCGGACGCCTCGGTGGCGGCGCCGGCCGGGATGACCCTGCCGCCCGGGTTCGCCGCGGCCGCCGCAGCGCTGCCGGGGGTCACGGCCGCCACCGCCGTGCGGCTGGAGAGCGAGGCGTTCCTGCTGGAGGGGGTCCCGGGGGTGCGCGCGGGTGTCGACCCGGAGGCCACCCAGGTCACCCTGGTGGTCGCCGAACCCCGGGCCTACGCGCGGATCGCCGGCGCTGTCGGGGCGGGCACCTTCGACCCGGCGGCGCTCGACGCGCCGACCGCGGCGGAGCCGGGGGCGCCGACCGTCCCCGCCCTGTTCAGCGCCGATCTCGCCCGCCACCTCGGCCCCGGCGGCCACCGGCTGCGACTGCCCAGCGGCGGCGAAGTCCTCACAGCCCACGCCGGCACGGTCGACGCGACCCCCGCCCTGCCCGGCGCCACCCGCCCCTTCATCGTCCTGCCGACCCCCGCCGCGAGCGCCGTGCTGCCGGAACTCGCCCGCATCACCGACTGGTTCGCGCTCGGCCGGATCGACGAGCCGGCCCTGGCCGGCCTGGTCCGCGCGCTGCCGGCCTCCTCCCTCGCCGACCCCGGCGCCCCGCCGCCGCCCGGGCCGACCGCCGCCACCGCCGTGGTCGGCAACGACCCCGCCGCGCTGCGCAGCGGCTACGTCACCCGGACCAGCGCCGCCGTCGCCGCCGACCTCGCCCAGGACCCCCTCCAGCACGCGGCGGGCCGCCTGTTCGGCCAGGCCCAGGCCGCCGCGGGCGCCTTCACCCTGCTCGCCGTCCTGCTCACACTGCTGCGCGCCGCCCCCGACCGGGCCGCCCTGCTGGCCCGGCTGCGCACCATGGGCCTGCGCTCCCGGCAGGGCCTCGCGCTCGTCCTCGCCGAGACGCTGCCGCAGACCCTGCTGGCCGCGGCCGGCGGCGCCCTGGCCGCGCTGGCTGCCGTCGCCCTGCTCGGGCCGGCCGTCGACCTGTCCACCCTGGTCGGCGCCCCGGTGCCGACCGGGCTGCGCCCCACGGCGGCGCCCCTGCTCCTCCCGGCCGCTGCGCTCGCCGCGCTGACCGCCCTCGCGGTCGTCGCCGAGGCCCTGACCGGAGGCCGCCGCCACCTCACCACCCACCTACGACTGGGCGACCGGCCCTGAGCAGACCCGCCCCTGAGCAGACCCGCCCCCGAGTCGACCGGCACTGCCGGGGCGCCGACCGGTCGTCGGCACCGGTCGGGCCCGGCGCACGCCCTCCGGGGCTCGGCCGAGGAGGAGGCCGAGCCGCGATCCGGGGAGCGGCTGTCGGGCGACGACCGGGGGAATTCCCCTGGGAAGGGCGGTACGCCGAGGCGGGCAGCGGCAGCCCCGATCGCGCGGCCTCACGGCACCGCCCGAGAAGTGACGAGCCCACAGCACCGTCGGCCGGGGCCGTGGGCGCGAGCGGCCGCGCGGGTGGCCTCCTGTGCCCTGGGCACGGCACCGTGCCCGACCTGATCGTCTCCATCGCGGCCCCGGCGAGACCGCCGGGATCCGGCCCGGCATGACCGGTGGAGAGGCCGATCGGCTGTTGGGCGGCGGGACCGGCCTCGACCGGTCCGGGGGGCCGACCACCGGGCGAGGGGCCGGTCAACAGGGGCGGCAGCCTGGAGGTCCGGGGCGGTCCCCAGGGGAGCTCTCGGACTCGACCCGGTGGACACCGAAGGGCGGTTCCGCCTTCCCTCGCACCTGGCCATCGGTGAGCCCGAGCCCGCCGGCTCCGTGACGTACGAGACGGTCCTCGGCCGTCTCGCGGCACGCGGCTGCGCCTGGCGCCAGGACGATGCCCCGACCTTCGACGACCAGCTCCGCGTCCGCACGGAGGCCGGCGCCCCGCGGCTTCGTGCGCGCGCCCGACGGGTGGCTGTTGCGGAGCCCCTACACGTCGGCTCTCACGAAGGCCGGCCGAGCTCCCCGGTGCGGGCGGCGGCTGCCTCCTCCAGCAGCGACCAGCCGTCGAACTCCACCGCTCGCCGGTCTCCCGGCTGCCATCCGTGGGCCGCGGCCGTGTCCAGCAGGGCCCGGACGGCGCCCGGTTCGTGCAGGTTCAGTGAGCCACCCCGGACGAACCCGACGTCCCCGGAGCCCAGGGGGAACCCGCCGGGGACGTACCGGTCGGGTCCGCCGGCGAAGACGATGCGCAGCGTCCCGCCGGAGCCGGCCGGCTGCGGGTGCAGGGTGAGGGTCTCGCGGCAGTCGGTGAAGGCCTCGCCGGCCGGTTCGGGGTGGCTGTGGCGGAGTGACCACAGGTACGTCCGGCCGTCGGCGACCAGTCGGCGGGGCTTTCTCGGGTGGCGTGGCACAGCGCCGAGCGTACGCGGCGCGGTTCGCCGGGTCCGCCGGGTGCGGCGGCCGGAGAGGGCGCGGCCCTACGGTGCGGCCGGTCCGCGCGGGTCGGCGCCCGAGGTCAGCCAGGCCCCGATCCCGGGGAGGGCGTCCGGCCCGTTGTCGGCCTCCACCGTGGCGGCCAGGTCGGCGATCGTGACCCCGGCCAGCGAGGCCCGCCAGGCGGCGTCCGCCGCCCCCATGGCGCGGGCGATGGGGCACGGCTCGGTGCACTGCTCAGCTGGTGTCGCGAACGGCCCGCGCCGGCGTATCTCGGTGCACACGAACGCCGGGGTGGCGCCGTCGACGGCCTCGACGACATCCAGCAGCGTGATCTCGTGGGCCGCCCTGGTGATCACGTAGCCGCCGGTCTTGCCCTGGACCGAGCGCACCAGACCCGCCCGCGAGAGGGCCTGCAACTGCTTGGCCAGGTAGCTGGGCGACACCTCGTGCAGTTCGGCCAGCCGGGCCGCCGGTACCGGCTCCCCGGCGGCGGTCAGGACCACACAGCAGTGCAGCGCCCATTCGACGCCGCCGGACAGCTTCATGTCGCCTCCACATTGACTCGGACATAGACTATCCGAGTATTATCCCGGACATCTGATATCCGGGTTTGCCCCCAGGGGAAGCCCCCGTCACGAAGGAAGGCACACCATGAAGATCACCGTCATCGGCACCGGCCTGATCGGCTCCCGGCTCGCCGACGTGCTTGAGCGGCAGGGCCACGACGTGACGGCGGTGTCCCGGTCGTCCGGCCTCGACCTGCTCACCGGCGAGGGTCTCGACCAGGCGGTCGCCGGCGCCCACACGGTCGTCAACGTGACCAACTCCCCGACCTTCGACGAGCAGTCCCTCGACTTCTTCCGCACCACCGTCGGCAACCTGCTCGACGCCGGCGACAAGGCGGGTGTGCGCCACCAGGTCGCCCTGTCGATCGTCGGCGTGGACCAGGTGCCCCAGCTCGACTACTACCGGGCGAAGACCCTCCAGGAGGACCTGCTGCGCGGCGGCCCCACCCCCTACTCGATCGTCCGCGCCACGCAGTTCTTCGAGTTCGTGGAGCCCACCATGTCGTGGACCTCGGACGGCAGCGCCGTCCGGCTGCCCGCGACTCCCCTCCAGCCCATCGCCGCCGACGACGTGGTCGACGTCCTCGCGGAGGTGGCCACGGCGGCCCCGCTGACCGGCACCCTCGACATCGCGGGCCCCGACCGGTTCACGCTGGACGAGCTCGGCCGGATCACCCTGGCCGCCAAGGGCGACCGGCGCCCCGTCGTCACCGACGACCAGGCGGGCCTGTTCGCCGCCGTCCGCGGCGACGTCCTCACCCCCGGCCCCGAGGCCCGCCTCGCGCCCACCCACTACCGCGACTGGCTGGCGGCCGCCATCGCCGGCTGAGGGTCGCGCCGGGCGGGAGCCCGGGCGCCGGGCGTGTAGTGCGGGTGTCGCGCCCCTGGGTCGGACGCCCGGCCCCGTCGGGTACTCGGACGCGCACCGTTTGCGCGGGCCCGCAGCGGAAAGGCGCGGCGCATGGCAGTCATCGATCTCACCCGGACCACTCCACTCGCCGCGGACGGGGCGGGCGCACACCTCTGGCTGATCGCCGTGGGCGTCCTCCTGGTCGTCGCCCTCATGCTCGCCTTCGTCCTGGGGCAGCGCCGCAAGGACCGCGAGCCGCCGCCCGTCGACCTGTCGGGGGCACGGGAGTCCGACCCGCGGCGCCAGCCGCCGCCGGGGTGATCCCGCTCGCCGGACCGCACCGAAGGGCCCCGGGCCGGTCTCCCGACCCGTGAGCACCCGGCCTCCGCCGCACCTGCCACCAGCACGACCTCCGCCCCGGTACCGGACCCCGGTACCGGGGCGGACGTGTGCGGTGGTGCCCCCGGGGCCCGTGAGCGGTGGTGGCGGAGTCCGGGTAGCCGGTGGCGACAGCGGGATCGAGCCTGTCGATGATGGTCCGCACCACCCGGTGCGGACCATCGGCGGTTGGGTGGGGGTGCGGTGGGGCTTCGGGCCGGTGGGGGAGCCGGCGGTGCCCGATGGGCCGTCAGGCACCCGGGGCGTCAAGCGGCGGACGGGCGGGCCGGGTTTCGGCCAACCCGGCGGGCGGATGCTGACATGTCCGCGCAAACATGGCACGCTGCCGCTAGCCGTTCGCGTCCAAGATGGCCGTACAACTTCGGTAGTTGACGTTGGGTCAGCATCGGTCACCGCCCCCTGCTCCGTCGGACGAACACGGTTCCGCTCCACCCGGACGGCCAGGGTCCTGCCCGGCCGGGCCCGCACCGGCCGAGGTCGTGCATCGGCCGCCTCCACGAGGAGTTCCGTTGAGAGGTTCCCCCCGCAAGACCGTCGCCGCAGGTGCGTTGATCGCCGCATCCGCGATGATCGCCGTCACCTTCCCGGCACATGCCGCCCCCGCCCCCGTGTCCGAAGCTCCCGCCCCCGTGTCGGAAGCTCCCGCCCCCGCGTCCGAAGCTCCCGCCCCCAGGGCCGGTGCCCTCGCGGCGCCGCTGGGCGAGGAGGAGCGGACGGCGCTGCTGGCCGACGCCCGGGAGCGCCGCGCCGCCACCGCGAAAGCCCTCGGCCTTGGCGCCCAGGAGGAGTTGGTGCCGAAGGCGGTCGCCAGGGACGCGGACGGCACGGTGCACACCCGGTACGACCGCACCTTCGCCGGACTGCCCGTCCTCGGTGGTGACCTGGTCGTGCACACGGCCGCGAACGGCGCCACCACCGGCGTCGACAAGGCCACCGGCGCGGCCATCGCGATCGCGCCCGCCCTCGCGGCGGTCACCGCCGAGACCGCCGAGACCGCCGCCCTGGAGCGCGCCAGGGCCGAGGGGGCGAAGGACGCGAAGTCCGAGTCCGTCCGCAAGGTGGTCTGGGCGGCCTCCGGCAGCCCGGCGCTCGCCTGGGAGAGCGTCGTCGGCGGTCTGCAGCACGACGGCACCCCCTCCGAGCTGCACGTGATCACCGACGCGGCGACCGGCGGCAGGCTGTTCGAGTACCAGGACGTGAAGAACGGGGTCGGCAACAGCCAGTACTCCGGTCAGGTCACCATCGGCACCGCCGGGTCGGCCGGCGCGTACAGCCTGACCGACAACGCCCGTGGCGGGCACCGGACGTACGACCTGCAGCACCAGGAGACCGACGACACACCGGGTACGCTGTTCACCGACGCGGACGACGTGTGGGGCGACGGCGCCCCCGGCAACGCGCAGACCGCCGGTGTGGACGCGCAGTACGGTGCCCAACTGACCTGGGACTTCTACCGGAACGTGCTGGGCCGCAACGGCATCAGGAACGACGGCGTCGCCGCCCACAGCCGCGTGCACTACGGCACCTCGTACGTCAACGCGTACTGGTGGGACGGCTGCTTCTGCATGACGTACGGCGACGGCGAGGGCGATGCCAACCCGCTCACGTCGATCGACGTCGCCGCCCACGAGATGACGCACGGCGTCACCTCCGCCACCGCCGACCTCGTCTACGGCAACGAGTCCGGCGGCCTGAACGAGGCCACCTCCGACATCATGGGCACCGCCGTGGAGTTCTGGGCGAACAACGCCGCCGACCCGGGCGACTACCTGATCGGCGAGAAGATCAACATCGACGGCGACGGCAAGCCGCTGCGCTACCAGGACCAGCCCTCCAAGGACGGCTACTCCAAGGACTACTGGTACTCCGGTGTGGGGTCCGAGGACGTCCACTTCTCCTCGGGCGTGGCCAACCACTGGTTCTACCTGGCCTCCGAGGGCAGCGGCGCCAAGCGGGTCAACGGTGTGAACTACGACTCGCCGACCCACGACGGCCTGCCGGTCAACCCGGTCGGCCGCGACGCCGCCACCAGGATCTGGTACCGGGCGCTGAGCACCTACATGACCTCCACCACCGACTACGCCGCCGCCCGTACGGCCACCCTCAAGGCGGCCGCCGACCTCTACGGCGCCACGAGTCCGACCTACAAGAACGCCGCCAACGCGTGGGCCGCGGTCAACGTCGGCGCGCGCCTCACCCAGGGCGTGACGGTCACCAACCCCGGTGACCAGGTCACCAGGACCGGTACGGCGGTGAGCCTGCAGACCAAGGGCGTCAGCAGCAATCCCGGCGCCCTGGCCTACGCGGCCACCGGGCTGCCCGCCGGCCTGACGATCAACGCCGCCACCGGCCGGATCACCGGCACCCCCACCGCCCAGGCCGCGAGCACCGTGACGCTCACCGTCAAGGACTCCACCGGGGCGCTGGACGTCGTGTCGTTCCTCTGGACCACCTACACCCTCGGCCAGTGCGCGACGTCCCAGCGACTCGCCAACCCCGGCTTCGAGTCGGGCCCGACGGCCTGGTTCGCCTCCACCAGTCGGATGATCGACTCCACCAACCCCTACACCGCCCCGCGCAGCGGCAGCTGGAAGGCCTGGCTGAACGGCTACGGGGACCGCCACACCGACACGCTGTCCCAGACCGTGTACATCCCCTGGGGGTGCCGGGCCACCCTCGGCTTCTGGGTGGACATCACCACCGACGAGGGCACCAGGAGCATCCCCTACGACAAGCTCACCGTGCAGGCCGGGGACACCGTGCTGGCCACCTACTCCAACCTGGACGCCACCACCGGCTACGTCCGCAGGAGCGTCGACCTGTCCGCGTACGCCGGGCAGTACGTCAACCTGCGGTTCGTGGGGTCGGAGGACCTCGCCGCCCGGACCACGTTCCTGATCGACGACACCTCGGTCGACCTCGGTAACTGAACCGTCCGCCCGGACGGTTCCGCCGGCCAGTGAGGGGCCGGTGCACCGGGGCGCACGGCGAGGCCCGGCCCGGCGGGGCCGGGCCTCGCCGTGCACCGGTCGGTGCGGCCGGTCATTTCGGTACGGCGGTGGGCCAGTTGTTCTTGACGACGGTCTGCGCTTTCGCCACCTGGGACTCCTTCGGGAAGGCGGGGGTGCCCTCCACCGTCGGCAGCTTCGCGGCGAGCGCGGTGTCGAGGGTGCCGTTCTTGGCCATGGCGTCCATCAGGACCGGCCGGGCGAAGTCCACCAGCCGCAGGTTCTGGCCCTCGGGGGAGGCGAGGTACTCCTCCCAGAGGCGGGCGGCGGCCGGGTGCGGGGCGTCCTTGTTGACGGCCTGCGCGTAGTACTGGGAGAAGCTGCCGTCGAACGGGATGGAGACCCTCCAGTCCACGCCCGCCGGGCGCAGCTGGTCGACGTGCTGGAGGTTGAGGAAGTCCCACTCGATGCTGATCGGCGTCTTCCCGGTGGTGATCGCGGCCAGGTCGGAGTTGGCGTGGCTGAAGTTGCCGGCCTCGTTCAGCCGGGCGAAGAAGTCGATACCGGGCTGGATGTCGTCGAACGACCCGCCGTTCGCCAGGGCCACGGCGTACACGGCGGCGAAGGCCGACCCGGCGCTGGTGGGTTCGCCGGTGAACGCGATCATGCCCTTGTACTGCGGGTCGAACAGCTCGGCGAAGGAGTTCGGGCAGGTCTTCACCCGGTGGGCGTCGCAGCCGATCGAGACGTAGCCGCCGTAGCTGTTGTACCAGCGGGCCTGGTGGTCCTTCTGGGCGGCGGGTATCTGGTCGTACCCGGTCGTGCGGTACGGGGCCAGCAGGCCCTGTGCGGCCGCGGACTGGGCGAAGGAGTCGCCGAGGTCGAGCACGTCGGGCGCGCCGGGCTGCCCCTTGAGCCGCTTGATGTCGTCGATCTCCTGCTGGCTGGAGCCCTCCGGGTTGTCGTTCACGACCTTGATCCCGTACTTCTTCGAGAACCCGTCCATCAGGCCGCCGTAGTTCGCCCAGTGGGGGAGCAGCGTGGTGGTGTTGAGCTGTCCCTCCGCCTGCGCCTGCCGGACCAGCTCGTCCATGCCGCCGATGTCCTGGGCGGAGGCGGAGCGGGCCGCCGCCACCGGCGTGCCGGCGCTCTGGCCGCCGCAGCCGGCGAGTCCGACGGTCACCAGGGTCAGGCAGGCGGCGAGTGCGGCCAGGTGGCTTCGACGAGGTGTGACCACGACGCCTCCAGAAGGAGTGCAGGGAAGTTCGGGGGCCGGGCCGCCGCCGGAAGGGCGGGGGCGGCGGCGAGGTCTCGGCGGGGGCCGGTGCCGGGCGGCGGGGTGTCCGGCGGCCCGTGGACCCACGGGTCCCGCGTCCGGCCCGAGGGCGAGGCGTTGCCGACCGGAGGACTGCCGACCGCGGGGTCGCCCGGCCGGGCCACGGAGCCTGCGGCCGGTTCCGATGTAGTGACGATGAGTGACGAATTCCGGGTCGCGGTGACGCTGAGTACCAGACTACCGGTCCGGTGGGCGGTTGCGCCGGAAATGGACGACCGGCCTCGCGAATCCCCGCCCGACCCGCCCCGCGACCGGCCTCAGAGCTCGATGTCGTCCCAGGAGCCCAGCAGCATGGCGCCCAGCGCCTCCTCGTCCTGCGCCCCGCCGCTGTCGAGGGTCTGGGAGGCCCAGATGGTCTTGCCCCGCGGGGAGTACCGGGTGCCCCAGTGCTGGGCGTACTGGGCGACGAGGAACAGGCCGCGGCCGCCCTCGTCGGTGTCCTTGGCCCGGCGGATGTGCGGGGCGGTACTGCTGCCGTCGGAGACCTCGCAGACCAGTGTCTGGGTGAGGAGCAGCCGCACCCGGACCGGGTCCTTGCCGTAGCGGACGGCGTTGGTGATCAGTTCGCTGAGGATGAGCTCGGTGCCGAAGGAGATGTGCTCCAGGCCCCACTCCGCCAGCTTGCGGGCACAGGCGTTGCGCACCGGGCCGACCGCGGCCGGGTCCCGGGCCACCTCCCACTCGGCGACGTGGTCGCGCTCCAGCAGCCGGGTCCGCGCCACCAGCAGCGCGACGTCGTCGTCCGGTCGGCCGGGCGGCAGCGTCGCCATCACGGCGGCGCAGACCGCCTCCGGCGAGGAGTCCGCCCCGCCGACGGTCGTCCGCAGCTCCTCCAGCGCCGCGTCCACGTCGCGGGTGCGGTCGCCGAGCAGCCCGTCGGTGTAGAGGACCAGCCGGGAGCCCTCGGGCACGGTCAGCTCGGCGGTCTCCACGGGCAGGCCGGCGCCGAGGCCCAGCGGCGGGGAGACCGGTGGGCGCAGGAACGTCACCGTCCCGTCGGGGTGGGCCACGGCGGGCGGGAGGTGGCCGGCGGTGGCCGCGGTGACCTGCCCGGACACGGAGTCGTAGACCACGTAGAGGCAGGTGGCGCCGGTGATCGCCTGGACGCTGCTCTCGCTGTCATCGTCCTGGACGTCGATCCGGGAGACGAGCTCGTCCAGGTGGCCGAGCAACTCGTCGGGGGGCAGGTCCAGCGCCGAGAAGTTGTGGATGGCGATGCGCAGCCGGCCCATGGTGGCGGCGGCGTGCAGTCCGTGCCCCACCACGTCGCCGACCACCAGCGCGACCCGGGCGCCGGGCAGCGGGATCACGTCGAACCAGTCGCCGCCGGCCCCGGCCTGCGCGGGCAGGTAGCGGTGGGCCACCTCCAGGGCCTGCTGCTCCGGCATGCCGCGGGGCATCAGGCTGCGCTGCAGGGTCACCGCCATGGCGTGTTCGCGGGTGTAGCGCCGCGCGTTGTCGATGCACACCGCGGCGCGGCCGGCGACCTCCTCGGCGAAGGAGAGGTCCTCCTGGTCGAACGGCAGGGAGGCCCCGGCGCGCCAGAAGTTCACCAGACCGAGCACCACCCCGCGGGCCTGCAGGGGCACCACCGCGAGCGAGTGGATCCCGTAGTCGAGGATCTGCTGGGCGCGTTCGGGGTCCTGGGAGCGCCAGCCGCCGGAGCCGGCCAGGTCCGGCTCCACGAGGGAGCGCCCGTCGTGCACGCTGGCCGCCATGGGCGTGTCGGGCGCGAACCGGATCAGCTTGCCGACCGGGTAGAGCGGGTGGTCCTCGGCCAGCCCGGCGACCGCGCTGCGGCGCAGCCGGACGCTGGCCCCGTCCGGCTCCTCGCCGCGCAGCACGGCGTCGCGCAACTCGACGGTGACGACGTCGGCGAACCCGGGGACGGCGACCTGGGCGAGCTCCTCGGCGGTGCGCACCACGTCCAGCGTGGAGCCGATCCGCATCCCGGCGTCGTAGAGCAGCCGCAGCCGCCCCCGGGCCACCTCCGCCCGGCCGGACAGCGAGCGCAGCTCGGTGGTGTCGCGCAGGGTCACCACGTTGGTGCGGTGCACGCCGAAGGGGGTGGTGGAGCGCTTGTTGAGGGCCAGCAGGCGGTCCGCCGCCAGGTGGACCTCGTCGCTGGCGATCCGGTCCGAGCTCAGCAGGTCGGCGGTGCGGGGGTCCAGCCCCAGGTCGCCGATCCGGCGTCCCTCCGCGTCGGGCGGGAGGTCCAGCAGCCGCCTGGCCTCGTCGTTGGCGAGCAGCAGCCGGTCGTCGTCGCCGGTGATGAGCACGCCCTCCCGCACGGCGTGCAGGACGGCGTCGTGGTGTTCGTACATCCGGGTCATCTCGGCCGGGCCCAGGCCGTGGGTCTGGCGGCGCAGCCGGTGGCTCACCAGGGCGGCGCCGCAGGCGGCCAGCACGACGGCCACGCCGGCGCTGGCCAGGAAGAGGGGCAGCTGCCGGTTCACCGAGTGCTGCACCGATTCCACCGTGACCGGGACGGAGACGATCGCGACCACCTTGCCCGAGGGGTCCTTGACGGGGGCGGCGGAGATCACCGACGGGCCCAGCACTCCGTTGAAGGTCCGGGTGAAGGAGATGCCCTGCGCCGCCTGGGCGTACGGACCGATGACGTGCTTGCCGATCTGCGAGGTGTCGCTGTGGGTGAGGGTGATCCCGTCCAGCTTGTACACGATGATGGCGTCGACGCCGGCGGCCTTGCGGGCCTCCTCGGCCAGGGGCTGCAGCGTCGCGCTGGGATCGTCGCTGTCCAGGGCCTCCAGGAGGCCGGGGGCGTGCGCGAAGGACTGGGCGGCGGCGACCGTGCGGTTCCGGGCGTCGGCCAGGGTCTCGCGCCGGGTCTGCAGGACGAGGGCCACCAGCGCCCCGGCGATGAGCAGGATCACCAGCAGCAGTTGGAGGAAGAAGACCTCCCGGGCGAAGCTGCGGGTGGCCGGCCGGGTCCGGCCGGCGAACGGGCGCGACTCGGCCGTCGACTCGCCCGTCGGCTCCGGGGCGGCGGCCTCGGTCCGGGGCGGTTCGGTGGCGCCGGGCTTTCCGGAGCGACGGGTGAACCATCGCCGGAAAATGCCCGAATTTACGCTCATACCCCCTTTTATCCTGGTTTCCGCAGAACTGGCAAGGAAACCGTGACCGCCCGGTCCCTCCTGGGGGCGGCCGCGGCTGCGCGGGCTGCCGGGGTCCTCCCGGTGTCCTCTCGGGCATGGTCGGCGGCGCGGCGCCGACCCCGGGCGGCGCGAACGCAAAACGCTGCACAAACGATTCGACTGGGCCGATGGAGCGGAATCGCTGCAGCGTGGGGACGTGACCCCACCCACGCGGACCTGTGTCGGCGTCCCCCTCCAGCGGGCGGCGCCGGCCGGCGACGACCTGCCACGGCTCCTGGCCCGCTCGGCTCGCGGCGACGAGGCGGCGTTCGAGCAGTTGTACCGCGCGGTCGCCGGGCCGGTGTACGGAACCGCGCTGCGGACGCTGCGCGATCCGGCCCACGCCGAGGAGGTCGCCCAGGAGGTCCTGTTCGAAGTGTGGCGCACGGCCGCGGCCTACCGGCCCGAGCGCGGGTCCGTGCTGACGTGGGTGCTGACCATCGCGCACCACCGGGCCGTGGACCGCGCCCGCGCCGCCCGGGCGGCCACCGAGCGCGACCGGAGCCTAGCCCGCCGGGACGCCACGGAGGCCGACCCGCCCGACGAACAGGCCGTCCGCTCACTGGACCGGCTGCGGGTCCGGTCGGCACTCGCGGGTCTGAGCGGCGTCCAGCGCGAGGCGGTGGTGCTGGCCTACTTCGGCGGGTACTCGCAGCGCGAGATCGCGCATCGGTTGGAGGTGCCGCTGGGCACCGTCAAGACCCGGATCCGCGACGGTCTGACCCGGCTCCGGGCCGCGTTCGCGCTGCCGGACCGGGGCGGAGCGCGCCCGGGGGGAGTGCCGGCCCAGCCGTCCCCCGGCACCGGCAGCCCGGGCCGGTCACCGGCCGGGAGCGGCCCGCGATCGCCGGAAGCGGGCTGCGGCGCCGCCCCGGCAGGGGTCCGCCCGCGCCCGCCGGCGGGCCCGCCGGCTCCGGCCGCGCGCAACGGTGCGGGAACGCTGCGCCGGGCGGCGGGGTGCCGTGCGGGAGAGCATGGAAGCGTCACTTCTGACGACCGGCCACCGTCGGTGGCCGTCGCCACCGGGCGTCCGCGGCCGCGTATACGGTTGACCACGCGAGCCCCTACGCGCACGCGAGCACCTACCCGATGCCCGGGGCGGCAGCGCTCCGACGCAGGCCCACGCACCGTCCCACCAGCGGGAGGACATCATGACTCTCGACCACCGCACCCCCGCGCACGAACGCCCCGTGCCCGCGAGCCCGCCCACCGAGACGCCCGAGTGCGAGGCGTCGACCTGCGCGGGCATCTCCACCCCGGAGTCGACCGAGCTGCACACGGCCTGGCCCGGCTGGATCCCCCTCCTGGTGATCACCGTGCTGGTGGTCTGCTGCGTCGGCTTCGCGGTGGGGAGGATCGGGGGATGGTGACCCTGCCCGCCGAGCACGGCGCCGGCCCGTGGGGCGGTGGCCGGGCGGGCCCACCGGACGCCCCCGAGGACGCGGGGCTGCCCACCGGCGGAGTCGCCCGCCGCCTCGGCGTGTCGCCGACCACGGTCCGCTCGTGGGAACGCCGCTACGGCATCGGCCCGGCCGACCGCGCGGCCGGGCACCATCGCCGCTGGAGCCGGCAGGACATCGCCGTCCTGGAGGCCATGTGCCGCCTCACGGCCCGCGGAGTGCCGCCGGGCGAGGCGGCCCGGGCCGCCCTGGCCGAGCGCCGCGCCGCGCTCCACGACGCACCGCCGCCCGCCGGCCGGCCGCCCGGAACGGAGGGGCCGGGTGACATCCCGGCCCGCCGCGACCCGGGCGGCAGCCGTGCCCTGCGGGTCGGGACGGTACGCCCCGAGTGCCGCGGCCTGGCCCGGGCGGCGGTCCGGCTGGACGCACCCGAGGTCGCCGGGATCCTGCGCGACGCGGTCGTCGCACTGGGGGTGGTCGAGGCGTGGACGGAGGTCATGATGCCCGCCCTGCGGGCCGCGGGCCGCAAGTGGGCGGCCGACGGCGAGCAGTACGTCGAGGTCGAGCACCTGCTCTCCTGGCACGTCTCCAGCGTCCTGCGCGGCGTGGCCGTGGAGACCGGCCCGACCCGGCCGGTGCCGCCCGTCGTCCTCGCGGCGGTGCCCGGCGAGCAGCACACCCTCCCGCTGGAGGCGACGGCCGCGGCGCTCACCGAGCGCGGCCTGCCCTTCCGGATGCTGGGGGCGGCCGTCCCCTCCCGGGCCCTGCTCGACGCCGTCCACCGGATCGGCCCGGGCGCCGTGATGATCTGGTCCCAGGACCGGCACACCGCCGACCCCGAGCTGCTGCGCCGGGTGAGCGGCAGCATGTGGGGCCCGCGCGGCTCCCGCACCCGGGCCCTGGTGGTGGCCGCCGGCCCCGGCTGGGCCCGCGCCCTGCCCCCGGCCGGAGCCGCCTGCCCCCGCACCCTCGGGAGCGCCGTGGACCTCCTCGAACAGGCGCTCACGGGCTGACCTCCGCCGCCCGCCGGGCCGGTTCCCGGCCGCGCCGGATCCCCGCCGGGTCCGCGCCGGTCCCGCGCCGGTCCCGCCCGGTGTGCCGGACGCTCGTCGGCCACGGTGCGCGGTGCGCACGAGCCCCCGCAGCCCGACGCCGGGCCGCTTCACGAGTCGGGGCGGTCCACGAGCCGGGATCCACGAGTCGGGCCGCTCCACGAGCCGGGATCCACGAGTCGGGCCGCTCCACGAGCCCGGATCCACGAGTCGGGCCGCTCCACGAGCCCGGATCCACGAGTCGGCCCGGATCCACGAGTCGGGCCGGTCCCCACGAGCCGGGCGCTTCACGAGTCGGGCCAATCCAAGGGCCGGGTCGGCTCCGAAGATCCGGTGCAACGACAAACCGGGCCGCGCCGCGGCCCTGTCGGGAGGGGCTCTCGTGACCACGTTCGGCATCGTCTCCACCTCGCGGGCCCCCGCCCGCGGCGACGGCGGCGCGCGTCCGCGCCGGGTGGCCGTGGTGGGGTCCGGCGTGGCCGGACTCACCGCGGCGTACGAGCTGTCCCGCGCCGGGACGGAGGTCGAGCTGTTCGAGGCCGACGGGCGCCTCGGCGGCCACGCCCACACCCAGCGGGCGACCGCGCGGGACGGGCGGGTGCTGGACCTGGACACCGGCTTCCTGGTCCACAACACCCGGACCTACCCCCACCTGCTGCGGCTCTTCGCCGAACTCGGAGTGCGCACCCAGGACACCGAGATGAGCATGTCCGTGCGCTGCGACGGATGCGGTCTGGAGTACGCGGGCGCGCGCGGACCGGCCGGCCTGCTGGCCAGGCCCGACGCCCTGACGCGCGGCCGGTACCTGCGGATGCTCACCGAGGTGCCGCGCTTCCACCGGCGGGCCCGCCGCCTGCTCGCCGACCCGGCCGCCGGCGACCCCAGCCTGCGTGACTTCCTCACCGCCGAGGCCTTCTCCCCGTACTTCGTGAGCCACTTCATGACCCCGGTGGTGTCCGCGGTGTGGTCCTGCGCCCCCGACCTGGCGGGCGACTACCCGGCGCGGTACCTGTTCACGTTCCTCGACAACCACGGCCTGCTCGGGGTGACCGGCGCGCCGGCCTGGCGGACCGTCGTCGGCGGCTCCCGCACGTACGTGGAGCGGATCGCCGAGCGGCTCACCACCGTCCGCCGGTCCGCCCCGGTCCGGGCGGTGCGCCGGCACCCGGACGGGGTCAGCGTCGTCACCGCGGACGGACACCGGACCGAGGCCGACGCCGTCGTCGTCGCCACCCACGCCGACCAGGCGCTGCACCTGCTCGCCGACCCGACCGACGCGGAGCTGGAGATCCTCGGCGCCTTCACCTACTCGCGCAACCCGACCGTGCTGCACCGCGACCCCTCCGTGCTGCCCACCGCCCGGTGGGCCCGCGCCTCGTGGAACTACCGGATGCCCCACTGCACCGCCCCCTCGGACCGGGTGCGGGTCAGCTACCACCTCAACCGGCTGCTCCGGCTGGACGCCGACGACGACTACCTGGTCACCCTCAACGAGGACCGGGACCAGCCCGTCCCGGAGCACCTGGTGGTCTCCCGCACCGTCTACGAGCACCCGGTCTACACCGCGGGCACCCTCGCCGCGCAGCGCCGGCTGCCCGAACTCGCCACGGCCCGCACCGCGTTCGCCGGCGCCTACCACGGCTGGGGCTTCCACGAGGACGGCTGCCGCTCCGGGGTCGAGGCGGCCCGGTCGCTGCTGGGGGTGGGCGCGCCGTGACCACCCTGCCCGGGCCCTGGGGCGCGGTCCTCTACGACACCCTCACCACCCATGTGCGCACCGATCCGCCCAGGCCGCCGTTCCGCCACCGCGGCTACCTGTGGCTGGTCGACCCGGACCGCCTCCCCCGGGTGCCGTGGCCGCTGCGCCCGCTGGCCTCCTTCCGCCCGCGGGACCACCGGATCGACCGGGGAGCCCGAGAGTTGACGATCCGTCAGGACATTGCCCGGTACCTGGCCGAGCACGGCGTACGGCTCGGCGAGGGCCGGATCCTGATGCTCACCCAGGCACGGTCGCTCGGGCACGTGTTCAACCCGTTGACCGTGTACTGGTGCCGCGACGGCGCGGGCCACCCGCTCCGCACGGTCGTCGAGGTCCACAACACCTACGGCGGCCGCCACCGCTACCTGCTGCCGCCCGATCCCGCCGGCCGTGCCGAGACCCCCAAGGACTTCTACGTCTCACCGTTCTTCCCGGTCGACGGACGCTACCGGATGGTGCTGCCGGAGCCGGGGGAGCGGCTGGCCCTGACCGTCCACCTGGACCGCGGCGGCGGCCACGCCTTCACGGCCACCGTCCGCGGCACCGGCCGCCCGGCCGGCCCCGCCGCCCTGCTGCGTGCCGCGCTCGCCCACCCGCTCGCCACCTGGGCGGTCAGCCTCCACATCCGCTACCGGGGCGTCCGCCTCTGGCTGAGCGGCCTGCCCGTCCACCCCCGCCCGACCGCCGGCCCGGACCGGTGCGCGCAGCGGTCCACGCCCACGGAAGAGCCCACGGAAGTGCCCACGGAAGAGGTGCCCGCCCCATGACGACCACGGTTCCCCCGACGGCGAGGCCGACGCCCGTCGTCGATCCCGCCCGCTGGCCGGACGTCGCCAGGGTGCCGCACGTGCCGCTGCGCGCGGCCGTCGCCGGACGCCTGCTGCGCCGGGTCGCCGCGCGGCGCGGCCTGCTCGTCGAACTCCCCGGCGGCCGGGTCCTGCGGCCCGCTCCGCCCGGCGCGCCGGTGCTGCGCCTGCACCACCCGCGGGCCTTCCTCCACCGCCTCGGCGAGAGCGGCCTGATCGGCTTCGGCGAGTCCTACCAGGCCGGCGACTGGGACAGCCCCGACCTGGTCGCCCTGCTCACCGCGCTGGCCAGCGCCCCCGAGACCCTCGTCCCGGCCGGCGCGCGCTGGCTGCGCCGCTTCTACGTCCGGCGCCCGCCGGCGGCGGAACTGCCCACCGCGGCGAACGCCCGGAGCAACGTCCGCCGGCACTACGACCTGTCCAACGACCTGTTCGCCCTGTTCCTCGACCCGACGATGACCTACTCCTCGGCGCTCTTCGCCGCCGGACCGGACCGTCGGCCGACCGCCACCCGGGAGGAGCTGGCCGCCGCCCAGCACCGCAAGATCGACCGGCTGCTCGACCTCGCGGACGTCGGCCCCGGCACCCGGCTGCTGGAGATCGGCACCGGCTGGGGCGAACTCGCCCTGCGCGCCGCCGCCCGGGGCGCCCGCGTCGTCAGCCTGACCCTCTCCGAGGAGCAACTCGCCCTCGCCCGGCGGCGGATCGCCGAGGCCGGACAGCAGGACCGGGCCGAGGTCCGGCTCTGCGACTACCGCACCGCGGAGGGCGAGTACGACGCCGTCGTCAGCGTCGAGATGATCGAGGCCGTCGGACGCCCGTTCTGGCCGGACTACTTCACCGTGCTCGACCGGGTCCTCGCCCCCGGCGGCCGGGTCGCCCTCCAGGCGATCACCATGCCGCACGACCGCATGCTCGCCGGCAGTCGCAGCCACACCTGGATCCTCAAGTACGTCTTCCCCGGCGGCCGGATCCCGTCCGTGCGGGCGATGACCGAGACCGCCGCCCGCCACACCCGGCTGCGGGTGACCGGCACCGACGCGTTCGGGCCGCACTACGCCGAGACCCTGCGGCTGTGGCGCGAGCGCTTCTGCGAACGGCCCGAGGAGGTCGAGTCCCTCGGCTTCGACGAGGTGTTCCGGCGGATGTGGGAGCTGTACCTCGCCTACTCCGAAGCCGGGTTCCGCACCGGGTACCTCGATGTCCACCAGCTGCTGCTGACCCGTGCGGAGGGGGCGACGTGAACACCGGAGCCTTCCTCCTCGGCCTCGCCGCGACCGCCGCCGCGGCCCTCGTCGTCCTGCTCGTCGCGTTCGCGGTGGGCGTGCGGACCGGCCGCCACCGGGGTGTGGACGTCGCCTGGGGCCTGGCGTTCGCCGCGGTGGCGCTCACCGGGTACGCGCTGTCGGCCGGGCACGGGGACGACGGCCGCCGGCTGCTCGCGACCGCGCTCGTCCTGGTGTGGGGCCTTCGCCTGTCCGCGCACCTGTGGTGGCGCGCCCGGGGAGCGCCCGAGGACCCCCGCTACGCCGCGATGCTCTCCCGCGCCCCCGAGGGCCCGGCCCGCACCCGGTACGCGCTGCGGATCGTCTACCTGCTCCAGGCCGCCCTGGTGTGGTTCGTCGCGCTGCCGGTCCTGGCCGCCCAGTACACCGACCGGCCGCCGGGCGCGCTCGCCTGGGCGGGCACCGCGCTCTGGGCGGTCGGCCTGCTCTTCGAGGCGGTCGGCGACCGGCAGCTCGCCCGGTTCAAGGCCGACCCCGGCAACCGGGGCGCGGTCATGGACCGCGGCCTCTGGCGCTACACCCGCCACCCGAACTACTTCGGCGACGCCTGCGTGTGGTGGGGCCTGTACCTGCTCGCCGCCGACACGCCGGCCGGTGCGGCGTTCGTCCTCAGCCCGCTCCTGATGACCTACCTGCTGGCCTTCGGCAGCGGCAAGCCGATGCTGGAGCGCCGGATGGGCGCGCACCGCCCCGGCTGGGCCGAGTACGCGGCCCGCACCAGCGGCTTCCTGCCCCTGCCGCCCCGCCGGACCCCGCGGGAACCCCGAGCTCCCCGCACCCCCCAGCCCCCGTCCTCCCCGAGGTCCCCCCGATGACCGTCTCGATCGCCCTGTTCACCCAGGACCTGCGCCTGCACGACAACCCCGTGCTGCACGCCGCGCACACCGCGGCCGACCAGGTCGTCCCGCTGTTCGTGCTCGACCCCGCCGTCGCGGCCGCGGGGTTCGCCGCCCCCAACCGGCAGGCGTTCCTCGCCGACTGCCTCGCCGACCTCGACGCCTCCCTGCGGGCCGCCGGCTCCCGGCTCGTCCTGCGCACGGGCGACCCGGCCGAGCAGGCGGCCCGCGTCGCCGCCGAGACCGGCGCCGCCACCGTGCACGTCGCCGCGGGCGCGAGCGGCTTCGCGCACCGGCGCGAGGCACGGCTGCGCAAGCTCCTCGACGGCCGGCTGCACGTCCACGACGCGTCCCTGACCGTCGTCCCGCCCGGCCGCGTCACCCCGGTCGGGCGCGACCACTACACGGTCTTCACCCCGTACCACCGCGCCTGGCTGGAGGTACCCCGGCGGACCGTGCTGGCCGCACCCCGCCGGCTCGCCACCCCGGAGCACGTCCGCGGCGAGGACCTCCCCGCCGCCCGTCCGAGCTCACCCGCCCTGCCGCCCGGCGGCGAGACGGCGGCCCGCCGGCGCCGGCGGAACTGGGACGTCGACGGCTACGCCGACCTGCACGACGACCTCGCGGCCGACGACACCTCCCGGCTCTCCCCGTACCTGCACTTCGGCTGCCTGTCCCCGACGGAACTCGCCACCGACGCCCTGCGGCACGACGGCCCCGGCGCACGGGCGTTCGTCCGGCAGCTCGCCTGGCGCGACTTCCACCACCAGGTGCTCGCCGCCCGCCCCGAGGCCGCGCACCGCGACTACCGCACCCGGGACGACCACTGGCACCACGACGAGCGCGAGGCCGAGGCGTGGCGCCGGGGCCGCACCGGCTACCCGATCATCGACGCCGGAATGCGCCAACTCGCCCACGAGGGCTGGATGCACAACCGCGCCCGCCTCCTGACGGCGAGCTTCCTCACCAAGAGCCTCTACCTCGACTGGCGCATCGGCGCCGCCCACTTCCTGTCCCTGCTCGTCGACGGCGACGTCGCCAACAACCAGCTCAACTGGCAGTGGGTCGCGGGCACCGGTACCGACACCCGGCCCAACCGGGTCCTCAACCCGCTGCGCCAGGCCGACCGTTACGACCCCGACGGCGATTACGTCCGCCGGTGGGTGCCCGAACTCGCCCACCTCCCCGGCCCGCTGGTCCACCGCCCCTGGCTCCTGGACGACGGCTACCCGCCGCCGATCATCGAACCGGAGGCCCTGACCGTGCGGTTCCGGCACGGGCGCTCCTGACCCCGGGCGCTTCTGACGCCGGGCGCACGTGCCGGCCACGCCAACGGCGGGGGGGGGGGGGGGGGGGGGGGCCACACCCCCCCCCCCCCCCCCCCCCCCCCCCCCCCCCCCGCGCTCCGGTCGCGCCCTACTCCTCGGTCGGTCCGAGGTCGGCGTGCTCGCGCAGCTCCACGGTGCGGGCGCGGTGGGCAGCGTGCAGTTCCAGCACGGTGATCTCGTTCGCCCCCGGGCGCAGGACGGGGCCGGGCACGAACAGCGAGCGCTGCGGCCCGCGCGACCAGTAACGGCCGAGGTGGAAGCCGTTGACCCAGACGTTGCCCTTCGTCCAGCCCGGCAGGTGGACGAAGGTGTCGCCGGCCTCGGCCAGCCGCACGGTGCCGCGGTGGAAGGCCGGACCGACCTGGGTGCCCGCGTCCTCGGTGAAGCGCAGCGCGTCGAGGCTGCTCAGCGGCAGCGGCCGGCTGGTCCAGCCGGCCGCCTCGGCGCCGTCCAGCAGCACCCGGCCCAGCAGGCCCTTGCGGTCGTGGATGCCCGGGCCGTAGTTCACCCGGCCCTGGTTCTCCACCAGCAGGCTCAGGACGGCGCCCGCGCGCGGCGCGGTGAACGCGATCGCCCGCTCGTGCCGCTCGCGCTCCAGCACCCCGACCGGCTGGCCGTCCACGAACACCTGGGCCCGGTCCCGGACCGTCTCCGCCTCCAGCAGGACCGGCCCCGCGGCGGGCAGGACGGTCTCGTAGAGGACGAAGCCGAAGTCCTGGCCGAGCTGCTCCATGGTGAGCGGCCGTTCGGCCCGCACCGCCTCGCCCAGCGCCGGCAGGTTGGCGAACAGCGGTGCGCAGGACGTCAGTTCGACGGTGAGGGGACCGATCTTCGGTGCCCGCGCGGGTACCGGCTCGGCCGGCACGGGGGCGTACTTGGCGATGACCTGGCGGAACGCCTCGTACTTCTCGGTGGGGTCACCGGCCTCGTCCAGCGGGGCGTCGTAGTCGTAGGAGGTGACGGTGGGCCGGTAGGTGTGCTTGTCGTTGGCGCCGTTGGTGAACCCGAAGCTGGTGCCGCCGTGGAACATGTACAGGTTGACGGAGGCGCCGGTGGCCAGCACGGTGTCCAGCTCCTCGGCGGCCTGGGCGGGGTCGCGGACCACGTGGTGGCCGCCCCAGCGGTCGAACCAGCCGATCCAGAACTCGGTGCTCATCAACGGGCCGGTGCTCTGGTGGGCGCGCAGGGTGGCCAGGCCCTGCGCGGAGCGGCTGCCGAAGTTGGCCGTGGCCAGGGTCCCGGGCAGGGCGCCGCGGACGAGGTCGCCGGGCTGGTCGCAGGTGAACAGCGGCACGTCGACGCCGCAGCGGCGCAGCGTGGCGGCGAGGTGCGCGAGGTGGGCGGTGTCGCCGTCGTAGGCGCCGAACTCGTTCTCGACCTGTACGGCCAGCACCGGGCCGCCGTTGGTCGACAGGTGCCGGCGCAGTGGCGTCAGCAGCCGCTCGAAGAAGTCGTCCACCGCGGCGAGGTAGCGCGGGTCCTGGCTGCGCAGCAGGATGTCGGGATCGGCGAGGAGCCAGGACGGCAGCCCCCCGCCCTCCCACTCCGCGCAGATGTAGGGGCCGGGGCGGAGCAGGACGTGCAGCCCCTCGGCGGCGGCCAGGTCGAGGAAGGCCGGCAGGTCCAGCGCGGCGTCGAGGCGGAACTCGTCCGGGCGCGGCTGGTGGAGGTTCCAGGGGACGTAGGTCTCCACCGTGTTGAGGCCCATCAGGCGGGCCTTGCGCAGGCGGTCGGCCCAGTGGCCCGGGTGGACGCGGAAGTAGTGGAGGCCGCCGGAGATGATCCGCAGCGGCTGGCCGTCGAGGGTGAACCCCTCGTCGTCGATCTGCAGGACGGGCATGTGCTGCTGCTCCTGGGAGAGGTGGGTGCGCGGACCGGCCGGCGAGGTCCGGTCGGCCGGTCCGGGCGGGTTCGTCACCGGCCGGCGCGGGCGCGGGCGGTGGACCGCCCGGGACGCCCGCGCCGGCGGCGGGTCACGGCGCGGTGACCTTGAAGCCCTGCTGGTTGCCGTAGTCGGTGATGCGCTTCTGCCAGGCGCTCAGGCCGGTGTTGATGTCGGTCGAGATGTTCGGGCCGACGGTGTCCTTGAAGACCGAGTTGGCGTACAGCTGGTAGGGCAGGTACTGCCAGCCCTTGGCGACGGCGGCGGAGGAGTCGGCGAAGACCTGGTTGGCCTTCTGGCCGCCGAGGCCCTGCACCGGCTGGTCGAGGAAGGCCGGGTCCTTGAGCAGCTCATTGGTCGCCGGGAAGAGGCCGTTGGCGGAGAGCGAACGGACGGCCTGCGGGTCGGAGTTCAGCCAGATCGCGAAGGCCGCGGCGGCGGCCTTGTTCTTGCTGCTGCTGGTCACCGCGACGGAGGAGCCGCCGTTCTCGGAGGAGACGTTCTCGCTCGCGCTCCACTGCGGGATGGGCGCGGCGCGCCAGTCGGCCGCGGTGTCCGGGATGGTGGAGGCGATGTTGCCGGGGGCCCAGGCGCCGATGATCCACATGGCGTACTGGCCGCTGCCCATCGACTGCCACCACTCGTTGGTCCACCCCGGGGCGGTGTCGACGAGCTTGCGGTTGATCAGGGAGGTCCACAGGTCGGCGGTCTTCTTGGCGCCGGCGTCCTGGAGCTTGACGGTGACCGAGGTGGAGTCGGTCTGCTGGAACGGGCGGCCGCCGGCCTGCCAGATCAGGCTGTCCACGCCGCCGGCGTCGCCGGGGTCGATGGAGGTGATGAACCGCTTCGGGTCGGACGCCTTGATCTTGACGGCCGCGGCCTCGAACTCGGCCCAGGTCTTGGGGGGTTCGATCTTCAGCTCGTCGAGGATCTTCTTGTTGTAGAACATCGCCATCGGGCCGGTGTCCTGCGGGATGGCGTAGACGCCGTCGGCGATGGCCACCTGGGACCAGGCGGAGGCCGCGAACTTGCTCTCCAGAGCGGCGGCGCCGTAGTCCTTGAGGTTCACCAGCCGCTTGGACAGGGCGAGTTCGGGCAGCGCGAAGTACTCGACCTGGGCGACGTCGGGGCCGCCGCTGCCGGCCTTCACTGCGGTCTGGAGCTTGGTGTACTCGGTCGCCGACTGGCCGGCGTTGACGAGGTTGACCTTGATCTTCGGGTACTTCTGCTCGAAGAGCGCGACCGTCTTGTCCATGTTGGGGGCCCACGTCCAGAAGGTGAGCGTGGTGGGCGTGTCCAGGGCCTTCGCCGGGTCGGCGGGTGCGGCCTCGCCGCCGCCCGAGGAGCTGCAGGCGGTCAGGGTCAGGGCCAGCGCGGCGGCGGGCACGAGCGCGAGCAGTCTGCGGCGCGGGGTGGAGTGCGCAGGGGTCATGGCGGGCTTCCTTGCCGGGAGGTGGGGCGGGGTGGGCGGGGCGGGAACGGGGGGCGTCATTCCTTGACGCTGCCGGCGGCCAGGCCGGACTGCCAGAACCGCTGGAGGAACAGGAAGGCGACGACGAGCGGGACGATCGCCAGCACGCTGCCGGTGATGACGAGCGGGTAGAAGCCGGTGGTGGTGGCACCGCTGCCGGCCGCGCCGGTCGCCAGCGAGTTCCACTGGTTGAGGCCGACGGTGAGGGGGAACCACTGCGGGTCGCTGAGCACGATCAGCGGCAGGAAGTAGTTGTTCCAGGTCGCCACGAGGGAGAACAGCAGCACTGTGACGAATCCGGGCGCGAGCAGGCGCAGCGAGATGGTGAAGAAGGTGCGCAGCTCGCCGGACCCGTCGATGCGGGCGGCCTCCAGCATCGAGTCCGGGACGGCGCCGAGGGCGTAGACCCGCATCAGGTAGACGCCGAACGGGCTGGCCAGGGAGGGCAGCAGGACGGCCCAGGGGGTGTCCACGATGCCGACCTTGCTGAACAGCAGGTAGGTCGGCACGGCCAGCGCGGTCCCGGGGATCGCGACGGCGCCCAGGACGATCGCGGCCAGCGCGGTGCGGCCCCGGAAGCGGTACTTGGCCAGGGCGTAGCCGGCCGCGGTGGAGATGAAGGCGGCTCCGCCCGCGCCCACGACGGCGTACAGCAGGGTGTTGGCGAACCAGCGCAGGTAGATGCCGTGGTCGTAGGTCAGGACGGCGTGGATGTTGTCGAAGAAGTGGAAGTCGCGGCCGAACCAGAGCCCGAACCCGGTGGTCAGCGAGCCGGTGTCCTTCGTGCTGGACATCAGCAGCCACAGCAGCGGCAGCAGGGCGTAGACCAGCATCAGGCCCATGGCCACGGTGAGCGCCGTATTGGAACGCCTGCGCCCCCGCCCCGCCCGGCCGCTGGGGGTGTTCGCGCTCACAGGCTCTGTTCCTTTCGCATCGACCGGGCCTGCACGGCGTAGGCGACCACTGCGGTCACTCCGCCCAGGAGCACGGCGACCGCCGCCGAGTAGTTGAACTGCTGGCCGTTGAAGGCCAGGTTGTAGGCGTACATGTTGGGCGTGTAGCTGGTGGAGATGACGTCCGGGGCGAGGGACTGCAGGACGTTCGGCTCGTTGAAGAGCTGGAAGGTTCCGATGATCGAGAAGACGGTGGCCAGGGCCAGCGCGGGCCGCAGCGCGGGGAGTTTGATGCTCCAGGCCGTACGGATCGCGCCCGCGCCGTCGACCTCGGCGGCCTCGTAGAGCTCCTGCGGCACGGTCCGCAGGGCCGCGTACAGGATGAGCATGTTGTAGCCCACGTACTCCCAGGTCACGACGTTGCCGATGGAGGCGAGCATCCACGAGCCGCCGAGCAGGCGGGGCACGTCGGTGTGCAGGGCGTCGCCGATCTGGTGGATCAGCCCGAAGCGGTCGCCGTACAGGTAGCCCCACATCAGCGAGGCCACGACGGCCGGGACGGCGTACGGGACGAAGATGCCGATCCGGAACAGCCCGGGCCAGCGCAGCCGTCCGCTGTCGATGGCCAGCGCCGCCAGCAGGGCGAGCAGCAGCATCAGCGGGACCTGGACGACCAGGAAGAGGGTGACCCGCCACAGCCCGGTCCGGAAGAGCTCGTCCCCCAGGGCGCGGGTGTAGTTGTCGAACCCGACGAAGACGTTGCCGCCGACCAGCCGGTCCTGGAAGAAGCTCAGGTAGGCGGCGTAGCCGAGGGGGGCCGCGATGCCGATCACGAACACGATCAGGAACGGGGCGAAGAAGACATAGCCGAAGGACCCGTGACCGCGCCGGCTCGAACGCAGCTGTGGACGGGGCCGGCCCGGGGGCCGGACGACGGGGGCGGGTGGGGCGGGGAGTTGCGACGTGCTCACGGGGTGCCCTTCACGGCCGATGTTTACGCCAACATGAAGCTGGCGTTGAGTCTTGACCGCTGATGGCGGGGGAGTCAAGGGCCTGTCCCGGCGTGATGCGGCTTCGTGATGAACCGCCACCAGGCCTGCGGCGGCTGGTGCGTGCTGCCGGGTCGGGGGAGTCGACACCTGCCCGGTGGGTGGATGTCCGCCCTGGTCGGAAGGGGTGCCGGTGGCTGGGGTGGCCGGTTCGCCGTCCCCTCGGGGGGTGCTTGTCGGGGGCTCTCGGCCCACCGGATTTCGCCCCGGGGAGGTGTCGGCGCGGGGCGGAAAAGATTACGACCGCGTATCAGTCGGTTTACCAGCTTGACGCCCGCACGGGCGGCGAGTGTCATTGTTCCAACGCGTTTGAACATGTTGAGTTCTGAGCGTTATTGCTGATCTCGCCTCGCCGTCTTTGCCCGCTTTCCCGGTGGCGCCCCGTCGCGCCTCCGCCGCTGCACCCGGTGGGCCGTTCGCGGTCCCGCCCCCTCCCCCCACACCACCGTGCGGGCACCGACCCGGTACCCGCGCTAAGGAGCGTCCCCATGTTCCGTACCCATGGCAGCCGGGCCGCCGGCGCCGCCGGTCTCCTCCTCACGCTGGGCCTGGCCACGGCCTGTTCGACCGGTCAGGAGTCCGTGAAGTCGGGCGACGCCTCGGTGGCGCCGGTCTCCGGGAAGATCTCGATCACCTACCTGCAGAAGCAGGGCGACCAGGAGTACTTCGTCGGGGAGGCGGCGGGCGCGAAGGCGAAGGCCGCGGAGCTGGGGGTCGACCTGAAGGTCGTCAATCTCGGCAACGACGCGAACAAGACCATCAGCGAGGTGCAGTCCGCGGTCGCACAGAAGACCAATGGTGTGATCATCGTGGTGCCGGACCCGGCGGTGGGGCCGCAGGTCGTGCAGACCGCGCGGGATGCCAAGGTGGCGCTGCTGACCTCGGACGACCAGATCTGCGCCAGTGGTCCGGACCCGGCGGCGTGCTCGAAGGACGACCTGGTGTCGCGGATCGGGTTCTCCGGGCTGCAGATGGGCGGCGAGGTCGGCAAGCGGGCCGGTGAGGAGTTCAGGAAGGCGGGCTGGAACCCGGCGGAGACCCGGGTGATCTCGGCGTGGAAGCAGGACGTGACGGTCTGCGGTGACCGGGTGAAGGGTGCGAAGGAGGCGTTCGCGGCCGCGGTGCCCGGGGTGCAGAACATCGACGTGGCGACGGACAACACGCCGACCGGCGCGCAGGACAAGATCGCGGCGACGGTGACGGCGAACCCGGGTGTGAAGAACTGGGTGCTGTGGGGCTGCAACGACGAGAACGTGCAGGGCGGGGTGACGGCGCTGCAGAACGCGGGCATCTCGGCGGACCACGTGATCGGGGTGGGTCTGGGCGCGTACCTGGCGTGCAAGGACTGGAGCGGCGGCAAGCCGACCGGGATGAAGGCCGCGCTGTTCATCAACGGCAAGGACGTCGGCGCGCTGGCCGTGCAGACCATGTACGACAAGCTCAAGAACAGCAAGGACTTTCCGAAGGAGGCCTTCGCGCCCACCACCATGGTCGACGCCACGACCTGGCAGAGCGCCGGAGTCACCTGCAGCTGACCCCCCTGAACCGGCCCGCCCCCACGCCCCCACGGGGCCGGCCCGGCCGCCTCCGGCCCCGTCATGGTCGGAGGCGGCCACTCCACCTGCCTCCGGCACCCTCCCGCACTACCCCTTGAGGTGATCCGTCATGACCACAGCGCACGGCCCGTCCAGTCCAGGGTCCCGGCCACCCACCGGAGCGGCCGCTGTCGTGGCAGTCACCAAGCGGTTCGGCGCCGTCCAGGCACTGCGCGGGGTCACCCTCGACTTCCCGGCCGGTCAGGTGACCGCGTTGATGGGGGAGAACGGGGCGGGCAAGTCGACCCTGTTGAAGATCCTGACCGGTGACCACCAGCCGACCGAGGGCCACGTCGTCCTGGACGGCCGCCCGCTGGCCCTGTCCTCACCGACCGACGCCCGCCGCGCCGGGATCCGGATCATCCCCCAGGAACCCGAGATCATCCCGCACGTCTCGGTCGCCGAGAACGTCTACGCCGGCTCCCTGCCCCGCAGGGCCGGCCGCCGCCTGGACCGCGCCGAACTGCGCCGGCGCATCACCACCGACCTGTCGCGCCTCGGCTTCGCCGGCGTCCTGGACCCCGACCTGCTCGGCTCCCAGCTCACCCCCGCCCAGCGCCAACTCGTCGAGATCCTGCGCGCCCTGACCGGCGACGCCAAGGTCATCGCCTTCGACGAACCCACCTCCTCGCTCTCCGAGCACGAGGTCGACGCCCTGTTCGCCCTCATCCGCCGCCTGCGCGACCAGGGCGTCGCCGTCATCTACGTCTCCCACCGCATGCAGGAGATCTTCCAACTCGCCGACCGCATCGCCGTCCTGCGCGACGGAGCCCTCGCCGGCGTCCAGGACGCCGCCACCACCACCGAGGGCGAACTCGTCCGCCTCATGGTCGGCCGCGACCTCAGCAGCATGTTCTCCCGCCAGGACGTCGCCACCGACCGCGTCGTCCTCGACGTCCGGAACGTCACCACCGACGCCGTCCACGACATCACCCTGCGCGTCCACGCCGGCGAAGTCCTCGGCCTCGCCGGCCTGATCGGCGCCGGACGCTCCGAACTCGCCCTCGCCCTCGCCGGCGACCTGCCCATCCACTCCGGCACCGTCACCCTCGACGGCCAGCGCCTGCCCTCCGGCAACCCCGGCGCCGTCATCCGCGCCGGCCTCGGCCTGGCCCCCGAGGAACGCAAGGCCCAGGCCCTGTTCCTGCAGCGCTCCATCCGCGACAACACCTCCCTCGTCGTCCTGGAACGCCTGCGCCGCCTGCGCTTCGTCCGCCGCGGCGCCGAACGCGAACTCGCCCAGGACTACACCGACCGCCTGCGCGTGCGCACCCCCTCCATCGAGCACGAGGTCCGCAAACTCTCCGGCGGCAACCAGCAGAAGGTCGTCCTCGCCCGCTGGCTCGCCCGCAAGCCCAAGGTCCTCATCCTCGACGAACCCACCCGCGGCATCGACGTCGGCGCCAAGGCCGAGATCTACCAGATCATCGCCGACCTCGCCCAGGAAGGCATCGCCGTCCTGGTCATCTCCTCCGAACTCCCCGAAGTCCTCGGCCTCGCCGACCGGATCGTCGTCATGCAGAACGGCCGCATCACCGGCGAACTCCCCCGCGCCCGGGCCACCGAGGAAGCCATCCTCGCCCTCGCCATGGCCGACGACATCACCGGCCGGACCGCCTCCGCCGGTTCGACCGCCCCGGCCCGCCCGACCGCCCCCACCCTCCCTGGAGCACCCCGATGAGCACGACCACCCCCTCCCCGGCGGTGAAGAACCGGCCCGCGCCCGCGCCCGCGCCCGCACCCGCCGCGCGCCGGAGGCCCCTGCTCGCCGCCGTCGGCGGTCAGAACCTGAGCCTGATCGGCGCCCTCGTCCTGGTCCTGGCCCTGTTCGGCATCCTGAACGACAACTTCCTCAGCATCACCAACATGCAGGTCATCGCCGAGGCCGCCACCATCACCGGCCTCCTCGCCGTCGTCCAGACCGTCGTCATCATCTGCGGCGGCCTCGACATCTCCGTCGGCTCCCAGGTCGGCATCGCCTCCGTCGTCTCCGCCATGGCCTTCACCTCCGCCGGCTCCAACGCCCTCGCCGGCATCGCCGCCGCCATCGGCATCGGCATCGCCGTCGGCATCCTCAACGGCGTCGTCATCGTCTACGGCCGCGTCAACCCCACCATCGCCACCCTCGCCGGCCTCGCCGCCTACAAGGGCATCGCCCAACTCGTCTCCAACGGCCGCGCCCAGGGCTACGTCCTCAACAACGACCTCTTCGTCTTCCTCGGACGCGGCAAGATCGCCGGCCTGCCCGTCATGGTCTGGCTCCTCATCCTCGTCGCCACCACCGTCCACCTCCTCCTCAAGTACACCGACATCGGCCG
>NZ_JBVHVO010000041.1:0-55274 GCF_055564815.1 Kitasatospora sp. NPDC028961 | reverse complement strand
CCCCCCCCCCCCCCCCCCCCCCCCCCCCCCCCCCCCCCCCCCCCCCCCCCCCCCCCCCCCCCCCCCCCCCCCCCCCCCCCCCCCCCCCCCCCGCGCCCGGGATCAGACGCCGTGCTCGGCCGGGAGCCGGCCCGCCCGGACGGCCGTGACCAGGTCGGCGTGGTCCGCCTCGGTCCGGTCCGCGTACGCCACCGCGAAGGTGGCGACCGCCTCGTCCAGCGCCTCGTTCTTGCCGCAGTAGCCGGTGATCAGGCCCGGGTCGGCGGTGTGCGCATGGGCCCGGGCGAGCAGGGCGCCGGTGATCCGGGCGTAGTCGTCGAGCTGGGCGGGCAGCAGCGCCGCCGGGTCCACACTGCCCTTGCGGTTGCGGAACTGCCGTACCTGGTAGGGCAGTCCGTCCACGGTGGTCCAGCCGAGCAGGGTGTCGCTGACCACCTGCATCCGCTTCTGGCCGAGGACCACCCGGCGGCCCTCGTGGCCCTCCGGCGCGGTCACCGGGTACCCGGCGCGGGCCAGGTGCGGCAGCAGGACCGACGGCCGGGCCTCCTTCACCTGGAGCACCAGCGGCTGCTCCCGGTGGTCGGTCAGCAGCACGACGTACGAGCGGGTGCCGACGCTGCCGGTGCCCACCACGCGGAACGCCACGTCCTGCACCCGGTAGCGGGCGAGCAGCGGGTGCAGCTCCGCGGGCACCGTGCCGACGTAGGGGCCCAGCGCGGCGGCCACCGCGGCGGCCGTCGCGTCCGGGACCTCGCTGAGCACCGGGGGCGCCGCGGTGAACCGCAGGCCGCCGTCCTGCGCGCGGACGGTGGACTTGGCCGCGAACCTGGCGCTCGTGTTGCCCAGCGCCTTCGCGCCGACCTTCTGCAGGGCGTCGGCCAGGTCGTGCGCCTGCGCGAACGAGACCAGCTGGTCGTCGGCGACGGCGTTCCAGGCGTCCAGGACGGGCAGCTTGGCCAGCGCGCGCATGGTGCGGCGGTACGAGCCGGCGGCGTCGAACGCGGCCTGGCGGGCGGTGGTCTCGTCGGCCCCGACCTCGCGGCCGGCCAGTACCAGGCTGGCGGCGAGCCGCTTGAGGTCCCACTCCCACGGGCCGGGCACGGTCTCGTCGAAGTCGTTGATGTCCATCACCAGCTGCCCGCGGGCGTCGCCGTACAGGCCGAAGTTGGCCGCGTGCGCGTCGCCGCAGAGCTGGGCGGTGATCCCGGAGGTGGGCGTCGGGGCGAGGTCGGCGGCCATCAGGCCGGCCGAGCCGCGCAGGAAGGCGAACGGCGTGGCCGCCATCCGGCCCAGCCGGATCGGGACCAGCTCGGTGATCCGCCCGGCGTTGGACGCCTCGATCGCCGCTATGGCGGTCGGACGGCCGTCGGCGGTGGCGAACTCGGCGTGCCGCTCGCGCGGGATGCGCTCGCGCAGGGCCTTGCCGCGCTCGCGGGAGCGGCCGTCGTGGTGCGGCGCGAACCCGTCGACGGCGAACCGCCGCCCCCGGCCGGCCGCTTCCGCCCGCACGCCGGACTCCTCCACCGCTTCGGTGAGCTGCGTCATGGTGCCCCGCCCCGTCCTCTGTCGTTCCCGCCCGCGACCTGCGCGGACCCGGCCCGTCGGCGGGCCGGGCAGCAGGTTACCCGCCCGCCCGGACAACCCGTCGGGAGGGAGGGGCGCCCGGGGCGGTACCGCGGTTGCGGGGGCGGGGCGCGGCGTCAGCCCCCGAGAAGTGCTTTGTGGGCGCCGTACGCCTCGATGAAGCCCTGGACGGCCCGCAGGTCGCCCGGGAAGGACGCGGACCGCCACTTCGCCTTCGTGCCGTCGCGGTACTGGAGGTCGATCCACACGGTGAGGTTCACCATGGTGCTGTCGGAGAAGCTCTGCCCCCTCACCTGGAGGGTGATGTCGGTGAGGGCGTAGAAGTCGACGACGGCCGGCGGGTGGCGCTCGTCCGTGTACTCGACGGTGCCGTCCGGGGTGATGACCAGCAGCGGGTCCGGATCGTCCGACGTCCCCCGGAAGAACCCCTTCAGCTTGCCCCGCCTCTTGGTGAAGACGTGCCAGTCCGTCGGCACGGGGCCTTGGCGTGCCTGCCAGAGGATCGTGCGCGGATCGGTCATGTCAGCTCCGGATCGTGCCACCACCGCCGACCGGTGGACGCCCCCGAGGAGGCGCGCGCGTACGGGTCGGCGACGGCGCCCGCCGACCGCGCGCGGGGCGGCTCCGGACCAACCGGGACCACCAAGGATTCTCCGTCCCCCACCGACCGGGCGCCACCGCGGCACCGGGTGGTCCCCGGCTCGTGACCGGCCCGCCGGGTGACCGTCGGGGGTGCGGCGGGGCCCGGGGCGACGAGCCGGGCGGCGCGCGGTGGTCGGGGCAGCTCCATAGCTCAGCAGTCGAAGCGCGGGTCGGCGGCGTCGTAGCGGTACATCCGGGACAGCACGTGGGCCACCTCGGCCTCACGCTGGGCCGAAGCCCAGCCGTCGAGCAGCGCCAGAACCGCGCCGTGGCGCTCGGCGACTTCGCGCAGCGGGACGACGACCTCGGCGCACACCTCGCCGTCCCCCACCGCGACGGCGTTTCCGTCGGCGTCCGCGGCCCAGGTGCCGCCGTCGTCCACCGCGGTCACGCGGACCCGGCGCGGTGCGCGGGGCATTGCGGGGAGGGGGGTCAACCGGACGAAATAGGAGCCTTCGAAGAAGTAGAAGTCGACGGTCTCGCCGTCGAGCGCGCCGGCCACGGCCCGCCCCAGCGAGCCAACCACGGAGAGGGCCGAGTCGCTCCACCGGGCTGCGGGGAACTCCCGGCCGTCCATCGTCAGCCATACCCGGCCGTCGACGAACAGCGGCCGACGCGAGTCCACTCGGAGGTCGTCGAGAGGGACGTGCAGATCGAACATGTCACCGTTCCCGAGGTGAGGATCTGACCCGTGTCCCGGGCGCCGTCCAAGCCTAGACCCGGCCGACCGGTCGGCACGAGGTTCGGCCGCCGTCCGCTCACTTGCCCAGGAGCTTCCAGGGCGACTTGGGATACAACGACCGGATCAGGCCGCCGCCCTTCGGGATCTGGAACTGGATGACCACACCGTTGACAACGGCGGTCGCCTGGATCATGCGGCTGTCCGGGTCGAAGCCGATCACCGTCGGATTGTTGTTCAGCAGCTGCTGGCCGATCCACTCCAGCTCGGTGTCCGTGATCTCCGCCGGCCAGAGGTCGGAGCGCGGGTCGACCGCGCGGCCGCCCGGGACGTGCCGGTCCCGGGTGTGCGTCAGGTCGACGCCCTCGAAGCCCCTGGGCAGCTTGACGTTCTTGAGGTCGTTCGCCCCGCGCTTCATCGGGCAGTTGTGGACCAGGACCGGCGCAGTTCCGGCCAGGACGTAATAGGTGTGCAGCTCGTCGACGGTCAGGTTGAAGGCGGGCTGGACCACCTTGTGGTCCCGCACCGCGGAGATGACCACCTGTCCGCCGGTCGGGGTGCGGAGGGCGTCGCCGGCCCGGAGCCGGTCGGCATCGGTCCATGCCCGCTGCTCCACCGACCAGAACGGGTGGTGGTCGGTGGCGGTCAGGCTCCCGGCCCCGTTCTCCCCGGCGACCGTCAGGTCGGTGAAGTCGTCGTCGTCCGGGGTGTAGATGGTCGCCCCGACCCGGCGCGCGCCGGTCACCCCGGTCTGTGGATCGGTGGCGAGGACCTGGTCACCGACCCGGACCTGCTCGATCGGCTTGGTCGAACCGTCGGCCAGCAGGACCCTGGTGCCGGCCGGGAAGCTGTTCTTGGTGAGGCACGTCCCGGGGATCTTGTCGAAGAGCTTCTTGAGGAAGTCCATCACCTTCTTCCCGCCGGGGATCTTCTCGGCCCACTTGGCGAGCTTGGCGACGGCTGCGGCGTCCCCGGCGAGCGGGATGGCACCGACGCAGGACAGGATCGCGTTCTCGACGTCCTTCTGCAGGGCGTAGATCCCGCAGTTGATGAGGTCCGCGATGTCGGCGAACCCGGGGGCGAATATGCCTCCGATGCCGCCGACGAGGTCGAGCAAGCCGTGGGTGATGTCCAGGGCGGTGTCCAGCCAGTCCGACTTGTCGTTCTTGGCCTGTTGGCGGAGCGTCTCCTCCAACTCATCGACGGCCGCCTTTTTCTCAGCCTCGGCCTGCTGCTTCGCCTGGGCCTCGGCGGCCGCCACGCGGGCGGCTTCCTGCTCGGCGGCGACCTTGGTCCTGTAGGACTCGAAGGCGTTGTTCGCCGCCCGTGCCGCCGTCTCCTTGTCCTGGCCTGCCGCCGCCGCGTCGGCGCGAGCCTGGGCGGCGGACTGGTAGGCGTCCGAGGCGGAGGCGCGTGCCGCGTTGGCGGAGTCCTGAGCCTTCGCCGCCGAGTACGAGGCCGAGGCGGCCGAGTGCCGGGCGGAGGCCTCGGCGGCGGTAGCGGTCTTCGCCGACTCGGCGGCTTTCTGGGCACTGACGGCGGCCGCGTCGGCCTTGTTGCGCGCCTCGGTGGCGTAGCCGGCCGCGGCGTTGGCGGCCGCGTTGGCCTGGGCGGAAGCGGTGCCGGCCTCGTCGGAGGCGTTGCGGGCGAGGGCGGCCACCTCGACCGCGAGTGCGGCGCTCTGCTGGGCGTACGCGGTGACTGCCGATGCCTCGGCGATCATGCGCTGGATCTCGGCCACGTGGGTGGCGGCCAGCGCGTCTTTGCGTGCGGCGGTGTACTGCCCCGTCTCGGCGAAGGCGCGGAGCACCTCCGGTGGGCCTTCGAGGGCGATCTGGGCCGCAGCCTTGACCTCGGGGCCACCGGACTGGCGGAGCCCGGCAGCGACGACCTGGTCGTCGGAGAGCTGGGCCAGGTGGCGGCCACTGGTGAGGAAGTCACGCAGCGCGCTGACGCTGCCGTTGAGCGCCGCGCGGCCGGCGGCCTGGACGCCGGGGCCGGCGCCGTTGACGATTCCGGCCACGCTGACCTGGAAGTCGGCTGTGGCCGACTGGTACTGACCGGTGTTCAGGAAGGTCGCGACGACGTTCGCGTCGCCCTTGAGGGCCTGGGTCGCGGCGTCACGGACGGTGGGCAGCTCGGAGCCGATGGCGAGGTTCGACACCCGGTCCCGGTTGTCCAGGTCGATCGCCTGGCCGCGGCCGGTGCGGACGAAGGCCAGGACGGCCTCGTCGTCGCCTGCGAGCGCCGCCTGGGCCGCGGCGCTCTCCCAGGGTCCGGCGATCTTCATGGACAGGATCGCGAGCTTGCGGCCGTCACTGGCGATGGTCGCGGTGTCCGGGTTCGCCTGGGTCAGTGCGGCGGCGAGGCGGTCGGCCTCGTCCTTCGTCCGGCGTAGGTCCTGGACGGCCTGGCCGATAGCCACCTGCTTGTCGTCGTACGCGGCCTTGGCGGTCCTGGCCTTCTCCAGGGACGCGGCGGTACGGGCTGTCAGGTCCTCGGCCTCGGCACGTCGCGCGAGGTCCTGGATCCGGTTGGCCTCGTCGACCGCGTCCTTGGCTGTCTGCGCGGCCAGCACGGCGGCGTCGGCGTGGGCCTGGGACCGCTCGGCGGCCTGGGCGGCCTCACCGGCGTGCTGTGCCGCGTCCTGGGCGGCCGCCGCGGCGTTCCGGGCGTGCGTGGCCGCGGAGTTCGCGAGCACCTTGGCCTGGGAGGCGGCCTGGGCGGCCTCACCGGCCAGGGCCTTGGCGGCGGTGGCTGCCCGGGAGGCCTCCTGGGCCTGACGGCGGGTGGCCGCCGCAGCCGCCTTGGCCTTCGCCGACTGGGCGCCCGCCGCGTCGGCGAAGCCTCCGGCCTGGTCGGCCGCGACGGAGGCGGCCAGCGCGTTGCCGCCGGCGCTCAGGGCGGAGTCGGCGGCCTGCTGGCTGGCGGTGGCGGCCGCGTTGGCCTGGGTCAGCGCGCCGGAGGAAGCCTCGGCGGCCTTCGCCGCGGTCTCGGCGGCGACTGCGGCCTGGGCGGCGGCGTCGGCCTTGCCCCGGTCGGTCGCGGCGCCGGCCGCCGCGTTGCGGGCCGTCGTCGCCGCCTGAGCCGCACCCGCGGCCGCGTAGGCGGCCTGGGTGGCCGCGCTGGCCGCGGTGCGAGCGGAGTTGGTCGCCGACCGGGCGGCCTTGACCGCGGTCTGGGCCGCGTCCGCTGCCCGTCCGGCCGCTGCGGCGGCACGATCGGCGGCGGCACCGGCCTTGACCGTGTCGTTGCGTGCCGCCTCGGTCTCCGCCGCCGCCTTCGCCGCCGCTTCCTTGGCCAGTTGGGAGGCCGCGACCGCCTGGGCGGATGCCTCCTTCGCGAGCTCCGTCTCCTGGACGGCCTGCGCGGACGCCTCCTTGGCCTGCTGGGTCAGCTGCGCGATGCTGGTCCGTTCGACGTCCCGGGCCCTGGCGACGTGCTGGCCGACCTCCAGGAACTCCCGGATGTCGTCGATCGACCCGTTGAGGGCCAGCCGCGCGGCGGCCTGGGTGTTCGGGCCGCCGTCGCTGAGGATCTGGACCAGCTTCACCCGGTCGTCGGCGTCCTGGGCGGCGTACCGGCCCTCGTTGAGGAAGGCCTGGACGTCGTCAGGGGTGCCGTTCAGGGCTGCCCTCGCAGCCTCTTGGACCCCGCGGCCCGCGCCGTTCATCAGCGACGCGGCCTTCACCTGCTGGTCGGCCCTCAGGGGCTCCTGCCAGCCGCCGTCCAGGAAGAGCCGGAGGTCGTCGGGGGTGCCGGCCAGCGCCTTGCGCGCCGCCTCCCGCACCCCGGCTCCGCCGAGCGTGAAGATCTGCGCCGTGCCGACCTGGTCGTCCTGGACCTGGGCCAGCAGGCGGGCGTTGTCCAGGAACGTGCGCACATCCGCGTCGGAGCCGGTCAGGGCCGCCTCCGCGGCCGCCTTCACGGCGGCCCCGCCGTCCTTCCAGTACGCGACCACCCGGCCGCGGTTCGTGAGGGGGATCTCCGCGGTCGTCGGATCCGCCGCCACGGCGGGCGCGACGCCCAACAGGCCGGCCACGAGGGCCAGGGGCAGCAAGCGGAGGCTGACCGCCGTCGCCGTGGACGGCCTGTCCCCCCTTCCCCGCCTGGACCGGATCAATATTCCACCCACCGGAATCCCTCCCGACCTCATTTCGCCGAACGTCGGCGCGGATTGGAGCATAACCAGATTCGGCGAACCGTCAGCAGGTCGATTACCGGCCATCCGGAGGCAAAAAGATCCCAAAGATGGAGAATTGGCGTGAGGTCAGCTTCTCCATGATTCGTAGGTGTCCGTTCTGATTTGTGCGGGAGGAGTCGGACAAACTGGCTGTCGCCGACCGCACTACCGTGACCCTGGTTCGCCGACGCGGCCCGGATGATGACGTTCGAGCCAATGCTGTAAGTGATATGAGGATCAATCAGCCGTGTCCTAGACTGCGCTTCGCAAAGTCGGGCGAGGGGTCGGCCAGTGAGCGGCGATGGGTGCGCGGGTTCTTCCTGTCGCGCGTGTTCGTCGAATTCGAGCGGCTTCGGAGCATTTCTCCGGACCGGTCGTGCCATATCGCCCGGCGGTGTGGTCACAACCAACGCGAAAGGAAGTCGAGATGAAGAGCGGCATATCCCGCTGGCTGATCGCCGGTACCTTCGCGGCGGCAACCACCTTCGGTGCCACCGCGCTCGCCACCGCCGACACGGCGCCCGGAGGTGACACCGACACCCCGCCGCCGGCGGTCGAGGACTTCGTCTACCCCGGGGCCTCCCCGTACCCGCAGCTGAAGCTTCTGCGCGGCGACGGCCACATCATCCTGGCCGACTGCAACACCGTGACCCAGATCCAGCTCTGGAGCCGGGCCGTGCTGAGCCCCAGCGGTGGCCCCGGCGTCTGCTTCAAGGTCACCGGCACCACCGGCTACCTGGCGCTCGAACTTCCGCAGACGTTCATGATCCAGGCCGGTGACCGGGCGGTCCGGGCCGACCTCGTCGCCGACGGCGTCCAGCAGAGTGTCGAGGTCGCCAAGGGCGGCGCGGCCGGCGTGGGTGAGGCTCTCGGGCAGAAGCCCACCATGCTCGTCGAACTACGCGTCACCGGCTGACCCGTACGACGGGAGCGCCGCCGTTCGTTGACCTCTCGACCGATCCGGGGAGACCCATGAGACACCGCGTCCGCGGTTGGGCGGTGACCGTTGCCGTGGCCGCTGCCGGACTGCTCGGCGTGACCGCACTCGCCGTCGCCGACACCGCACCGCCGCCAGCGCCCACCGACAACTCCACGCCGCCGCCGGCGGTCGAGGACTTCGCCTATCCGGGTGCGGCGGTCATCACCAACGTCAAGCTGCTGCGTGGGGACGGGCACATTATCCTCGCCGACTGCGCCAAGCCGTCCCAGATCCAGATCTGGACCAGGGCACCCGGTAACCCCGGCAACCAGGTCTGCTTCACCGCCACCGCCACGACCGGCTTCCTCACCCTGGAACTGTCGGACGTCTTCGCCGTCCAGACCGTCGGACGCGCCCTGCACGCCGGGCTCACCGCGGCCGGCGTCTCCCAGGGCGCCGACGTGCCCAAGGACGGTTTCCAGGGTGTCGGCGAGGGGTTGGGTCGGCCGACGACGACCCTCGTGGAGCTCCGGGTCACCGGCTGACCGGTCGGCGGTGCGTCGCTCGGTGGGCGAACCCGCGTGCACGGCCGGTGCACCGGGGGCGGGTGGGAGTTCGCGGCGGGTGATCCCGCCTTCGCACGTCCCGCCCGCCGTCGGTGGGGCGCCGCCCCGGCCGGAGCCGCCGTGCGCCCGGCGGCTCCGGCCGGGGCGGACACTAGGCTGGCCCGATGGGTGAGCTTCGGGGGAGTGGCGGTGTCCGGGCGGTGGCCGGGGTGGCGGCGGTGCTGGTGGTGGGGGCCGGGCTCGGGGTGCGGGCGGTCGGCGGGGGCGAGGTCGCCAAGTACGCGGGCGACGCGCTCTACACGGTGCTGGTGTACGCCCTGGTGGTGCTCGTCGCGCCGCGGCTGCGTCCGGTGGCCGCCGGTGCGGTGGCGGCGGGGCTGAGCTGGGCGGTGGAGCTGTTCCAGCTCACCGGCGTCCCCGACGACCTGGCGCGGCGCAGCACGGTGGCCCGGCTGGTGCTCGGGTCCACCTTCAACGCGCCGGACCTCTGCTGGTACCTGGTCGGCGCGGCGGCCGCCGCGCTGCTGCACGCGGGGGCGGCCCGGCTGGTGCGGTCCGCTTCCGTGGGGAGGGGGACCGCACCCGGCCGGGCCTGACGGTTCGTCAGAGCGGGAGCAGCTCCGGCCGCTTCGCCTCGACGTGGTCGCCGGAGGACTCGCCGCGCAGTCGGCGGCCGACCCACGGCAGCAGGAACTCGCGCGCCCACTGGAGGTTCTCCCGGCGCTGGTCGGCGGCGGACTGGTACGGCAGGACCGGCCAGGGCGCCTCCGGGTCCTGCTCGGTGCGCAGGCCCAGCGAGCGGGCGGCCAGCAGGGCGACCCGCTGGTGGCCGTCGGGCGAGAGGTGCAGGCGGTCCTCGCTCCACGCCCGGCGGTCCTGCACCGCGCGCAGCGACCAGAGGTCCGCGACCTTGCAGCCGTTGCGGTCGGCGACGGCCCGCATGTGGCCGTTGTACGTGGCGATCTTGCCGCGCAGGTGCTTCAGCAGCGGCACGCCCCGGGTGTCGAAGCCGGTGCAGATGAGCACCGTCCCGGCGGACTCGGTGAGTTGGACGATGGCGCGCTCGAAGCGCTCGGCGACCTCGTCCGGGTCGCTGCCGGGTCGCAGGATGTCGTTGCCGCCGGCGCAGAAGGTCACCAGGTCCGGTTGGATGCGCCGGACCTGCGGCACCTGCTCCGCCGTGACCTGGTCGAGCAGCCGGCCCCGCACCGCGAGGTTGGCGTAGCGGAACTCGCCCGGCGGGCGTCCGTCGGCGAGCAGGCCGGCGAGCCGGTCGGCCCAGCCGGCGAAGGCGCCCCCGACGCCGGGGTCGTTGAGCCCCTCGGTGAAGCTGTCCCCGAGGGCCGCGTACGAACTGAGGTCAAGAGTCTCCTGGAGGTTCGGCATGAAGGAGATAGTTCACTGTCTCAAGTGACCTACGCCACCGTAGGTGGCCCTCGGGGGGACGTGAGATGGACCACGTACGGATTCAGCAGGTTCCGGGAATATCGCGGGGGGCGGGGCGCGCCGGGGGCGGCGGGCGCTCGAACCGACCTGATGGCCCGTCAGGGCGGTGACCCAGATAGCTCCGTCGGAGAAATGACAAGATCGCGACCCCCTTCCGCTTCCGGTCCGCCGGTGCCCACCCTGGAAGGGCCCCGCCGTTCGGCGGGCGCCCCACCCAGGAGGGCGCAAGCATGACCGACACCGATCCCCTCACCGCGTCCGGGACCCCCGGAACGGGCTGGTACGTCGACGACCGCTGCACCAACTGCGACGTCGCCCGCCAGCTCGCCCCCGATCTGATCCACGAACGCGACGGCCGCTCCGAGGTCGTCCGCCCGCCCCGAGACGAGGCCGAGCTGCGGCAGCTGTACGCCGCCGCCCACGCCTGCCCCACCCGTTCCGTCCGCCTCCGCGGCCGGCCGCTCGACCCGGCACGGGACCCGTTCCCGCTCGCGCTCGACGAGTACCTGCTGCTGTGCGGCCACAACTCCCAGCACACCGCCGGCGCCAACGCGTACCTGCTGCGCCGGCCCGGCGGGTACCTGATGGTGGACACGCCCCGGTTCGCCGAACCGCTGGCCGCCCGCTACGAGGCGCTCGGCCCGGTGACCGACGTGCTGCTCACCCATCGCGACCACGCGGCGCACGGCCGCGCGTACGCCGACCGGTTCGGCGCGCGGCTCTGGATCCACGAGGGGGACCTCGACGCCGTGCCCGACGCCGACCGGGTGCTGCGCGGCCGGGAACCCGTGGAGATCGCCCCCGGGGTCGTGGCCCAACCGTTCCCGGGGCACACCCTGGGCAGCGTCCTGTACGTGGCCGACGACCGGTACTGCTTCAGCGGCGACAGCTTCTACTGGTCGCGCACCACCGGTGACCTGGAGGTGGCCGACGGGGTCACCTGGTACTCGATGGAGGAGCTGGCGGCCTCGCTCGCCCGCGGCGTCGGGCGCCTGCGCTTCGAGTGGGTGCTGCCGGGGCACGGCGACCGGCGGCGGATGCCGGCCGAGGAGGCCGACCGGCGGCTGCGGGCGCTGGCCGCGCGGTGCGCCGGGCTGCGGACGAGGCCGGTCGACTTCGTCCTGCGCTGGTAGGCCGGCGGCCGGACGGCGGCGCCCCGGCATCGTGAGGGAGCCTCCGGGCACCCGTGCCCCGGCGCCCCGGTGCCCGGCGCCTCTACACCCGGCGCCCCCGTGCGCCGGGGTGCGCGCCGGGTGCGCGGGGGGTTGCACCCGGCGATGGTGTCCGCTCATGTGTGCGAACTGACTCGCGTGGGCAGCCGCCCTCTGGGGTGCGATACGCACCGGCACGCCCCGCGTGCTCCGGTACCCGAGGCCGCGTTCTTCACCGCCCCGGCGCCCCAGCGCACAGCATCCCGATCCCAGCAGTCCCGGACGGCGGAGGTAGCCGCATGCCGAACCGAACCCCGGAGCGCACCGCGAGGCCGCGGCGCTACCTGATGTGCCGGCCGACGCACTTCACCGTCGACTACGCGATCAACCCCTGGATGGACCCGGCCCGGCCGACCGACACCGAGCTCGCCGTCCGCCAGTGGGAGCGGCTCTGTTCGATCTACCGGCGGCTCGGCCACACCGTCGAGCTGATCGAGCCGGTGCCGGGCCTGCCCGACATGGTCTACACCGCCAACGGCGCCACCGTCCTGGACGGCCGGGTCCTGGTCGCGACCTTCCGGCACCCCGAGCGGGCCGGCGAGTCCGACGCCCACGAGGCGTGGTTCCGGTCCGCCGGCTACCGGGAGGTCCACCGGGCCGGGCACGTCAACGAGGGGGAGGGCGACCACCTGGTGGTGGGCCGCCGGGTGCTGGCCGGCACCGGGTTCCGGACCGATCCGGCGGCGCACGCCGAGGCCCGGGCCCTGTTCGGGGTCCAGGTGCTCGGCCTGACCCTGGTCGACCCGCGCTTCTACCACCTGGACACCGCGCTCGCCGTCCTCGGCGACGACCACGTCATGTACTACCCCGAGGCCTTCACGCCCGACAGCCAGGCGCTGCTGCGCAGCCTCTACCCCGACGCGATCCTCGCCGACCGCGCGGACGCCGAGGTGTTCGGCCTCAACGCGGTCTCGGACGGGCGGCGGGTCCTGCTGCCGGAGGCCGCCAAGGCGCTGGCCGGCCGGCTGGCCGAGCACGGCTACGAACCGGTGCCGGTGGACGTCTCCGAGCTGCTCAAGGGCGGCGGCGGCGCCAAGTGCTGCACCCTGGAGCTGCGGCCGGCCTGAGCGCCCCCGGCCGTCCCCTGAGCGCCCCCGGCCGTCCCCAGAGCGCCCCCGGCCGTCCCCAGAGCGCCCCCGGCCGTCCGGAAGGCACTCGGGCCGGGGGCGCTCGGGCAGCGGTTCCGGCAGTGGTCGCTCAGGCGGTGGCCGCCTGAGTTCAGGCGTCCTGTCCCAGCCAGAGGTCGGGGCCGAACACCTCGTAGTGGATGTCGGCGGCCGCCACGCCCGCGGCGAGCAGCTGGGCCCGCACCGAGCGCAGGAAGGGCAGTGGCCCGCACAGGTAGGCGACGGTCCCGGCCGGGACCGGGACCGTCGAGAGGTCGACCAGGCCGGTGCGCTCGGCGGGCCAGTCGCCCACCGGCCGCTCGTAGAAGACGTGCGCGACGGCGTTCGGCAGCTCGGCCGTGAGCCGGTCGAGCTCGGCCCGGAAGGCGTGCGCGTGCTGGTCCCGGTCGCCGTGCACGGAGATCACCGTCCGGGGGGAGCCGGTGGCGGCGAGGTGGTCCAGCATGGCCGTCATCGGCGTGTTGCCGATCCCGGCCGAGGCCAGTAGCACCGGTCCGGCGCCGTCGGCGAGGGTGAGGTCGCCGAGCGGCGGGGCGAGTTCGACCACGTCGCCGGTGTGCAGGTGGTCGTGCAGGTGGTTCGACACCTCGCCGGCCGGTGCCCCGTCGGCCCCGGCACCGACCCGCTTGACGGTGAACCGGAGCGCGCCGCCGGAGCTCCCCGAGAGGCTGTACTGGCGGATCTGCCGGGCGCCGTCCGCCATCGTCGCGCGCACCGAGACGTACTGGCCGGGCCGTGCGGGCGGGACGGGGCCGCCGTCGGCGGGGCGGACCAGGTAGGTGGTCACGTCGTCGGTCTCCCGGCGCCGGGCGATCACGGTGAAGCGGCGCCAGAGGTCGTCCGGGTCGCCCGACTGCGCGGCGGCGGTCTCGGCGCGCAGCCGGTCCTCGACGGCGATCAGCGCGTTGGCCATCAGCCAGTACACCTCGTCCCAGGCGGCGGCGACCTCCGGGGTGACGGCCTCGCCGAGCACCTCGACGATGGCGGCGAACAGGTACTTCTGGACGATCGGGTACTCGTCGTTCCGGATGCCGACCGAGACGTGCTTCTGGGCGATCCGGGCGAGCATGGCGTCCGGCCGCAGGTCGGGGTGGGCGATCAGGGTGGACGCGAAGGCGGCTATCGAGCCGGCCAGGGCCTGCCGCTGGGTGCCGTTGGCCTGGTTGCCCCGGTTGAACCGGTCGCGCAGCAGCTCCGGGTGGTCGGCGAAGAGCGTGTCGTAGAAGAGCGGAGTGATCTCGCCGATCGCGCCGCCCACGGCGGGCAGGGTGGCTTCGACGATCTCGGCGGACTTGGCGGACAGCATGGGGCTCACTCCGAACTGGTATCTGAGATGCGTATTAAAGGCCGCGCGGAGGCACGACCCGACGGGTCGGCGAACGGGGTGCGGGGGGTCAGTCGGCGGGTCTGCCGGAGAGGCTCAGCAGGACCGGCCCGGTGGGCGGGCCGACCAGGTCGTCGATCGAGAGCGGATCGAGCGAGGCGAAGAACGCCTCCTGCGCGGTCCGCAGCGCCCCGCGCAGCCGGCAGGCGGCCCGTAGCGGGCAGGGCGGCTCGTCCTCGCAGCCGACCACGTCGCCGACGCCCTCCAGCTCGCGGACCAGCACCCCGAGCGAGCCGGTCCGGCCGGCGGAGGTGAGCGCGAGGCCCCCGCCCCGCCCGCGCCTCGCCTCGACCGCACCGAGGTGCTGGAGCCGGCTGACGACCTTGGCGGCGTGGGTGTACGGCACGCCCACCGACTCGGCCACCTCGCGGGTGGTCGGGTTCGCGTCCTCGTCGAGGACCGCCAGCCGCATGGCGATGCGGAGGGCGATGTCGGTGCTCTTGGTCAGCCTCACGCCCGGCAGGCTATCGAATACGAATTCTGTACTCCAATTTGGGGTGCGCCCTCGGCGCCCGGATGGAGCCGCACCCGGTGGCACGCGGACGCGCCCCGCCGGGAGCCGGCGGGGCGCGTGGTGTGCGACGGGCGAGCGGGTGGCCCGGTCAGCTCCGGACCGCCTCCGGCCGGGCCGGCGCGCCCGCGACCGGGTCGGCGGCGGCCGGGCCGCCAATCACGAACGGTGCGGGCCGACGGGCCGGGACGAGCAGGGCGGCGACGGCCGCCGCCAGGCAGAAGGCGGCGAGCAGGGCGAATCCGTGGGTGTAGCCCGATTCGTAGGGGTGGCCGGAGGGCTGCAGGTGGCCGGTGACCAGGCTGGTCATCAGTGCGGCGCCGATGGAGCCGCCGATGGTGCGGATGTTGGCGTTCATGCCGGTGGCCGCGCCGGTCTGCGCGGCGGGCACGCTCTGGACGATGAGGTTGCTCATCGAGGCGAAGGCGAGGCCGATGCCGAGCCCGAAGACCCCCGCCGCCAGGGCGACCTGCCACGGCCGGTCGTGCCAGGCGGCGAGCATCGCGCAGGCGGCCGAGCCGAAGACGGCGCCCGCGGTCAGCTGGGCCTTGGCGGGGAACCGGCCGGCGAGGCGCCCGCTGAGGATCCCGGCCACGAACATGGTGACCAGCATGGGCAGCATCAGCAGCCCCGCGCCGGTGATGCTCGACCCGAAGCCGTAGCCGGCCGAGGTCGGCGTCTGCGCGAAGCCGGGGAGGAAGGCCCAGACCGCGTACATGCCGCCGCCGAAGAGCAGGGCGGCGGTGTTGGTCGTCCAGACCGCCGGGAGGCGCATGATCCGCAGGTCGATCAGCGGGTTGCGCGAGCGGGCCTCGACCAGGGCCCAGAGGCCGAACAGGACGACGGCCGCGACCAGCAGGCCGATCACCCCGAAGGAGCCCCAACCCCACTTCGAGGCCTGGCTGATGGGCAGCAGCAGGGCCACCAGCCAGCCGGAGAGGAGGACGGCGCCGAGCCAGTTGACACTGCCCGCGCCGTCGGCGCCCTCGGCGCGCTTGGGCGACTCCGGGACGTAGCGCTGGGCGATCACGGCGGTGACGGCGACGATGATCACCGGGAACCAGAAGAGCCAGCGGTAGTCCAGCGCGCCGACGATCGGTCCGGCCAGGACCATGCCGAGGCCGCTGCCCACCGCGATGACGGCGGACAGGTTGCTGATGCCGGTCGCCACCCGGGAGGCGGGGAACTCGTCGCGGATGATGCCGAAGGACAGCGGGAAGAGCGCGCCGGCGATGCCCTGGATGACCCGGGCGATGATCAGGACGGTGATGTTGGGAGCCAGGGCGGCGACCAGGCAGCCCACCAGGAGCGCGCCGAGCGCGGCGACCAGGGTGCGCTTCTTGCCGACCAGGTCGCCCACCCGGCCGAGGATCGGCGTGAAGATCGAGGCGGAGAGCAGGTAGGCGGTCATCACCCAGGTGACGGTGGCCTGCGAGGTGTTCATCGCGTGCTGGACGGTGGGCAGGGCGGGCGTGATCAGCGACTGGAGCAGGGCGAACACGCCCGCGCCGGTCGCGAGGACGCCGAAGGTGAGGCGATTGGACGGGCGGCTCATCGAACCTTCTCGGGGCATGGGGCGCGCAAGGGGAGCGCGCCCACGGGCTGCGGGCGGAAGCGGTGTGCGTGGTGCTGGCGTGCGTGCTGCGTGGTGCGTGGCCGTGCTGCGTCGTGCGCTGTGTGCTGGGTGGCGCGCGCTGTGCGGTGCCGGTGCCGGTGCGGTCGGAGCTGTGGTGCGTACCGCCGGACGCGCGGCGAAGTGGGAGGGGTTTGGAGAACGGGCCAACGGGGCCGGTGCGTACGGCGCGGGCCGGCGGGTGTGCTCGGGATCCGGTGCCGGATCGACGGACGTGCTGGTGCCTCCACCGGGTGTGCCGGCAGGGGCGGGGACAGGACCTCACTGCTAAAGTTGAGGCATGCCTCCAGATTAGCGGAGGCGTACCTCCGCTTCAACCCGGTGTCCGAAAAGAGAGCCCCAGTGACGGAACAGGTCGTGGTCGGCGAGTTTGTGGCGGCCCAGCGCCCGCGCCGCGCCGATGCCGCGCGCAACTTCGACGCGCTGCTGGTCGCCGCCCGCGAGGCCTTCGCCGAGCACGGCGCCGAGGCCTCGCTGGAGGACATCGCCCGGCGGGCCGGCGTCGGCATCGGCACCCTCTACCGCAACTTCCCCACCCGTCGGCACCTCTTCGAGACGGTCTACGCCAACGAAGTCAACGAACTGAGCCTGGCCGCAGGGGAGTTGTCGGGCGAGTCGCCCTGGGAGGCGCTGACCGGCTGGCTGCGCAGGTTCGTCGCCTACACCCTGACCAAGCGGGCGATCCGCGAGGCGCTGGAGGGGGAGGAGTCGGACATCTTCCTGGCCTGCCGGCAGTCGATGTTCGAGGCGAGCGCACCGCTGCTCAGGCGCGCGCAGGACGCGGGGGTGGCGCGGGCGGACATGTCCATCGACGACCTGCTGCGCCTCGTCTCGGGGGTCAGCTCGGTCGCGTTCCCCGACGAGGAGCAGCGCGACCGCGTCCTGGCCATCGCCCTGGACGGCGTGCGGACCACCGCCTGACCGGTAACCGGCGCTCCCTGGCGGGCCGTTCGCACCCGCCCGCTCGCCCGCGACCTGGGAGAAGCGGGTGCGGGCCGTCCCGGCCACCGGCGTGTCGGCGGCGTCTCCTACGATGACGGGCATGAACGCTGACGGGTCGGACGCACGGCTCATCGACGGCCGGTTCGAGCTGCTGCAACGACTCGGCGGCGGAGGCATGGGCCTGGTCTGGCGCGCCCGGGACAACGCGCTCCACCGCGAGGTGGCGCTCAAGGAGGTCCGCCCGCCCGACCCGGCGATGGCGGCCGCCAACCCCGAGGACGCGCTGGAGCTGCGCGAGCGGGTGCTCCGCGAGGCGCGCTCCCTGGCGCGGCTCCAGCACCCGAACGTGGTGATCATCCATCACATCGTCGACACCGCCGACCATCCGCACCCCTGGCTCGTGATGGAGCTGGTCACCGGCGGCAGCCTCGCCGACCGGCTCTCCCACGGCCCGCTCACCGTGCCCGAGGCGGCCCGGATCGGCCGCGGCGTGCTCTCCGCCCTGCGCGCCGCCCACGCCGCCGGCATCCAGCACCGCGACGTCAAGCCCGGAAACGTACTGCTGCGCCCGGACGGCACGCCCGTCCTCACCGACTTCGGCATCGCCGCCATGCAGGGCGCCACCGCCCTCACCAGCACCGGGGCCCTGATCGGCTCGCCCGAGTACATCGCCCCCGAGCGGATCCGCGGGGCGGAGGGCAACCCGTCGTCCGACCTGTGGTCGCTCGGCATGATGCTGTACGTCGCGGTCGAGGGCCACCACCCGCTGCGCCGCGCCACCACGCTCGCCACCCTCGCGGCCGTCCTGGACGAGCCGCTGCCGCCGCCGGCGCGGGCGGGGCAGCTCGCCCCGGTGCTGGCGGCCGTGCTCGCCAGGGATCCGGCGGTCCGGCCGAACGCGGAGCAGCTCGACCAGGCGCTCGCGGCCGCGGAGGCCGGGGCCGCCCCGGGTCCGGCCGGCGGTCCGGTGGCCTGGTCGCCGACGGGTCTCGACCTCCCGCGGCCCGTGTCGACCCCGTGGCCCGGTACCGACCCGGCGATGAACGCCTGGACCGGATCCGCGCCCGGATCCGGGTACGACAGCGGGGGCGGTAACGGCGGTCCCGGGTACGGCGGCGGCCACGGGTACGGCGCCGCCCCGGCCGACACGTTCGGTCACCCCGGCGCCACCGGGCCGGGCCGCCCCGGCTTCCCCGGGCACCCGGTCGACGCGGTCCCGGCGGACGCCGTCCCGACCGGCACGACCACGCCCGGCCCGGCGGCCCCGGAGCCTCGGGGCGGGCGGGCGCGGGCGGTCACCCTCTCGGTCGTCGCCGTCGCACTGGCGGGTGCCCTCACCTGGACCCTCCTGCCCGACTCGGGCGCCGAGAACGGCGCGGGCGCCGCCCCGGGCCCGTCGGCGTCCGGCCCGGCGGCGACCGGCAGCACGGGCCCCACCACCCCCGCCGCTTCGACCGCGCCCGAGCCGGTCGCCGCCCCGTCGGTGACGGCCAAGACCGCGCCCCCGTCCGCCGTGCCCCCGGACTTCCTCACCCCGGCCGGGGTCCGCACGACGGTCGAGGCCTTCCGCCCGTCGCTGGCGGATTCCAAGATCACCCAGCTCACCGTCTACCCCACCTACGCGAGCGCCGAGGGGCCGACCGCGGCCGACCCGACGGTGTTCGACCGGCTCAACTACCGCGACGGCAAGGTCACCCGCACCCCGGGCGGCACCATGACGTCCCGTCAGAAGACCGTCGACCTGCGGAGCTACGACTGGGACATCATCCCGGCCCTGCTCCAGAAGGCCCAGGACACCCTCAACGTCCCCAACCCGACCAGCCGTTACCTCATCATCGGTCCGGACAGCTCCGACGGCACGCCCAGCATCAAGGTCTACCTGTCCGGCGAGTACGGCGGCGGCTACCTCTCCGCCGACACCAAGGGCACCGTGAAGCGGTCCTTCCCGCGCGGCAGTTGAGCGCGGCACCCGGCAGCAGCGCCTGAGCACGGTACCCGAGACCGGTACCCGGGCGGCACCCGAGCCGCGCCGGCCTCAGACGGGCGGCGCGGCCAGTGCGCGGAAGGCCAGCAGGGCGATGTCGTCCCGGGTCTCGGCGACCTGGGCGAGCACGTGGTCGCAGAGTTCGTCCAGCGGCCGGTGGCCGACCGCGCCCGCCGCCTGCGCCAGCCGGTCCAGGCCGACGGTCAGGTTCTCCCCGGGCACCTCGACCAGCCCGTCGGTGTAGAGGAGCACGGTGTCCCCGGGCGCGATCTCGGTGCTGTGGGTGTGGCGCGGCTCGGCGGGGGCCACGCAGAGCGGCACGTCGGTCTCCTCGGTCACCAGGAAGCGCGGCTCGCCCGAGGCGGGTACCAGCAGTGGCGGCGGGTGCCCGGCGTTCGACCAGGTCATCCGCCAGCCGTCGTCGACCCGGGTCAGGTTCAGGTGGACGGCGGTGGCGAAGGCGGCCACGCCGAGGCCGTCGGCGGCCGTGTCGAGCGCGGCGAGGGTGTCGGCCGGGGTGTGCAGATGGGTGCGGTTGTAGGCGACCGACCGCAGCATGCTGCGCAGCTGCCCCATGGTGGTGGCCGCGGTGAGGTCGTGCCCGGCCACGTCGCCGATGGTCAGGGCGAGCGAGCCGTCGGGCAGCAGGAAGGCGTCGTACCAGTCGCCGCCGACCTCGGCCGCCCGGTTGCCGGGCTGGTAGCGGGCGGCGAGCTCGGCGCCGAGGACGACCGGCGGGGCGGTGAGCAGCGCCCGTTGGAGGACGAGTGCCACCTGCCGGGTGCGCTGGAGCTCCAGGGTCTGGCGCAGCGTGGCCTGGGCGCGCTGGAGGACGTCCTGGAGCAGGTCGATGTCCGGTCGGCCGGGCGGCGGGGTGTCCTCGCAGCCGGCCGCGGCGGCGAGGGCGACGGTGATGCCGTCGATGACGATCGGCAGCAGGGTGAGACTGGTGGCGCGGGCCCGGGTGAGCCACTGGGCCGACTCCCGGGGGACGACGCCCGGGGGGATCTCGCCGACCGGGAAGGTCAGGAGCGCGGGGGCCTGGCGGGCGACGACCCGCAGGGCGGCCGGCCCGAGCCGGTAGCTCTGCTGGCGCAGCGCGGGCAGCGGAGGCAGGCCGGGCCGGGCGGTGGAGGCGATCCGGGTGCCGAGGATCTCGTCGGGCCGGGTGGTGTGCTCGCGGGTGGAGAGCAGGAACACCGTGCAGGCGTCGGTGAGCTCCGGGACGACGAGGTCCGCGACGGCGGCGAAGGCGTCGTCCGGGCGGGCGGTCTCGGTCACCGCGAGGGCCCCGGCGAGCAGCCGCTCGCGCAGCCGGTTGCGCCAGCGGTCCTCGATGTCGGAGGTGGCCCCGACCCACTCCACCGGCCGGCCCTCGCGGACGATCGGTACCGCGCGGGCGGAGACGTGCCGGTACTCCCCGGTGACGGTGCGCACCCGGAAGGAGTGCTCGAACATGGTCGGCTCGGCGGCCGCCGCCTTCAGCCACTGCTCGGCCAGCCCGGCGCGGTCCCGGGGGTGGATGAGCTCGAACCAGGCCTCGTCCATGGTCTCCCGCCAGGGCTGCCCGGTGAGCCGCTGCCAGCCGGGCACGAGCTCGGCCATGCTGCCGTCCGCGCGGATGATCCAGACCAGCTGGGAGACGGCGGAGATCAGCGCCTCGTACCGCTCCAGGGTGCGCAGGCGGTCGGTGGAGAGCTGTTCCGCCTGCTGGGCGGCGTGCACCTCGGTGGTGGTGTCGATCGCGGCGATCAGGATGCCGGGGCCGAAGCGGGAGGAGATCGGGGAGCAGCTGTAGACGAAGTGCCGGTGGTCGCCGTCACCGTCCCCGGGCCGTTCCACCGTCCGGGGCGTGGTCACCTGGCGGGCGGTGCCGTCGGCGAGGACGTTGTCGAGCGTCTCGAAGAACCGCTCCACCCCGGGTTCGGCGAACAGCTCCCGGACGGGGACGCCGATCGACCGCGGCCCGAACAGCTCGCGGAAGGCGTCGTTGCGGTAGACCAGGCGGTGTTCCCGGCCCGCGGTCAGGGCGATCGCCACGATCGCCCGGTCGAAGACCTCGGGTGTCAGCTGCGGCTCGACCACCCCGTGGTGCCCCCTTGTCCGGTGTTGTGTCGTGCGGCAACCGCGCCCCCGTACCCGGGGTGTCCGGCTGCCTCCGGCCGGCTGCCCTCGGGTCTGCCCTTGCGGCGATCGCCCGCGGCCGTCCTTGGCACGATACGGTCTGGCCGGTACATCTGTACCGTTATGCCACGATTGTCGCCCTTGCCGGGGGTGACGCGTGAGTGCCCGGCGGCCGCGAGTTCGGCCGGGGCCGCCCGGGGCACCCGCTGCGCTCGCCTGCTGCGCTCACCCGGCCGGCAGCACGTTGGACAGCGGGAGGCCCTCGAAGAAGGTCACCGCCTCCTCGCGCCAGTGCGGGCGCCAGCCCGAGGCCTCCCCGGCGGCGGCCTCGGCGCAGCGGCGGATGTCGGCGCGGAGCCTGCCGTCCACGCCCAGCGACCGGGCCAGCTCGCGGACGCGCCCGACCGTCGCCGCGGAGCAGTCCGGATCGCCGAGCGCGGACTCCACCACGGCCCGCTGCGCGTCGTCCGCGGCGGCGAGCAGGGCACTCACGGCGTAGCTGCGGCGGCCGGACCGGAGGTCGGCGCCGGTGGACTTGCCGGTGGCCGCCTCGTCGGCGAACAGGTCGAGGTAGTCGTCGCGCAGCTGGCCGCCGATGCCGACCAGCGTCGCGTACCGGCGCAGGCGCGCGTCGTGCGCGGCCACGTCCTCGCCGGCCGCCAGCAGGCCCAGCCGCAGTGGGGCGAGGACGGAGTAGCGGGTGGACTTGTACTCGCAGACGGTGTGCAGGAACTCCTCCTCCGGAAGCGCCCGGAAGTCGCGTTCGAGGTCGACGATCTGGCCGGTGACCGTCTCCGCGGCGGCGTTCAGCTGCACCTCCAGCATCGCCTGGCGCAGCTCGGCGGGGACGTCCGCCTCCAGCAGGACGCGCATCGAGAGGAAGGCGGCGAGGTCCCCGGCCAGGACGGCCAGGCCCAGCGCGGTGCGGTCCGCCGCCGGGAACTCCTCGCGGTAGGCGTAGTAGGTGGAGGGGCCGCCCCGGCGTACCGGCGCGTCGTCGATGATGTCGTCGTGGACGAGCCCGTGCGTCTGGAGCAGTTCGATGCTCAGCGCGGCCTCCGTCAGACCGGGCACCGGCTCGGTGGTCACCAGCCGGGCGGCCTCGTACAGCAGGGCGACCCGCAGCCGCTTGCCGCCGCGCAGCGAGAGGTCCCGCAGCAGCTCCAGGCAGCGGGGGGTGAAGCGGCTGAGCGGCGGCGTGTCGAGGCGCTCCGGCAGGGAGGCGAAGTAGGCCTCGAAACGGAGGTCGAACCGCCGCCGGTGTCCGGCGGCCCGTTCGCGGGCGGCTGCCATGATCGTCTGGTTCACGTGCCCTACCCTCGCACCCCCGCGCCCGCGCCCGCCGACGGGGGCCGGGTGCCTCGCGGATGGCGCGCGCGGCGCGGCTACGGACAGGCGCGGCTCGTGTCCCGTGGAGCTCTGCCGGGTCGGCCGGGCTCCCCGGCCTTCGGCCGGGAGGTGCCCTCGGCACCCTTGCTCCGGCCGCGATCCCGACCTGTCGGCCGCCGCCAGCGTCGGCCTCGGGTGGTCCTGACACCGAGTCGGGGGAGTGGGAAGTCGGCGGGGCCGACTTCCCGGTCGGCCCGCGTGTATTCGGCGCTCGCCGACCGCACACGGCCGGCGAGCGCCGACGGCGCCTTGCCGAGCTCGCTCTCCTCGGCGGCCGGGTGCGCTTCCCCGGCTATTCGGTCCGCCCGCCGAGCCAGTCGCGGAGGAGGAACGCGGCCTCGGCCTCCTCCGCCTCCGACCGACGGGTGTCCTCCTCCCAGACCACGGTTCGGAAGAGTCCGGTGTCCCGCCACTCGGCCAGTGGCCGGTCGAGGTCCTCGCCGTTGGCCTCGTCGAGATACCGGCCCGCAGCGGTGTAGACCAACCGGAGTTCGGCGCCCACCACGTGGTACTGGTCGCACTGCGGAAGGAGTTCCCCCTGCATCGGCAGGGCCCTGTCCAGCTCGACGCCACCGAGATAGCTCGGCACCTCCGCCCGCATCAACTCGTCGAGGTCACTGAGCTGCCCCCTCGTGAGCCCGGTGACGGTCGACACGGCGAGGTTGCGCGAACGGATCAGCGCGGTGAGCCCCGGGACGGTGAGGGACTTCCAGAGCGGGGGCGTGCGGGCGAGCAGGTGCGCGGCGATGTCGCCCGGGGTGGCTCCCACGGCGAATGCGGGCCCCGGTGACAGGCTCGCGACGGCCACGCCGAGGTCGCGACGGTACTCCGGGGCGATCCTGGTCGACTGGGTCAGCACGGCGCGGTCGATCTGGCCCGGGATCACCCGGTCCTCGTCGAAGAGCAGGGCGATACCCGTACGGCTCACGGCAGTTCCTTCTCGGGTGCGGGGAACGGCGACCCCTTCCCCGGGGCGGGTGGAGAACTCGTTGCGGAAATCGGCGGCGGTGAGTCCGGCCGGCGTGCGCAACGTGGACGCGCCCATGTGTTTGAGGTGTGACTGGAACGGGGTCTCCGGCTGGCCGAAGACGAGCGCGGAGACGCGGATCGTGCCGTCGTCCAGGACCGCCGCCACGGTACCGAGGCCGGAGTAGACCAGCGGGTTCCGCGCGGCGTCGTGGAGCGTGCCCGAAGCGGTGGCCGTCGTGAGCCAGTGCGGGTCGAAGGTGATGACGACGCCGCGTCCGCCGATGTCGAAGTGGAGGTGAGGGTCCTTCGCGAGGACTCCGGTGGGCTCCGACGGAGGCATCGTCGGGGGATTGCGGCAGCGCATCCGCGCTTCGAAGGAGACCAGCAGGCCGCGGTGCACGTGGTCGATCGTGCTCTCGCAGAGCCTGGTCGCCGACTCGGCGTCCCACGTCTCGAACAACGGTCTGACCTGGGAGACGAAGAGCCCGGGGGCCAGCCCCTGGCCCCGGAACGGCTTGGTGGTGTCGAGCTCCGCGTTCCTCGCCGCGCCGAGGATCGCGCTGCCGTCCGAGAGCATCGCGATCCGCGGCAGGTTGACCAGATCGACGCTGGAGAAACGCGCTCGCCAGCGGTGCGAGGACTTCCGCAGCGCCTCGGCGACGGCCTCGTCGGGAGGGCCGCTCTCCGGTGCCGCGTTCACCACCACGACGTTCACGCCGCCGTGGATGTCCCCCGCCTGAACGGCTGCCCCGGTGACCCGGCCGGAGAGGTCGTTGCGAACGCTCGGCGACGCCTGGTCGTGTGTCGTGCCGTCCCCCGCCGGTTCCACGTCGCTACCTCGCTCGGACTCACCCCGGTCTGCTGGGGCACACACATTACCCACGAGAAGTCGGGTCGGCCGACTTCTCGTGCTCGGGCTGCCGCTCCGGCGGTGTCAGGAGGTGCCGAAGACCTGTTCCAGGGCCTTGCGTGCGGCGAGCCGCCCTGCTTCACGAAACGCGCGGGGGTGGGAGTCGACGGGGTGGACGACCATGTACCGCAGCACGGCCCGGCAGTGGACGGTGATCCGCCCGTCCTCGGCCAGCGCCTCGCGCATGCCCTCGTCGAGTGCTTCGAGGAGGGTGAAGACCTCGCGGTAGTCCTCGTCGCCGCCGGCGGGGCCGAAGCGGAACCGGACGTCGTCCGGGAGGGTGAGCTCGAAGCGGGTGGGGCCGGTGCACGGCTCGAAGTCGACCGTCACTATCGCCGCCCCGCCGCCGCACCCGCCGGCCTGCCGGAGGTACCGCGCCTGCACGTCGCGGAGGGGCCGGGGCGGGAAGCGCATCGGTTCTTCGGGCATCCGGCCATCGTAGGGCGGGGCTATGCGGACCGGTCGCCCCGGCCGGTCCCTTCCGGGGTGACGGCACCCTGTGGGTCCGGGGGAACGCCCGGGCGTGCACAGGAAGTCGGCCATACCGACTTCCTGTGCACCGCGTTCTGTGGGCACCGGACCGTCAGCCGTCGCCGGGGGCCTGCGCCTCGGCGGTGAGGAGGGCGAGCAGGCCGGGGAAGCGGGCGTCGATGTCGGTCCGGCGGAGGGCGGCCATCCGGCTGTTCCCCCGGTCGACCTGCCGGATCAGGCCGGCCTCGCGCAGCGCCCGGAAGTGGTGGGTGACGGTGGCCTTCGAGACGGGCAGCGCGAAGGAGCTACAGGTGCGCGCGGTGCCGTCCGGGGAGCAGGCCAGCTCGCGGACCACTCGGCGGCGCAGCGGGTCGGCGAGCGCCGCCAGCACCTTGCCGAGCTCGATCTCCTCGACGGCCGGGTGCCCTTCCTCGTCGGGCATGGGTGACCTCCCTCAGGTACGGCTTGAATCGTACCTTTCGGCAGGGGTACCGTCCTCAAGGTACGAGATTTATCGTACCTTGCATGAGGGAGAGTTCGCATGGATCAGCTGGTCACGCTCGTCGGCATCGCCCGCCCGAAGCCCGAACGGGCTGCGGAGCTGAAGGAGTTGCTGCTCTCCTTCGTGGCCCCCACCCGGCAGGAGCCGGGCTGCCTGGAGTACCACTTCCACGAGGACCGCGAGGAGCCCGGCGTCTTCGTGTTCTACGAGGCGTGGCGAAGCCAGGCCGACCTCGACGCCCACCTGGCCCTGCCGCACCTGAGCGCCTTCTGGGAGCGGCGGATGGACTATCTGGCCAGCGACCTGGAGATCCGCTTCCTGACGATGCACAGCCCCTACGGCCGGGAGTAGCCCGCTGGCGGCTGCTATTCGGCGGGGATGCCGCGGAGGAGGAAGGGGAGGTGGGCGCCGCGGGTGAGGGCGTCGAGGGCTTGGGTGACGCGGTGGTGCTGGTCGGGGTCCATGGTGTCGGCGAGGTGGTCGGGGTGGATGAAGTGGAGGCCGGTGATGTGGCGCGGGGGGCGGTGGTGGGTGGTGGTGGCTTGTTGGGCGCGGGTGAGGCGGCCGCCCCAGTAGACGAAGTCGATGGCTTCGGGGAGGAGTCGGGCGTCGGTGTAGTCGGTGGCGAGGATGCTGCGCAGGGGGAGGACGAGGCCGGTTTCGGTCTCGGTGTGACGGCGGGCGGCGAGGTGGGGGAGTTCGTTGCGTTCGGCGCTTCCGCCGGGGAGGGTGAGGCCGTTCTGGTGGGTGGTGGCGACGAGGAGGACGGCGCCGTCGGGGTCGAGGGCGAGGGTCTGGTGGCCGAGGCGTCGGCGGGGCGGGTTGGTGAGGATCTCGGGCAGGGGGTAGAGCATGGTGCGCTCCTGGGGTGGAGGGGGTTGGAGTCGCCAGGTGTAGGCGGCGGGGAGTGCGGCGACGATGCCGGTGGTGAGGATGAGGCCGAAGACGAGGAGTCGGGGGGTGAGCGGCCCGTCGCGGATGGGTCGGCAGGCGAGGGCGCCGGCTCCGGCGCTGAGCGCGGGGATGGTGAGGGTGACCGCGAGGAGCCTGGACGCCGGGCTCACGCCGCGCTGTTCGCGCGGGGCGGGCTCGGGTGCTGGACGGGGAGGTGGCGGGGCTGGTCGAGTCGCTGGAGGTCCTCGGGCCGGGTGGTCCACTCGCAGCCGCCGGCTTCGGGCCGCAGGTAGGCGGCGCCGCCGAGGGTGTCCATGTAGACGCCTTCGGCGGGCTGCCCGTTGGGGGAGCGGTGGGCCCGGTCGCGGACGACTTCGCCGATCTGGGGCTGGTAGGCGGGCGTGCGGGGGCGGCTGGGCATGCGGGCTCCTTGGTAGCTCTGTGCGTCGAGTCCCTTACGGCTCGTGTTTATGATGACCCTCGTTGGTGCAGGATCAGCCCGAGATCTGAATTTGATGCTGATGATCCACAAGTTGGTGGGACATGGTTAACCGCAGGCAACTTGACCCGACATCAGGCCCGTGGGCGCCCTTCGGTGTGCAACTGCGCAGGTCGCGAGAGGTGAAGGGGCTTACGCAGGCCCAGCTGGCGAAGAAGGTCGGATTCGACCCGTCCTATGTCTCCTACGCTGAACTTGCAACGCGCGAGCCTCCGAGTGAGAAGTTCGCTCGTAGGGCCGACGAGGCGCTGGAGACCGGAGGAACGCTGCTGCTGATGTGGCTGCAGAACAAGCACTCGGCGCTCCTGGAGGGCTTCCCCGAGTATGCGAGCCACGAAGCGAAGGCTGCCGAGATACGGATCTTCGAATCAGGCGTCGTTCCTGGACTGTTCCAGACCGAGGCCTACGCAACGGCCCTGGCCATGGCCGATGTTCGTCGTGGAGCGATCACGCAAAGGCAAGCGGACGAGCGAGTCACCTTCCTGCTCACTCGTCAGCAGTTGCTGCGGCGGAGCAGCCCTCCGCTCGTGCATGCCGTCCTCGACGAGAGCTGCTTGCGGCGGCCGATCGGTGGGTGGGACGTGATGGACGAGCAACTCGGTTTCTTGGAGCAGCAGTTCGACGTGAGTCACGTGATTCTTCAGGTGGCCCCGTTTGCCATGGCTGAGCACAGGCCGTTCGCCCTGCCTATGCGACTTCTCACGCTTCCCGATCATTCCTTGTTGGGCTATTCGGAATCTGAGGGACGAAGCCATCTTGAGCGCGATGCTGACGTACTGACAGTTTGGAAGAGACACTACGATCGACTACAGGTGGGAGCGCTGGCCGAGACGGCGACTCTCGAATGGATTCGCGCTGCTCGGGAAGGAACCGCATGTCCGACATCAACTTGACTCGCGCCGCGTGGGTGAAGTCCAGCTACAGCCAGCAGGGCGGCGACTGCATCGAGGTGGCGCCCGGGTTCCCTGGGGTCATGCCTGTTCGTGACTCCAAGGACTCTGACGGTCCTGCGCTCGTCTTCGCAGCCGATGCCTGGCGGTCGTTCGTCGCTGCCGTCCAGGTCGGCGAGTTCGGCGCCGTCTGATCGACCGTCCCCTGCGCCCTCCGATCGCATCCGATCGGAGGGCGCTCTGCGTGGGTAGCCTCAAGGTGATGGGTGGTGATCCCGTGCTTGAGGAAGGGCTTCGGCTGCGATGCTCGTCGACCTGAGTGGTGCCCGGTGGCGGAAGAGTAGCTACAGCAATGGGCAGGGTGGCTGCGTGGAGGTTGCGGACGGCTATGGCGGAGTCATGCCCGTTCGTGATTCCAAAGACCCTCAGGGTCCCGTGCTCGTCTTCTCGGCCGATGCCTGGCGGGCGTTCGTCGCGGGCGTTCGAGGTGGGGAGTTTCGGTTGTCGTCAGAGTGACGAATAGTCGCTACTCTGACCCCATGCGAATCACTCTCACACGTGCCAGTGTTGCCATGGGGGACGATGTGGACGCGCCCCACGAAGCCCTCCTGGAGGCCGACGGGGCCACCACGCTCGGCGAGTTCGTGCGTCAGGTCGCCCTCTCGGGGTACTTCCCGCAGATGGCCTGCTGGGTGGTGTTCGATGGCCGGCGGAAGCCGGCGCCGGCGCCGATCGCGATGCTCTCCGCTCCCTGGGAACAGCCGCGGTTCCTGGACGACGCGATGCGGCACCGGTCGCTCGACTCGCTCGCGGGCAAGGACGGTGAACTCGGTGAACTCGGTGAGAACGGCGAGCTGAGCCTCTTCTTCGACTACCGGGCGACCATCGCGCCGGACGTCCTGTGGCAGCGCCTCATCGGCTGACCGACGCCCCGACGCCCCGACGCCCCCTCACCCGGTGCCGAACGTCCGGCGCAGGCAGGTCGCCAGCCGGTCCGGGGTGGGCGGGTGGAAGCGTCCGGCGAGGTAGCCGTCGGGGCGGATCAGGAAGGCCTCGCCGGGGCGGGCCCCGTAGGCGCTGCGGAACTCGCCGCCGGTGTCCCGGGCGGTCGGCAGCCGCCACAGGGGCGCGGGCGCGTCCGGTGCGAGCACCGCGTAGACGTCCAGCAGCCCGTGGGCCGTGGAGAGGGCGGCGACCGCACACGTGGTGACCGGCTCCTCGGGTGTCGCCGCGTCGAGGTGGAACAGCAGGGTGTGGCGCGGGCCGCGCAGCAGGTCGAACAGCCGGACGGGGTAGTGCGCGAGGTCGCGCGCCAAGCCCCGGCTGTCGGGGGCCCGTTCGCCGGAGCCGGGCCCGTGCCCGTACCCGGCCGGTCCGCCGTCGCCCTTCGGCTCGACCAGCGGGCTGTCCGGGTAGCCGACCAGCAGCTGGGCCTCCCGCCGCAGCACCGCGTCGAGGATGTCGGGCGAGCCGGGGTCGGCCTGGACGCCGCTCCGGGAGTGGCGCACCGTCCGGCCGACCACCTCGACGCCCACCGGGTGCCGTTCGGCGTGATAGCTGTCGAGCAGGCCGGCGGCGCCGACGCCCCGGACGGCGAGCGCCAGCTTCCACGCGAGGTTGTAGGCGTCCTGGATGCCGGTGTTCATGCCCTGCGCGCCGGTGGGCGGGTGGATGTGGGCGGCGTCGCCGGCCAGGAAGAGCCGCCCGGCCCGGTAGCGGTCCACCAGCCGGTGGCTGATCCGGAAGGTGGAGGACCAGCGCAGCGCCGAGGCGTGCGTCGGCTGCGGCGAGAGCCGGTCGAGCACGGCCTGGATGTGCCGCAGTTCGGGGGCCGCTCCGCTCTCCAGCCCGTGCGCGACGCCGTCCTGGGCCCCGGCGCCGGCCAGTTCGTCCGGGACCAGCATCGACACCCGGTAGCGCTTGCGGCCGGGGAGCGGGATGCAGACCAGCAGGTCGTCGACCCGGCCTTCGGCGTCGTGGTGGGTGGCGCGGACGCCGTACCCGGCGGGGAGGTCCCAGTCGACCTCGACGTCGCCCAGCATGTACTGCTCGGGGAAGGCGTCGCCCTCGAACCGCAGGCCCGCCGCCTTCCGGACCAGGCTGTGCGCGCCGTCGCAGCCGATCACGTAGCGCGCCCGGACCTCCCGCGGCCCGGACGGTGTCGCGAGCACGGCCAGGACCCGGCCGTCGGGCCCGTCGGCGCCACCGGTGCCCGCCTCGGCCTCCTGATCGAGGGCGAGCAGTTCGGTGCCGCGCTCGACCCGCGTGCCGTACCCGGCGAGGTGCTCGGTGAGCAGCCGCTCCGTCGTGTACTGGGGGAGGGCGGCGAAGCCGTAGGGGATGTCGGGCGGCATCGTGAGCTCGATCCGCGGACCGGGCCGCCCGTCCACGAAGGGCAGCTGGCCGTGCATCGGTACGGCCTCGTTCAGCGCCGCGCCGACCAGGCCCATGGCGTCCCACACCTCCATGGTGCGCGGCTGGACGCCGACGGCCTTGGCGTAGTGCTGGGGGACGGCCAGCCGGTCGATGATCCGGCAGTCGACCCCGTGGCGGCGCAGCTCGGCCGCGGCCGTCAGCCCGACCGGGCCCGCACCCACCACCAGTACGTCGATCTCGTCCATGACCGCTCCCGGGGACGTCCTGACCGCCTCCCTCCAGGCTGCGCCCGACCGGCACCGGTCCGCCACCGCTGCCGGAGGGCCCGGCCACCGGTGCCGGAGGGCCCGGTCGCCGGTGCCGGAGCGGCCCCCGGCCACCGCCGCCGCGGTGACCGCCCGGGTCGGCGACGGAGGGCAACCAATTCCAAACACTTGGCGACAATCCCGGCCAACTCATGACGGTCCGTCAATCAGCCTTCTACGCTTCGTCCGGCCTCGGTGCGGTGGCGGAGCCGCCGCCGCACCCGGTCGCTTCCCCCGATGTACTGACGAGTCTGGAGCAGACCCCCGTGAGAATAAGCCGTTCCCCGAGCCGCACCTGGACGGCCGTGGTCGCCACCGGCGCGGCCACGGCCGCGCTGTTGGTGCAGCCCGCCACAGCCTGGGCCGCGGCGCCCGCGCCCGTCGTGACGACCACCGTCGCCGTGGCGCCCTACCCGGCGGGCGTCGCACTCGCGCCGGACGGCAGCCGGGCGTACGTGACCAGCCAGAGCAGCGGCACCGTCACCGTGCTCGACGCCGCCACCGGTGCGGTCTCCGGCACCTTCACGGCCGGTAGCGGCTCGTACGCCGTGGCCTGGTCCCCCGACGGGCAGCACGCCTATCTGACCCACCAGCTCGACGACGCGGTCAGCGTCGTCGACACCGCGAGCAACACCGTGGCGGCCACCATCGCGGTCGGCGCCGAGCCCTTCGGGGTGGCCGTCTCCCCGGACGGCGCCCACGCGTACGTCAGCAGCGCCGGCGCGGCGACCGTGAGCGTGATCGACACCGCGAGCAACACCGTGACCGCGACCGTCCCGGTCGGCGCGGAGCCGCACGGCGTGGCCGTCTCGCCCGACGGGGCGCACGTCTACGTCGCCGCCTCGGGCGCGCAGGCGGTGGACGTCATCGACACCGCGAGCAACACGGTGAGCGCGGACGTCCCCGTCGGTCACGGAGTCTTCGGCCTGGCGCTGAGCGCCGACGGCTCCCGCCTCTGGACGGGCAACGGCGGTGACGACACCGTCAGCGTGCTGGACACGGCGGGCCGCACCGTCGTGGGCACGGTGACGGTCGGGGCCAACCCGTTCTCGGTCGCGCTCTCGCCCGACGGCAAGTCGGCGTACGCCTCCAACTATGGTGACGGCACGCTGAGCGTGATCGCCACCGCGGACCGCAAGGTCACCTCGACGGTGCCGGTCGGCACCAGCCCGTACGCGCTCGCCGTCACCCCGGACGGGCGGCGCGGCTACCTGGCCGACTTCGCCGCGAACGCCGTGACGGTGCTCGGCTTCCCGCTGCCGGTGCCGGTCGTCACCGGGGTCAGCCCGGCGAGCGGACCGCAGGGGGGCGGGACGAAGGTCACCATCACCGGGACCGGCCTGAACGGCGCCACCGCCGTGAGCTTCGGCGCGGCCGGGAACGCCACCGCCGTCTCGTGCACGGAGACCGGCTGCACCGCCACCGCTCCCGCCGCCGCCGCGGCCGGGGTCGTCGACGTCCGGGTCACCACGGCCGGCGGTACCAGTGCCGTCGTCCCGGCCGGGCGCTTCACCTACACCGCGCCCACCGCCGACCTCGCGGTCTCGCTCGCCGCCACCCCGGTGGGCGGCCTGTTCTCCGGGCGGGTCGACTACATCCTCACCGTCACCAACCAGGGCCCGGAGACGGTGACCTCGGCGACGATCTCGGCCGACCTGCCGGCCGGCTTCACCGCCTCCTCGACCGACTGCACGATCGCGGCGGGCAAGCTGACCTGCGCGGTCGCCGGTCCGCTCGCGAAGGGGGCGAGCGTCACCCGGCACGTGACGGTCCACGTCGGCCTGCTCAACCTCGGCCGGACCTTCACCGTCACCGCCGCTCGCACCGCGAGCGCGCCCACCGACCCGGTGGCGGCGAACGACCGCGCGTCCCGCACCTGCTCGGCCACGCTCGCGCTGCTGATCAGCTGCAAGTGAGTCCGGCGCCGCCGGCGCTCCCCTTCGGGAGGGCGTCGGCGGCGCCGCCGTGCACCGCTTCGGCGCTCAGCCGACGGGTGCGCCGAACCACTCGGCGAGCCGGTCGCGCAACTCGCCCTGGTCCTCGCCGACCCAGGCCACGTGGCCGTCCGGCCGCACCAGCGCCGCGGGCACGTCCACCTGCGCGCCGGTGTCGGCGACCCGGTCGACCCGGTCCGCCCAGCCCGCCACCGAGAGCCGCCCGGTCCGGTCGAGCAGCAGGCCCCGGCCCTCGTGCATCAGCCCGTAGAGCCGGCCCTCCGCCAGCCGGACGTCCCGCAGCCGCCGGCCGACCAGGTCATGGCCCCCGCCGAGGTCGTAGCGGACCTCGACCGCCGTGATCATCCCGGTCACCTGGCGGTTCACCTCCTCGATGTCCATCAGCCTGGACAGCAGGCTCCGCAGCGCGGTCGCGCCCGGGGAGGTCCCCAGCAGCGTGATCTGCGCCCGGGTGTTGTCCAGCACGGCGGCGCCCACCGGGTGGCGTTCGGCGTGGTAGCTGTCCAGCAGCCCCTCCGGTGCCCAGCCGTTGACCGTGGCGGCCAGCTTCCAGCCGAGGTTGAACGCGTCCTGGATACCGGTGTTCAGGCCCTGGCCGCCGGTCGGCGGATGGATGTGCGCGGCGTCGCCGGCCAGCAGCGCCCGGCCGACCCGGTAGCGCTCGGCCTGCCGGGTGGCGTCGCCGACCCGGGAGAGCCAACGCGGCGAGTGCACACCGAAGTCGGTGCCCGCGAAGGCCCGCAGCTGCTGCTTGAACTCGTCCAGGGTCGGCGGGACCGACCGGTCCTCGGCCACCCCGGCGGCGGGCACGATGATGCGGAACACGCCCTGCTGCCCGTCGACGTCGGGGGCCACGCCGAACCGTGGCTGGGTCGCGCGGACCTGCTCGACGACGGCCGCGATGGTCGCCCGGTCCTCGGCCGCCCCCATGTCGCCCAGCAGCGTATCGACGGTGGTCGGCTCACCGGGGAAGGCGACGCCGAGCAGCTTGCGCACCGTACTGCGGCCGCCGTCGCAGCCCACGAGGTAGCGCGAGCGCAGCCGCGTTCCGTCCGCCAGCTCGACGCCGACCCCGTCCTCGTCCTGGCTCAGTCCGACCACGTCGTGGCCGCGCCGGATCTCGGCCCCGAGTTCGTGGGCGCGCTCGGCGAGCAGCAGTTCCGTCGCCGTCTGGGAGACGGCGAGTCCGTACGGGTGGGCGGTGTCCAGCGTCTCCGGCCACGCCTTGTGGACGCCGCCGAAGAAGCCGCCGATCCGGAACTTCTCGCCGGCGGCGAGGAACCGGTCCAGGAGACCGCGCTGGTCCATCATCTCGACGCTGCGCGTGTGCAGGCCGCGCCCGCGCGACCGGGCGTCCGGCTCCGTCGCCCGCTCCAGCACCACCACCCCCACTCCGGCCAGCCGCAATTCGGTCGCCAGCATCAGGCCGGTCGGTCCGCCGCCGACCACGATCACGTCAATCATCAGAACGCCCGTTCAACGAGATTGGATTTCCGGACGGTCGGCCGCCGCCCGTCCGGTGGTGCGTACACCCCGGCCCGTGCCGGATTTCCGGGTCCGCGAGCTGCGCCGGGAGTTCCGGCCGTCGTGCGGCCCCCGCGCCGGGAGCGGTGGACGGGCGCCGATCCGTCAGGGCCGCAGGTCCCGGCCCAGGTCGACCATTGTGCGGCGGCCCCGGGGTCTTGCCGCAAGGCCGGGGGTGCGCTATATCTTGGTAGCGGCGAGGAGTGGATTCACCTCCTCGCCTTCGTCATTTCCCTGCCCGCGGCTTCCTCCCGAATCGGTGCCGCCGTCCGGACGGAATTGTTCCGGGCACGGTGAACCCCCGGGCCCTTTCGAGAGCGCGCCCATTCTGCGGCCATTCCCCCGGAGTTTCGGCGCGCCGCGCCCGGCGCGCCCGTGCGGTGGCAGCCCCGCACAGTCGCTCTGGACGGAACGTCCGGGCTGGACGTACAGTCCAGATATGACCGCGGAGACCTCTGACCCACGCGTCCGGACCTGGGCGCCCGTCTGCCAGGCGGTGGCCCTGCTGCTCGGGCCGTACGCCGAGGTGGTGCTGCACGACGCCGTTCGGGACGAGGTGCTCGCGATCTGGCACCCGATGAGCGGCCGCGCCCCCGGCGACCCCTCGCTGCTCGGCGAGCTGGACGACCTGGCCCCTGCCCTGCCCGAGGTCTACGGGGCCGATGTCCTCGGACCGTACGAGAAGCTGCTGCCCGACGGTCGGCGCCTCTCCTCGGTCAGCGCCGTCCTGCGCGACGACGACGGCCGGGCCTCGGCGGTGCTCTGCGTCAATCTCGACCGGGGACCGCTGGAGCAGGCCGCCGCCCTGCTGGCCGGCTTCGCCGCACCCACCGCGCCGCGGCCCGAGCCGCTCTTCGAGCGCGACTGGACGGAGCGGATGAACGACGTCATCGGCGGCTACGTCCGCGCCCACGGCCGCCCGCCGGACCGGCTGGGCCGCGAGGACCGGCTCGCCGTCCTGCGTGAACTCGACCGGGCCGGGGTGCTCGCGGTGCGCCGGGCGGTGCCGGCCGTGGCGACCGCGCTCAAGGTCTCGCGTTCCACCGTCTACGCCCTGCTCGCCGAACTCCGGGCCGAGCCCGAGCGCATGGCCGAGCCCGAGCGCATGGCCGAACCCGAACGCCCGGCCGAACCCGCACCCGGGGCCGAACCCGAACACCCGGCCGAGCCGTAGCCCGGTCCGGGACCGGGCTACGGGCACCGGAGCCCACCGCACCGCAGAGGAACCAGTGATGACCACGCTCCCCGACTTCCGGCTCGAAACCTACTTCTCCCGCTGGGAGTTCACCGCCCGCCACCACCTCACCGCCTCCGACGCGCAGACCATGACGATGTCCGAACTCCTCGCCCTGGCGGACCAGGAGGAGCGGCAGGCCTGGGACACCCTGGCCCTCGGCTACACCGAGACCTTCGGTGACCCGGCCCTGCGCCGGGCGGTCGCCGGGATGTACGAGCAGGTCGGCGCCGACGACGTGATCTGCTTCGGCGGCGCCCAGGAGGCGCTCAACCTCGCCATGCAGGTGCTGCTCGGCCCCGACGACCACGCCGTCGTGCTGACCCCCAACTACCAGTCCGCCGAGACGATCCCGCTCTCCCTCTGCGAGGTCACCGGCGTCGCGCTGGACCCGGCGCGCGACTGGGCGCTGGACCTCGACGAGCTGGTGGCCGCGCTGCGCCCGAACACCCGGGTCGTCTCGGTCAACTTCCCCAACAACCCGACCGGCAAGGTCATCGGGGCCGACGACTTCACCCGCCTGGTCCGGCTCTGCGACGAGCGCGGCATCCGGCTCTTCAGCGACGAGGTCTACCGCGGCCTGGAGCGCGACCCGGGCCGCACCCTGCCGCAGGCCGCCGACCTCTCCGAGCGCGCCCTGTCGCTGAACGTCACCTCCAAGTCGCTCGGCCTGCCCGGCCTGCGGATCGGCTGGATCGCCTGCCGCGACCGGGAGTTGCGCTCCCGGCTGGAGCGCGCCAAGCATTACACCACCATCTGCAACTCGGCCCCCGGGGAGATCCTGGCCCGGATCGCGATCCGGAACCGGGAGCACATCCTGGCCCGCAACCGCGCGATCATCGACGCGAACCTGCCGCTCTTCGACGCCTTCTTCGCCGAGCACGCCGAACTGTTCGACTGGCGGGCCCCGGACGGCGGCTGCGTCGCCTACCCGCGCTACCTCGGACCGGACGGCGTCGAGGCGTTCTGCACCGCGCTGGTCGAGCAGGCCGGTGTGCTGCTGCTGCCGGCGAGCATCTACCGTTCCGAGCTCACCCCGACGCCGACCGACCGGTTCCGGGTCGGCATCGGCCGCCGTGACCCGGCCCCGGCCCTGGAGGCTCTCGCCGACTGGCTGAAGGGTCGGCGGTAGGGAGGCACGTTGCCGAGGTCAGCCCTGCCGGGCCTCCTTGGCCCGGTACTTGAGACCGAACAGCGCGCCGGAGAGACCGTGCGGCACCAGCCAGGACACGTCCTCGCGGTCCTCAGCTCCGAAGCGGTACTTGTAGGGCTCGGTGCCGCGCAGGAAGTCGAAGGTGGTCAGGCCCTGTCCGGCGGCCGCCCGGACGGCCTCGGCGATCACCGCCGTGCCGAGCCGCAGCGGCGCCCAGGCCTGGTCCCAACCGATCTGGTAGTAGGCGAAGGTGTCCCGCCAGCGGAACCCGTAGAGGGCGCCGACCACCTCCCCGGCGCGCTCGGCGACCAGGAAGGCCGGGCCCTCGCCGCGACCGGTGGCGGCCGAGCGCTCGATCAGGCGCACGTGCAGCGGTGCGCGGGCCTCGTCGAAGGTGGTCGGCAGGCCGAGAGCGGACCGGCGCAGCCGGTGCAGTCGGAGCACGGTGTGCAACAGGGCGATCCGCTCGGCGAGTTCGCCGTTCCCGACGGCCGGCGCCACCCAGCGGAAGGTGATCCCCCCGGCGGCGAGCTTGCGGCCGTAGCGGCGCAGGTCGGCACGGAACTGGCGGGAGCCGAGCGCGTCCGCACCCGGGGTGAGGTCGACCCGCGGGCACGGGGTGCGGCCGACCTCGACCGCACCGGCGGGCAGCAACCCGCCCTGGCCGGGGTCGAGATCGGTGAGCAGCAGGGTCGCCCGCCGGGCGCGCCGGGCCAGCCAGGCGGCCACCTCGGCCCGTCGCTCGGGTGCGACGGTGACGCCGCAGTGGTCGGCCGCGCCGGGGCCGGAGCCCAGCACCGTCAGGCAGGGGACGGTCAGCGGCGCCCGCGGGTGCAGCCGCCGCCGGGTGCGCAGCAGCGGTACGACGGCGCTCACCCGGCCGTCCGGCTCGCGCCAGACGGTGACCTCGCCGCCGCCCTGCCGTGCCCCCAGCGTCTCCCACCAGGAGAGCGCCCACTCCGGCGTGGTGAACCAGGAGCCACCCGGATCGGCGGCCGCCAGCTCCCGCCAGCCGTCCAGCACCCGCGCCGGCAGCGCGGCCGTCCGGTACCGGACCGGTCCGGACGCCGCACCGACCGCACTGTTCGCCGTGATCTCCAACGCCCCGCCCCCCAGGTGGTGTTCAGGCGCCGCCGCGCAACCGGTGCACGGCCGGGTGCAGCCCCGAGAGAATGGTGTCGAACCTGTCCCGGCTCGTGGTGGAGTTCACCCGGAGCCGGCTGATCCGCAGCGGGCGTCCGGGCAGCAGCCGGTCGTGCCGGTGGTCGAACAGGAAGCCGACCCGGTAGCCGAGCCGGCGCAGCACGGGCTCGGCGCGCTGGTCGAGGTTGCCGTTGGGGTACGCGAAGGCGGTGGGTTCCTCGCCGTCGAGCCAGCCGGTGAGCGCGTGGTGGGCGGTGGTGATCTCGTCCCGGAGGGTGTCGTCCTCGCACTGGTCGAGGCAGGGGTGGCCGACGGTGTGGTTGCCGATCGCCACCCCGGAGCGGTGGAGCGTCAGCAGGTCGTGCCGGGTGAGCTGCTCCTGCCGGGGCGCGCGGGCCCGGGCGCTCTCGCGCAGTTCGGCGAGGGCGGTGCGGCGGTCGCGGTCGGGCAGGGTCTTCAGCCGGCGCACCACCGCGCCGGGCGGGCAGCCGGCCAGGCTGCGCGCGGTGCCGCCGCAGGAGGCCAGGAACGCGGCCTCGGACCACCAGAACGGCCGGTCGCCGTCGATGAGTTCGGTGACCACGAAGGCGGCGGCCGGGATCCGGAGCCGGGTCAGCACGGGCAGGGCCTCGGTGAGCACCGTCCGATCGCCGTCGTCGAAGGTGACCAGCACGCTGCGGGGCGGCAGCGGACGGCCGGAGCGGACGGCCTGCTCGACCCGGGGCAGCGAGATCGGGCGGGCGATCCGGACCAGGCGGGCCATCTGGAGCGCGAAGGTCCGCGGGTCGTCCACGCCGTGGTAGGCGAGGACGGCGAGACGGCGGGTGGCGGCGAGCCGGAACAGCGGCTGCAGCGGGGAGTTGCGCAGCGCGGCGTCGACGCTGCTCCGGCGCCCGGCGAGCCGGCCGGGCGGGGGAGCGGCGGCTCCGGCCCCGCCGGTCGGGTCGGCCGCCCCGACCGGTGGCGGCGCGGCCCCGGTCGTCGGGCCGGCGCCTCTGCTGCTCGGACCGTTACCGGCCCCGGTCGCACGCGTGGTCCCCTCGGGCATCGACACGCTCCCCCTTCTCCCCGTGAGCACTGCCGTGAGCGACTGCCATCGGCGCTGCGGCGGCGGGAGTCGGGCATGGCACACGGGCAGCGTCCGCCCGCACGGGCGCACCTCTGCCGGGTGGGCGGCCCGCCCCGCTCCCCGAATTGCCAAGATAGTGCAAAATCCCATGCTCCGAAGAGGGTTGTGCACGGCGGGCGGGTTTCGGGGGGCAGGTTGGCGCATTGTCGGCGCGCGCCCGGCCCGAGTGCGGGCCGGGAGTCTCCTGAGTGGCCGCCGGTGGTACCGGAGAGCGGGTGGAGCCGGTCCACCGGTATGCGGGTGCGCCGCGCGGGGGTGGGCCGGCCGCCGGTTGCGGACCCGGCGGCCGGCCCCGGAGAGGGGCCCGACGGCCCCGGCTCACGGATCCCCCGTAGTCCCCGTGCTCCCCGTACTCCCCGGCGACCGGCGTCCCGGCGACGCGTGGCGGGGCACCGGGGGGTTCTCCGGTGGATCAGAAGGGGGCGGTGCAGGTGGTCACCTGGTGCTCGGCCTCCAGGGCCGGGCCGCCGACCGCGCAGATCATCTTGAGATCCCCGGTGACCACGCGCGGCGTCACGGCCTTGGCGTACCCCTTGGTGACGGTGGTCGCGGACGCGACGGTGACCCATGGGCTGCCCCAGGCCCGCTGCGTCCTGACCTCGACCTGAACCACCGTCAGCTGTGTCGAGGAGGCCGGCGAGACGTGCGCCACCCCGACGACTCCTCCGCCGTCCTTCTCCAGCCATACGCAGGGCCGGTTGGCGGCGGCGATACACGCCACCTCACCGGTCCCGTTCGTCGTCGACGCCGCCGAGGCCGGGGTGGCCATCGACGCCGTGATCCCTGCCACCGCGACCATCAGGGCTGCGATCCGAGCGCGCATGATATGAACCTCCTTGGAAATCAAGGGAATCTCACTCCGTGGGATGAGTCTTGCACATTTCATGGGCATGCCATATGTGTGCTGCGTCACACTCAAGGTGACCGTTCAACTACGCACCGCAACCGGCGGATCGGCCTCCGGTCGTGAGCGGCCCCGGGCGGCGGGGCGGGCCGGCCCGGAGGGCGCCCCGTGCGGCGCGTCGGCGACCGGCCCGGCCGACCCCGTCGTGAGCCGGTCCGCGGGCTCGCCAAGTCGACGTCGGGACAGTCCGGTTGACGCCCCGACGGGCCCGGCGGCCCCGCGCCGCCCTGGCGTTCACTCGTACGGGTGGCGGACCGGCGCGAAGCCGTTCGGACGGCTACGATCGACGCGACCTACGGAGGTGGCCTGCGTGGACACGGTCATCGTGCAACTGCCCGAACCCCGCCCGAAAGCCCCGCCCGGCGGGCGGCCCGCACCGATCGGCGCGCGGCCCGGCCCGCCCGGTGGGCGCTCCGCACCGCCCGGCAGGCCCGCGCTGCTGCACCTGGGCCCGGGCGAGGTCGCGGAGTTCGGGCGCGGCGAGCCCGGCCGCCCGCCCGCCATCCCCCTCACCGACCAGGGCGTCTCGCGCCGGGCCGGCGAGGTCACGGCCGCCGAGGACTACTGGCGGCTCTCCAACTTCAGCACCTCCGCGACGTACGTGGTGGAGAACCTCGAAGGGGCGGGCGAGCACGTCAAGGTGGCTCCCGGCCGGCTCGGCGCACCGGTGCCCTTCGAGTTCTCCCGGGTGCTCCTGCCGGCCCTCGGCGAGCCGGTCGCCTTCAAGGTGTTCGCACCCCAGCACGCCTACCTGGAGGGCGAACCGGCAGCGTCCGAGGGCGAGATGACGGTCAGTCCGTTCGCCCTCGACCCGACGTCCAAGTACTTCCTCGTCCTGCTCGCCCTCTGTGAGCCGCGACTGCGCTCGCCGTCCGCCGCCGTCGTCCCCGGGGTCACCGACGTGCTGGCCCGGCTGCGTTCGCTGCCCTCCTGCCGGGGGCTCACCCGATCCGCCGTCAACTACCACATCGACTACCTGGTGGCCACCAAGCTACGGCTGCGCGAGACGCCGGACAAGGCGCCGGACGACGCCGCCCGGGCCGGTGGCAAGCGGGAGGAGCTCGTCGCGCTGGCCCTGCGGTTCGACCTCGTCCGGGAGGAGCACCTGGCCCTGCTCCCACCCCGGCGGGGCGGCTGATCCGCGGTGCCCGCGCCCGCCCGGCCCGGCCCGCCGCACCTCGACGTCCCGGCCGGCTACACGGTGGCCGGGTACCGCATCGCCGAGCCGCTCGGCGCCGGTGCCTGGGGCAGCGTCTACGCCGCCCACCGGCCGGGCGGCGGACCGGCCGACCTCGCGGTCAAGTTCCTCTGCCCGGCCCGGCTCAGCCCCGGCCAGCGCCGCACCATGGCGCAGCTCGCGCGCAGCGAGATGCGGTTCGGCCGACGCGCGGACCACCCGAACCTGATCCGCACGCTCGCCGTCCTCACCGTCGCCGACCCCGCGCACCCGGGGCTCGACGGCGCACTGGCGCTGGTGATGGAACGCGCCGAGCGCAGCCTCCAGGACGTCCTCGCCGCCGCCCGGCCGCACACGCCCGTCCCCGACGCCGAGCGGATCCTGGCCGGGGTCTGCGCCGGGCTCGCCCACATGCACGCCGCGGGCTGGGTGCACGGCGACCTCAAGCCCGGCAACATCCTGCTGATGCCGGACGGCACCGCCCGGCTCGCCGACTTCGGCCTCACCGCCGAACTGGAGGGCACCCACGCCTACGCCCCGCCGCTCGGCTCGCCCGACCACGTGCCGCCCGAGTGGTGGTCCCAGCGCACCGGTGCGCGCGGTGTCGCGGTGCGGCCGAGCGCCGACATCTGGGCCTTCGGCGTGCTCGCCCACCAGCTGCTCACCGGCGGGCTGCACCCGTTCCTCGGGGCGACCGCCCGGGCCCGCGCGCTCGCCGCGCAGGCCTACGCGCGCGGCGTGGCGCCGTTGCGGCTGGACGACGCGCTGCCCGCGCGCTGGCGCCCGGCCGTCGCGGCCTGCCTGACCGCGGACCGGGCGGAGCGGGGGCGGGTGGACCTCGCCGCCCTGGGGGTCGCGCTGCTCGCGGCGGCGGCGCCCGGGCCCGCCGGCGCGCCGGGGGCGCGCGGCCCGGTACGGGCGCCGCGCCCGGAGCGCGCTCGCCGGCTGCTCGCCGGGGCCGGTCCGGCCGCGCTGGTCGCCGCCGTGCTGCTGCTCGCGGGCGGCCCTGAGCAGTCCGACCGGGCGTCCGACCGGGCGTCCGACCGGGCGTCCGGCCGGGCATCGGCAGGATTGGCGCCGGGTGCACCGACCGCGCCAGCGTCCGGTGGCCCGCCCTCCGGGGGAGCGGCGCAGGCGCCACCCTCGGCGACCGCCGCCCTGGCCCCGGCCGGGGGGATCCCGGCGGGCTCCGACATCCCCGAGGCGCTGCGCAGCCCGATCCAGGACGCCGCCCGGCGCTGCCCCGAGCCCGAGATCACCCCCGCCCTGCTGGCGGCCATGCTCAAGGCCGAGAGCGGCTTCGACCCGGAGGCCGCCCGCCCGGAGACCGGCGAGTACGGCGTCGCGATGTGGACGCCCACCGTCTTCAACGCCTGGGCGCAGGACGGCGACCACGACGGCACCAAGGACTACATGGACCCGGCCGACGCGATCGTCTCGATGGGCAACTACGTCTGCTGGCTCGACCAGCAGCTCAAGCGCCGCGGCTACACCCGGGACCTCCCGGCCCTGATCACCGCCGGCTACCGGACCAGCGACAAGACCGTCGCCGACGCGGGCGGCGTCCCCGACCGGGTGAAGCCGCACGTCGCGAGGGTGCTCGGCTACCTCGCGGAGTACGGGGGCTGAGCGGCCCGGAACGGTTCGGACACGGTATGACCCCGACCACATCCGTGCCGCCCCACCGGCGGGGTTGCCCGGCTACCGGGCCCCGGGAATGCGATGCTCGGCCGCATGATCACGAAGCTCCGCGCGGCCACCACGCAGTGGACCGTCGTCGTCCCGGTGGTGTCGTTCGTCGTCCTTGTCCTCACCTGGCACCGCGACCTGCCCGGCTGGGTGGTGGGCGTGATGGCCTGCTTCCTGGCCGGCGCGGTGCTCGCCGCGGTGCACCACGCCGAGGTGGTGGCGCACCGGGTGGGGGAGCCGTTCGGCTCGCTGGTGCTGGCGGTCGCGGTCACCGTCATCGAGGTGGCGCTGATCGTGACCCTGATGGCGGACGGCGGGGACAAGGCCGCGACGCTCGCCCGGGACACCGTGTTCGCCGCCGTGATGATCACCTGCAACGGCATCCTCGGCCTCTCCATCCTGGTGGCCGCGATCAAGTACCGGGTGGCGGTGTTCAACGCCGAGGGCACCGGCGCGGCGCTGGCCACCATCGGCACCCTCGCCACGCTCAGCCTGGTGCTGCCGACCTTCACCACCAGCTCGCCGGGACCGCAGTTCGCGCCCGCCCAGCTGGCCTTCGCGGCGGCCGCCTCGCTGGTGCTGTACGGGCTGTTCGTGGCCACCCTGACCTTCCGCCACCGGGACTACTTCCTGCCGGTCACCCCCGAGGGAAAGGTGCTCGACGAGGAGGACCACGCCGATCCGCCGACCATGCGCGCGACCCGGGTCAGCCTGGCCCTGCTGGCGGTGGCGCTGATCTCGGTGGTGGGCCTGGCCAAGGGCGTCTCGCCGACCATCGAGTCCGCCGTCTACTCGGCCGGGCTGCCGTCCTCCGTGGTGGGCGTGGTGATCGCCCTGCTGGTGCTGCTGCCGGAGACCATCGCGGCGCTGCGCTCGGCCCTGCGCAACCGGGTGCAGACCAGCCTCAACCTGGCGCTCGGCTCGGCGCTGGCGAGCATCGGCCTGACCATCCCGGCCGTCGCGATCGCCTCCGCCTGGCTCCCGGGGCCGCTGGAGCTGGGCCTCGGGCCGACGCACCTGGTGCTGCTCGTGCTGACCGTCGCGGTCGGCACGCTCACCGTCATCCCGCGCCGCGCGACGCCGCTGCAGGGCGCCGTCCACCTCTCGGTGCTGGCGGCGTACGTGGTGCTCGCGATCAATCCCTGAGCGGGCGGGGACCGGGCGGGAGCGGGCCGAAGCGGGCGGAACCGGCGGTCCGGCGACGAAGGGCGTCGCCGGACCGCCTTCCGCACGTCCGCCGGGCCGCCGTCCGCCCACCCGCCGCCCGGGCCCGCCGGGGCGGCGTGCGAGGATGGCCCGGACCGCCCCCGACGGCGGACCTCCGCCGACCGGCCACCCCCTTACCCCAGGGTGGCCCGACTGGGCACACGGCGACGAGGTCCGCGCTCCGTACCCCGGCAGCCATTCCGGCGCGGCGTCTCCCTGCCTGCTCCCCCTCACCTGCGAAGAAGACGCACCGCGATGCACCGCACCCGTTTCGCCGTACCCCCGTCCGGACCGAACCCCACCTCCCCGACCGCCCGCTCCCGCACCCGCTCCCGGGTACCGCTGCGCGCCGCCGCGCTCGGCGCGGGCGGGCTGCTGCTCTCCGGCTGCGGCAGCGCCCCCGTCGCCCAGCCCGGCAGCCAGCAGGACCTCCGCGCCCGCCTCCCCAAGGCCGTCAGGGACGCCGGAGTGCTCAAGATCGGCTCGTACCTGACCTACCCGCCGGTCGACTTCAAGGACCCGGCCGGCGAGCCCGCCGGGCTGGACCCGGAGCTCGCCAGGGCGATCGGCTCCCACCTCGGCCTCCGGGTCGAATTCACCGACATGCCGTTCGACAAGCTCATCCCGGCCGTCCAGGCCAAGCAGCTCGACCTGGCGATGTCGGCCGTCATCGACACCAAGCAGCGCCAGCTCGGCGCCGCCGACGACGGGCACCAGGCCGACCCCGGCGTGGACTTCGTCGACTACTTCGCCACCGGCACCTCGATGGTGGTCAAGGCCGGCAACCAGCTGAACCTCACCACGCTGGACAGCCTCTGCGGCCGGACCGTCGCCGTCCAGCGCGGCACCGTCCAGGACGAACTGGCCGGCCGGCAGACCGCGGCCTGCCTGCGGATCGGCAAGACCCTGCAGATCCACCGCTTCGACACCGACGAGCAGGCGCTCGCCGAGGTGGCCTCCGGCGCCGCGGTCGCCGATCTGAACGACTACCCGGTGGCCCAGTACAACACCACCCAGCCGGGCCGGGCCGGAGTGTTCCAGCTGGCCAACACGCATTTCCTGCAGTCCGGCCCCTACGGCATCACCGTCGCCAAGGACAACACCGCCCTGCGGGACGCCGTCGCCAAGGCGCTGGACCAGGTGATCCGCGGCGGCGAGTACGACAAGATCCTCGACAAGTGGAACGTCCGCTTCGGCGCGGTCTCCAGCGCGGTGGTCAACGGCGGCCTCTGACGCGGTGGCGCCGACCCCGCCCCGATGGCCGCAACGACCGGCGATCGGGGCGGGGCCCGCGTGTCGGGGCGCGGCACGGTGGCCGCTGTCCCTATCGTCTGAGACCGCTGAGTCCGCTGAGTCCGCAGCCGATCCGATGACCACGTGGGAGTGCGAGATGCCAGGCCCAGAGCAGCAGTTGCCCGCCGCCGGTGCCACCGGCCGCCCGGAGGACGGCGCCGACGTGATCGTGGTCGGCGCCGGCCCGGCGGGCTCCACCGCCGCCTACCACCTCGCGCGGACCGGGCTCGACGTGCTGCTGCTGGAGAAGTCCTCCTTCCCCCGGGAGAAGGTCTGCGGCGACGGCCTGACACCCCGTGCCACCAAGCAGCTGGTCGACCTCGGCATCGATGTCTCGGAGGAGGCCGGCTGGCTGCACAACCGGGGGCTGCGCCTGGTCTCCGGCCGGCGCACGCTGGAGCTGGACTGGCCGCAGCTGTCGGCCTTCCCCTCCTTCGGACTCGTCCGGCGGCGGGCGGACTTCGACGAGCTGCTCGCCCGCCGGGCCGCCTCGGCGGGTGCCCGGCTGGTCGAACACGCCAATGTGGCGGGCCCGTTGGTCGACGAGAGGACCGGCCGGATCACCGGTGTGACCGCCCGGCTGGGGGAGGACCGGCGGCCCGTCGACTACCGCGCGCCGCTGGTGGTCGCCGCCGACGGGAACTCCACCAGGCTCTCCCTCGCCATGAAGCGCTACCGCCGCACCGACCGCGCGATGGGCGTCGCCTACCGGACGTACTTCACCACCCCGCGGCACCAGGACCGCTACCTGGAGGCCTGGCTCGACCTGCGCGACCCGAAGGACCCGGCGCGACGCCTGCTGCCGGGCTACGCCTGGGTGTTCGGGATGGGCGACGGCACCGCCAACGTCGGCCTCGGCGTGCTGGACACCGCCGCGGTGGCCGGCGAACTCGACTGGCGCGACCTGCTGCGGCGCTGGTGCGCCGCGCTGCCGCCCGAGTACGGCTACACCCCCGAGGGCGTCACCGAGCCCGTCCGGGGCTCCGCCCTCCCGATGGGCCTCAACCGCCAACCCCACTACGCCGACGGCCTGTTGCTGGTCGGCGACGCGGGCGGGACGGTCAGCCCGGCGACCGGCGAGGGCATCGCCTACGCGATGGAGTCCGGCCGGTACGCCGCCGAGACGGTCGTCCAGGCGCTGGCCCGGCGCACCGACCGCGGCCGCGAACTCGCCCTGCGCGGCTACCCGCAGGCCTTGCGCTCCGCCTACGACGGCTACTTCGCGCTCGGCCGGCTCGTCGCCGACGTGCTCGGCCGCCCCCGGCTGCTCGGCGCCGCCGGTGTGCTCGGCCTCGGCCACCCGGCCCTGCTGAAGGTGGCCTTCCGGCTGATGGTCAACCTCACCGAGCCGAACTCCCGCGACGCCCTCGACAGGGTGGTGCACGCCCTCGGCAAGCTGGCACCCAGCAGCCGCTGACCGACGGCCGGTCGCCCCGGGGGCGTGACCCTCCAGTCTGCGCGCCCCCAGGGCCGGGCGGGCGCCGGTTGGCCGGATCCGGTGGGACGGGTGGTGTCGTGGGCCGTTCCGGTTGACGGGGGGTCAGGTGATCCGTTTGTCTGGGTGGCGACCCGGACACGGAGGGTGACCGACCATCCTCCGGTCCGCACCGACGCCGATCCGACGGAGACACCGTGCACCTTCGCCTTCGCCTGCTCCTCGCGCCGCTCACCGCGGTGGTGGCCCTGCTCGCCCCCGCCGTTCCGGCGTCCGCCGCCGACCCGGCCGAAGCCACCCCCTCCGACGCGTGCTCGGCGGCCGACCACCACGGCGACCCCCGCCTCGGCCCCGAGGACCTGCCGCGCACCGGCCCGGTCGGCCGCGAGCTGATCGGCTACCGGCGCACCGGCGGCCTCCCCGAGGACACGTTCCTCGCCACCTACTACGGCGCCACCGCGAACAACGGCGGCCCGGGCTGGATCTACCCGCCGGCCGACGGCTACCTCACCCTCCCCGACGGCACCCCGGTCGAGGTCGAGGTCACCCTGTACCCGAACCAGAACATCGACCGCTACGGCAGCGAGTACGGCGCCTTCCTCGCCCCCGAGGGCCTGCCCTACGCCAGCCGCTCGATCCCCCCGCAGAGCCTCGACAGCACCCCGGCGCCGAGCTGCAACTACCACGACTACCAGGTGCTCAAGCCGTTCAAGGTGCACGCCGGCCCGATCGCGCCGTGGTTCGGCCAGCCCGGTCTCGGCCTCCAGTACCAGCTCGACGCCGGGCTCGTGCCGGACGGGCCGGCCCGGCTGAACGTGCTCTGGCTCGTCGACCACGGGTACCTCGCCCGGATCTGACGCCCGCCGGAGCCGCCCGCCGGGCCTCCGCCGCCGGGAGGCCCGGCCGGGCGCGAAATTCGTTGGCGCGCCCACCCGGTCCGGGATAGGAAGGCCCGATGAGTACCACTGAGACCACCCCCGACCGGCGCGGCTTCACCGCCGTGATCCTCGACCTGGGCGACATCCAGCTCCACCCCTGGGGCCGGCTGACCGACGTCCGGGGCGGGGTGGTGCCCGGGCTGCTGGCCGCCGCCGCCGATCCGGAGATCGCCCGGTGGAACCCGCTCCGCGCCACCGACCCGGCCGGGGCCGAGGCCTACCTGGACCGCTGCGACGCGGGCTGGGCCGACGGCGCCACGGCCGCCTTCGCGGTGGTCGGCGCCGCCGGCGGCACGCTGCTCGGCAACTGCGCGCTCCGCTGGGTCGACCGCGCCGACGGGCTCGCGATGATCGGCTACTGGCTGCTCCCGGCCGCCCGCGGGCGCGGCGTCGCGACCCGGGCCGTCCGGGCCGTCACCGGCTGGGGCATCGCCACGGCCGGCACCCGCCGGATCGAGATCGCCCACGCGGTCGGCAACGACACCTCCTGCCGGGTGGCCGAGCGCTGCGGCTACCCCGCCGAGGGCACCCTGCGCGCCTCCCACCACTACGGCGACGGCGGCTACCAGGACGAGCACCTGCACGCCCGCCTCGCCACCGATCCCGAGCCGCCGCTGCGCTGACCGGTCCTCCCGGTCCGGCCCCGGCGCAGCCGTGCCCGGGCGCGCGGCGGGGGTACGGGCCTAGTCTGGAAGGGCGCGTCCGTGCGCGGTGCGGAACGGGGACGGTGGGCCATGACGGTCATCTCGGCGGCACTCTTCGGTACCGACTGGCGCACCGCGTCACCCGGCTCCGAAGCGTTGCTGCACGAGTGCGCGGCGCGAGGCTGGACGGTCCTGGTGATGGGGCCCGGGCCGACCGAGGTACCGGTCCTGGCCCTGGCGGCCCCGGGTGACGAGCCCGTCCGGGCGGCCCTCGGCCTGGTCGACGGCAGGCCCGAGCACGCGGTGGTGGTCGCCGCGAGCCTGCGCGAGGTGCTGATGGCGCGTCGCGCGCGGGTCCCGTGCGTCGCCGTGGCGGGCGACGCCGGACCGCGGTCCGAGCTGCGGGCGGCCGGCGCGGTCGAGGTGCACCGCGACGCCGCCGCCCTGTTGCGCGTGTTGGACGACAGCCTGTTGGCCCGGCCCCGGGCCTTCGGCGACTGCCGCCCGACGGCTCCGGCCGCACCGGCCGGCCGGAGCGGTTGACGTACACCCCGACCGGGCATCCGCCCGGAGACGAGGACGGCGTCACCGGAAGCGTCGGAGGTGACCGAGATGGACGGACCCGCGTTGAGCGGACGGGAGCGGCGTCTCCTGGAGGAGATCGAGAGCGATCTGCGCCAGGACGCCCGCCTGAACCGGCGGTTGAGCACGATGGGGGTCAAACAGCCGGGGCGGGTCCGGGGCGGGCTGAGTCGCCTGTGGCACCGGCTGCCCGCCGGGGTGGTGATGACGGCGCTGGTGATGTCCGCGATCTGCCTGAGCATCGGCGTGCGCACCCCGACCGTGCCCGTACTGACCGCCGTGGTACTGGTCTGGACGGTCAGCGTGGCCGTCGCGGCCGTGGTGGCGCTGCTGCTGCGGCGGCGCCGTCGCGCGGCCGGGATCCCCCCGGAGGGCCTGCTGGGCGGCGACCGCCCCGAGGGGCGGGAACGCCCGGACGGGCGGGACCGGCCCGAGGGCCGTGAGCGCCGGCCGTGGGACCGGCCGGAGGCGTGAGCACCATGACCACCGAACTGCGGGAGTACCGCCCGGGCTCCCACCATGCCGCCGACCAGACCCTGGTCGGCTACGAGGTCGAGGGCACCGACGGTCCGCTCGGGCGGGTCGAGCGGGACACCGGCGACCGGCTGCTGGTCGATGCCGGGGCGTGGGTGCCGGGCTTCCGGGTCCCGGTGCCGGTCGCCCTGGTGGCCCGGATCGACCACCTGGAGCTGGTGGTCCACCTGGACTGCCCCCGGGCGCACGTCCGCGCCCTGCCCCCGCCCGCCGTCGTCGAGGCGCGCGGGGGCGGCCGGCCGCCCCGGGGGTGATGCCGGCCCCGGGCGCGCGGATCAGTCGCCCCGCAGCCGGACGAAGGTGGCCGCCGGCGGCCGGCCGGTGACGGTCACCTCCGCCCGCAGCGGGCCGGTCAGCGGCCGCAGGCTGCCGTGGTCCGGGTCGCGCACCGGTGCGCCCAGCAGGCCGTCCACCGCCTCCGCCACCTGCCGCGCCTGCACCGCCGTGAGCCGGGGCGTGGAGAGCAGCACCGGGCCGTCGTCCAGCTCCAGGACCAGCGCCTGCGGCCGGGCGGCCGTTCCGACGACCGCCCGGACGGTCGCGTCGACGGTGTCGCTGCGCCGGTACTTGACCCAGAGCCGGCCGGCGCCGCGCGCCCGGTAGGCCGAGCCGGCGGCCTTGCAGACCAGCCCTTCGACGCCGGTGTCGGCCAGCTGCTCCATCCAGCTCAGCGCCTCCGTCCGGTCGGTGGTGGCCAGCACCGGCTGGACCGGCGGCGGGACGCCGTCGAGCGCGGCCAGCAGCAGCCGGCGCCGGTCGGTGAGCGGCAGCCGGCGGACGTCGCGCCCGGGCAGCGCGAGCAGGTCGAAGGCGACCAGCCCGAGCGCCACCCCGTCCGACGCCCGGCCCTCCCGGGTGCGCAGCAGCTCCTCGAAGGCGAACCTGCCGTCCCGCCAGGCGACCAGCTCCGCGTCCAGCACCAGCCCGGCGGGCAGCCGGGCCACGGCGGCGGCGATCGGGGGGAACTCCGCGCCGAGGTCCCGCCCGGACCGGGACTGCAGGAACGCCGGGCGCTCCCCGCGGGCGAAGGCCACACAGCGGAAGCCGTCCAGTTTCAGCTCGTACTGCACGCCGGAGCCGCCGAGACCGTCGGACGGCGGGACGGCGTTCACGGCGGCCGGGCGCATCACCTCGACGGGCGGCTCCAGCACCACCGGGGAGCCGGTGCCGCTATCGGTGTCGGTGCCGCTACCGGTGGCGGTGCGCGTGCGGGTGCTGCTGCGCGGCGGGTCGCTGCGGCCGGTCGGTGGCTCGTCCGGCGACGACGGCGCCGACGCCGGCGGGGGGAGCGGGCGGGCCCGTCCGCCGTCCAGGAGCGGCGCGAGCAGGTCCCCGAACTCCGCCAGCCGGTCCGGGAGTTCGGTGAGGTCGAAGGTCAGGTCCGCCGTCGAGCCGGCCGCCTCCAGCTCCGCCCAGGAGACCGGCGTGGACACCGTGGGCCGGGGCCGAGCCCGCAGGGTGTAGGGCGCGGCGGTGGTCTTCTTGCCGTTGTTCTGCGACCAGTCCACCAGGACCCGCCCGGCCCGGCGCGCCTTGGCCATGGTGTGCACCACCAGGTCCGGATGGGCCGCCTCCAGCGCGGCCGCGAGGGCCTTGGCGTAGGCGGAGACCTTGCTGCTGGGCGTCGGCTCCAGCGGCACCAGCAGGTGCAGCCCCTTGGAACCGGAGGTCTTCACCCAGCAGTCGAGGCCGTCCGCCGCCAGCCGCTCGCGCAGTAGCCCGGCCACCGTCCGGCAGGTCAGCACCGACGCGCCCTCGCCCGGGTCGAGGTCCAGCACCAGCCGGTCCGCCAGCCCGGGCGCGGCGGCGTGCCACTGCGGCACGTGCAGCTCCAGACAGCCCAGGTTGGCCGCCCAGAGCAGCGCCGCACCGTCGTCCAGCACCACCTGCCGGAGGTCCCCGGAGCTGCTCGGCACCTCCACGGTGCGGACCCAGCGGGGTGTCCCGGCGGGCGGGTTCTTGGCGATGAACGCCTCGCCCTCGACCCCCTCCGGACAGCGCAGGAAGGAGACCGGACGGTCCTGCAGATGGGGCAGCAGCACGGTGTGCACGGCCGCGTAGTAGCGCAGCACGTCCCCCTTCAGCGTGCCGGTGCGCGGGTAGTACACCTTGTCCAGGTGCGAGAGGGCGATCGTGCGCCCGTCCACCACCATCTGCGGCATGGCCGCCTCCGAGCTGCGCCGGGACCGCGCGCCCGTTCGCCGGGCCCGCGCAGCCAGTCTGCCCGCCCGCCCGCTACGGCGCGAGCAGGCTACGGGCCGTCCGGAGCAGCTCCTCGTCGGCGGCCGGCTCGCGCACCCCGGCGAGGCCGGAGCGGAACAGCGAGGCGCCCTCGACCAGCATCAGGAACACCTGGGCGCGGCCCTGGACGACGGCCTCCGGCAGGTCGGGCCGGCGGTCGGCGAGGAAGGCCGCGATCCGGGCCCGGTAGTCGGCGTAGAAGGCGCGGACGGCGTCCGCCACCGCCTCGTCCCGGGCGGCGAAGGCCCAGACCTCGGCGAACAGCCGCACCAGCCGGGCGTCCTCCTGCTCGGCCAGCAGGGCGCTGATCAGCGCCTGTGCCGTCCGGTCGGCGGCCTCGGCCGCCCCGGCGCCCGCCTGGTCCGCCGTCGCCGCCGGGTCCGCCGGGGCGAGCAGAGGTGCCAGCCGCTCGGCGGACCGGGTGAGCACCCGACCCAGGACGGCCGCCACCAGCGCGGCATGCGTCGGGAAGTAGTACTGCAGATGCCCCAGCCGGACCCCGGCCGCCGCCGCGACCGCCCGCATCGACAGCTCGGTGCCGCCCGCGGTCACCAGCAGGTCCTCGGCCGCGTCCAGGAGTTCCGCGCGCCGCTGCTCGCCCTTGCCGCTCACGCCGCCACCGCCGCCCGCTCGCTCCGGACGTCGACCGTGACGCCCAGGGCCGCGAGGTCGGCCAGGACCCGCCCCGGGCGGGGCGTCTGCTCGGGGAACGCCACCCCGACCGGAGCCGGCGCGCCGTCCGTCCCGAGCACCCGTCGCAGGCCCAGCAGGGCGCCGACCGCCGTCAGGTGCGCCTGCCCGGAGCGGTCCTCGACCACCGCTCCCAGCCCGGCCCCGCCGTGCCCGACGTCGATCCGCAACCGGGCCACGCCGCCCTCGCCGGGCGAGTACAGCAGGGCGCGCCGGGCCGGCTCCCAGCGGTCGCCCCGGCCCCAGCGGAAGAGTCCGGTGTGCTTGGCGGCCAGCAGCGCCGCGGTGCTGAGCGGGGAGCTGAAGCCGATCCGGGTGGTGGCGGTGGTCGTACCGAGCGTGAGGGGGAGGGTGAACTGCTCCGGTGTGTCGATCCCGGCGACCTTGGTGGCGTCGTCACCGATCCGTACGGTGCGCGGCCCGCTGAGCGGGGCCACCGACCGGCGGCGGCCGTCCCGGACCACCTCGTAGTCCAGGCCGAGCCGGTCCATGAACTCCACCGAGTCGGCGCCGGCCCGGTCCGCGAGGTCCCAGCGGATGGCGGTCTCGACCCGCTCGGCGCCGCCGAGCCGCTCCGCCAGGGCGGCCGCGACCAGGCTGGTGACCCCGCCCATCCAGGCGGAGGAGAGCAGCACGGGGCTGCTCGGGCGCAGCAGCGCCGCCACCGTGGCGGCCCGCTGGAGCCGGGCCGTCCAGCGGGTCACGTCCACGAACGGCACACCGGCCCGGACGGCGGCCCGCAGCACGCGGTCGTCCGGGTCGTTGACCACCCCCACCACGGCGCGGACGGCGGCGTCGAAGGGCGCCGGGTCGGCGAGGTCCCAGCGGCGGACGGTGACGGCGGGGGTGCCGGCCGGCTGCCCGAGCTCCTGGGCGAGCGCGGCCCCGCGCTGCTCGGAGCGGCCGGTCAGCAGCAGGGGCCAGTCGGGCGCCGCCAGCCGGGCCAGCTCGGCGCCGACGGTGCCGTAGCCGCCGACCAGCAGGACGGGACCCTCGGGATCGTGGGTCAGGTGGTCGTGGACGTCCGGGGAGAGGTTCATGGGGAAAGAATAGGTCAGTCGACCTAAAAGTTCTGTGAGCCCGTCAACGGAGCCCCGTCACCAGCGCGTACGCGTCCCCGACGTGGTCCTCGATCCGGGCCCAGTCGACCGGCGGCCCGTCGAGACGCACCCCGACCCAACCGCGGTGGCCCACGTACGGAGGTCGGAAGTACCGCTCCGGCGCCTCGGCGACCAGGAACTCCTGGGCGCCCGCCGGAGCCGGGCACCAGAAGGCGAGGCGGTCGTCGTGGTGGTGGTCGGCGAGCATCACGAACACCCGGGCCCGCCGCCCGGCCCCGGCGAACCAGGTCGGCTCCCCGTGGCTGACCCGCTCGGACACCCCCGGCAGCGCCAGGCAGAGCGCCCGCAGCCGGTCGACGGGGCCCGCCACCCCCGTAGGGGGCCCCGCCGGCCCCCCGGCCGTCACCGCGGCCACCGCCTCAGCCGGCCGACGGGCGCGGCGAGCCCGGGTAGGTGCCGAAGTACCACTGGTTGCCCTCCGGGTCGGCGGCCGCGAAGTCCCGCGAGCCGTACTCGGTCTCGTGCAGCTCCTTGGTGATCCGGGCCCCGGCGGCCACGGCCCGCGCGTGCAGGGCGTCCGGCTCCGCCGTGACCACGTACGCGCTGAAGGCGCCCGGCTGCCCGGGGCAGGGCTCGCCGCCCTCGGCCTCGGGCCGGTCGGAGCCCAGCATCACGCCCCCGCCCTCCGGCCAGGCCAGCTCGGCGTGCGCGACGAACTCGCCCTCGCCGTACGCGACGACCTCCTCGAAGCCGAAGGCCTCCACCAGGAAGCGGATCAGGGCACGGGCGTCGCGGGCGCGCAGGCTGGGCCAGACCTGCGGGGCGGGAGTCTTGTCGTTCATGGGGATCTGCCTCCTCGGGGCGGTTCGGGTCCCTCTCACGACCCCCACTCTGGCGCCGCCGCCCCCGGGCCGCCTTGGACGTTTCGGAACTTCGCCGCGTCCGGGCCCTCCTCGGCCAGCCAGAGGCTGGGCGCGCACCCGGCCAGCGCGCGGAACTCGCGGGCCAGGTGGGCCTGGTCGAAGTAGCCGCAGCGGGCCGCCAGCTCCGCCAGCCGGGGCGCCGGGCCCGCAGCGGCCAGCAGGTGCCGGGCGCGGTCGAACCGGATCACCCGGGCGGCGGCCTTCGGGGTCAGCCCGGTCTCGTGGCGGAACCGGCTCCGCAGGTGCCGGCTGCTCCATCCGGTCTCCCGCGCCAGCGCCGACACCGGGAGCGACCCGCCACTGCGCCGCAGCTCGGACCAGGCGCGGACGACCTCGGGCGGCACCCGCCCGGAGGGACGGGCGGCCCGCAGCAGCGCGCCGTCCAGGGCTGCGAACCGCTCCGGCCAGCCGGCGGCCAGCTGGAGCTCCTCCTGGAGCCGCCCGCTCGCCCGCCCCAGCACGGCGTCCGCGGGCACGTCCAGGCCTGCCAACTCCCCGGCCGGCAGGCCGAGCAGGGCCCGGGCGGCCAGCGGGTGGACGGCGATCTGGACGCCGGACTGCCGCCCGTCGTGGGTGATCAGGGCGGGCGAGGTGTGCAGCCCGCCGAGCAGGGTGGCGTAGTCGCCGCCGGGCTGGGCCGGATCCGGGTGCCCGGCGACGGTCAGCGGCTCGTCCAGGGTGAGGACGAAGGTCAGGTACGGGGACGGCAGGCCCCGGTGCACGGCGGGTGCCAGGCCGCGCTGGCGGTAGCCGGAGTACCAGGCCACGTACGGGCGCAGCGCGCCGGTGGGCCGGGCCCGTACGGACTCGTCGACCGGGTCGGGGAGGTCCTGCGTCACGCCCCCAGTATCGGTCCGGTGCCGGTCCCGGCGGGCCGGGGGCGCCGCCGTGCTGGCTCGCGGGCGCCCGGGGTGTTGCTTATGGTGAGCGCACCGGAACAGCCGGTGCTCGGGGGGAAGACCTGCGAAGGAGTCCCAGTGACCACTGCCCGAGAGATCATGCATACCGGTGCCCAGTGCATCCGCGCCGACCAGACGCTCGCCGAAGCCGCCATGATGATGCGGGACATGAACGTCGGCGCTCTCCCGATCTGCGGCGACGACCAGAAGCTGAAGGGCATCATCACCGACCGCGACATCGTGGTCCGATGTATCGCCGAGGGCAAGGAGCCGGCGGACATGACCGCCATGGAGCTGGCCGGGCACCTGCACTGCGTCCGCGCCGACGACTCCATGGAGGCGGTGCTGAAGAAGATGGAGCAGCACCAGATCCGGCGCATCCCGGTGATCGACGGCGACCGGTTGGTGGGCATGATCAGCGAGGCCGACCTGGCCATGGGCCACCGCGACGGCCACCGGCTGACGGACCAGCAGATCATCGAATTCATGGACAGCGTCTACATGATGCGGTGATCGCGCGGCGCCGGGCCCGGTGCGGGAGCGCCCCGGGTCGAGTCGGCCGGTGCCCCTCCGCGTGAGCGGTTCGGCGCCGTCCGGGTGTGCCACGACGCCGCTGGACCGGACCGGGTGGTCGGGTGCAGCGGCGTTGTCGTGCCCGGGTGGGCGGGTGTGGCGGGTGGTGGTGGGGGTGTTACTTGGTGAGGCCGGCCTTGACGGAGCAGACGGGCCAGGCGCCGGGGCCCTGGGCGGCGAGGACCTTCTCGCCGATGGCGATCTGCT
>NZ_JBVHVO010000040.1:0-61926 GCF_055564815.1 Kitasatospora sp. NPDC028961 | reverse complement strand
TGGTGTGGAGCCTAGACACCTCCACCACACCGGAGGTCTTCACCTTTGATCAAGCCCCTGCGCCGTCAACAACGCTCGTGGTCAATACAGCTAGCCCGATGGCGTGACCCCACAGTTGTGCTCCCGCCGGGCAGGCTCTCCGGTCCGTAGGTTGGACACGATCCATCGTGAACCGGCCGACGAACACGCAGGAGTGAGCATGGCGACCGCAGCGCCCCCCTCCGCCGCCGCCCAGGCGGCCATGACGCTCGCCGCGATCGCGGCGACCGCCGCCACCCCGCGCCCCTCGGGCGAGACCCTCGCGGACCAGAGCACCCGGGTCGCCCGCGGCATCACCCTGCAGCTGGCCGACTCCTCGCTCGCCACCGGGGGCACCTGGGTGCTCTCCTGGGTCGGGTTGAGTCCGGACAACGCCAACATGGCGTATCTCGCCGTCAACACCGACGGTTCCAACACCTTCGCCGTGGTGATCCGCGGCACCGACGCCAACGTGACCGACCTGCTGGAGGACCTCGGCGTCGGCACGGTCGTCCCGTTCACCGCCGTCGGCGCCCCGCGCGGCCCGGTCTCGGTCGCCAAGGGGGCGATGGAGGCGTTCACCGAGGTCGTCACCATGACCAACGCGGGTGTCACCCTCGTCCAGGCCCTGACCACCGCCCTGCGCCAGGCCCCGTCGAACCCGACCGTCTACGTGATCGGCCACAGCCTGGGCGGCGCCATCGCGACCATGGTCGCACCGTACCTGCGGACGCTCACCTGGCCGAACGGCACGCCGCAGTTCGCGCTCTACACCTTCGCCGCCCCCACCGCCGGGGGTACGGACTTCGCGACCTACGTCAACTCCCTGAAGTGGCAGGCGAACGAGCGCTACTACAACGCCTACGACCTCGTACCGCAGGCCTGGAACAACCTCGACGAGGCCAAGAAGTGGTACCCGGATCCGCCCGGCCCGGCGGCGAACGAGGACGTCAAGGCCGTGATCGGGGCGATCGCCGGCCTGCCCGGTCCCCACGTCTACGCCCAGCCGGGCGACGACATGAGGCTGAACGGCACGTACGGGCCGCCCGGGTCCTACGACCCGTCGGTGGTGAAGAAGTCGGTCCAGGACTTCATGGGGCAGGTGGCCTTCCAGCACGCCAACTCCACCTATCTGCGGCTGCTCTACGCGCCCGACGTGAACGCCGGTCCGGTGGTGACCGGCGTGAGCCCCAGTACCGGCGCACCGGGCACCCAGGTCGTCATCAGCGTCACCGGCAGCGGGTTCGACCAGTACACCGGCGTCGACTTCGGCACGGTGCCGTGCTCCCAGGTGGCCATCGCGGTTCTCCCCACCGGCATCCGGATCTCCGTCCCCGCGCCCCAGGGCGTCGGCGTCGTACCCGTCCGCGTCACCACCAGCCTGGGCACCTCCCCGGCGGTCCCGTTCGGCCAGTTCGCCTACGGCGGCCCGGCCCCCGTGGTGGTGACCGGCATCGGCCCGGACACCGGCGAGTCCGGCACCTCCGTCACCGTCACCGGCGTCAACTTCGGCTCGACGGCGGCCGTCCACTTCGGTGACAAGGCCTCGAAGCACGTCAAGGTCAGCCCACCCGACACGATCGTCGCCACCGCACCCGAGCAGGGCATCGGCGTGGGCCTCGGCAAGGTGAAGACCGTCAACGTCACCGTGCTCTCGAACGGTTACTCCTCCCCGGCCGGCCCCTCGAACGAGTTCGTCTACGAGAAGTGACCCCGGCCGGGGCGGGCCCCGCTACACCGGCTTCGTCGCGCGGATCGAGTAGATCAGCGGCACGCGCGGCTGCCCGGCCGGGTAGCGGTAGGCGCCGTCCTCCGACTCCAGGACGGGGAAGCGGGGGAACAGCGTGAAGTCGTGCTCGTGCAGGAACTCCACCCGCAGGCCGACCGCCACCAGGGCGCTGAGCACCTCGCCGATCCCGTGCTGCCACTCGATCGTCACGTTGGCGGTGGTCGCCGCGCCCAGGTCGGCATAGGTGCCGGGCTCGTCCCAGACCATCGGGTCGCGCCGGAAGTAGTCCGACTCGACGGTCCGGCCGTCCTCCGCCAGGATGTCGGCGAACGGGTGGAACTCGGCCAGGTAGAGGAAGCCGCCCGGAGCGACCAGCGCGGCCGCCGTCCGGGCCCACCGGTCGATGTCGGGGAGCCAGCACAGCGCGCCCAGCCCGGTGTAGACGATGTCGAAGGTGCGGCCGTCGAGCACCTCGACGGCGTCGTACACGTCGGCGGTGACGAAGCGGGCCGTGGCCGCGCCGATCTCCTTGGCGATCCCCTCGGCCTCGGCCACGGCCGGCGCCGAGAAGTCCAGCCCGGTGACCGTGGCGCCCCGCCGGGCCCACGCCAGCGTGTCCAGGCCGATGTGGCACTGCAGGTGGACCAGCGTCTTCCCGGTGACGTCGCCGACCTCGGCGAGCTCGAAGTCCCGCAGCGGGTCCTTGCCGGCGAGGAAGCCGGGCACGTCGTAGAACGCCCCGGAGGTGTGGATCGGGACGCGCTCGTCCCAGTTGGCACGATTCACCGCGCGCCAGTCAGCGGCTCCCGGGTTCTCAGTCATACCGCCACGCTAACCAGCGACCCCGGCAACCCCCAACCGATGACGACGACCGGACGCACGGCACGGTCGGCTTCCGGCCGCGCCGACCGAACCGCCGGAGCCGCTACGACCGGCCGCGACGCGCGAAGTACGCGCGACCGAGGAGGACACCGCCGATGCCGGCCGGGGGGACGATCAGCCGTCCCACCCAGTTCATGCGGTCGGCCGGTCCGAGCAGCTGGGCGAGACCCGCCAGGGCCAGCCGGACGAGGCGCATGAGGACGAGGCCGCACCCGAACATGCCGAGACCGTCGGCCGCATCCGGACGCTGCTCCACAGGTGCTCCCCCGCCGGATCGTGTCAGCCGCGTCGGCGGCGGAGTTCCACGGTACACAGGGCACCGGCACCGGCGGGGCCCGCTCTCCCGGTCTGACACGATGGTGCTCCGCGTCGACGCCGGCGGTGCTCCCGGGCGGGTGGACGAGCTCCCTGGAGGCATCCGGTGTTCAAGAGCGTCACCACCGTGATGACCTTCGCGCTCGACCCCGGGGCGTCGGCCCGCTGGTGGGGGGAGTTCCTGGGCGTGCCCGTGACCACGGACGTCAGCGACACCGGGTCCGTCTACGCCTGGGTGGAGATCGCCGGGGTCGAGGTCGGGTTCCACCCCGCCGATGACGAGCGCAATCGCCGGGGCGGCAGCCCGGTCGTGTACTGGGGCGTGGACGACCTCGACCAGGTCCGTGCCCGGCTGCTGGCGGCAGGCTGCACGCACCACCGCGGGCCGCTGACGATCGCACCGGGCCGCCGGATCGCCCAGCTGCGCGACCCGTTCGGCACCGTCGTCGGCATCGAGGGCCCGTAGCCGGACCGCGCCGAACGCCGTGCCCGCTGCTGGTTGTTCGGCACCTTCCGCGGCCCGGCCTGCCCCCAAGCGGCCGTCCGTCCCCCAGGGCCGGGCCCCCGATCAGCCCCGCAGCTCGGTTTCGAGGCGGTCGCGGAAGGCGTCCAGGCGGCTGCGGCCGGGGGTGAAGGCCGGCAGCTGGCGCAGGATCGCGCCGACGGCGGGCGGTGCGTGCTCGATCGCCCACCGGAGCTCCGCATCACCGGCCGCCCGGTCGCCGGCCGCCGCGAGTTCCCGGGCGTGCGCCGCGTACATCGCCGGGCCGAGGGCGTGTTTCGCCTGGTGGGGGGTGGCCAGCGGGTGGATGTAGGGGCTCGCCGCCGCGTAGCCCGCTGCGCGGGCGGCCGCCGTGGCCGCCGGGTCGGCGACGTCACGCGCGGCTGCGAGCGCCGCGAGGGCGACGGCGCGGAGCCGCCCCGTCCGCTTCCCGTCGCGGGTGAAGAGGCGGATGCCCTCGATCGCCTCGCCCGGGCGGGTGTCGGCGGGGGCCCGCGCCTCGAACAGCGGCAGGACGCGCTCGGCGCAGTCGGCGGTCCAGGCTCCGAGGAGCCGGCGGTCTTCGTCGCTGATCGTCACCGTGTCCATCCGCCCATCCTGCCCGCCCCCGCCACCCGCCGTCGCGCGCCCGCCACGTGCACCCGCTCGTCGTCGTCCGCCGAGTCGCCCGGCCGGGGCCGTACAGTCCTGGCCATGGCGACCGACACCCCCACCCCTCCCTGGCGCGAGCTCGAACGCGCCACCGTCTTCGGCAAGTTCGGCCGATCCGTCGACCGGGTCGACTTCGAACTGCCGGACGGCAGCCGGGCGGACTTCTACCTGAAGCGCGAAAGCCCGGCCGGTGCGGTGCTCGCGCTCACTCCCGACCGGCGGGTCGTCCTCGCCCGCCAGTACCGGCCCGGGCCCGGCCGAGTGCTGTACGAGCTGCCCGGCGGCCTGCTGGAGCCGGGCGAACTCCCGGTCGACGCCATCGCCCGGGAACTGCTGGAGGAGACCGGCCACCGGGGCGAGATCCAGCCGGTCGGGCAGTACTGGCTGGACGCCTACTCCGACGCCCACCGGTTCGCCTTCGTCGCCACCGACTGCGTCCGGGTCGCCGAACCGACGCCCGAGGGAACCGAGTTCATCGATGTCATCACGCTCGGCCTGGCGGATTTCCGCAGCCGCGTGCTCCGCACGGGCGAGCTGACCGACGCCGCCGCGGCCTACCTCGCCCTGGACCACCTCGGCCTGCTCTGACCGGCCAGGCCCGGGCGGTCAGCCGGCGGAGTCGGGCGGCGCCGCCTTGGCGTGGTGGTCCATGAGCCTGGCCAGCAGCCCGGTCAGCGTGCCGCGCTCGGCGGCGCTCAGCGGCGCGAGCAGCTCCTCCTGCGCCGCGTCGACGATCGCGTCGAGGCGGCGCAGATAGCCACGGCCCTCCGAGGTGACCGTGACGACGTTGCGACGGCGGTCGTCGGGATCGGGCGTGCGCTCCACGAAGCCGCGGTCGGCGAGGTCGTTGACGACGGCGACCATGTCACTGCGGTAGACGCCGGTGCGGCGGCTGAGCGTCGACTGGCTGGCCGGGCCGGCCTCGGCGAGGGCGACCAGGACCACGAAGTGCCACTTGCGGGCGCCCTCGGCGGCGAGGCCGTCGCCCACCAGGCGGTCGGCGTACATCGCGTTCATCGCCAGCAGCCTGCTCGGCAGCGCACGCACCCGGGCGGGCGCCGGATGGTCGGCCGGGCCGTCGTCGCGGACGGCGGCAGCGGCGCCCGTCGGGGTCGGGGTCCGGCTCGGGGTCGGGCCCTTGGCGCCCTGGGTGTCCATGGGCCCTGATTCTACTCATTGCGTTAGTCGCACTAACGACATACGGTGGGGAGCACATCGAAACCATTAGTGTGACGAACGTTAATTCGGCAAACGAATCACGCGGCACCGCGAGAGGACCGACCGACCATGCCCACCGTCGACGTCATCGACTCCCACCTCGCCTACACGGACAGCGCCCCCGCCGGCGGCACCGACAGCGGCCCGGGCCACCCGCCCGTGGTCTTCCTGCACGGCAACCCGACCTCCTCCCACCTGTGGCGCGGCGTCACCCCGCACGTCGCCGGCCGCGCCCGCGCCCTCGCCCCCGACCTGATCGGCATGGGCGCCTCCGGCAAGCCCGACATCGCCTACGACTTCGCCGACCAGGCCCGCTACCTGGACGCCTGGTTCGACGCGCTGGACCTGCGGGACGTCGTCCTGGTCGGCCACGACTGGGGCGGCGCACTCGCCCTCGACCGAGCCGCCCGCCACCCGGAGCGGGTACGCGGCGTGGTCCTGCTGGAGACCATGCTCAAACCCCTGACCGCCGCCGACCTCCCCGCGCCCGCCCGCGCCCGCTTCGAGGCCTTCCGCACCCCCGGGGTCGGCGAGCGACTGGTCCTCGAACAGAACGTCCTCATCGAGACCGCGTTCACGGGCGGCGTGCTGACCCCGCTCGCCGAGGCGGACGTCCGGCCGTACCGCGCCCCCTACCCCACCCCCGCGAGCCGGCGCCCGCTGCTCGCCTGGCCGCGCATGATGCCGATCGACGGCGAGCCGGCCGACGTCGTCGCCCGGATGACCGCCTACGGCGCCTGGCTCGCGGACAGCACGGACGTGCCCAAGCTGCTGCTGACCTTCGACTCCTCGCCGACCCTGCTGATCGACGAGGCCATGATCGCCTGGAGCCGCGAGCACATCAGCCATCTGACCGTCGAGCACTGCGGCCCGGCGGGGCACCACGCCCCCGAGGACCGGCCCGACACGATCGGCGGCGCGATCGCCGACTGGCTGGCCGCCCAGGCCTGGTGAGGGCCCCGGCACCCCGCCCGCGCGACGTGCACACTCCGCGCGCGCGACGTGGCACGACGGCGGGGCACCGGGACCGCTCACCCCGCTACAGCACCACCTCCGCGAGCTTCCCGGTCGCGATGTCGAAGACGAAGCCGCGCAGGGCGTCGGTCCTCGGGACGAACGGGCTGTTCCGGATCCGGGCGGCGGACTGCCGGACGTCCGCCTCCAGGTCGGCGAAGGCCTCGGCCGCCCAGGGCGGCTTGATGCCCGTCTCCTCCCGGATCGACTCCCGGAAGGCGTCGTCGCCGAAGGTCAGCATGCCGCAGTCGGTGTGGTGGATCAGCATGATCTCCTGCGTGCCCAGCAGCCGCTGACTGATCGCCAGCGAGCGGATCGCGTCGTCCGTGGCGACGCCGCCGGCGTTGCGGATCACGTGCGAGTCGCCCTCGTCGAGCCCGAGCGCCGCGTAGACGTCGAGCCGCGCGTCCATGCAGGCCAGGACGGCACTCCGGCGGCCCGGCGGGAGCGGCAGCGGCCCCTGGAAGTCGACCGCGTAGGCGGCGTTGTTGCGGAGGTAGTGCTCGGTGGCGGCACCGGCTTCGGTCATGACTGTCTCCTTCGAGGACGTTCGAGGACGTTCCAGGACATTCGAGGACATGCGAGGACAGGGGTTCACCGCGGGAGGCGCCCGGGCGCGGGGCACCGACGGGTACGCCGGAACGGCATGGCCGCCTCGGGCGCTTCGGGACATCGGGCCGGCTCACGGAGACCGGCGGGGACCGGACGGCGACAGCGCGGGGCACGGGAGAGGCGCGCGCGGAAGGCCGTACGTCAGCGGTCGAGCGGACAACTCGCGCTGGACAGGCGGCCGTAGTCGACGTGACGACGGCGGACGAGCTCGGTCATGGCCGCACGGTAATACCCAACTCGCCACCTCCGCCAGGGAATCGACCCGACACCACCCGAACGAGGCAATCGGACTCCCCCCGCCCGGGGCACAATGACCCTCACAGCACAGGAACCCGGGGCCGCGCATGACCGACTTCGCGATCGACGAGACCTTGGTGCGGGAACTCCTGCGGGAGCAGCACCCGGACCTCGCGGGGCTGGACATCCGCCGGGTGGACGCCGGGTGGGACAACCAGCAGTGGCGGCTCGGCGAGGAGTTGGCCGTACGGATCCCCCGCACGGAACGGGCGCCGGAGCTGCTGCGCAAGGAGCGGGAGTGGCTGTCCGTGCTGGCCCTGCGGCTGCCCCTGCCGATCCCGGTCCACGTTCGGGCCGGTGAGCCGTCCGCGCTCCTCCCCCGGCCGTGGAGCGTGGTGCGCTGGGTACCGGGCGAGCCGGCCGACCGGGCGCCGATCGAGCGTGGCGACCACGCGGCGGGCGTGCTCGCGGAGTTCCTCGCGGCGCTCCACCGGGAGGCGCCCGCCGGGGCGTTCCCCGGTTCGAACCGGGGCGCTCCGCCCAGGGCGGCCGCCGGCGGCTTCGAGCAGCAGTTCCACCTCGTCGCCGCCGACGTCGCGGCAGACGTCCGGCGGGTCTGGGCGGAGGCCGTCGCCGCGCCCGAACGGGAGGGCCCGCCGCGCTGGCTGCACGGCGACCTCCACCCGGCGAACGTCGTCGTCACGGACAGGACGCTGTCCGGCGTGCTCGACTTCGGCGAACTCTGCGCCGGCGACCCGGCGGCGGACCTCGCGGCGGCCTGGCTGCTCCTGCCCGAAGGCGCGGCGGACGGCTTCTTCGACGCCTACGCCGAGGCCACCGCGGCCGAGGTGGACACGGCGACGGTGCTGCGCGCCCGGGGCTGGGCGCTGCTGCGCTGCCTCTCCCTGATCGGCATCGGCCTGGCCGGGGAGCGCGGCCTCCCCGGTGGGCAGCGGACCTGGGGTCCGGCCGGGCGGACGGCGCTCGCGCGGGTCCTGGCTACCGGGTAGACCCGGGGGCGGGCGACCCGGCAGCCGCCCGGTGCCGCGCGCGGTAGGAGCGCGGCGTGGTGCCGGTCAGCCGGGCGAAGTGCTGCCGCAGGCTCGCGGCCGACGCGAAACCGGCCAGCGCCGCCACCCGTTCCACCGGCTCGTCGGTCTCCGTGAGCAGCTCGCGGGCGCGGTCCAGGCGCAGCCGGAGCAGGTACTGCGGCGGGCTGACACCGGCCTGGGCGCGGAACCGGCGGTTGAGGCTGCTGACGCTGATCCCGGCGTGCGCGGCGACGTCGGCGGGGGTCAGCGGGAGGTGGAGGCGGGCCTTCAGCCAGCGCAGGGTCGGTTCGAGGCCCGCGCTGTCGGCGAGTTCGCGGTCGATGCCCTCCTGGACGCGGTCCGCGTGCCGCAGCAGGGGGGTGAGGAGCTCCCGCGAGGTCTCGCCGGCCGTCCGCTCCCCGTGGTCCTGGGCCAGCAGGTACAGGCAGACGTCCATCCCCCCGAAGATCCCGGCCGAGGTGAGGAAGCGGCCGTCGGCCACCGCCGCGCCGACCGGGTCGACCTCGATCCGGGGGTGCCGCCGGGCCAGTTCCGCGGTGTGCCGCCAACCGGTGGTGGCGCGCCGGCCGTCGAGCAGGCCGGTGGCCGCGAGGGTGAACACCCCGGTGCCGATCGCGCCGATCCGGCCGCCCCGCGCGGCGACGGCCCGCAGCACGTCGAGGACCTCGGACGGCGGCTCCGCCGGGGCGCCGTCACGCCCGGCCAGCAGCACGATGTCGGCGTCGGCGAGGCCCTCCAGCCCGTGCGGGACGGTGATGCCCAGTGGCGCCGGCAGCCCGATCCCGACCGGCCCGGGCGCGGCACACAGCCGCACCTCGTAGGCGACTCCCGGGTGCTCACGCGCCGCCGTCCCGAACACCAGCCCCGGCGTGGTGAGGTGGTGTCCGGGCAGCCCGTCGGGCACGAGGACGGCGATGACCGACATACCCGGAATGTACCCGAAGCCCGGGGCGGCCTGGCCACCGTCCCGGCGGTCACCCCAGGTAGGGCGTCGCCCGGTGGTCGAGGTAGTGCCGGAGCCGGAGCCGCTGCGTGTGGTGCATCGGCAGGTCCCCGATGTCGTCCGGAGCCACGAACCGCAGGTCGGTCGACTCGTCGGAGATCCGGAGCTCCCCGCCCGTGACGCGGGCGGTGAAGCAGACGTTGAACTGCTGCCGCACCTCGCCGTCGGAGTAGGCGATCACGTGCCGGGGGTCGGTGTAGGTGCCGACCAGCCCGGTGATCTCGACGACGAGCCCGGTCTCCTCGCGGACCTCCCGGACCGCGGCGCCGGGAAGCGACTCACCGAGGTCCATCGTGCCGCCCGGCAGCGCGTACAGGCCGTTGTCGGCGCGCCGTTGGAGCAGCACGCGCCCGTCCTCGTCGGTCACCACGGCCGACGCCGCCGCCACCAGCCGGTTCGGCTCCGGCGCGCCGGGATCGTCGTAGAACTCGGTTCGTGCCACGTGGTCGGCTCTCCTCGACTCTTCGGCGACCGGTGGGGCGGCATTCCCATACTGCCCTGGCGGCCGGGGGCCGGGCGGCGGCAGCGCCGGGCGCTGCCGCCGCCGGGAGTCAGCTGTTCTGGTGGATCGTCTGCCGGATCCAGTCCGCGTACGCCGGAACGCTGGTGTAGAGGCCCGGGCCGGTCGAACAGGTCGGGTCGGTGTCGCCGTCCCCCGAGGTGGTGCCGACGAGTTCCCAGCGCCCGCCCCGGCCCTTCTGGAGCTGCGGGCCGCCGGAGTCCCCGAAGCAGGCCATCGCGCCCGGCACCTGGCTGACCGTGCAGAGGCGCAGCCACCCCGCCCGGCCGGGGGCGCACTCGTCGACGGCTCCCCGGCGGGTCTCCAACTGCTGGAGCCGGTTCGCGAACTCGGCCCGCTGCGGGGTGTCCACGTCGGCGACGCTGCCGAAGCCGAGCAGCCGGGTCGGCGTACCGGGCCGGGCCACGCGGTCGGCGATCCGGACGGGCTGCTCGCTCACCGGGCGGTCCAGCCGGATCAGCGCGAGGTCGTCCTGGTTGGCTCCGCCGCCGCCGGTGCCGATCCCGTAGCCGGGGTGGGTGATCGTCCGCTCGATGGTGCGCACGGTGCCGCCGGACGTGCGCCGGTCCGAGCCGATCCGGACGGTGCCGTCCAGGACGACGCCGACCTCGGGCCGGGTGTCCACGCAGTGGCCCGCCGTCAGCACCCACCGGGGGTGGATCAGCGTCGCCCCGCAGACGCCGTCGAGCAGGCCGTGCGTCGGGGCCGTCAGCGGGATCGAGGCCATGTACGGGTAGCGCCCGGTGGCGTCCGTCCCGTTGACGATGGCTCCGGCGCTGCCGGTCATGGCGGTGGCGCACACCGTCGCGGCCAGGGCGACGGTGGCGACGCGGGCCGCTCGGCGGGCCAGGGAGCTGAAAGCGGGCATGGCAGGTCCTTCGTTCGGGGTGCGCGTGAGCGCGCTTCGGGGTGTTCGGATCAGGAGTGGGGCGGACGCCCCGGCGGTGCGGGTGCCGCGTACCGCCCATCCTTCGCACCGGCCCGCGCCCGGAACAGCGGCCCCGATGTCACCCTCGGCTAAATTCTGGACATGCCAGTGATCGCTGTCCTCGCCCTCGACGGCGTACCGGGCCACCAGCTCACCGCGCCGGGGATCTCCTTCGGCGCCGCCGCGCGCCACCACCCGCACGTCGGGTACGAGGTGCGGTACTGCGCGGGCCCCGGGTTCCGTACGACGGGGGCGCCGGCGCCGTTCCGGCTGGACACACCGTGGGGCCTGGAGGGGCTGGCGGGTGCGGACACCGTGCTGGTGCCCGGCCACGACGGTTTCCGCGCGGAGCCGCCGCCCGGGGTCGTCGACGCGCTGCGGGCCGCGGCGGCCGGGGGCAGTCGGATCGGTGCGATCGGGACGGGGACGTTCACCCTCGCCGCCACCGGGCTGCTGGACGGGCGGCGGGCGGCGACCGGCCGCCGGTACGCCGCCGAACTGGCCGGGCGCCACCCCCGGATCGAGGTCGACCCGGAGGGCTCGGTCACGGACGCGGCGCCGTTCCACAGCGCGGCGGGGGTGCTCGGCGGGGTCGACCTCTGCCTGCGGCTGATCACCCTGGACCACGGCGAGCCGGTCGCCATCGAGACGGAGCGGCAGGTCTTCCTGGAGCTGCACGAGCCTGCCGGGCCGGCGGCCTCCAGCGGGGCGGCGGCCACCACCGGTACCGCTCGCGCACCGGGTCCCGGGAGCTCCCGGCTCGGGCCGACGCTCCGATGGCTGGAGGCCCACCTCGACCGGCCGCTGACGCTGAACGACCTCGCCGACCACGCCGGACTCACCGTCCGCGGCCTGACCAGGCGCTTCCGGGCCGAGACCGGGCTGCCGCCGCTGCAGTACCTGCTCCGCGCGCGCATCCAGCTCGCGCAGCGCCTGCTGGAGCGCGGCGACGAGCCGGTCGAACGCATCGCCACCCGCACGGGGCTCGGCACGCCCGCCAACCTGCGCCACCACTTCCAGCACCACACGGGGACCAGTCCCCGGACCTACCGGGCGGCCTTCCGCTCCCTCGTCTCCACCCTGACCTGGGCCGACGGCCGCCCGGCCGGCGACGCCCCGGCAGCGGACCGGGCCGACCGACCGGTTCCCCCGCACGACCGCCCCACCCCGGCCGATCGTCGTGCCTGGTCCTGACAGGACCAGGCACGACGGCGGCGCGTCGGCCAGAATCGGCACATGAGTTCCCCGACCGCCCTCGGCGTCTTCCTGCGATCCCGCCGCGCCCGGCTGCTGCCCCAGGAGGTCGGCCTGCCCGGCGCGGGCGCCCGGCGGCGGGTCGCCGGCCTGCGCCGCGAGGAGATCGCCGAACTCGCCGGGGTCAGCGTCGACTACTACACCAGGATGGAACAGGGCCGGGTCCGCAACGCCTCGCCCGCGGTGCTCGACGCGCTGGCCCGGGCGCTGCGCCTGGAGGAGCAGGAGACCCGGCACCTGCACCGGATCGCCCGCCCGGCCGCCCTTACGCGGCGGGCCGCGCCGGCGGCGGAGGAGCCGCAGCGCGTCCGGCCGATGCTGCGGACCCTCCTGCGGTCCCTCCCGGAGCTGCCCGCGCTGGTGATGGGGCAGCGGATGGACGTGCTGGCCTGGAACCGGGCGGCGAGCGCGCTGCTCGGCGACTTCGCGGCCCTGGAACCCGCCGCGCGCAACATCGCCAGGATCACCTTCCTGCATCCCGAGTCCCGCTCCCTGTACGCGGACTGGGACGAGTGCGCGCGGGGGAACGTGGCGCATCTGGGCATGGAGGCGGGCCGCCGGCCCGATGACCCCCGACTGCGCGAGCTGATCGGTGAACTCGCGATGAAGAGCCGGGAGTTCCGCACCTGGTGGGCCGAACACCCGGTGCGGGACAAGACGTCCGGAGTCAAGCGCTTCCACCACCCGGTGGTCGGCACGCTCGAATTGACCTACGAGACCCTGCGGGCGGCCGACGACCCGGCCCAGGCGCTGATCACCTACGCGCCCGAGCCCGGCAGCCCGTCCGAGGACGCCCTGCGACTGCTGCTGGCCTGGACGGCGCAGCAGACCCCGGCCGGCCACCCGGCGCCACCGACCGGCACCGCCCAGGGCCGCCCGTCGGACGGCCACGCCCGGCACGAGGACCACGCCCGCTAGGCACCGGACAGGCCGGCTCCCGGCCCGCCCCCACCCAGGCCCGCCACTGGCTCCAGCGCCGTCGCCGTCCCCGTCACCAACGCCGACCCGGCGGCCGCTCATGCCCCGGTTGCCCGAAAGGGCAACCGCCCGGCGCCTTCGGGCAGGGGTCGCCACCGGCCGCGCTAGCCGTTCCTCCGCCGCAACTCCGGCCTGGTCACCGCCCGTTCCCACGGATCGCGACGGCGGCGGCGAGCCTCCTCCGGAGAAGGGTTGACACCACAAGTTGGTCTAGTCCACCGTAGGGGAAGCAAGTTTGACGAGGTGGGAAGTCCTGGCGATGCCCCGTGCCGGACACGCGAGTTGGCCGACGCCGCCGCATGTCCACCGAGGGCGTCAACGACGCGTCGAGGGCTTCGAACACAAGAAGGAGGAAGGAATCCCGGCCCCGTCCCCGCGGGAAACGGGCGGTCCGTCCCTGGATGCGACAGCCCCGAGGGCCCGACCGGGCCCGCCACCCCCGCAGGAACCGCACGCGCGCTGAGCGCCGCCGGGAACCGCGAGACCCGCAACCTCCCCACTGTCCGAAGCCCCGTCGCCCTTCACCCCGATCAACCACCCTCCGCCCTCTCCCCCTTCACCTTCACCTTCACCCGACCGGCGCCTTCGGCCGCGCTCTCCCAGGAGCCGTCCGCCGCCGGCCGTTCGTGGCCACCGCGCCCCGAACCGTCCGCGCCCGAGCACGCGTTGCCGCCGGTCGGCCGTCCTCCGACGCCGCCCTGCGGCGATGCCGCCGTGCGCGCGGCGGCACGGGAACGGCGGAGCGTACGGGCGCAGGAGCCGCCCCGTGAACCGGCGCCGCGTCCCGGCCGCAGTAGTTTCCCGACCTCTGGAGTGATTGCATGCCGAAGCCTGACGGATACCTGTATCGGGCCGCCTCCGACACCCCGTACTTCAGCAACGACGGCGAGACCTACCTCGCCAGGACACCGCTGAAGGACATCGAGAAGGCGCGGCCGCTGCGCGTGCTCTCCGAGGAGGACTACTCGTTCTGGCAGACGTACGGCTACGTCGTCGTCCGGGAGGCGATCCCGGCCGAGGCGGCGAAGCGGCTGCTGGACTTCGCCTGGGACTTCCAGGGCCTGGACCCGGAGCGGCCGGAGACCTGGTACGAGGAGCGGGAGTTCGCCGACGAACTGGCCCAGCACCTGCACATCTACGGCTTCGTCGAGGCCTACCAGCACCAGCTGATCTGGGACAGCCGCCAGGCGCAGCGGGTCTACGACGCGTTCGTCGACGTCTGGGACTGCGAAGAGCTCTGGGTGACGCTGGACCGGCTCAACCTCAACCCGCCGAACGTCGGCAACCGTGACCGCGCGCTGATCGAGGCGACGGACAAGGGCTTCGACATCGAGCTGCACTGGGACGTCGACACCACGCTCGGCATCCTGCCGCAGCGCGTCCAGGGGATCATCGCGCTCAACGACACCCGGCCGGACCACGGCGGCTTCCAGTGCAACCCCGAGCTGTTCCGGCGGTTCAACCAGTGGCAGGCCGCTCAGCCGGCCGACCGCGACCCGATCAGGCCCGCCGTCGACCGTGCGGAGTTCCCGGTCGTGCGGCCCGAGTTGAAGGCCGGCGACCTGCTGATCTGGAACGGCCTGCTCGCCCACGGCGTGGCCCGCAACACCTCGGAGCAGGGCGTCCGGGCGGTCCAGTACCTCTCGATGATGCCGGCCCTGGAGGAGCACGAGGAGCTCAAGGCCTCGCGGATCGCCTCCTGGCGCGACCTCTCCACCCCGACGTGGAACAAGACGCTGGTGGGCGACCCGCGGAAGCACGAGTCGCTGCGCTACGGCAAGGCCGGGCTGAGCGACCTCGGCGCCAAGCTGCTGGGCCTGGAGTCCTGGCACGCCGGGCAGCGCACCGAACCTGGGGCCGAGCAGAACGCCGAACCGAACACCGCGCAGCACACCGTCCGACGCGGCACCCCGGACGGCGACGCGTGAACCGGGCCGCCGGCGTGGACAGGATCTGCCTGACCCTCCCCACCAACCGGGCCTGCGCCGACACCATCGCGTCCATCGGCGAGGAAGCCGCCTACGCCGCCGCTCAGTTCGGCGTCGAGGTGCACCTGCTGGTGCTGGACTCCTCCGACGAGCCGACGTTCGCCGTCCACGCCAAGGCCGTGGACGCGCTGCCCGGGGCGGCGGGCGTGGTCGTGCACCACCTCGACGAAGCCCGACAGCGGACGTTCCTGCGGCGGGTGATCGACGCCGCCGCGGTCGCCGAGCCGGCCCGGGTGCTCGACCTGATGCTGCCGGACGCCGTCTCCTACGGTGCCTGCACCAACCGGGCGTTCCTGATCGCCGCCGCCCTCGGCTGCCGCTCCGTCCACCGCCGGGACTCCGACAGCCACTACCAGGTCCTGGACGGGAAGCCGGTCTTCCCGATCCACCACGAGCTGCTGTCCCTCGGGAAGCGGGCGGCCGACGCGGCGGCCGGCGTCACCGAGAACGCCCTCGACCCGGCGCACGCCGAGAAGCCGGTGGCGATGGTCGGCGGCTCCTTCGTCGGTGAACTCTCCGTCGACATCGGCGAGATCCGCGAGCTGAACCCGGCCGTCTACGACGAGGTCGTCGCGCTCTGGGCGCCGGCCGGGGCGTCGGAGCAGGAGAAGCAGGAGCTCGTCGACGACTCCTTCGTCGGCGGCGGCACCGACCCGTTCACCGAGGACCGCGCCGTCCTGGACCTCCCGGACATCTGGCGGGTCGACATGTGCAACATCGGCTTCGACCACGCGGTGTACGAGCGCCTGCCGCTGCCGTCCGCGACCGACACCATCGGCAGCGACTACTTCCTCCTGCACGTGGTGCGCGACGCCACCCTGCCCGGTGTGGTGCACAACCGGCACATCGTGAACTACTACACCCCCGAGCGCCGCACGGGCGCCGGATTCACCGCCTACCAGCTGCGGTTCACCAAGTTCCTGCTGTCGATGCTCTACCTCTACCCGGTGTACTTCGACATGGAGGCGGCGGGCGGTGCGCTGCTCGACGACGAGCACCGCGTACGGGTCGCCGTGATCGCCGACTCCGTCCGGCGCAGCATCGGGACGGACCGGGCGGAGAACGTCCGCCGGCTGTCCGTCCTGGACGGCGCCTACCGCCGACTCGGCGGCAAGTACGCCGAGTTCGCCGACCATCTGCTCACCCTGCGGGACCGCCTGCTCGACGAGGCACAGGCGGACACCGAGGACTTCGCACTGCTGATCGGGGCGTGGGGTCCGCTGGTGCGGGCGTGCAAGGCCACCGGCCCCGAGCAGCTGGCCCGCTGACCGGGCCTGGAGCTATCGACGATGTCTGAGAACACACTTCTGCGCGCCGCCCTGGCGGCCGCGACCGACGACCGGATCTACTACGACCTGGACGGGATCGAGGGCCAGTACACGGCGCTGCTGCGCGAACTGCCGGGCATCGCCGTCCGCTTCGCCATGAAGGCGTGCCCGGTGGACGAGGTCCTCGCCCACCTGGCGGAGCTGGGCGCCGGCTTCGACGCGGCCGGCCCGCAGGAGATCGCCCAGGCCCTGCGCACCGGCGTCCCGGTCGAGCGGATCCACTACGGCAACACCATCAAGTCCGACCGCAACATCGCCGAGGCGTACCGGCTCGGCGTCCGGGACTTCGCGACGGACAGCCTGGAGGACGTCGCGGCGCTCGCCGTCCACGCCCCGGGTGCCCGGGTGTTCTGCCGGGTCGCCACCACCGGGGACGGCGCGCTCTGGGGCCTGAGCCGGAAGTTCGGCTGCTCACCGGCGGACGCCGTCCTGGTCCTGGAGGCGGCGCGCGCGGCGGGGCTGACCCCGTCGGGGCTCTCCGTCCACGTCGGGTCGCAGCAGATGACCTCCGACGCCTGGCAGAGCGCGCTGGACTCGCTCACCGCCGTGGTCGAGGAGCTGGACCGGCGGGGCATCCTGCTGGACCACGTCAACCTCGGCGGCGGCCTGCCCGCCCTCGGCGTCCTCGACAAGCGGGGCCGGCCGCTCGACCCTCCGGTGGACAAGATGTTCGCCGTACTCCGGGAGGGCATGCAGCGACTCCGGGAGGTGTCGGCGGCGCCGCTGGACTTCCTCCTGGAGCCGGGGCGCCACCTGGTCGCGGACCACGGCGCCATCCGGACCCAGGTCGCCCGGCTGACCTCCCGGCAGCAGCTCGACGGCGAGCGGCAGCACTGGCTCTACCTGGGCTGCGGCAAGTTCAACGGCCTGTACGAGATGGACGAACTGCAGTACCGGATGGAGTTCCCCACCCACCCGCGGGACTCCGCCACCGAGGGCGGCTACCTTCCGGCCGTCGTCGCGGGCCCGACCTGCGACAGCGACGACGCGTACACCGACGACGACGGCCTCGTCGCGGTACCGGCGGCCGCCGCCTCCGGGGATCCGGTCTGGATCTTCTCCTGCGGCGCCTACGCCACGGCGTACACCACCCAGGGCTTCAACGGATTCGAGCCGCTCCCGTACACCTGCGTCCGCCGGACCGACGGCACCGGCCGCCCCGCCCCTATCCCCACCCCCGTTCCCGTCTCCGAGGGAGGTCCCGCATGATGGCCGACGAGATCGCCGAGGGCGTCCGCGTCCGACTGCTGGCCGCCGACGACTGGGACGAGGTCGTGGCACTGGAGGCCCGCGCCTACAGCGCGAGCGGCCTGTCCGAGGGGCGGGCGGCGCTGGAGTCCCGGGGCCGGGCCTCGCCCACCACCTGCTTCGCGGTGGAGCACCGGGGGCGCCTCGGCGGCTACCTGCTCGCCCTGCCCTACCCGCTCCACGCGTGCCCGGACCTGAGCCGGCCGGAGGCCGCCGGCGTCCGGTCCACCAACATGCACGCGCACGACCTGGTGATCGCCGAGGAGCTGCGCGGCCGGGGGCTCGCGCCCCTGGTGCTCGGCCACCTCGCGCGAACGGCCCGGCTGCGGCGGTTCGAGACCATCTCGCTGGTGGCCGTCCGGGGCAGCGAGGTCCTCTGGGCCCCGCTGGGCTACCGCGCCGAGCCGGAGGTCGAACTCCCGGCGAGCTACGGCCCCCAGGCGGTCTACATGTCGATGTCCCTGCGCACGGCTCCCCCCGCCGCGCCTCCCCTCCCGGCGGCTCCCACCCCCACGGCCCTGCTCGCCGCAGCCGGCTCCGGGGCGCCGCGGCACCCCCACGGCCCGTTCCCCGGGTCGCCCCTGAAAGACGAAGTGGTTCGATGAACATGCTCCGCCTGCGCGACGACTACCGCCGAGCCCAACTGGCCATCGCGGCCCTGTTCTGCTTCCTCGGCTTCCAGTACGCGACGTGGGTCTCCCGCCTGCCCGCGCTGAAGAGCCGGCTGGACCTGAGCGAGGCCGAACTCGGCCTGCTGCTGATGGTCTGCGGGGTGGGCGCGGCGGTGTCCTTCCCGCTGGTCGCGGCGCTGATGAAGCGGCTCGGTTCACGGTTGCTCGCCACCCTGTCGGCGCTCGCCCTGGGCCTGGTGCTGCTCGGACTCACCGTGGCGCCCAACTACCCGGTGACCCTGGTGGTGGCCTGCTTCGACGGCATCGCGGTCGGCTGCCTGAACGTCGCGATGAACGCGCAGGGCGCCGCCCTGGAGGTCAAGTACCGGCGGACGGCGATGTCCAGGCTGCATGCCACCTTCAGCGCCGGCTCGCTGCTCGCCGCCCTGCTCGCCTCCGGCGTCAACGCCTTCACCACCACCCTGTCCGTGCACTTCGGCCTCGCCGCCGTCGTCCTCCTGCTGCTCCTCGGGCTCGCCCAGACGGGCATGCTGACGGATGACCAGAAGGCGGCCGCGGAAGCACCGGAGGCCGCCGAGCCGCAGGCGCCGAAGAAGCGACGCGGGCTGACGCTGCCCTCGCGGGTGACGATCTGGATGGGCCTGGCGATGGTGTTCGGCACCATCACCGAGGGCGCCATGAACGACTGGTCGGCCCTCTACCTGAAGGACGTCGTCAACGCGGCGCCCCAGCTGGCCCCGCTGGGCATCGCCGTCGTCTCGGTCATGATGGTCGCGGCCCGGATCTTCGCCGACGGCTGGCGCACCCGCTTCGGCGACGGGCGGATCGTCCGCTTCGGCAGCCTGCTGGCGGGTGGCGGCCTGGCGCTCGCGCTGCTGGCCGGCGGCGTCGTGCCGACGCTGCTCGGGTTCGCCTGCGTGGGGCTGGGTGTCGCGGCCGTGACCCCGTGCATCTACGTGGCCGCCGCCCGGCAGGGCTCGGACGCGCTGGCGCTGGTCGCCGCCACCGGGACGACGGGCCTGCTCGCGGGGCCGGCGGTGATCGGCTTCATCGCCAACGGCAGCAGCCTGGTGTGGGGCATGGCCGCGGTGGCCGCGTCCGCCGCCGTCGTCTCGCTCTGCGCGACGCAGATCCGCTGGCCCGCGCTGGCCGGCGCGGACGACGCGGAGCCCGCCGCGCCGGCCCCCGCCGGCCCCGACGGCACCGCGCCGGCCGAGGCCGCCCTGCGCGAGGCCTGAGCCCGCCGGGGCACCGGGTGGGATCCCCCCGGTGTCCCGGGCCCGACCACCGGCTACCCCGGGGCCGCCCACCGGCGAAACGCGGTGGAACCGGACCGGCCCCGATGGCTAGGGTCGAGGGATGACCACTCGCACCTTCCGCGTCACCGTCCGCGGCTCCTTCGACGGCCTCGACGCCGACCAGCACGCCGAACTCCTCGCCCGCGCGGCCGAACACGACGTGCTGTACGCGTCGTTCACGCCCGAGGGGCACCTCAGCTACGACCTCGCCTCGCGCCCCGCCTTCACCTTCCGCTTCCTGGACTCGGGCGAGGCGGAGGAGGACATCCTGGAGGCCGCCGACCGGGCCGAGGGGGCGGCGAAGGCCTGGCTCGACGAACACGGCTACGGCTACAAGAACCTCCGGTCGCAGGCCGAGGACCTCTCCCAGGCCGCCGTGGGCAAGCGCCAGCGCCGAGCCGCCCGCACCGCCTGATCCCACCCCGCACGGTCCCGCACCCCCCGCTCCGCCACCTCCTCGACGGCTCAGTCCGCAGCTATACTTGAGCAGTCAAGGAGGTGGCAATGAGTTCCACATTGGACGCGGCCCTGCGCCTGGTCCGGGCGCAGGCGGCCCTGGTACGGCGGTTCGACGCGAGCCTGAGCGGCCTGCACGGGGTCAGCCTGGCCGATTTCACCCTGCTGCTCCGGCTGGGCCAGGCGCCCGGCGGCCGGATGCGCCGGGTGGACCTCGCCGAGGCGCTCGGCCTCACCGCCTCCGGCGTCACCCGGGGGCTCGCCCCGCTGGAGCGCATCGGCCTGGTGACCCGCGAGCCGGACGCCCGGGACGCCCGGGTCGCCTACGCGGCGCTCACCGACACCGGCCGCACCCTGCTCCGGGACATCCGCGCCACCGCCGAACGCGTCGCCGACGAGCTGTTCGCCGCACCCTCCTGGAGCCCGGACGACATCGCCCTGTTCGCCGGCCTGACCACCCGCCTCGGCGGCACCGGCCTCACCGACCGCCCCCTGACCACCGACCCGCCGCCGTCCGCCTGAGCGGATCATGACCGGGTCGTCCCATCTGTTGGGCACCGGGATCGCCGACCTGCTGCCCCAGTCGGGCCCCTTCCTGACCGGCGCACCCGGCGCCCACGGCACCGCCGTCCTCACCCGCGCCGCACCGCCCCGCCCCGGAGGCCCCCGATGGACCGAGTAGACCGGACGGACCGGATGGACCTGACCGACCCGCCACTGCTCTGCCACTGGACGTCCGCCGAGGGCACCTCCACGCTCGCCGTCCACCGCACCCCTGCCGGATGGGAGTTGCTCGCGGCCTCCCCGTACGTGTCCGAGTCGCTGCTGTTCGACACGGCCGACGACGTCCGCGCGCTGGCCCGAGCCCTCGTGGAGCTGCCGTCCGGCCCCGAGCCGTTCGAGGCCGAGTGGTACCTCGCCGCCCCCGACAGCGAGGGCGACCAGGGCCACTTCGCCACCCTCGCGTGCGGCCTGGACCTCCGCGCCGGCCACCGCCCGTACCTCGCCTACCAAGCGGTGCACCGGTTCGGCTCCTTCAGCGTTCCCGGTGCGGACCTGTACTGCGACGACCTCCCGCTCGACCGGCTCCGCCACCAGGCCGCCGCACTCCTCGCCGCACTCGCGACGCCCTGACGAACCGGCCCCCGGCAGACGCCGGAGGGCCGGCCGCACCCGCGACCGGCCCTCCTTGCCCCGCCTCCCGGCTACGCCGTCCGGCGCAGCAGCGCCAGGTACATCGCGTCGGTGCCGTGCAGGTGCGGCCAGAGCTGGACGTCCGGGCCCTCGCCCAGCGACGGCACACCGGGCAGCAGCGGGCGGGCGTCGATCCACTCGACCCGGCCGCCCTGCTCGCGCAGCACGTCGTTCACCACGGCCCGGGTCTCGGCGAGGTGCGGCGAGCAGGTCGCGTAGCCGACGACGCCGCCGATCCGGGTGGCGTCGATGGCGCCGCGCAGCAGGTCGCGCTGGAGCGGGCCGAAGGCGGCGACGTCCGCCGGCCGGCGGCGCCAGCGCGCCTCGGGGCGGCGGCGCAGCGCGCCGAGGCCGGAGCAGGGGACGTCCACGAGCACCCGGTCGAAGCTGTCGGCGCGCCACGCGGGGCGGGTGCCGTCGGCGGCGATCACGGTGTACGGGCCGGGGTTGCCCTCCAGCGTGCGGGCCACCAGCCGGGCCCGGTGCGGCTGCTTCTCACTGGCCACCAGGGCGGCGCCGCGCTGGGCGGCCAGGGCGGCGAGCATCGCGGCCTTGCCGCCGGGGCCGGCGCAGCCGTCCAGCCAGACCCGGTCCGGGCCGTCGAGCGGCGCGGCGGCCAGGGCGAGCGCGACCAGCTGGCTGCCCTCGTCCTGGACGCCGGCGCGGTTCTCCTGGACGGCCGGGAGCGCGCCCGGGTCGCCGCCCTCGGCGAGCCGGAGCGCGAACGGGGACCAGCGGCCGGGCTCGGCCTCGGGCAGCGCCTCGGCGAGGTCGGCGACGGCGATCCGGCCGGGGCGGGCGACCAGGGTGACCTCGGGGCGCTCGTTGTCGGCGCGCAGCAGCTCCTCGATCGCGGTGCGGTCGGAGGCGTCGGGCTGCCAGCGGCCGAGCGAGTCCCAGAGGGCGGCGACCACCCAGCGGGGGTGCGAGTGGACGACGGCGAGGTGGTCCTCGGCGTCCTTCTCGTACGGCGGGGCGACCTTGGCGATCCAGGCGTCCAGGTCGTGGGCGCTGATCCGGCGCAGGACGGCGTTGACGAACTTGGCCTTGCCGTCGCCCAGGACCACCCGGGCCAGCTCGACGGTCGCCGAGACGGCGGCGTGGCTGGGGATGCGGGTGGTGAGCAGCTGGTGGGCGCCGAGCGACAGGACGTCCAGGACCGGCGGATCGACCTTGCTGAGCGGCCGGTCGATGCAGGCGGCGATGACGGCGTCGTAGGTGCCCTGGAGGCGCAGCGTGCCGTAGACCAGCTCGGTGGCGAGGGCGGCGTCGCGCCGGTCCATGCCCTTCTGCTCGGCTTCGCGCAGGAGGGACGGCAGGATCAGGTTGGCGTAGGCGTCGCGCTCGTCGACGGCCCGCAGGGCGCGGAACGCGACGATGCGCGCCGGGTCCTTCTTGGGACGACGGTGCGGACGGGGCGCGCGGCCGGCGCTGGGAGTGCTCAAAAGGTGCCTCAAAGTGCTGCGGTGGTTATCGAACGAACAGTATTCCCCATGGTCCGGGGAGACTCGTCGCCCGGGGAGACTCGTCCGAAGGTACACCCCGGCCCCGGCCCGTGCCGGGCCCCGGACCGGCGCCGCACCGCTCCCGCGCCGGTCCCGCCCCGCCCGGGCGAGGCGGGACCGGCGGCACGGCATCCGGCGACACGGCATCCGGCATGGAAACGCTGTCCTGCGAAAGCGCTGTCCGGCGGAAGCGCCGTCCTACGGGCGCGCGGCGTCCTCGAAGCGCTCGCCGGACTCGATCCGCGCCCCCCGGGCCCAGTCGGCCGCGCGCATCGGCTTCTTGCCCTGCGGCTGCACCTCGCCCAGCTCGATCTCGTGGCTGCCGGTGCCGACCCGGATGCTGTTCTTGCCGACGGCCAGCTCCCCGGGGGCGAGCGCGGAGGCGTCCGCCACCAGCTTCACCGGGCCGGAGACCTTGAGCCGCTCACCGCGGAACAGCGTCCAGGCGCCGGGGGCGGGGGCGCAGCCGCGGACCACGCGGTCGATCCGCAGGGCGGGGTGGGCCCAGTCGATCCGGGCGTCCTCGACGGTGAGCTTCGGCGCGAGCGTGATGCCCTCGGCGGGCTGCGGGACGGCGTGCAGCGAGCCGTCGGCGATCCCGTCCATGGTGGCGGCGAGCAGCCGGGCGCCGGAGTGCGCGAGCCGGTCGAGCAGCTCGCCGCTGGTGTCGGCCGGGCGGATCTCCTCGGTGATGACGCCGTAGACCGGACCGGAGTCCAGGCCCTGCTCGATCAGGAAGGTGGACGCGCCGGTGACCTCGTCGCCGGCCAGCACCGCGTGCTGCACGGGGGCGGCGCCGCGCCAGGCCGGGAGCAGCGAGAAGTGCAGGTTGACCCAGCCGTGCTTGGGGATCTCCAGCGCGCCGGGGCGCAGTAGCGCGCCGTACGCGACCACCGGGCAGCAGTCGGGGGCGAGTTCGGTGAGGCGGGCGATGAACTCCGGGTCGCTGGGCTTCACCGGCTTGAGGACCTCGATCCCGGCCTCCTCGGCGCGCTGGGCGACGGGGCTGGCGACCAGCTTGCGCCCGCGTCCGGCGGGGGCGTCGGGGCGGGTGACCACCGCGACGACCTCGTGCCGGTCGGAGGCGAGCAGGGCGTCCAGGGCGGGAACGGCGACCTCGGGGGTGCCGGCGAACACGAGGCGCATCAAGGGCCTTTCTGGTAGCGGGAATTCCGTAGGAGCGGCAACCGGGGTGGTGGTCAGCGCGCGGAGCCGAAGGTGCTGTGCGGGGAGACCCGGACGACGGGCGCGGGGCCCTCGCCCCAGTCCGCCTCGCGGATCGCCTTCAGCGCTTCCTTGCGCCGCTCACGGTCGAGGCGGTCGATGAAGATGATGCCGTCGAGGTGGTCGGTCTCGTGCTGGATGCAGCGGGCGAGCAGCTCGGTGCCCTCGACCGTGACCGGATCGCCGTACATGGTGAAGCCCTTGGCGACCACGCCGTACGCGCGCCTGGTGTCGTAGCGCAGGCCGGGCAGCGAGAGGCAGCCCTCGGGGCCGTCCTGCTCCTCCTCGGTCAGCGACAGGTCGGGGTTGATCAGGTGACCGGTGACGCCGTCCACGTGATAGGTGAACACCCGCAGGGAGACGCCGAGTTGGGGAGCTGCCAGACCGGCGCCGGGGGCGTCGAGCATGGTCTCGGTGAGATCCCGGACGAGGTTGCGCAGTTCCTTGTCGAAGGTGGTCACCGGCTGGGCGGTGGCCCGCAGGACGGGGTCACCGAAGATGCGGATCGGCTGGATCGCCACGGCGTACGGGCTCCTGTCCGTCGGGGAGTTGAGGAGTGCGGGAGGTGCGGGAGGTGCGGGACTTCGGCGTTCGGGTTTCGGGCGTTCGGCGTGCCACGGACGGGCCCCGGGGAGTCCGGACCACGGACCGGTCACCGACCCGCCCACGACCGCCCGACGGGCCGACCACCGGCCAAGTCTATGCAATCGGATCGCGGCACCGCCCGCCCCTCCGTACCGCTCCCGCGCAGGCCTTCGGCTCCCGGCACCGTGTTCTGGCATATCCCGAGTCGGCCCGGCTGCGTGACCCCGGCGGGCGGTCCGGCGTTGGTCAAGTGAGATTGACCGGGGCCGGAACGCGCGGGACATCACGTTCCGGCCGAGCTGAACCGTACGGAAGGTGGCACGTAGGCCATGGCCGAGCAGATCAATCACGACGCCCGGGCGCGGGCGAGCCTGCACCTGCTGGTGCGGGACATCGAGCGGGTCCGGCGGCAGGTCGACGCGCTGCGGACGCTCACCGCCCAGCTGGGCAACGTCTACCGTCCGCGCCGCCCCAGTACCTCGGCCGGGTTCGTGGTGTACGGGCGGGCGCCCGCGCCGACGGTGCGGCTGGCGCAGGAGCTGCGCGAGAGCGTGGAGACGCTGGTCGCGGCGGCGGTCGAGTTCGACCGCGCGCTGGGTTTCTCCTGGGACTCGGTGGGCTCGGCCCTCGGGGTCACCAAGCAGGCGGTGCACCGGCGCTACGGGATGCGCCGGCCGACCAGCGAGCTGCTGGCGGCCGGCGGGGTGCCGGCCGGCGGCGTCCCGGGGGTGCCCGGTCCGACCCGGCCGGACCGCTCCGAGGAGCTGCCGGCCGCCGCACCCGCCCCGACCGGACTGGCCGCGACCGTCCCGGCGGCCCGCCAGGGCGGCCTGGACCGCAGCGCCCTCGACCGGGCCGTACTGGAGCGCGCGGCGGCGCACGACCGCCCTACCCACGACCGGGGCGCCCTGGACCGCCCCGGCATCCCCCTGCGCGGCTGAGCCCGACGGCAGCCCGTGCGGTCCGGCCGATCACGCCGAACCGCACGGGCCCCGCCCGGCCGACGCCCACCGAAACCACCCGACACCCCGGCCCGACACCACCCGAACCACCGGCCCACACCCGCCGAAGCCACCCGAGACCCCGGCCCACACCCTCCGGACCACCCGACCGCCCCCCGGACCTCACCCGATGTCCGTCGGATCGATCCGCACCTTCACCGCCTCCGGCGTCCGCAGCGCGATCCGCGCGATCTGCGCCGCCTTCAGCGCCGTCGCCAGCGCCGCGCCCTGCCCGGGCGGCACCCGCAACAGCGCACGCTCCTGCTCCTCCCCCCGCAGCGCGGGCGCCGGCACCGGCCCCAGCACATCCGCCTCGGAGGGCAGCCGGATCAGCCCGAGCAGATCCGCCACCGCCGCCGGACTGCCACTGACCGAGGCCATCCGCGACACCGGGGGGAAGTGCAGCTGCGCCCGCTCCTCCAGCTCCATCCCGGCGTGGCCGAGCGGGTCCCAGCGGACCAGCGCCTGCACCGGCCGCGCGGTCGGCTCGGCCACCACGACCACCGCGCCGCCCTCCGTCGACGGCTTCACCAGCGCGGCGGCGGTCAGCCAGAGCCGCAGCGTCTCCTCGCCGGCCCGCAGGTCCGGGCGGCCGAGCAGTGCCCAGCCGTCCAGCAGCAGGGCGGCCGCGTAGCCGCTGCCGCCCTCCACCACCGGCTCGGCGCCCGGGGTGGAGATCACCAGGGCGGGCTCGGCCGGGACGGTCGCCAGCACCGCGTCCCGTCCGGAGGTCCGGACCGGGATGCGCGGGAACGCCTTGCCCAGCTCCTCCGCCGTGCGCCGGGCGCCGATCACCTGGGCCCGCAGCCGGAACGAGCCGCACTCCTGGCAGTGCCAGTCGGCCGCGCCCTCCCCGCACCACCCGCAGTGCAGCGGCGCGTCGGCGGCCGAGGCCTCCAGCGGGCCCTCGCAGCGGCGGCAGCGCGCGGGCGTGCGGCAGTTCCCGCAGGACAGCCGGGGCACGTAGCCGCGGCGCGGTACCTGGATGAGCACGGGGCCGCCGCTCGCCAGGGCCTCCCGGGCCACCTCCCAGGCCACCGAGGGCAGCCGGGCGGCCTGGGCGGCGGCGTCCCGGTGCTGGTCCTGGTCGGTGACGGTACGGACCCTCGGCGCCACCTGGCGGACGGTCTCCCGGTCGGCCACCAGCGGCCGGGCCCAGCCGGTGCTGACCAGCTGCGCGCCCTCGACCGTGACGGCGTGCCCGCCGAGCAGGACACCGGCGCCCTCCTCCGCCGCGCGCAGCAGCGCGACCTCCCGCACGTGCGGGTGCGGGCTGCGCGGATCGCTGTGGCTGCTGTCGCCGTCCGACCAGACGACCACCAGCCCCAGGTCGTGCACCGGCGCGAACATGGCGGCGCGGGTGCCGATGGCGGCGCGCACCGAGCCGCGGCTCACCGTGAGCCAGCGCCGGTAGCGCTCGCGGGGGCCGAGGTCGGCCGCCAGGGTCGCGTGCATGCCCTCGCCCAGCAGCTCGGTCAGTGCCTGGTCGACCCGCGCCACCGACCGGCCCTCCGGCAGCACGACCAGCGCGCCCCGCCCGCTCGCCAGCGTGGCGGCGACCGCCCGGGCGATCTCGTAGGGCCAGCCGGGACCGGGCAGCGCCGTCCAGACCGCGCGCGGCTGGCCGCCGGCGGCCAGCGCGGCGAGGAAGTCGGGCCCGGCGGGGTAGCGGGACCAGCCGCCGGGCTGCGGTGCCCCGGGCAGCGGGCCGGGCGGCGGCGAGGGCTCGGCCTCGGCCTTGGCGTGCCGGGGCGGTACGGCCAGCTGGAGGACGTCCGCCAGGGTGCCGGCGTACCGGTCGGCGACGGTGCGGCAGAGCCGGAGCAGCTGCGGGGTGAGGACCGGTTCGGGCGAGAGCACCTGGGCGAGCGGCGCCAGCGGACCGGGGAAGTCGCTCTTCTCCAGCCGCTCGACGATGAACCCGTCGTGCAGCTCCCCGCCCTCGCGCTGGCCCTTCACCACCCGCGCCCCGAAACGCACCCGCACCCGGACGCCGGGCCGGGCGTCCTCCGCCATCGCGGCGGGCACCTCGTAGTCGAAGAACTTGTCGATGGTCAGGACGCCCTTGTCGACCACCACCCGGGCCACCGGCAGGTGCTCGGCCCGCTTGGCGCCGTGCCAGGTCCGGGGCTTGGCCCGGCGGACCGTCTCCCGGATGAAGGCAAGCTGCTCCGGCGCCGCCCCTGCCTCGTCACTCCCCTGCGTGCTGCTCATCGCTCCCAGTACTACCAGGTCACACCGACATGACGCCCGCACCGGCCCCCGACCGGGGAACGCCGCAGGCGGCGGCCGCCCCCGTGTCGGGGCGGCCGCCGCCTGCGGTCCGATCGGTCGGGCCGACCGCGGGTCAGTCCTGTACGGCCTTCTTCAGCTGCTCGACCCGGTCGGTCCGCTCCCAGGTGAAGTCCGGCAGCTCACGGCCGAAGTGGCCGTACGCGGCGGTCTGCGAGTAGATCGGGCGGAGCAGGTCCAGGTCGCGGATGATCGCGGCCGGGCGAAGGTCGAACACGTCGGTGACGGCCTTCTGGATGGTGAGCACCGGCACGGTCTCGGTGCCGAAGGTCTCCACGAAGAGGCCGACCGGCTCGGCCTTGCCGATCGCGTACGCGACCTGCACCTCGGCGCGGCTGGCGAGGCCGGCGGCGACGATGTTCTTCGCCACCCAGCGCATCGCGTAGGCGGCCGAGCGGTCCACCTTGGACGGGTCCTTGCCGGAGAAGGCGCCGCCGCCGTGCCGGGCGAAGCCGCCGTAGGTGTCGATGATGATCTTGCGGCCGGTGAGGCCGGCGTCGCCCATCGGGCCGCCGATCTCGAAGCGCCCGGTCGGGTTGACCAGCAGGCGGTAGCCCTCGGTCACCAGCTTGATGCCCTGCTCGGCGAGCGCCTTGAGCTCCGGCTCCACGACGAACTCGCGGATGTCCGGGGTGAGCAGCGAGTCGAGGTCGATGTCGCTCGCGTGCTGCGAGGAGACGACCACGGTGTCGAGGCGGACGGCCTTGTCGCCGTCGTACTCGATGGTGACCTGGGTCTTGCCGTCGGGGCGCAGGTACGGGATCGTCCCGTTCTTGCGGACCTCGGAGAGGCGACGCGAGAGGCGGTGCGCCAGGGTGATCGGCAGCGGCATGAGCTCGGGCGTCTCGTCGGACGCGTAGCCGAACATCAGGCCCTGGTCACCGGCGCCCTGCTTGTCCAGGTCGTCCTCGTCACCCTCCACCCGGGCCTCGTACGCCGTGTCGACACCCTGTGCGATGTCGGGCGACTGGGCACCGATGGACACCGAGACGCCGCAGGAGGCGCCGTCGAAGCCCTTCTTGGAGCTGTCGTAGCCGATCTCCAGGATCTTGTCCCGGACGAGCTGCGCGATCGGCGCGTAAGCCTTGGTGGTCACCTCGCCGGCCACGTGCACCTGGCCGGTGGTGATGAGCGTCTCCACGGCGACCCGGGACGTCGGGTCCTCTCGCAGGAGAGCGTCAAGGATGGTGTCGCTGATCTGGTCAGCGATCTTGTCGGGGTGTCCCTCGGTCACGGATTCCGAGGTGAACAGGCGGCGAGACACAGCGCTCCCTGGGGTTGCAGCGGCTGCTGACTGAAGGCCCCCGGCGGACCGGGGACATCCGGAAAGACTTGATTCCTGGAGTGTAACGGTCAGCTACCGGCTATCGGGACTCGATTCCGGAAAAGGAGACCGGTTGCTCACCTCTTGAGATCACTCGGCGACCGGTTGCCACCGCTTCGCGACCAGGTCCCAGACCACGTCGGCGAGCGCCTCCTTCGGCCCCACCGGCACCCCCGTCTCACTGCCGTCCGAGCCCAGAATCACGGCCTCGTTGACGTCCGTGCCGAAGGCCTTGCCGTTGCCGACCTCGTTCACCACCAGCAGGTCGCAGCCCTTGCGGGCGAGCTTCGCGCGCCCGTTCGCCAGCACGTCGTCGGTCTCCGCCGCGAAACCCACCACCAGTTGACCCGAACGGGGCCGGTGGGCGGAGAGCTCGGCCAGGATGTCCGGGTTGCGGACCAGCGCGACCGGGGCCGGCTCGACCCCCTCGACCTTCTTGATCTTGCCGCTGGCGTACTCCGCCGGGCGGAAGTCGGCCACCGCGGCGGCCATCACCACCGCGTCGGCGTCCGCCGCCGCCTTCGTCGCGGCCTCCCGCAGCTCCAGCGCGGTCGAGACGTGCACCACGTCGACCCCGGCCGGGTCGGGCAGCTCCGCGTTGGCCGAGAGCAACGTCACCCGGGCGCCGCGCGCCGCGGCGGTCGCGGCCAGCGCGTAGCCCTGCTTGCCGGAGGACCGGTTGCCGAGGTAGCGCACCGGGTCCAGCGGCTCACGGGTACCGCCGGCCGAGACCACCACGTGCCGGCCGGCCAGGTCGGCCGCGGCCGCGCCCCGGCGCAGCAGCGCCCGGCAGGCGTCGAAGATCGCGGACGGCTCGGGCAGCCGCCCCTTGCCGGTGTCCTTGCCGGTCAGCCGCCCGACGGCGGGCTCCAGCACCACGACGCCCCGGCGGCGCAGCGTGGCCACGTTCTCCCGGGTCGCCGGGTGCTCCCACATCTCGGTGTGCATCGCCGGCGCCAGGACCACCGGGCAGCGCGCGGTCAGCAGGGTGTTGGTGAGCAGGTCGTCGGCGAGGCCGTGGGCCGCCTTGGCCATCAGGTCGGCGGTCGCGGGGGCGACCACGACGAGGTCGGCGCTCTGCCCGATCCGCACGTGCGGCACCTCGTGGACCCGCTCCCAGGTCTCGGTGGCGGCGGGACGGCCGGAGAGCGCGGCCCAGGTGGCCTCGCCGACGAAGTGCAGCGCGGCCTCGGTGGGCACCACGGTCACCTGGTGGCCGGATTCGGTGAACCGCCGCAGCACCTCGCACGCCTTGTAGGCGGCGATGCCGCCGCTGACACCGAGGACGACGCGCGGTGCGTCCGACCGGTCCGTGCTCGCGCTCATGCTTCCCACTCTCTCCTCGCTCGGGACGTGCTCACCCTACGACCCCCCGCCGGCCGGCGGCACGGTGCACCCCGCACCGCCCCCGGGCACGCCGAAGGGCCCGCCGGAACGGATCCGACGGGCCCTTCGACAGAACAGACAGGGAGACCGGCTCAGGCCGCCTCGACCGCCTCGGCGGTGAGCATGCCGGCGTTGATCTCGCGCAGCGCGATCGACAGCGGCTTCTCGTGCACGTGGGTGTCCACCAGCGGGCCGACGTACTCCAGCAGGCCCTCACCGAGCTGCGAGTAGTACGCGTTGATCTGACGCGCGCGCTTGGCGGCGTAGATCACGAGGCTGTACTTGGAGTCGGTGGCCTCAAGCAGCTCGTCGATCGGCGGGTTGATGATGCCCTCGGGCGCGGTCATGGAAGAGGACACGCGAAAACCTTCCGAAAGGTGGAAAAGACAGACAGGTCAGACTACACCGAGCAAGGCTAGCAGTTCGGCCGCTACCTGCTCGACCGAGGTGTTGACAAGGCTCGTGTCGAACTCCGTCTCGGCGGCCAGCTCGACCTTGGCCGCCTCCAGCCGCTTCTCGATGACGTCCTGCGGCTCGGTGCCCCGGCCGGTGAGCCGGCGGACCAGCTCCTCCCAGCTCGGCGGAGCCAGGAAGACCAGCTGCGCCTCGGGCATCGACTCGCGCACCTGACGGGCGCCCTGCAGGTCGATCTCCAGCAGGACCGGCACGCCGGCTTCCAGCTTCTCCAGTACGGCCTGGCGCGGGGTGCCGTAGCGGTTGCCCGCGAACACGGCCCACTCCAGCAGCTCACCGTTGGCGATCAGCTTGTCGAACTCGTCGTTGTCGACGAAGTGGTACTGGACCCCGTGCTGCTCGCCGGGCCTCGGGTGGCGGGTCGTCGCCGACACCGAGAGCCAGACTTCGGGGTGCTGCTTCCTCATATGAGCGACGACCGTGCTCTTGCCGACCCCCGAGGGGCCGGAGAGCACGGTCAGCCGCGGACGCTCACTCATGCACCGATTATCCCGGATCGCGGACGCTCCCGGGACCACGGGGGCACGGTCAGGCGGCACCGCCGCCGAACTCCCGCTCCAGGGAGGCGATCTGGTTCGTGCCGAGGCCACGGACACGACGGCTCTCGCTGATGCCGAGGCGCTCCATGATCTGCTTGGCGCGGACCTTGCCCACGCCGGGGAGGGACTCCAGGAGCGCGGAGACCTTCATCTTGCCGATCACGTCGTTGTCGGCCTTGCCGGCCTTGATCACCTCGTGCAGGGAGGCGCCGGAGTGCTTGAGCCGATTCTTGACCTCGGCGCGCTCCCGGCGAGCCTCGGCGGCCTTGGCGAGCGCGGCGGTGCGCTGTTCAGGGGTAAGGGGCGGAAGAGCCACGCCGTTCACCTCAGGGTGTGGAAGGAAGGGATTGAGCTATGACTGGTTTGGTTCCCAGGACACCGGCCGCAGGGGAACCTCACGGCTCTGACCTGCGAGAGCAACGGGAATCGCCGCTCTTCGATGACCTATCGCCGGACACTACCCGGATTGCGGCGCCACGTCAGGAAAAGAACACGAAAAGTCCTGGTCAGCCAAGGCCGACCAGGACTTTCCCGGGCAAAATGACCGCGATTGCGGACCTTTGGCACCACCGATGTGACGGCGCTCACGTCAAGTCGTGAGACCCCGCGCCACCCCGTCACGCCATCGCGGCACATCACGCCACCTCCGCGGCGACGCTTCGGGTGCCCCCGAAAGCGCTGCGGCGCCCGCTACTTCACCGCGTCCGCGTACTCCTGGACGAAGCGGTCCGCCGCCTCCCGCAGGGCCGCCGGCGACGGGCCGTGCCGCAGGACGTCGCGGCTGACGCTCGGCACCACGTTGCGCACCGAGGCGCCGAACACCCGCGGCAGGTCCGCCATCGTGGCGCCCTGGGCGCCGATCCCCGGGGCCAGCAGCGGGCCGTTGATCGCCAGGTCGACGCCCGCGTCGGCCAGCGTCGCACCGACCACCGCGCCGAACGAGCCGAGCGGCTCCGCGCCGGCGTTCTCGGCGGCCAGCTGCCGCAGCACCGCGGCCGCCACCGGCTCGCCGTCCGCGCCGGTCGCGCGCTGCACCTCGGCGCCCTCCGGGTTGGAGGTGAGGGCCAGCGCGAACACCCCGGTGCCGCCTGCCGCCGCCAGGTCGAGCGCCGGCCGCAGCGAGCCGAAGCCCAGGTACGGGCTGACGGTGACGGCGTCCGAGAAGAGCGGGCTGCCGGGCGCCAGGAAGGCCTCCGCGTACGCGGCCATGGTGGAGCCGATGTCGCCGCGCTTGGCGTCCATCAGGACGAGCGCGCCGGCCGCCCGGGCCTCCTCGACGGACCGCTCCAGCACCGCGACGCCCCGGGAGCCGAACCGCTCGAAGAAGGCGGCCTGGGGCTTGAGCACGGCCACCCGGTCGGCCAGGGCCTCGACCACGGTGCGGCTGAAGGTCTCCAGGCCCGCCACGGAGTCCTCCAGCCCCCAGGCGGCGAGCAGGGAGGCGTGCGGGTCGATGCCCACGCAGAGCTGGCCGCGGGTGTCGAGGGCGTGCCGCAGGCGGGCACCGAAGGGGGCGAGGGTCATGACGTCCTTCCAGGGCGTAGCACGGGGGTGAGGGGGTCCGGCGGGGGTCAGGAGGCCTTGGCGCTGCCGACGGCGGCCGCCAGGTCGCGGAAGCCGCCGGCCCGGACGCGGGCGGAGAGGCCCTGGTGGATGCGCCGGCACCAGAACGGGCCCTGGTAGATGAAGGCGCTGTAGCCCTGGACCAGGTCGGCGCCGTGCACGATGCGCTGCCAGGCGTCCTCGGCGGTCTCGATGCCGCCGACCGAGACCAGGACCAGCCGGCCCTCGGTCCGGGCGCGCAGGCGCTGCAGCACCTCCAGCGCGCGGGCCTTGAGCGGGGCGCCGGAGAGGCCGCCCATGCCGATCTCCTCGATCCGGGCGGCGCTCGCGCGCAGGCCCTCGCGGCCGATCGTGGTGTTGGTGGCGATGATGCCGTCCAGGCCCAGCTCCAGGGCGAGGTCGGCGACCGCGTCGACGTCCTCGTCGGCCAGGTCGGGGGCGATCTTGACCAGCAGCGGCACGTGGTGCGCGGTGGAGCGGTCGGCGGCCTCGCGGACGGCGGCCAGCAGCGGGCCGAGGTGCGAGACGGCCTGGAGGTTGCGCAGGCCCGGGGTGTTCGGCGAGCTGACGTTGACCACCAGGTAGTCGGCGTACTGGGCGAGCCGCTCGGTGGACTTCACGTAGTCGGCGATCGCGTCGGCCTCCTCGACCACCTTGGTCTTGCCGATGTTGACGCCGACGACCGGTGTGGAGCTGGTGTGCGGGCGTGCGGCCAGCCGGGCGGCGACCCGGGCCGAGCCCTGGTTGTTGAAGCCCATCCGGTTGATCAGCGCCCGGTCCTCGACCAGGCGGAACAGCCGCGGCGCCGGGTTGCCCGGCTGCGGCTCACCGGTGACGGTGCCGATCTCGACGTAGTCGAAGCCGAGCATCGACAGGCCGTCGATGCCGACGCCGTTCTTGTCGAAGCCGGCCGCCAGGCCGAACGGGCCGGGCAGGTCGAGGCCGAGGGCGGTGGTGCGCAGCGCCCGGTCGCGCGGGGCGAGCACCAGCCGGACGAGGGTGCGCAGGCCGGGCACCGAGGAGGCCAGCCGGACCCAGAAGAAGGCCAGGTGGTGGGCCTTCTCGGGGTCCATCTTCTTGAAGACGAGGTCGAACAGGAGCTTGTACACAGCGGGTCCCAACAGAGGATCGGGCGCGGCCCGTCGGGCGAGGGGCGGCGGCGGGCGACGGGTGGGCATGGCAGTGGGGGGCACCCGGCGGTCGGTGCCCCCCACTGCGGTGGTGCTACTTCGCGCGGCCGGCGTTGATCAGCTGGGCGTGCTCCTGGAGCGACATCACCCCGACCTCGTCGCGCAGCAGCGCGTCGATGCCCTGGACGGCGGCGCCCATCGCCTGGACGGTGGTCAGGCAGGGCACCGAACGGGCGACGGCGGCGGTGCGGATCTCGTAGCCGTCGAGACGGCCGCCGGTGCCGTACGGCGTGTTGATGATGAGGTCGACCTCACCGTCGTGGATCAGCTGGACGATGGTCCGCTCGCCGTTCGGGCCCTCGCCCTCGCTGTGCTTGCGCACCACGGTGGCGGGGATGCCGCCGCGCTGCAGCACCTCGGCGGTGCCGGCGGTGGCGAGCAGCTCGAACCCGAGGCCGACCAGCGCGCGGGCCGGGAAGACCAGGTTGCGCTTGTCCCGGTTGGCGACGGAGACGAAGACCTTGCCCTTGGTCGGCAGCGCGCCGTAGGCACCGGCCTGCGACTTGGCGTACGCCGTGCCGAAGACCTTGTCGATGCCCATGACCTCGCCGGTGGAGCGCATCTCCGGGCCGAGCACGGTGTCCACGCCGCGGCCGTAGATGTCGCGGAAGCGGCTCCACGGCATCACGGCCTCCTTGACGGAGATCGGGCAGTCGGCGGGCAGGGTGCCGCCGTCGCCCTCGGCCGGGAGCAGGCCCTCGGCGCGCAGCTCGGCGACGGTGGCGCCGAGCGAGATCCGGGCGGCGGCCTTGGCCAGCGGCACCGCCGTGGCCTTGGAGGTGAACGGCACGGTGCGGGAGGCGCGGGGGTTGGCCTCCAGCACGTACAGGATGTCGCCGGAGAGGGCGAACTGGATGTTGATCAGGCCGCGGACGCCGACGCCGCGGGCGATCGCCTCGGTGGAGGTGCGCAGCCGCTTGATGTCGTAGCCGCCGAGGGTGATCGGGGGCAGCGCGCAGGCGGAGTCGCCGGAGTGGATGCCGGCCTCCTCGATGTGCTCCATGACGCCGCCGAGGTAGAGCTCGGTGCCGTCGTAGAGCGCGTCGACGTCGATCTCCACCGCGTCGTCGAGGAAGCGGTCGATCAGCACCGGGTGCTCGGAGATCAGACCGGCGTGCCGCTCCAGGTAGGAGGCGAGCGAGGCCTCGTCGTAGACGATCTCCATGCCGCGGCCGCCGAGCACGTAGGACGGGCGGGCCAGCACGGGGTAGCCGATCTCGTCAGCGATCGCCTTGGCCTCCTCGAAGGAGAAGGCGGTGCCGTGCTTGGGGGCGGGCAGGCCGGCGTCGCGCAGCACGCGGCCGAAGGCGCCGCGCTCCTCGGCGAGGTCGATCGCCTCGGGCTGGGTGCCGACGATCGGCACGCCGTTGTCCTTGAGCGCCTGGGCCAGGCCGAGCGGGGTCTGGCCGCCGAGCTGGACGATCACGCCCGCGAGCGGTCCGGCCTGCTGCTCGGCGTGGACGATCTCCAGCACGTCCTCCAGGGTGAGCGGCTCGAAGTAGAGCCGGTCGGAGGTGTCGTAGTCGGTGGAGACGGTCTCCGGGTTGCAGTTGACCATCACGGTCTCGTACCCGGCGTCGGCCAGCGCGAAGGAGGCGTGGACGCACGAGTAGTCGAACTCGATGCCCTGGCCGATGCGGTTCGGGCCCGAGCCGAGGATGATCACCGCGGGCTTGGTGCGCGGGGCGACCTCGTTCTCCTCGTCGTAGGACGAGTAGAAGTACGGGGTCTTGGCGGCGAACTCGGCGGCGCAGGTGTCGACGGTCTTGAACACCGGGCGGATGCCGAGCGCGTGCCGGACCTCGCGGACCACGTCGGTCCGCAGGCCGCGGATCTCACCGATCTGCAGGTCGGAGAAGCCGTGCCGCTTGGCGTGGCGCAGCAGCTCGGGGGTGAGCTCGGCGGCCTCGGCCAGCTCGTCGGCGATCTCGTCCAGCAGGAAGAGCTGGTCGACGAACCACGGGTCGATCTTGGTGTACTCGAACACCTCCTCCGCGGTGGCGCCGGCCCGGATGGCCTCCATGACGGTGTTGATCCGGCCGTCGGTGGGGACCACGGCCTTCTCCAGCAGCGCGGTCTTGTCACCGACCGGGCCGGCCCAGGTGAACTGGGAGCCCTTCTTCTCCAGCGAGCGGAGCGCCTTGTTGAGCGCCTCGGGGAAGTTGCGGCCCATGGCCATGGCCTCGCCGACCGACTTCATGGTGGTGGTCAGCGTGGCGTCGGCGCTCGGGAACTTCTCGAACGCGAACCGCGGGACCTTCACCACGACGTAGTCGAGGGTCGGCTCGAACGACGCCGGCGTCTGCTCGGTGATGTCGTTGGGGATCTCGTCCAGGGTGTAGCCGACGGCGAGCTTCGCCGCGATCTTGGCGATCGGGAAGCCGGTCGCCTTCGAGGCCAGCGCCGAGGAGCGCGAGACGCGCGGGTTCATCTCGATGACGATGACCCGGCCGTCCGCGGGGTCGACCGCGAACTGGATGTTGCAGCCGCCGGTGTCGACGCCGACCTCTCGGATGACGGCGATGCCGATGTCGCGCAGGATCTGGTACTCGCGGTCGGTCAGCGTCATCGCCGGGGCGACGGTGATCGAGTCACCGGTGTGCACGCCCATCGGGTCGAAGTTCTCGATCGAGCAGACGACCACGACGTTGTCGTTCTTGTCGCGCATCAGCTCCAGCTCGTACTCCTTCCAGCCGAGGATGGACTCCTCCAGGAGCACCTCGGTGGTCGGCGAGAGGGTCAGGCCCTGGCCGGCGATGCGGCGCAGGTCCTCCTCGTTGTGCGCGAAGCCCGAGCCGGCGCCGCCCATGGTGAAGGAGGGGCGGACCACGACCGGGTAGCCGCCGAGCGTGTCGACGCCGGCCAGCACGTCGTCCATGGTGTGGCAGATCACCGAGCGGGCGGACTCGCCGTGGCCGATCTTGGCGTTGACGGCCTCGACGACGCCCTTGAAGAGCTCGCGGTCCTCGCCCTTGTGGATCGAGTCGACCTTGGCGCCGATCAGCTCCACGTTGTACTTGGCCAGCACGCCGTTGGCGTCCAGCGCGATCGCCGTGTTGAGCGCGGTCTGCCCGCCCAGGGTCGGCAGCAGGGCGTCCGGGCGCTCCTTGGCGATGATCTTCTCGACGAACTCCGGGGTGATCGGCTCGACGTAGGTGGCGTCGGCGATCTCCGGGTCGGTCATGATCGTGGCCGGGTTGGAGTTGACCAGGATGACCCGCAGGCCCTCGGCCTTGAGCACCCGGCAGGCCTGCGTGCCCGAGTAGTCGAACTCCGCGGCCTGGCCGATGACGATCGGGCCGGAGCCGATGACCAGGACGGACTTGATGTCGGTGCGCTTAGGCACGCTGGCCCTCCATGAGCTCAACACTGTCGTTGTCGTCGCCTCGCATGAGCTCGACGAACCGGTCGAAGAGGTACGCCGCGTCGTGCGGGCCGGCCGCCGCCTCCGGGTGGTACTGCACGCTGAAGGCGGGCACGTCCAGCGCCTGGAGGCCCTCGACCACATCGTCGTTGAGGCAGACGTGGGAGACCTCGACCCGGCCGAACGGCGTGTCGCTCACCTTGTCCAGCGGCGCGTTCACGGCGAAGCCGTGGTTGTGCGCGGTCACCTCGACCTTGCCGGTGGTGCGGTCCTGCACCGGCTGGTTGATGCCGCGGTGGCCGTACTTGAGCTTGTAGGTGCCGAAGCCCAGCGCCCGGCCGAGGATCTGGTTGCCGAAGCAGATCCCGAAGAACGGGGTCCGGCGCTCCAGCACGCCCTGCGCCACGGCGACCTGGTGGTCGGCGGTGGCCGGGTCGCCCGGGCCGTTGGAGAAGAAGACGCCGTCCGGGTCGACGGCGTAGATGTCCTCCAGCGTGGAGTTCGCCGGCAGCACGTGCACCTCGATGCCGCGCTCGGCCATCCGCTGCGGGGTCATCGCCTTGATGCCGAGGTCCAGCGCGGCGACGGTGAACTTCTTCTCGCCGACGGCGGGCACCACGTACGGCTCGGTGGTGGCGACCTCGGGGCAGAGGTCGGCGCCCTTCATCTCGGGCGACTGCTGCACCCGGGCCAGCAGCGCGGCGTCGTCCGCCAGCGCCGGGCCGGAGAAGATGCCGCAGCGCATCGCGCCGCGCTCGCGCAGGTGGCGGGTGAGGGCGCGGGTGTCGATGCCGCTTATGCCGACGACGCCCTGGTTGACGAGCTCCTCGTCGAGCGGGCGGCGCGAGCGCCAGTTGGACGTCACCCGGGCGGGGTCGCGCACGATGTAGCCGGCGACCCAGATCCGGCCGGACTCGTCGTCCTCGTCGTTCCAGCCGGTGTTGCCGATCTGCGGAGCGGTCATCGCGACCACCTGGCGGTGGTACGACGGGTCGGTCAGGGTCTCCTGGTAGCCGGACATGCCGGTGTTGAAGACGGCCTCGCCGAAGGTCTCGCCGATCGCGCCGTAGGCCTGGCCACGGAAGATCCGGCCGTCCTCCAGGACGAGCACGGCGGGGACGCGGTCCCGCCGTTGGCGCTGCGTGGTGGGGGCAGGTGCGGTCATTGAGCGGCCTCTTCCGTCTTCGTCTGCGTACGTGTTGCGAGGTGGGCGATCGCCTCGACCCAGGCGGCGTGCTCGCCGGGGTGGTCGGCCCGGAACCCGGAGTCCAGCGCGGTGCCCTCGTGCGTCCAGGTGACGACGAGCAGTCCGGACGGCACGACCTTGCCGGCGATCCCGGAGTCCGTCCGCGCCCCGGTCAGCTGCTCGGCCGGGATCCAGAAGTCGACGTCGCCGGGGCGCTGCACCAGCAGGCCGTCCGCGCCGAGGGTCAGGTCGGCCCGGCTGCGGGTGCCCAGGCCGTGCGCGACGACCCGGTCCAGCCAGTTCCCGGCGGTGGTGGTGCCGTGGTACCGGCCGCTGGTCTCCAGGATGGTCCGGCCGGCCCGGGCCGGCACGGCGGGCAGCGGCGGGATGCCGGACTGCAGGGTGCGCCGCCAGTTCCAGCCCTGGCGCATCAGCCAGTAGACCAGCCCGATCACCAGCAGCAGGCCGATGGCCCAGCCGATGTACCCGGGCCAGTCGGTGACCCTGGCCTGCTCCTGGGCGAGCCCGGTGAAGGCGCTCACGCGAGCCCGCCCTGCTCGACCAGCTCGCCGGCGAGCACCGTGGCGGTGCCGCGCAGGAAGGTGGCGTGCACCCGGCCGGGCAGGTCGAGGCCACGGTAGGGGGTGTTGCGACTGCGGGTGGCGAAGCTGTCGGGGTTCACGGCACCACGGTACGCGGGATCGAACAGCACCAGGTTGGCGGGCTCACCGACCGAGACGGGTCGTCCGTGGCCGGTGAGGCGACCGATCCGGGCCGGTCGGTGCGACATCCGGTCCGCGACTCCCTCCCAGTTCAGCAGGCCCGTGTCGACCATGGTCTGCTGCACCACCGAGAGCGCCGTCTCCAGGCCGACCATGCCCATCGCGGCCACGGCCCACTCGCAGTCCTTGTCCTCGGACGGGTGCGGCGCGTGGTCCGTCGCGACGGCGTCGATGGTGCCGTCCGCGAGCGCCTTGCGCAGCGCCTGGACGTCGGCCGCGGTGCGCAGCGGCGGGTTCACCTTGTACACCGGGTCGTAGGAGCGGACCAGCTCGTCGGTGAGCAGCAGGTGGTGCGGGGTGACCTCGGCGGTGACGTTCCAGCCCTTGGCCTTGGCCCAGCGGATGATCTCCACCGAGCCGGCCGTCGAGACGTGGCAGACGTGCAGGCGCGAGCCGACGTGCGCGGCGAGCAGCACGTCGCGGGCGATGATCGCCTCCTCGGCGACGGCCGGCCAGCCGCCCAGCCCGAGCTCGCCGGAGACCTGGCCCTCGTTCATCTGGGCGCCCTCGGTGAGCCGGGGCTCCTGGGCGTGCTGGGCGACGACCCCGTCGAAGGCCTTCACGTACTCCAGCGCCCGGCGCATGATCACCGCGTCGTCGACGCACTTGCCGTCGTCGGAGAAGACCCGCACCTCGGCGGCCGAGTCGTGCATCGCGCCCAGCTCGGCGAGCTTCTTGCCCTCCAGGCCGACGGTGACGGCGCCGACCGGGCGCACGTCGCAGAAGCCGGACTCCTGGCCGAGCCGCCAGACCTGCTCGACCACGCCGGCGGTGTCGGCCACCGGGAAGGTGTTGGCCATCGCGTGCACGGCGGTGAAGCCGCCCATCGCGGCGGCCCGGGTGCCGGTGAGCACCGTCTCGGCGTCCTCGCGGCCGGGCTCGCGCAGGTGGGTGTGCAGGTCGACCAGGCCCGGCAGGACGATCAGGCCGGAGGCGTCGATCTCGATGTCCGCCTCGACCGCCAGGCCGGTGCCGATCTCCTTGACCACGCCGTCGGCGAGGTGGAGGTCCTGCGGGGCGCCGCCGAGGATCTGGGCGTTGCGGATCAGGTAGGTGGTCACTGAGCGGTCTCCACGGAGTCGGTGCGGGGGGCGGCGTCGGCGAGCGTGGCGCCGCCGAGCAGCAGGTACAGGACGGCCATCCGGACGGAGACGCCGTTGGCGACCTGCTCGACCACGGTGCAGCGCGGCGAGTCGGCGACCTCGGCGGTGATCTCCATGCCGCGGACCATCGGGCCGGGGTGCATCACGATGGCGTGCTCGGGCAGCTGCGCCATCCGGCTGCCGTCCAGGCCGTAGCGGCGGCTGTACTCGCGCTCGGTCGGGAAGAAGGCGGCGTTCATCCGCTCGCGCTGCACCCGGAGCATCATCAGCGCGTCCGTCTTGGGGAGCACGCTCTCCAGGTCGTAGCTGACCTCGCAGGGCCAGTTCTCGATGCCGATCGGCAGCAGCGTCGGCGGGGCCACGAAGGTGACCTGGGCGCCGAGGGTGGTGAGCAGGTGGACGTTGGAGCGGGCCACCCGGCTGTGCAGGATGTCGCCGACGATGGTCACCCGCCGGCCGGCGAGGTCGCGGCCGAGGCCGGCGTTGAGGTGGCGGCGCATGGTGAAGGCGTCGAGCAGCGCCTGGGTGGGGTGCTCGTGGGTGCCGTCGCCGGCGTTGATGACGCTGCCGTGCAGCCAGTCGGACTGGGCCAGCCGGGCCGGCGCGCCGGAGGCGTGGTGCCGGATGACGACCGCGTCGGCGCCCATCGCCTGGAGGGTCAGCGCGGTGTCCTTGAGGCTCTCGCCCTTGGAGACCGAGGAGCCCTTGGCGGAGAAGTTGATGACGTCGGCGGAGAGCCGCTTCTCGGCGACCTCGAAGGAGGTCTTGGTGCGGGTGGAGTCTTCGAAGAAGAGGTTGACGACCGTTCGACCACGGAGCGTAGGCAGCTTCTTGACGGCCCGTCCGGAGAGCTGGGCCAGCTCCTCGGCGGTGTCCAGGATCAGCAGCGCGTCGTCGCGGGTGAGATCGGCGGCGGAGACGAGGTGGCGCTTCACGCGGGTTACTCCGGGAGGTGCGGTTCGGACGGCCGGGCGGCCAGGGCCTGCGAGCTGCGCTCACTGCGCGGGGGGCGCGACGCGTCCGCGTGGTCGCGGTCGCCGACCAGCACGGCGTCCACGCCGTCGCTGTCCGCGAGGCGGACCTGCACGGCCTCGCGCAGCGAGGTGGGGAGGTTCTTGCCCACGTAGTCGGCGCGGATCGGCAGCTCGCGGTGGCCGCGGTCGACCAGGACGGCGAGCTGGACGGCGCGCGGGCGGCCGATGTCGCTGAGCGCGTCGAGCGCGGCGCGGATGGTGCGGCCCGAGAAGAGCACGTCGTCGACCAGGACGACGAGCCTGCCGTCGATGCCGCCGGCCGGGATCTCGGTGTGCTCCAGGGCCCGGGCGGGCTTCAGCCGCAGGTCGTCCCGGTACATGGTGATGTCCAGCGTCCCGAACGGGATCTCCCGGCCGGTGATCTGGGTCAGCCGGTCGCGCAGCCGGCGGGCGAGGTGCACGCCCCTGGTGTGGATGCCGAGCAGCACGACGTCCTCCGCGCCCTTGGCGCGCTCGACGATCTCGTGCGCTATCCGGGTGATCACCCGGGCGATGTCCGTGCCGTCCAGCACCTGGTGCGGCGGGCGCGGCGTCGGTTCGTGATGTGTGGTCATGCCGAAGCGGACCTCCTTCCCCGCCTCACTGGACGGGCCTTAAAGGATGTCTGGAACGCCCCCGCCGACGCGGCGCGGGCTCCCGCCATCGTACCAGCGCGCCCGACGGCAAACCGGCGTCCATCATTCCGCTTCACCGGGTTAACGTCCGCGACGCACCGCGGACGCGGGCCATTCGCACGACTGCCCCATTCGGCTTGACGCAGCTACCTCACTCTACGTAACCTCACAGTGAGTTACGAGACTGGCGTCGAACCCACCGGTAACGACGTCGACAATCGCCCGTGACCCACCACTGAACGCGAAGCAATCTCGTCCGGGGAGACCAATGTCCAGCGACTACGCGAAGCAACTCGGAGGAAAACTCCGAGCGATCCGCACTCAGCAGGGGCTCTCCCTGCACGGTGTCGAGGAGAAGTCCCAGGGGCGCTGGAAGGCAGTCGTCGTCGGCTCGTACGAGCGCGGTGACCGTGCGGTCACCGTGCAGCGGCTGGCCGAGCTGGCGGAGTTCTACGGCGTTCCGGTCCAGGAGCTGCTGCCCGGCGGTACGCCCGGTGGTGCGGCCGAGCCGCCGCCGCGCCTCGTGCTGGACCTGGAGAGACTGACCCAGGTCCCGTCCGAGAAGGCCGGTCCGCTGCAGCGCTACGCGGCGACCATCCAGAGCCAGCGCGGTGACTACAACGGCAAGGTGCTCTCGATCCGCCAGGACGACCTGCGCACGCTGGCCGTGATCTACGACCAGTCGCCGTCGATCCTGACCGAGCAGCTGATCTCCTGGGGCGTGCTGAACCCCGACGCGCGCCGTGCGGTGCGCGAGGAGGAGGCGAGCTGAGGCTCGCCCCCACCGGCTCCCACCGCCTCCCACCAGCAGGAACGGGCAGGGCCAAGCAGAAACGTCACGGCGCGGTGCCCCGGAACGGGGGCCGCGCCGTCGCGCGTCCGGCCCCGGGCCGAAGCCGGCCCGGGCCGCCCGGGCCGCTCCGGCGGCCTCAGCGGACCGTGCCCAGGCTGTAGCCGGGCTCGGCCGCCACGCCCTCCAGCCGCACCGCGGCCGCGGTCGGCGCCCAGCCCTGCCCAGCGCTGGACCAGGCCCAGGCCGCCCCACGGAAGGACCGGTCGGTGGTTCCGTCACCGGTGGGGCCGGCAGCCCCGTCACCGGCTCCGCAGGCCGCCGCCGAGCCCTGCGTGCCGTGCAGCACCGCCAGCCCCGGCAGCTCCCGGGCCAGCCCCGCGCAGAGCACCGCGCAAACCAGCTCCAGGTCCTCGTCGTTGATCCGCACCACGCCGTCCTCCCACTGGAGCACCCGGGCCGCGGCCGTCAGCCGGCCACCGGGGGCGTCCACCGCGAGGCGCAGCTCGTAGACCCCGCTGCCCGCGCCGACCAGCATCCGCCGGAACACCTCGGCGCCGCGCTGGTAGGCCTCCCGGACGGCCCGGCCGTGCTCCTCGTAGAGCCCGCCGTCCAGCAGCAGGTCCGCGTGGCGCAGCGTCAGCCCGTTCTCGCGGGCCCGGACCAGCCGGGGCAGGAAGTCCCCGGCGAGGTCCTCGCCCTGGTAGGCGAGGAGCTGGGTCTGCAGCGGCGGATTGACCAGGTAGCGGTCGCGGGCGCCCGGCTCGGCCGGGTCGAGGCCGTGCAGCAGGCAGAACTCCTCGAAGTCCTGCGGGTGGAACATCCGGGCCCGGACGGTGTCGAAGCCGCGCCGGGCCTCGGCGAGCAGGTCGGCGGTGTCCCGCAGGTAGGTCTCGTAGTCCGGGGCGTCGCAGAGGCGCCAGGCGGCGGCGCGCTCGAAGTCGGCGGCGCTGGTCAGCACCCCGATGACGAAGGCCTGCCCCGCGCCGTCCGCCCGGCGCCGCTCGTGCCGCAGCCGCGCGCGGGGGCGGGGGCCGGCGGCGGAGCAGTCGGGGGTGCGGCGGGCGCGGCCGTTGCGGCTCATCGGAGGCTCCTGGGGCGGTGGCGGTCGGCGGCGGCAGGGGTGCCGCCGACCGTTGTCCTCCCCAGCCCCGGGTGTCGCACACGTACGGCGTGTCACAGGAATGTAACCGACCGTGAGGCGAGGCACGTCACCCGGTCGGCGCAACCCGCCGGACCGCGCCGTACCCGGCGGGCGGCCGGGCGCGGCGGGCCGCGGGACGGCGGCGGTCAGGCCTGCCGCGGCACCCGGGCGAGCTGACGCGACTGGGCGACCAGGCGGCCAGACTCGTCCCAGACCTCGGCGTCCTCCTCGAAGTAGCCGCCGGCCACGTTGCGGGTGGCGTGGGTGACGCGCAGCCAGCCGGGCGCCGGCTTCGCCCGCAGGTGGACGGTCAGCTCGATGGTGGGGGCCCAGCCGGGCATCCCGAGGTCGAAGGTGACCGGCGGCAGCGCGTCGGCGACCAGCAGGAGCAGCAGCGGGTCGGGCTCCCGGCCGTCGGCGAGCCGGAACCAGCCCTGGATCCGGCCGTTGCCGGAGGGCTGCCCGAGCGCCCAGCCGATGGTCGCCGGGTCGAGCCGCAGGTCGAACCGCTCCAGGAGGGCGGCCTGCTCGATCAGCTGCTTGGGGGCGTGCTCCACGCCCACGCACTGGTCCGGCGGCGGCAGCTGCGGCGGCTGGGCGGTGGTCCGCACGTCGCCGCCGGCGTCGGCGAGGTCGCCGTGGGTGGCCACCACGCGCAGCCGCTCCACGCCGTCCTGGCTGAGCGAGGCGGTGCCGGTGGAGAGCGAGCGGCCGGTGCGGAGCACCTCGGTACGGACGGTGACCGGGCCGGGGTGGGAGGCGGAGAGGTAGTAACCGCTGATCGAGACCGGGTCGGCGTGGTCGCCATGCTCCAGCGAGAGGGCGTGGCCCGCCATCGCGAGCAGCAGCCCGCCGTTGACGCCGCCGCCGATCTGCCAGCCGGCGCCCAGTTCGCCGTCGTAGCGGCCCGGCTCGGCCGGGTGCCTGGTGAGGGCGATGCCCTGGTCGAACTCGCTGCGGATCGCCGTGGTCATGGGGGGTGGCCTGCCCTTCGCTGCGGGGTCACCGGTGCGCGTGGGTCACCGGAGCACCAGGTTACTGGCGAGTAGGGTCCCAACATACGCCACCCTGCCCCAACGCACGACGGCCGCCGGACCCTGTCGGGTCCGGCGGCCGTGCGTCGGAGTGCCGCCTACCGGCGGATGCTCGGCTTGAGCTCCAGGAAGCGGGCGAGCAGGCCGTTGACGAAGGCCGGGGAGTCGTCCGTGGAGAACTCCTTGGCGATCTCGACGGCCTCGTCCAGGACGACCGCGTCCGGGACGCCGTCCTCCCAGATCAGCTCGTACGCACCGAGCCGCAGGACGTTGCGGTCCACGATCGGCATCCGGTCGAGCGTCCAGCCCACCGCGTACTCGGAGATGAGGTCGTCGATCCGGCGGGCGTGCTGGACGTACCCCTCGATCAGCTCCATGGTGTACTCACCGACCTGCGGGGTGCCCTCGTCCGGCTTGGGCTCCCGGGCACGGGCCACCCAGTCGGCGAGGACCCGCTGCGGGTCGACCCCGCGGTGGTCGGCCTCGAAGAGGATCTGGAAGGCTCGCGTACGGGCCTTGCTGCGTGCGGCCGACACGGACTTACTTCACCCGGCCGAGGTAGCTGCCGTCGCGGGTGTCGACCTTGATCTTCTCACCGGTCACGATGAACAGCGGCACGGCGATCTCGGCGCCGGTCTCCAGGGTGGCCGGCTTGGAGCCACCGGTGGAGCGGTCGCCCTGGACGCCCGGCTCGGTGTGGGAGATGGTCAGCTCGACCGAGGCCGGGAGCTCGATGTACAGGGGGGCACCCTCGTACATGGCGACCAGGGCCTCGAAGCCCTCCAGCAGGTACTTCGCGGCGTCGCCGACGACGGCGGGCTCGATCGTGGTCTGGTCGTAGGTGTCCGTGTCCATGAACACGAAGTTCTCGCCGTCCTTGTACGAGAACTGCATGCCACGCTTGTCGACGTTGGCGGTCTCGACCTTGGTGCCGGCGTTGAAGGTCTTGTCGACGACCTTGCCCGTCAGGACCTCCTTGAGCTTGGTGCGCACGAAGGCCGGGCCCTTACCGGGCTTGACGTGCTGGAACTCGACGACGGACCAGAGCTTGCCGCCCTCCAGCTTGAGAACCATGCCGTTCTTGAGATCGTTCGTGGAAGCCACGGGCGCACTTACTCCTGGATATAGCTGTCAAGGAACCAAGGGGTGCGTCCTGCCGCCCCCGGCCGCCTCGGGCGGTCGCGGGTCACAGGGCGAGGAGCTCCTTGGTGGTGATGGTGAGCAGCTCGGGCCCGCCCTCTTCGAGGGGGCGCACCACGAGCGTGTCCTCGATCCGGACACCGCCCCGCCCCGGGAGGTGAACCCCTGGACCGACGGTGACCGGCACGCGGCTGTCCAGTTTACCCATGTCCGACGGCCCGAGGCGCGGGGCCTCCCGGATCTCCAGCCCGATGCCGTGACCGACGGGGTGCGGCGAGCTCTCGGTGTGCCCGGCCGCGTGGAGGATCTCCCGGGCGGCCTGGTCGGGCACGTACTGTTCGACGCCCGGACCGAGCGCCTCCCGCCCGGCCCGCTGGGCCCGGAACACCAGGCGGTGCAGTTCGACCTGCCAGGGCGCGGGGGCCGCGCCGATCACGAAGGTCCGGGCGGTCGAGACGCCGTACCCGCGGTACTGGGCACCCAGGACGACGGTGAGGAAGTCACCCTCCTCCACCCGCCGGTCGGTGGGCTGGTGGGACTGCTGGCCGGAGTGGCTGCCGGTGCCGACCGAGACCGGGAAGGCCGCCCGGTCCGCGCCGTGGTCGATCATCCGGCGTTCCAGCTCCATCGCCAGGTGCCGCTCGGTCCGGCCGACCAGGATCGACTCCAGCAGTTCGCCGAGCGCCTGGTCGGCGATCTCGGCGGCGATCCGCAGGTCCGCGATCTCGTGCTCGTCCTTGATCACCCGCAGCTGTTCGACCGCCCGGCCGAGGTCGGCCAGCCGGACGCCCTCCGCCAGACCCGCCACGGCGCGGTGCCGGGCGACGGTCAGGTCGTGCTCCTCCACCGCCAGGTCGGCCACCCCCAGCCGGGCCGCGGCCGCGGCGGCCGCCAGCGCGGTGTCGGCGCCCGCCGCCACCGGCACCCGGGTGACGTCCTCGACGATCAGGTGCTCACCGGTGTCGTCCGGCGGCAGGTCGTCCGGCAGCGCCAGCAGCGCCCGCTCCCGGGTGAGCAGCAGCGTCGCGCCGCACGGCGGGCAACCGGTCAGGTACCGCACGTTCGCCGCCCGGGTGATCAGCGCCGCATCGGCCCCGGCCGCACTGCCGTGCTCCCTCAGACGCTCCCGCCGGACCGCGTACGCATCAGACATGCGTCGAGCCTACGGAGCCCCACTCCGATCCGCCCGCCGAGCGGATCCGACCGGACCAGGACGGCCCTGGCCGGACACCCGGCCGGTCCGCCGGTGCGGCGTCGGGCCCCGGCGCCGCCCCGGCGCCGGGGCGCCAAGGCCGGTCGACCGGCCGCGCACCCGAACGGACGGTGCGGGCGGCGGACCGGAACGACCGGAGCCGCCGGCGGGAGCGCGCGCCGCCCGACGAGCCCCGGCGCGTACGCGGTCGCGCGGCCGACCAGGGCCGCCACCGCCCGCCGGGGAATGGGCGGGGCGGAGGCCGTGTTGGACCCGGTGAAAACGACTTCCATTTCGGTGGAGGCCGTTTCCCGACCGCCCACCCCTCGGAGGAGGAGAACCATGGCCCGCAGCGAACTGCGCCCCGTCGTCAAGCTCAGGTCCACGGCCGAGACCGGCTTCACCTATGTGACCCGCAAGAACCGCCGCACCGACGCCGACCGGCTGGTGCTGCGCAAGTACGACCCGGTCGCGCGCCGGCACGTCGACTTCCGCGAGGAGCGCTGACCTCCCCCGTGGGCCCGGCAGGACCCGCGGACCACGGCGAGGCGGCGCCCACCCGAACGGACCGGGTGGGCCCCGCCTCGTGACACCGCGGTGCCGCGGGCCGTCGGGGCCGACTACGTGGTGACCCCGGCGGCCTCGTCGGCCGCCGCCCCCTGGGCGGGCACCCCGTCGGCCGGTACCACCGGCTTCGGGCTCCAGCGCTGTTCGACGCCGGCGAGGCGCCAGTAGGCGATCGCCGCCCCCCAGACCACCACGAACAGCCCGACGATCGCGTAGCCGACGTTGTCCAGCGAGATGTCCGCGATCCAGCCGCTGACCGGGTCGGTGAGGTCCAGCTTCTCGTGCAGCACGGCGACCAGCTCGATGGTGCCGATGATGAACGCCACCGCGATCGACAGCCCGGTGATGGTCAGGTTGTAGTACACCTTGCGCACCGGGTTGGAGAACGCCCACTGGTACGCGAAGTTCATGAACGTCCCGTCCAGCGTGTCGAACAGGCTCATCCCGGACGCGAACAGCAGCGGCAGGCAGACGATCGCGTACCAGGGCAGCCCGGCGGCCGCGCCGGAGCCGGCCATCACCATCAGGGTCACCTCGGTCGCGGTGTCGAAGCCGAGACCGAGCACCATGCCGACCGGGAACATCTGGCCGGGCCGGGTGATCGAGCGGGTCGCCCGGTTCAGCACCCGGGCCATCAGACCGCGCGAGTTGAGGTGCTCCTCCAGCTCGGCCTCGTCGAACCGACCGGCCCGCATCGACCGGAACACCTTGAGGATGCCGAACAGCGCCGCCAGGTTGAGCGCGCCGATCAGGTAGAGGAAGACACCGGACGCGGAGGTGCCGACCACGCCGAGCCACTGGTGCGTGGTGGACTCGTCGTCCATCAGCGTGCTGGCCAGCTGGGCGCCGCCCGCCACCAGGGCGGCCATCAGGACCACCATCGAGGAGTGGCCGAGCGCGAACCAGAAGCCCACCGAGACGGGCCGCTTGCCGTCCGCCATGAGCTTGCGGGTGGTGTTGTCGATCACCGCGATGTGGTCGGCGTCGAAGGCGTGCCGCATGCCGAGGGTGTAGGCGGTGATGCCCAGGCCCACCCCGAAGACCTGGGTACCGACCTCGTACTTCTCCGGGGCGACCAGGAAGATCAGCGTCCCGAACGCCACTACGTGCATGGCCAGGATCACCCCCATCAACCCGGCCGTGCGGAGGGTGTCCTCGCGCCGCCAGCGGAAGCTCGGCAGGGCGGAGGACGCCGCGGGAACAGCGGCGGTTTCGGGCAGGGTCATCTTCGGATCACGCTCCAGCACCTCGTGGAAAGACGTTCGTGAGATGCCGTGGCCGGTCTCCTGGCTGACGGGGCTTCCGGATCCGCCTTCCCAGGCGCGCGAGGCGCCCAGTGGCGTCGTGGATACGGACGACTCCCCCGATCACAGTGGCGAGGGCCGCTCCGGACTCCGGACCCTGAGGGTCCGTCACCGGTCTTCCCGAACACCACGGCGGGCAACACCGTAGGGGGCCGCACCTCACCCTTGCAAGGCTGCGCACCTGCGCAGGTGTCCAGGATCACAGCCACGGGCTGCAACAATGTCCGCATGCATCTCGTACCGGCCGACCGCGCGGGCCACCGCACCATCGACGGGCACCGGGTCTGCGAGGCCATCGCCGCGATCGGCGACCCCGGGCACGTCCGGTCCTGGGCCGAGCGGTTCTCGCTGCTCGCCGACCCGGGGCGGCTCGCCCTGCTGCTCGCCCTGCACCGGGCCGGGCCGCTCGCCGTCACCGACCTGGCCGTCGCCACCGGCATGCGCGACCCGGCCGTCTCGCAGGCGCTGCGGCTGCTGCGCACCGCGGGTGTGGTCACCGGCGACAAGGACGGCCGCGTGGTGCGCTACCGGCTCGTGGACGAGGCCCTGCGCCCCCTCCTCGACGAGTGCGCCGCCGCGGACCACCACGAGCACGGCGAGCCCGCCACCGGGAGCGACGCCACCGGCGGCGAGCCCTCCGCACCCCGGGCCGCCGCGGCCGGCTGACCGGCTCCCGGCCGACCGGCTCCGCCCGCGGAACACCGACCCGGCGCCCCGGGCCGTCGCGCCCGGGGCCCGCCTCACCCCTCCCGCACCCCCTCCCGCACCAGCTGTTCGAAGCGCTCCAGCGAGCGCCGGGCCAGCGGGTCCGTCGCGGGCCGCAGGGCCCGGTCGAGCAGGCCCGCGCCGGGGAGCCGGAACGCGCCGAGGAAGGCGAAGCGGGTGCCTCCGGCCTCGGGGCGGGCCGCCATCCCGCCCAGCAGGAAGCGGCTGCGCATCAGGCACCACCCGGGCGTCAGCTCGACGTCGAAACGGGCCCGCAGCCGGGTGTGGCCGGTCACCAGCGCCTCGGTGCGACCGCCCGCCGGGCTCCCGGCCACGCGGACCGACCGGATGTCCGGCAGCCAGCGCGGGAGCCCCTCCTCCAGGTCGGCCGCGGCCGCCCAGACCCGCTCGAACGGCGCGTCGAGCAGCGCCTCCCGGACGGCGGCGCCGGGGGTGACGGCGGCGATCACATGCAGCCGGCGAACCGGGTCGAAGGCCGCCGTCGGCCAGGGAATCGGTGCGCTCACTGCTGCCACGCCCTTCGAAAGCCGAGCCGGGCCCGGGAGAGCCGGGACTTCACGGTGCCGGGGGCCACGCCCAGCAGTTCTGCGGTGGACCGCTCGTCGAGCCCCTCCAGGTCGCGCAGCACCAGCACGGCGCGGTGCTCCGGCGTCAGCCGGGCGAGGACGTCCTGGATGTCGGTGGCCAGCTGCGGGTCGCCGGGGCGGGGCAGCTCGGAGAGGTCGGCCGGGACGCAGCGGGCGACCCGCCGGACGTGCCGGACGGCCTCCCGCACGGCGATCGAGCGGACCCAGCCGAACAGCGCGGCCGGGTCCTGGAGCTGGCCCAGCTTGCGGAAGACGGCGATCAGCGCCTCCTGCGTCGCGTCGGGGCCGTCGTCCAGCGCGATCGGACCGCAGAGCCGGCGGACATAGGGCGCGACCAGCTCCAGCAGCTCGCTGACGGCCAGCTGGTCGCCGCGCTGGGCGGCACGGACCAGGCCGGCGAGCCGGTCGGCGGTTCGGGTGTCGGGACCATCCACACCCGCATCAGAGGCGCCGGACCGGCCGGACGTTCCCTCCCTCCCCCGACTTCCCGCTGTGACGCTCGTCACGGGAACGTCCGGCCGGGCGGGCCGCTCCTGCGGGGTGACCCACCGTCGGAACCCCCGGAGGACCACCGTGAACCGTCGCCGTACCGCCGCCCTCGCCGTCGCCGGCCTGCTCGCCGCCGACGCCCTGCTGCACGTCTACTGGGCCACCGGCCGCACCTGGCCGGCCGCCGACCCGGCGTCACTCTCCCGGGCGGTGCTCAACGCCGAGGTGCCGTTCACCCCGCCGGTCGTCCTGCCGCTCGCGGCGCTGTTGTTCTCCGGCTCGGCCCTGGTGCTCGCCCGCGGCGGCCTGTTGGACGGCGCGGCCCGCCGGCTGCCGGCGGTGGCACTGCGCTGGGGGCCGCGCGCGGTGGCCGCCGGACTGCTCGCCCGCGGGCTGGCCGGGCTGCTCTGGGCCACCGGGGTCGGCGTCGACACCGGCTCGGCCTTCTACCGGCTCAACCTGGCGTTCTACACCCCGCTCTGCCTGGCCGCCGCGGCCGCCGCCCTGGCGGTCGCCCGTACCGGGGCGGACGGCTGACCGCGCCCCTCCCCCGGCAGCCCCGCGACCGCCCGCGGTGCTGCCCGGGCGGCGCCGGGCAGCCGGCGCCGCCTCAGGCCCGCTGGCAGGTGGGGCACCAGAAGAGGTTGCGCGCGGCGTGCGCCTCGGTCCGGACCTCGGTGCCGCAGACCAGGCAGGGCATGCCGGCCCGGCGGTAGACGTAGACCTCGCCGCCGTGGTCGTCCACCCGCGGCGGGCGGCCCATCGCCTCGGGGGTGTGCTCGGGGCGGACGGTGTCGATCCGCCCCGCGCCGACGCCCTCGCGCATCAGCGCGACCAGGTCGGCCCAGACGGCGTCCCACTCGGCCCGGCCGAGGTCGCGCCCGGCCCGGTGCGGGTCGATGCCGTGCCGGAACAGCACCTCGGCGCGGTAGACGTTGCCCACGCCGGCCAGCACCTTCTGGTCCATCAGCAGTGCCGCGATCGTCGTCCGGCTGCCGGATATCCGCCGCCAGGCCGGCTCCGGATCGGCGTCGGCCCGCAGCGGGTCGGGGCCGAGGCGCGCCGCGACGGCGGCCTTCTCGGCATCGGTGATCAGCGCACAGGTGTTGGGACCGCGCAGATCGGCGTAGGCGTCGTCGTTCGCCAGGCGCAGCCGGACCAGGCCGACCGGCTCGGGCGCGGGGCCCTCGCCGAAGGCGAACCCACCGTAGAGGCCGAGGTGGATGTGCACCCAGGCCTCGTCCTCGAAGCCGAGGAAGAGGTGCTTGCCGATGGCCTCCGCCCCGGTCAGCACCTGCCCGTCGACCAGCTTCGCGCCGTCCGCGAACCGGCCCTGCGGGCTGCTCGCACGGACCGGGCGGCCGCCGAAGGCCCTGGCGTTCTCGGCGGCGAGGCGGTGGATGATGTGGCCTTCCGGCACGGGCGTCAGCTCCCCCGGGTGTGCGACAGGATGCCCCCATCATCGCAGCCCGCACCGACAGGCCCGGCCGGGCCGCCGGCCGTCGCGGGCTCCCGGCAGGCGGTACCGAATCCGCGCGCGGGGCAGCGCCGGAGCCGCCCGGAACAGCCCCGGGCGGCCCGGGCCTCAGCGGACCGGGATGCCCATCAGCCGGGCCAGGATCACCCGGTCCAGCTCGGCGGCGGTGGCCGCGACGTCCAGCTGGGAGTTGTCGATGATCGGCAGCCCGGAGTTGTACCAGCCGGCCATCCGGCCGTGGATCCGGGCCACCTCCTCGTCGCTCAGCCGCCGGTTGCCACTGCGCCGGGCGTTGCGGCTCAGCACGGAGTCCAGGCTGGGCAGCAGCACGACCGGGATCATCCCCGGGCCGATGTGCCGCTTCCAGCCGCCGAGGCCGATCGCCGGGCGGTCCGGGAAGACCGCGTCGTCGATGATGCAGGAGATGCCGTTGGCCAGGTAGTTGCGGCAGGCGAAGCCGCAGGTGCGGCGGGCCAGCCGGTACTGCGCCTCGGAGGCGTTGTTCCAGCCGGACTGCGGGTTGGCGAAGCCGGACTGCACCCACTCGCGGACGTCGTCGAGGCTGATGTGGGCGGTGGGCGTGGGCCGCCGCTCGGCCCAGTGCCGGGCGACGGTGGTCTTGCCCGCGCCGGCCGGTCCGATCAGCAGCACGGCGAGTGGCCCGGACGGCAGGTGCGGCTGCGCGGGGTGGACCGGGAGCTGGACGGGCGCGCCGGACGGCAGCAGGAAGTGCCCGGTGCCGCCGGCCGGAACCGGCGCGGGCGCCGCGGCGGTGGGAGCCGACGGCGGCACGGGCCGCGCCGGCGCGGGCGGTGCGACGGGGGCCGCCGGGGTACCGGCCGGCGGCACGACCGGGCGACCGGCGTACGGGGGCCGACCGGCGGGCTCGCGCGCGGACCGGTCCGCGCCGTGGCGGACGGATTCGGCGTGGGCCGCCGCCCGCGGCACTCCCCGGGACGCGCCCGGCGCGCCACCGGCGGGCGGTGCGACGGTGGCACTGCCGGAGTACGGCGGGGCCGGCGGAGCGACGGGACGTGGGGGGACTTGTCCACCCCCGGCGTACTGCGTCACGGTCACCTCCCGACTTCTTTCAGCGGGGACACTACACGGCGGTCCCGCAGCGGGCACAGTCCGCCGCCGGGCCGCTGACGAGGGCCGGGGTACCGGATCGGGCCGGCCGGGGCCGCGCCGATCCGGTACCCCGGCCCGGGTGTCAGCGTGCGGTGAGCTGCCCGCCGAGCGCCCGCAGTGCCAGCTCGTACGAGCCCAGGCCGAATCCGGCGATGGTGCCGGAGGCGACCGCGGCGATCACCGAGGTGTGCCGGAAGGTCTCCCGGGCGTACGGGTTGGAGATGTGCACCTCGATCAGCGGCGCGGTCCGCTGGGCGGCGGCGTCGCGCATCGCGTACGAGTAGTGGGTGAAGGCCCCCGGGTTGATCACCACGGGCACCCCGCCGTCGGCCGCCTCGTGCAGCCACTCCACCATCTGCTGCTCGGAGTTGGTCTCGTGCACCTCGACCTCGAAGCCGAGCTCCTTGCCGAGCACGGTGCAGCGCTCGACCAGCCCGGCGTAGGAGGTGGCGCCGTAGACGTCCGGCTCGCGGCTGCCCAGCCGGCCGAGGTTGGGGCCGTTGAGCACCATCACCCGGGTCACGAGGAGACCTCCGCGTAGGCGGCGACCAGCAGGGACGGGTCGGGGCCCTCCAGCATGGAGGTCCGGCCGAGGCCGTCCAGGACGATGAAGCGCAGCAGGTCGCCGCGCGACTTCTTGTCGATCTTCATGGCGTCCAGCAGCTTCGGCCAGGCGTCCGCGCGGTAGCTCAGCGGCAGGCCGACCGAGGCCAGCACGGTGCGGTGCCGGTCGGCCGTCTCGTCGTCCAGCCGGCCGGCCAGGCGGCCGAGTTCGGCGGCGAAGACCATCCCGATCGAGATCGCCGCGCCGTGCCGCCACTTGTAACGCTCGTTGCGCTCGATGGCGTGGCCGAGGGTGTGGCCGTAGTTGAGGATCTCGCGCTGGCCGGACTCCTTGAGGTCCCCGGAGACCACGTCGGCCTTGACCTGGACGGCCCGCCGGATCAGCTCGACGGTGTGCGGCCCGGCGGGGCTCCTGGCGCCCTCCGGGTCCGCCTCGATGAGGTCCAGGATGACCGGGTCGGCGATGAAACCGCACTTGATGACCTCGGCGAGACCGGAGACGTAGTCGTGCCGGGGCACCGTCTCCAGGGTGTCGAGGTCCGCCAGCACGCCCACCGGCGGGTGGAAGGCGCCGACCATGTTCTTGCCCTCGGCGATGTTGATGCCGGTCTTGCCGCCGACCGCCGCGTCCACCATGCCGAGCAGCGTGGTGGGCATGGACACCCAGCGCACCCCGCGCAGCCAGGTGGCCGCGACGAAGCCGGCCAGGTCGGTGGTGGTGCCGCCGCCGAGGCCGACGATCACGTCGCTGCGGGTGAAGCCGGTCTGGCCGAGCACCGACCAGCAGTACGCGGCGACCTCGGCGCTCTTGGCGTCCTCGGCGTTGGGCACCTGGAGCACGATCGCCTCGTAGCCCTCGCCCAGCAGGTCCTCGCGGATGGCGTCGGCCGTGGCGGCCAGTCCTTCGGGGTGGATCAGCGCGACCCGCTTGGCGCGGGTCCCGATCAGCTGCCCCAACTCGCCGAGCAGCTGGTGTCCGATCAGCACGTCGTACGGGTCGTGGCCCGCGCTGCCGCCGACGTGAATCCTGACGATGTCACTCATGGGGGGTCTTCAGCTCCAGTGCTTCCATTACGGCGTCCGCGACCTGCCCGGGGGTGCGGCCCGCGGTGTCGACGACGGCGGTGGCCACCTCCAGGTACAGGGGCCGACGCGCCTCCATCAACTCACGCCAACGCGCCCGCGGGTTGACCGCGAGCAGCGGCCGCGGCGCGTCCAGCCCCACCCTCCGGACGGCGTCCGCCGGCGGGACCTCCAGGAACACCACCGGCAGCTCGCGCAGCAGCGCCCTGGTGGCCTCGGCCATCACCGCACCGCCCCCCAGCGCCAGCACGCCGTCGTGGTCCCGGGCGGCGCTGCGCACGGCGGCCGCCTCCAGTTCGCGGAAGTGCGGCTCGCCCTCGTCGATGAAGATCTCCGGGATCGGCTTGCCGGCCGACCGTTCGACATCGGCGTCGGTGTCCCGGAAGGCGACGCCCAGGCGCTCGGCGAGGTCCCGTCCGACGGTGGACTTGCCACTGCCGGGCGGGCCGACCAGCACCACCAGGGGCGCGCTCATCGGACGATCAGGTTGTCCAGGTACCCCTGGACGTTGCGGCGGGTCTCGCTGACGTGGTCGCCACCGAACTTCTCGTTCACCGCGTCCGCCAGCACCAGCGCGACCATCGCCTCGGCGACGATCCCCGCCGCGGGCACCGCGCACACGTCGGAGCGCTGGTGGTGGGCCTTGGCCGGCTCGCCCGTCCGCACGTCCAGCGTCTGCAGCGCGCGCGGCACGGTCGCGATCGGCTTCATCGCCGCCCGCACCCGGAGCAACTCACCCGTCGACAGGCCGCCCTCGGTACCGCCCGACCGGCCCGACGTCCGCTTGACGCCCTCCGGGGTCGGCACGATCTCGTCGTGCGCCTGCGAACCCGGCACCCGGGCCAGCTCGAAGCCGTCGCCGACCTCGACGCCCTTGATCGCCTGGATCCCCATCAGCGCGGCGGCCAGCCGCGCGTCCAGCCGGCGGTCCCAATGCACGTGCGAGCCGAGGCCGACCGGCACGCCGTAGGCCAGCACCTCGACGACCCCGCCCAGGGTGTCGCCGTCCTTGTGGGCCTGGTCGATCTCCGCGACCATCGCCTTCGACGCGTCGGCGTCCAGGCAGCGCACCGGGTCCTCGTCGAGGCGCGCCTCGTCGGAGGGCAGCGGCAGCACCCCGGCGGGGGCCTTCGCGCCCGCCAGCTCCACCACATGGCTGACGATCTCGATCCCGCAGGTCTCCTTGAGGTAGGCGCGCGCGACCGCGCCCAGCGCGACCCGGGCCGCCGTCTCCCGGGCGCTCGCGCGCTCCAGGATCGGCCGGGCCTCCTCGATCGAGTACTTCTGCATGCCCGCCAGGTCCGCGTGGCCCGGCCGGGGGCGGGTCAGCGCCTCGTTGCGGGCCAGCCCCGCCAGCACCTCCGGGTCGACCGGATCGGCCGACATGACCTGCTCCCACTTCGGCCACTCGGTGTTGCCGACCATCACGGCCACCGGGCTGCCCATGGTCTCGCCGTGCCGCACGCCGCCGAGGAAGGTCACCTCGTCCTGCTCGAACTTCATCCGGGCGCCACGGCCGTAGCCCAGCCGTCGGCGCGCCAGCGCCTCGGCCACCACCGCGGTGGTCACCGGAACACCGGCGGGCAGGCCCTCCAGCGTCGCGACCAGTGCCGGACCGTGCGACTCCCCCGCCGTCAGCCAGCGCAACGTACCCAACGGAGCTCCTTCATCAGCGGACCGGTCACGGCACTTGCCATGACCCGCCCGGGCGTGCTTCCTCTGTCCCTGGATCCTTTCATGCCGTCGGCATGCCCGGGAGCAGAGTCCGGGTGACGGACAGCAACCGGTCGACCCTCGGACGCGGTGGCCGGCGGAGCACCCGGGCCCCGCCGGGAGCACGGCCGGACCCCTCGCCGCGGCACGGCACGCCGGGGTGGCACGACACGCGGGACGGGCATGCCAGGTCGAGCCGGCACGACGCGCCAGGGTGCCATAACACGCCCTTGCGGCACGACACGCCGACATGACACAGCGTGCCGATCCGGCACGACACGCCACCCCGGCACGACATGCCCGGGCGGCACCGCCCGCCGCCCCGCGCGCACCGCGTCAGCGGCCGGCGAGCGCCGCCTCACCCGCGGCCCGGATGGCCGCCAGCGGCCCGGGCGCGCGGCCGGTGAACCGCTCGTTCTGCAGGACCGCCTGGTGGACGAGCAGGTCCAGGCCGCCCAGCACGGCGGCGCCGCGCTCGGCGCAGGCGGCGGCCAGCGCCGTGGGCCACGGGTGGTAGAGCACGTCGAACAGCGCGCCGGGCACGGCGGGCAGCCCGGCGGCGAACGCGTCCGTCGCTCCCGCGGGCGTGGTCGACACGGTGAGCGGCTGCGCGAGCGCCTCGGCGCCCCGCTCCCAGTCGGCGGTGCGCACGGTCACCCCCAGGCGCTCACCCAGCTCGGCCATCTCCCGGGCCCGCTCGGCGCTGCGGACGTAGACCGTCACCTCGCCGGTGCAGATCTGGGCCAGCGCCGCCAGCGCCGACGAGGCGGTGGCCCCGGCACCCAGCACCGCCGCCCCCGCCACTTCGGTGATGCCGCGCTCGCGCAGGGCGTTGACGAGGCCCGGGATGTCGGTGTTGTCCCCGGTGCGCCGCCCGTCGGCGGTGAAGACCACCGTGTTCACCGCGTCGACCGAGCGCGCGGTCGCGCTCACCTCGTCGAGCAGCGGGATGACCGCCCGCTTCAGCGGCATGGTGAGCGACAGGCCCGCCCACCGCTCCGCGTCCAGCCCGGCGAGGAAGCCGGGCAGCCCGGCCTCGTCCACCTCGAAGGCGTCGTAGCGCCAACCGTCCAGCCCGAGCGCCGCGAAGGCGGCGCGGTGCAGGTGCGGCGAGAGCGAGTGGGCGATCGGCGAGCCGAGGACGGCGGCCCGGTGCTTGCTGGTCAACGCTGTTGCTCCGTGAACTACTGGCCCGTCAGGGCTACTTGGTGGTGCAGTGGACGGCCACCTTGTCGAAGCCCTGGCCGGCCGCCTTGCAGTACTCCTCGACATCGGCCGCGAACTGCTTGTCCGTCTCCGAGAAGCGGGTGTTCTTCGGGTCCATCGCGATGAAGTACAGCCACTTGCCGTCCGCCGGGTTCAGCACCGCCTTGAGCGCCGCGTCACCCGGGTTGGAGATCGGCCCGGGCGGCAGGCCCGCGTTGATGTAGGTGTTGTACTTGTTGGAGGCGTCGTTGATGTCCTTCTTGTCCAGCACCTTGCGGCCCAGCGAGTACTGCAGCGTGGTGTCCATGCCGAGCTTGCCGTCGATCTTGCCCGTGTCGGCCAGCCGGTTCTGGATCGTCCGGGCCATCTTGGCGAAGTCGTCGGGGTTGTTGCCCTCGGCCTGGAGGATGCTCGCCTCGATGACCACCTCGTAGCCGGTCTTGAGGCCGATCTTGGCGGCCTCCGCGTCCAGCCCCGCGTAGCGGTCGACGGCGTTCTTCACCATCTGCTTGAGCAGGTCCTCGGGCTTCATGCCCGAGGCGATCGAGTAGCGGGCCGGCCAGAGGAAGCCCTCGATGTTGCCGTTGGCGTACGCGGGCAGACCGAGGCTGCCCAGCTGCGCCTTGGCCACCTCGGCCGTGGTGCCCTTGGCCAGCTGCAGCTTGTCGTCGATCTTGGCGTAGGTGGCGGCGGCCGTCAGCCCCTCCTGGACGATCAGCTTCTCACCGCCGTTCGCCTCCACCAGGTTGGTGACGGCGGCCTCGGCCGACATCTCCTTGGGCATGGTGTAAGTGCCGTACTGGATGGTGGTGCACTTCGGGTTCTTCCCGCACGCCTGGGTGAAGGCCTCGATGCTCTTGACCACGCCGGCCTCCTTGAGCGTCTTGCCCATCTCGGCCCCGACGGCACCCTTCTTGATCTCCACCATGACCGAGCCGCTGCCCTGGCCGGTGAAGTCCGGGGGCGGCCCGAAGTGGTCCTGGTAGAAGCCGTACCCCCACCAGCCCGCGCCGGCCACGCCGCCGACCATCACCAGCGCGACCAGCAGGCAGGCGCCACCGTTGCGGCGGCCGGACTTCTTGCCCTTCTCCTTGCGCTTCTTCTTGCCCTCGCGGGAGTTGTCCTCCTCGCCGAGGAAACCGTTCTGGTCGTCCCCGCCGTCCTCGGCGTAGTCGTCCTGGTGCTCGTCCCACTCGGCCTCGGCCTGCTCGGGCTCGGCCTCCGCCGGCCGGCCGCCGGCCTCCAGCGCGGCGGCCTCCGCCTCCCAGTCGATGCCGTCCGGGCCGGGACCGGCGGGCCGCTCGGGCTCGGGCCGCCGGCGTCGCGAGGCCCGCCCGCCCGGCACCTGCCCGCCCGGAGCCTGCTCGCCCGGCACCCGCTGCTGACCGGGCTGCTGCGGCATCCCGGGCTGGGGCGCGCCCTGCTGGTTCATACCCGACTGCGGCATGCCCTGCTGCGGCATGCCCTGCTGCGAGTACCCCTGCTGCTGCCCCTGGTACCCGGGAGCGCTCTGCTGCTGCCCGGGGAACCCCTGCTGCGGGTATCCCTGCTGCTGGTCCTGGTACCCCTGCCCACCCGGGAAGCCCTGACCCCCGCCGTGCCCCTGCTGCGGGTACCCCTGCTGGTCGCCGAAGGCCTGACCGCCGTACTGCTGGGCCTGCTGCTGTCCCTGCGCGAACTGCTGTCCCCCGTACTGCTGGGGCTGCTGGGGCTGGCCGCCCGGGTACGCCTGCTGCGGGTAGCCCTGCTGGGGGTAACCCTGCTGCTGCGCCGCCTGCTGCATCTGCTGCGGGTACCCCTGCTGGTCGACGAAAGCCTGACCGCCGTACTGCTGGGGCTGCTGCCACTGGTCGTCCGTCGGCCCGGGGACCGGCTGCTGGCCGCCGTACCCGGGGTCACCGGGGTGCCACGGCTCGGAGCCCTGGGGGCCGTAGCCCCGACCCAGATCGGTCATTGATCCCCTTACACCGACGGAGACGGCCGGAGGATCGGACCGGCCGTCCGGGACGGCGTCCCGGCTGATTCTCGAACCGGCGTGCTACTGCAGCGCCTGGAGGGAGACGTTACCGTACCGCAGCCTGGCCTCCGGCAGGGGCGATGTGCCCTCACTGCCCGCCCGGAGCGGTCGGCGCACCCGTCGGCTGACTGCCGCTCGCCCCCGCGGAGGCACCGCCCGAACCGCTCGCCGACGGGCTCGGCTGCGCGGCCCGGGCGGCGTTGAACTCGGCCACGTTGCGCTGCTGCACGTCGAAACTGTCGGTGAACCGGGTGTCCCCCGGCTTCACGGTGACGAAGTAGAGCCAGTCCCCCTGCGCCGGGTCCACCGCCGCCATGATCGCCTGCCGCCCGGGGTTGCCGATCGGCGTCGGCGGCAGTCCGGTGTGCAGGTACGTGTTGTACGGGGAGTCCAGCTTGGTCTCCGTGACGGTGGTGTTCAGCGTCGAGCGCCCGAGCGCGTAGTTGATGGTGGAGTCCAGTTGCAGCGGCATGTTCTTGGCCAGCCGGTTGTAGATCACCCGGGCCACCTTGGCCATGTCCTCGGTGTTGTCCGCCTCGCCCTGCACCATGCTGGCGATGGTCACCAGCCCGTACAGGCTCTGCCCGAGGTTCTGCGCGACGACCTCCGCGTCGTCCCGGGCGAACTCCTTGCCGGCCCGCTCCACCATCTGCTTCAGCAGGTCCACCGCGGTGGTCCCGTCGGTCACGCTGTACGTCGCGGGGAAGAGGTACCCCTCCGGGCTGCCCTTGGCGAACTCCGGCAGCCCCAGCTCGGCGCCCTGCTCCTGGGCGGCCCGTTGCGTGGTGCCCTCGGGCAGGTCCAGCTTCTTGTCGATCGCCGCGTAGATCTGGTTGCCGCGCCAGCCCTCGGGGATGGTCAGGCCGTTGGCGTTGGCGGGGTCGACCAGGATCGCCAGCGCGGCGGCCGCCGACATCTTCTGCTTCAGCGTGTAGGTGCCGGGCTGGATCCGCCCGGCGGCGGCCGCGCTGCCCTTGGCCGCCCGGGTGAAGGCCAGCGAGCTGGCCACCACGCCGTTGCGCACCAGCGCGGAGGCGATCTGGGTGAGCCCGGCGCCCTCGGGCACCGAGACCTGGACGTCGCCGGTGCCCGCCCCGTGGTAGTCGGCGGCGGCCGGCGGCTTCTGCTGTCCCTGCAGCCAGGTGTACCCGGTCAGACCGGCCCCGCCGAAGACGACCACCAGGGCGAGCGCGGTCAGCCCGCAGGCGAGCCCGTTGCGCCGGCGGTGCGGATCCGGCGCATCGTGGCGAGGACGGGGCGCGCCCGGCGGACGGCCCTCGGGTTCGAGCACCGGCGCACCGAGGTGGCCGGGTGTGAGCCCGGGCGTGAAGTCCTGGTCGGTCATTGCGCCCCCTCGGCGGTCCCGGAACGAGCAGAAGGGGCCCGGGGGGGGGGGGGGGGGGGGGGGCGGCCCCCCCCGTGGGGGGGGGGGGGGGGGGGGGGGGGAGGGGGGGGGGAGAGGGGGGGGGGAGGGGGGGGGGGGGGGGGGCGGGAGGGGGGGGGGGGGGGGGGTGGCGCTTACGTACCGGTAGGTGTGGG
>NZ_JBVHVO010000039.1:0-65108 GCF_055564815.1 Kitasatospora sp. NPDC028961 | reverse complement strand
CTCTCCCGGATCGGCCAGGGCTCCCGGGTGGTGCTGACCCACGACGTGGCCCAGCGCGACAACCTGCGGGTCGGCCGCTACGACGGCGTCGTCGCGGTGGTCGAGAAGCTGAAGGGGCATCCGCTGTTCGCCCACATCACCCTCACCCGCTCCGAGCGCTCCCCGATCGCGGCGCTGGTCACGGAGATGCTGGAGGACATCAACCCGTGATTCGCCCGCACTAGGGCATAGTCGGACAATAGGGTCAACTCCGGGCGTGGGGCCCGCTCCTGACGGGAGCGGGCCCCGTCCCTTTCATCACATCGAGTGCTTTCTGTCCGGAGAACTCCAGTGCGGTGAATGTGAGATGCGCCACGCAACAGGGAATTGCGTCGACAGTGCCCGGTGCGGCATGGTGAGGGTTCTGTCAGGCCCCGCGTACGGCATGACAGGGCCCCCGGGAGACCGTGGGCCCGGTCCGGACGGTCCGCCAACTCCGGTAGGTGGACGCACAATTGAACACCGATGAGCCGTACGCCGCCCGATCGCAACGCCCGGTCGCCCACCGCTTCCGGACGCCGGGTCAGTACCTCCCGTGACCAGCACCGTACGGAGGGCAGCGCAAAGGGGCATCTTGCGCCCGTACGGTCACGCGTGGGCGATGCTGGAAGGAAACCATGTGACTCGGATCTCGGTCCGGGGAGTCGCTGTGGCCTCCGCCACCGCCGTCACCGCAGTCGGTGCCGTCGTGGGTATGGCCTCGGGCAGCGAGGGCAAGACGACGCAGACGGTCGATGTCGCCGGCGCGACCCTGCTTGCCGAAGTCCCCTCTGGCGCCCAGGCGCAGACCATCAGTGACAACATCGGCACGCAGGCCTCCGCCCAGCAGGCCGCCGCCGATGCGGCCGCGAAGGCCGCCGCGGAGCAGAAGGCCGCCGAGGAGGCAGCGCGCCAGCAGGCCGCCGCCGACGCGCAGGCCAAGGCTGACGCGCAGGCCAAGGCCGACGCGGAGAAGGCCGCCAAGGCGGCCGAGGAGAAGCGGAAGGCCGACGAGGCCGCCGCCAACCGCTCCAAGGCGCGCTCGGCGATGGCAGCCACCGACACGTCGGCCCCCCCGGTTTCGGTCAGCCCCGGTTCGGTCCAGGAGATCGCCCAGCAGATCGTCGGCAGCGACGCTCAGTTCCAGTGCTTCAGCCAGATCGTGAAGCGCGAGAGCGGCTGGGACTACACCGCGACCAACAAGAGCTCCGGTGCGTACGGCCTGGTCCAGGCGCTGCCCGGCACCAAGATGGCCTCGGCCGGTGCCGACTGGCGCACCAACCCGGCCACCCAGATCAAGTGGGGCCTCAGCTACATGAACAGCCGCTACGGCAGCCCCTGTGGCGCCTGGTCGTTCTGGCAGTCGCACCACTGGTACTAGGAACCACCGGTACCCGCAGCACGCCGTACCACCCCGGCCCCCGACCGCTCTCCTGCGGTCGGGGGCCGAGGTGTGTGGTGGGCCGCCCCGCCGCCATGGCCGCGCGCCGGGCGGGGCTGCCGCGCTGGACGGGCCGCGCCGCCCGGGCCGCGCTGACCAGTGCGCTCGCGGGCGGTGCGGGCCCGGGTGCGGACGCGGGGCGCGGGGAGGGGTCCTGGTTGCTCCCCGCACCGGCCGGTCCGCCGACAGATGGCTCCTGTACTCGTTCGGAGTCCTCCCCGTTGCCCGGTGCCTGAAACCACCCGGTCACCACCGGTTTGTCCGGATACGGACCGGCCGCCCGACCGGCCCGCGGGCGGCCGCGCGGCCGCCCGGCGCCCGTCGGTCTCCGCCGGCCGACCGGTCAACCGCCCCGCCCGGCGGACTCGTGCCGGGCCGGGCGGGTAGTTTCATCCCTGACGGCCGTGGCGCGACCCACGGCGTACCGCCGGCACGGCGGCCCAACGGGGGAGCGGTGGTAGCGAGGATGGCGCGGGGCGGGAAGGCCTTCAAGGCCGTGGCCAAGGGCATGGCCGTGGTGGCGAGCGCGGCCGCCGTGATCGAGCGGCGCCGGCGGGCCGCGATCGCGGCCGAGTACCACGAACCCCCGGACCCGCTGCCGGTACCGGAGCAGGTGCCGGCCCCGGCGCCCGCCGCCGTGGCCGAGGCACCGGCCCCGCTGCCGGCGCCGCGCGGGGAGCACGCCGAGGCGGCCCGGGGCCAGGCCCCGGCCGCGCCGGCGCCCACCCACGGCGCCTTCGGGCGCGAACTCCACCCCGGTCGGCCCGCCACCCCGGCCGAGGCGGTGCCCTGGGGCCTGCGGGTGGCGGCCGAGTCGACCTGGCGGCTGCTGCTGCTCGGCGCCGCGCTCTACGTCGTCTTCATGGTCGTCGACATGCTGCGGCTGGTGGCCTTCGCGGTGCTGGCCTCGCTGCTGATCTCCGCGCTGCTGGAGCCCACCGTCTCCTGGCTGCGCCGGCACGGCGTACCGCGGTCGCTGGCGGCCGGCGGGGTGTTCATGAGCGGTCTGGCCGGGATCGGCCTGGTCGGCTGGTTCGTGGTCTGGCAGGTGACCACCAACCTGTCGACCGTGACCACCAAGGTCCAGGACGGTGTGGCCACCCTCCGGGACTGGCTGATCACCGGGCCGCTGCACCTGACCCAGCAGCAGATCACCGACTTCGCGAACCAGATCACCAAGGCGATCAGCACCAACACCGAGCAGCTCACCTCGGTCGGCCTCACCGGTGCGCAGATCGCCGTCGAGGTGCTGACCGCCGTCCTGCTCGCCTTCTTCACCACCTTCTTCTTCCTCTACGACGGCGAGCGGATCTGGAACTGGGCGCTGCGCGGCCTGCCCCGGCACTCCCGCTACGCGATGGCCGGGGCCGGTCCGAAGGCCTGGGCCACGCTCACCGCGTACGTGCGCGGGACGGTCTGCGTGGCCTTCATCGACGCGGTCTGCATCGGCGTCGGCATCCAGATGCTCGGGGTGCCGATGGCGCTGCCGCTCGCGGTGATCATCTTCCTGGGGGCCTTCGTCCCGCTGGTCGGGGCGCTCGTCACCGGCACCGTCGCGGTGCTGATCGCGCTGGTCACCGAGGGGCCGTTCACCGCGCTGATGGTGCTGGTGGTGCTGATCGCCGTCCAGCAGATCGAGGGGCACGTGCTGCAGCCGCTGATCCTCGGCCGGGCCGTCCGGGTGCATCCGCTGGGCGTGGTGCTCGGGGTGGCCGCCGGCTCGATCATCGGCGGGATCGGCGGCGCCATCGTCGCGGTGCCGCTGATCGCGGTCACCAACACGGTGGTCGCCCACCTGCGCCGCCGCAACGAGGCCGGGCAGGCCGTCTTCACCGCGATGGAGGCCGCCCGTGAGGCGGCCGTCGCCCGGACGGCGGCCGCCACGTCCGCGGGCGCCGCGGCGCCCGGTGGGACGGGTGCGCCGGTGAGCGCCGAGTAGGTCCGGCCGGGCCCAGGCCCACCCGAACGCGCGAGGGCCCGCCGGACGGAAGTCCGGCGGGCCCTCGTGGTGTGGCGTGGGATCAGGCGTCGACGCCGGCCAGGGCGGCCTCGGAGTCGAGGACGCCGGCCACGGCCTGCAGCACGGCGGCGATCTTCACGGAGGCCTGGATGACCTCGCGCGCGACACCGGCCTTGCTCAGCACGCCCTCGTGGGAGTCGAGGCACTGGCCGCAGCCGTTGATGGCCGAGACCGCGAAGCACCAGAGCTCGAAGTCGATCTTCTCGACGCCCGGAGTGCCGATGATGTTCATCCGCAGGCCGGCCCGCATGCCGCTGTACTCCTTGTCGGAGAGCAGGTGCGTGGTCCGGTAGTAGACGTTGTTCATCCCCATGATCGCGGCCGCGCCCTTGGCGGCGTTGTACGCCTCCGGGGAGAGGTTGGCCTTGGCCTCGGGCTCCAGCGCACGCAGCACGGCGGGGCTGCGGGTGGCCATCGCGCAGGAGAGCACGGTGCCCCAGAGCTGCTGGGCGGGGAGGTCGGAGTTGCCGATGACCGCGCTCAGGTTGAGCTTGAGGTCCTTGGCGTAGTCCGGGAGGGCGGACTTCAGGTCGTCGAGAGCCATGTCGGTCAGCCCGCCAGCAGGGCCTGGGCGTCGAGGGTGTCCTCGCCCTTGGTCCAGTTGCACGGGCACAGCTCGTCGGTCTGCAGGGCGTCCAGCACCCGCAGGACCTCCTTGGGGTTACGGCCGACGGAGCCGGCGGTCACCATGACGAACTGGATCTCGTTGTTCGGGTCGACGATGAAGACCGCGCGCTGGGCGGTGCCGTCCGCGCCCTCGACGCCACAGGCGCGCATCAGCTCGTGCTTGACGTCGGCCAGCATCGGGAAGGGAAGGTCGCGCAGGTCCTTGTGGTCCTTGCGCCAGGCGTGGTGCACGAACTCGGAGTCGCCGGAGACGCCGAGGATCTGGGCGTCGCGGTCCGCGAACTCCTCGTTCAGCTTGCCGAACGCGGCGATCTCGGTCGGGCAGACGAACGTGAAGTCCATCGGCCAGAAGAAAACGATCTTCCACTTGCCCTCGTAGGACTTGTGGTTGATCTCGGCGAAGGCGTTCGCGGCGTCCAGGTCGACGCAGGCGTTGAGTTCGAACTCGGGGAACTTGTCACCGATCGTGAGCACGTTCGCTTCTCCTGAAGTGATGAGGGGAGTTTGTCCGGATTGCGGAACGGCTTCCACGATTCCACATCGTGGACTGATCAGGGAAATAGCTACACTCGATGTGTCTGATCGGAGAGAGTTATCAATACCCCCACGCCCCCCTCCCGCCCCAGGCCCCGCAGGGGCACCACGCGCAAACCCGAGGCCGCTGTGGGGAGCGCCACACCCCGCGGCCCCCGCGCGCCCACCGTCGCCCAGCTCAAGGCCTTCGTGGCGGTGGCCGAGCACCGGCACTTCCGCGACGCGGCGGCCGCCACCGGGACCAGTCAGCCCGCCCTGTCGGGAGCGGTCGCGGCGCTGGAGGAGTCGCTGGGCGCGCAGCTGGTCGAGCGTACGACACGCAAAGTGATCGTCACTCCGCTGGGGGAGCGCGTGCTCGAACACTCGCGCCGGGTGCTCGCCTCCTTGCAGGCCCTGACCGAGGAGGTGGAGGCCGCCCGCCGGCCGTTCACCGGTCCGCTGCACCTCGGCGTCATCCCGACCGTCGCCCCCTACCTGCTGCCCACCGTGCTGCGGCTGGTCCGCGACCGCTATCCGGAGCTGGAGCTGCACGTCCACGAGGAGCGCACGCCCTCGCTGCTGGAGGGGCTGGCCGCCGGCCGGCTGGACGTGCTGCTGCTCGCGCTCCCGGCCGGCGGGGCCTCGCCCACCCGGGACATCCCGCTGTTCGACGAGGACTTCGTGCTGGTCACCCCGCCCGGGCATCCGCTCGCCGGGCGGATCGACGTCCCGCGCGACGTGCTGCTCGACCTGGAGGTGCTGCTGCTGGAGGAGGGCCACTGCCTGCGTGACCAGGCCCTCGACATCTGCCGCGAGGTCGGCGCCGACCCCGGTGGCTCCACCACCCGGGCGGCCGGGCTCTCCACCCTGGTCCAGCTGGTGGCCGGCGGCCTCGGTGTCACCCTGCTGCCCACCACGGCGCTGGACGTCGAGGCGGGCCGGACCGACCGGCTGGCCGCCGTCCGCTTCGCCGCCCCCGCGCCCGGGCGCCGGATCGGGCTCGCCACCCGGCCGGGCTCGGCCCGCAGTGCGGAGTACGACCGGTTCGCGGCCTCGCTGCGCGAGGTGCTGGCGGAGCTGCCGGTCCGGATCGTCGAGTAGCCGGGCCGGGGCGCCGGGCCGGGCTGCCGGTCCGGCCCCGGGCGGCGCCCGCCCCGCACCCGCCCCGGGTCAGCCGGTCCGGGCCGCCGAGCCCAGGCAGAGCCCGACCGTGGTGGCGACCAGCAGGTCCAGCGCCCGCAGCGCCTCGGCGTCCGGCTGCTCGCCGGTGCTGCGCAGCACCAGGTAGCGGTCGGTCAGCCCGTCGAAGCCGGTCAGGAAGTGCGTGGCGATGTCGCGCGCGGGCAGGGGCAGCTCCAGGCCGTGGGCGGCCGCGAGGGCGTCGAGCATCTGCGAGGCGGTGTCCTCGATCTCGTGCTGCAGCCCCCGCATGATCTCCTGGAGGTCGGGGTCGCGCAGCGCCAGCGCCGCGAACTCGTCCAGCAGGACGCAGCGCCCCTCCTCGCCGGTGGCACCCGCCCAGAGCGCGTGCACCATGGCCCGGATCTGCTCGCCGAAGGGGCCGTCGCCCGGTGCGGCGTCGCGCACCTGGCCCACGAACTCGGCCGTCAGCTGTTCGACCACGGCGCGGTAGAGGTCCTTCTTGGTGCCGAAGGTGTAGTGCACCGTCGCCTGTGCCACCCCCAGCTCGGCCGCGATCGCCCGGGTGCTGCCGGCGGCGACGCCCTCGCGGGTCATCAGGTCGATGGCGGCCCGGACCAGTTGCGGGCGCCTTTCGGAGGCGGGGACATGTGCCATTGGGCCAGGGTAGCGCCACGGTCAAATAACTCGGTCGAGTGAATCTGTCGGTCGATTATGTCGGCCAACTTTGTCAGGTGACAAAGTTGGTCGTACGGTGGAGTCCGACCTGTTCGGGCACCCGCTCGCCGACCGACGTGATCGAGGGTTCACTCATGGCCACGTACCTGTACCGCCTGGGCCGCTACTGCTTCCGTCGCAGGCGCGCCGTGCTCGCCGTCTGGATCGCCGTGCTGATCGCGGTCGGCGGGGCCGCCGGGGCCTTCGCCGGCAAGACCAGCGACGAGTTCAAGGTGCCCGGCACCGAGGCGCAGAGCACCCTGGACCGCATCAAGGGCACCTTCCCGGAGCAGGGCCACGGCGCGGCCCAGGTGGTCTTCGGCGCCCCGGCGTCCGGCGGCATCACCACCGCCGAGGCGGCCGGGGCCGTCAGCGCGGCGGTCGGCCGGATCGCCGCCGTGCCCGGGGTCGCGGCGGTCCCCGACCCCTACGCCACCGGCGCGCTCTCCCCGGACGGCAGGGTCGCGCTGGCCCTGGTCTCCTTCGACCGCCCGCTCGCGGACGTCACCGACCAGCAGCGCGACGCGGTCCGGGCGGCCGCCGACCCGGCCGGCGACGCCGGGCTGACGGTCGCCTTCGGCGGCGACGCCTACAACCGGATGGCGCAGGTCGACGGCGGCGAGGCGGTCGGCCTGATGGTGGCCGGCGTGGTCCTGGTGATCACCCTGGGCTCGCTGGTCGCCGCCGGGCTGCCGCTGCTGACCGCCCTGCTCGGGGTCGGGGTGGCGATGGCCGCGCTGCTGGCCCTCTCCGGCTCGTTCGAGATCATCACCACCGCGCCGGTGCTGGCCCTGATGGTCGGCCTCGCGGTCGGCATCGACTACGCCCTGTTCATCCTCTCCCGGCACCGCCGGCACCTCGCCGAGGGCCTGGAGCCGGAGGAGGCGGCGGCCCGCGCCAACGCCACGGCCGGCAGCGCGGTGGTCTTCGCCGGTCTGACCGTGGTGGTCGCGCTCGCCGGGCTCGCCGTCGCCGGGGTGCCGTTCCTGACCGTGATGGGCCTGTCCGCCTCCGGCGCCGTGGTGGTGGCGGTGCTCGTCGCGATCACCCTGCTGCCCGCGCTGCTCGGCTTCGCCGGCCGGGCCATCGACCGGCTGCCGGTCTGGCGGCGGGCCCTGAAGGCCCCCGGCCGGACGACCCTGGGCGAGCGCTGGGCGGCCTTCGTGGTGCGCCGCCCGCTGGTCGTGCTGTTCACCGGGCTGGCCGCGCTGGGCGTCCTCGCGGTGCCGGCCGCGAGCCTCAGCCTCGGCCTGCCCGGCGGCGGCTCACAGGCCGCCGGCACCGACGCCCGTACCGCGTACGACCGGATCGGCGAGAGCTTCGGCCCCGGGTTCAACGCACCACTGGTGGTCGTCGTCGACGCCGGGAGCGCGGCGCGGCCGGAGCAGGCCGTCCAGGGAGTGGCCGCGAAGCTGGGCACCCTGGAGGGGGTGCGGACGCTGCTGCCGCCGACCGTCGACGGGCCGAGCGGCACGGCCCTGCTCACCGTCATCCCGACCACCGGCCCGGACCACGCCGACACCAGGAAGCTGGTCGGGGAGATCCGCGACCAGCGCGACGACCTGCGGGCCTCGACCGGCGCGCGGATCGACGTCACCGGCACCACGGCCGCCAACATCGACGTCTCCGCCAAGCTCGGCGACGCCCTGCCGCCCTTCGTGGCGGTGATCGGCGGCATCGCGCTGGTGCTGCTGGCGCTGGCCTTCCGTTCGGTCCTGGTGCCGCTGAAGGCGGTGGCCGGCTTCCTGCTCAGCATCACGGCCTCGCTCGGCGCGGTGGTCGCCGTCTACCAGTGGGGCTGGCTGGACGGGCTGATCGACGTGCCGAAGGTGGGCCCGGTGGTGAGCTTCGTGCCGATCCTGCTGATCGCGGTGCTGTTCGGGCTGGCGATGGACTACGAGCTGTTCCTGGTCTCCGGGATGAAGGAGCACCACGTGCACGGCATGGCGCCCCGGGAGGCCGTGGTCGCCGGGGTGAAGAACGGCGCGCGGGTGGTCACGGCGGCCGCCCTGATCATGGTCGCGGTCTTCGGCAGCTTCGTCTTCGGCCACGACCCGATCGTCCAGCCGATCGGCTTCGCGCTGGCGGTGGGCGTGCTGGTGGACGCCTTCGTGGTGCGGATGGCCCTGGTGCCGGCCGCGATGACGCTGTTCGGCAGGGCGGCCTGGTGGTTCCCGAAGAGCCTGGAGAAGGTGGTGCCGCGGGTGGACATGGAGGGCGAGCAGCTGATGGCCCGGCTGGAGTCGGAGCGGACCGCGCCCGAGGGTGCGGGCGGGGCCGGGGGCGCCGAGGAGAGCGGCGCGGCGAAGGAGCCGCAGCGGGTCTGACGGGCCCGTCCCGGAGGGCGTCCGGCCACTACGGCCGGGCGCCCTCCGGCGTACCCGGCGGGCCTACGGCAGCCGCTGTTCGAACCAGACGACCTTGCCGGTGCCCAGGCGGGTGGCGCCCCAGCGCTCGGCGCACCTGGCCACTATCTGCAGCCCGCGCCCGCGTTCGTCCTCCGGTCCGGTGCGCCGCGGGCGGGGCAGCAGCGGGCTGTCGTCGCCGACCTCGCAGCGCAGCCGGGAGGTGCGGACCAGGCTCAGGGTGACCGGGCGGGTGGCGTGCTGGACGGCGTTGGTGACCAGCTCGCTGACCATCAACTCGGTTGCCTCGCTGAGCTCTTCGAGCCCCCAGCGGCGCAGTGTGTGGGCGGCCAGCCGGCGGGCCCGGCCGGGCGTCTCGTTGCGCGGCTGGAGGTACCAGTGCGCGACGTCCCCGGCCGGGATGCCGTCGAAGCAGGCGGCCAGCAGCGCGATGTCGTCACCGCGGTCGCCCGGCGGCAGGATCCGCAGCGCCTCCTGGCAGAGTTGCTCGGGAGTGTGCCGCTGGGTGGCGGCCAGCCGGGCCCGGAGCAGCTCCAGTCCGTCGCTGAGCGGGCGGGTGCGGGTCTCCACCAGGCCGTCGGTGAAGAGCAGCAGGGAGGAGCCGGGCGGGGCGGGCAGCTCGACGGAGTTGAAGTCGACCCCGCCGACGCCGATCGGCGCGCCCGAGTCCAGCTCCAGCAGCTCGGCCGTGCCGTCCGGCCCGACGAGCACCGGCGGGACGTGCCCCGCGTTGGCGAGCACCACGCGGTTGGCGATCGGGTCGTAGACCGCGTACACGCAGGTGGCCAGGTGCTGTTCGCGGCCGAGCCGCTGGGCCTGTTCGTCCAGGTGGTAGAGCACCTCGTGCGGGGGCAGGTCGAGCGCGGCCAGGGTCTGGGCGCTGGTGCGGAGCTGGCCCATGATGGCGGCCGAGGTCAGCGAGTGGCCCATCACGTCGCCGACGATCAGCGCCACCCGGTTCCCGGGCAGCGGGACGGCGTCGTACCAGTCCCCGCCGACCTGCGCGCCGCGCTCGCCGGGCAGGTACCGCTGGGCGAGCCGGACACCGTGCGGCTGGGGCAGGCGCAGCGGCAGCATGCTGCGCTGGAGCTCGTTGGCTATCTCCCACTCGCGGGCGTACCGCAGGGCGGTGTCCACGGCGAGCCCGGCCTGGGTGGCGAGGTGGGCGGCGGTGGCGGTGTCGGTGGCGTCGAAACTGGGGCGGCCGGTCTTCTCGGGCGGCCGGCGGATCAGCACCAGCAGGCCGAGGACGGCCTTGCGCCCGCGCAGCGGCAGGGCGAGCACCGAGGAGCCCGGGCCGAGCCGGGCCAGCCCGCGCGGGCCGTACAGCTCGCGCAGCAGCTCGGTGGTCCGGTCGGGGCCGGCGGCCGGGGAGCCGGCCGCCCCGAGGACGGCGGCCTCGGCGGGGCGGCGGCTCAGCAGGGTGTGCGCGAGCGCCCCGCCCCGGGTGACCGGGGTGGCGGGCCCGGTGTCGGCGGTCGAGCGCGAGCCGTACCGGGTGCCGTAGCGGGAGCCGCGGTGGTCGGAGCCGGTGGTCGGCCGGCCGCGGCGGCCGAGCCGGGTGCCGAGGCTGTGGTGGATCCGCAGGTCGTCGGGGAAGCCGGGTTCGCGCTCGACGTTGGGCAGCGGGTCGCGCAGGTGCACGACGGCGGCGTCGGCGAGGGTCGGTACGAGGACGCGGCAGATGTTGCGCAGCGTCGCGGCCAGGTCCAGGGCGCTGTTGATCCGCCGGGTCGCGGCGTCCAGGTAGGCGAGCCGCTCGGCGACCTGTCCGGTGGCGCTCGGCCCGCTCCCCTCCGGGGCCGGTGGCGTGCGGCGCGGGCCCGGGAGGGCAGGCGGCTGTCCGGCCTCGGGTTTGAGCTGGTCGCGCACGGCTGCCTGTCCTGGGATTGATGGGGAGTGGTGGCTCTGCTGGTCCGGCGGTCGGTCGGTGGGGCGGTGTGGCGAACGGTCAGCCGACGCGTCGGCAGCAGAGGAACAGCTGCTCCTCCGGCGGCAGCGAGGTGCTGGCCGGCGCGTACGGATGCCCCGACTGCTCCTCGACCGCGAACCCGGCCTCCACCAGGACCCGTTCCAGATCCTCCCGCAGATACCCGCTGATCCGCAGCTCCCGTCCGAGGAACGGCAGTGGAACGTGATCCAGGTCCGCCTCGACCATACCGAGCGCCAGCAGACCGCCGGGCCGCAGGAGCGCGCGCAGCCGGGTCAGCACGGTGGGGATCTCCTCCTGGGGGAGGAGGATGAGGGAGAAGAAGGCGGTGACGGCGTCGAAGGTGCCGCGGCCCCGCGGGCCCAGGGCCGGGAGGTTCCAGGCCCGGTCGGCGCGCCGGGTGGCCAGGTCGTACATGTCGATGCGGTGGAAGGCGGGGGCGAACGGCCCGTTCGGCGCCGCCGCGCGGGCCAGGGTGAGCATGACGTCCGAAAGGTCTACACCGGTGACGCGCATCCCGGCGGCGGTCAGCTGTCGGACGGTCGGGTCGCCGGTGCCGCAGCCGATGTCCAGCACGGCGGCGCCCGGTTCGAGCCGGGCCAGCAGCCGGCGGCCGCAGGCGAGCTGGCCGCGCTTGGCGGGGAAGGCCTCTCCGTAGCCGGCGCCGATGGTGTCGAAGGCGACGGCCTGCAGGGCCCGCTCGGCACGGCGGCGCAGGACGTCGGGACCGTCGTCGCCGTCCGCGTCCTCGTCGAGGGGGGACGGGTCGGATATCTGTCCGGTCGTCACGATTGAGAGGCACCTTTCCACCCGGGCCTCCGGTCGACCGGACGAGGCCGGCCCGCCGTCCTGCCGGCGCCCGCGTTGCCCCGCCGGCCCGCTGCCGGTGGCGGTACGTCACGCTCCCCGCGTCACACTGACTGCACGCTGACACTTTGCACAGGGACACTCTGCACCGCGGGAGCGCCGCCGCGCTGCCGTTTCCGGACGATCCGCCGGACGGGTGCCGTCATGTCTGTACTGGCATCTGAGAATATGCGTGATCACTGCGCCGTGGGGTCCCTTTCCGGCCAACTCGTGACGGTTGGGGTGCTGTGGCCCGGCTTGCGGAAGCACGGGGGGTGCGGGCCGGGGTGGTGCGGTCGGCCGCCGCACGCCGCGGGGCCGGTCGGAGCACGCCCCCGACCTGCGGATCCGTCCGCGTCCGGGGCCGGCAAGGCGACGTTTATCGAACGTCAATCGGCCCGGTGCACAGTGGAGTCCAGCGCCGGGGAAGCGTTGAGGGTGCTCCCGCAGCCGGGGGGCTGCGGGAGCACCGAACGCACGGGGGTCGGCCCCCACGGGGGAAGCACGGGGGTGTGCGGGGCCTACGGCGCGGGGGGAGAGAGGGGCTCGGTGTGCTGCTGGGAGATGAGGTCCGCCACGGGGGAGGCCTCGGGCACACCGAGCCGTGTGAAGATCGCGTGCGCCTCGCGCAGACAGGCCAGCCCGCGGGCCGGCTGGGCCAGGCCGAGCAGCGCCTCGCCGAGGGCGGCGTTGGCGAGGCCCTGGCAGTAGGCGCCGTCGATCTCCTGGGAGATCACCAGCGACTCGCCCGCCGCCTCGGCCGCCTCGGCCGTCCGCCGGCTCGCCAGCAGGCCGACCGCGAGCCTGGCGAGCGCGTAGCCCTCGCGTAGCCGGTTCTGCTGGGACTGGTAGAGCGCGTGCGCCTCCCGGAGGTGGGCGACCGCCTCGCGGGGCGATCCGGTGGACGACAGCACCACCCCGAGCTGGTACAGGGTGTCGGCCAGGCAGGGGTCGTTGGCGGAGCGCCGTGCCGTGGCGACGGCCTCCTCGACCGACCGCACGGCCTCCGTGGTCTTGCCGACGTCCAGTTGGGCGCGGGCGATGTTGCCGAGCAGGCGGGCCTCGCCGATCGGGGCGCCGACGACCCGGCTGATGCCGAGTGCCTGCTCGAAGAACGGCAGCGCCTCGTCCCCGCGGTTGGCCAGGCTCAGGATGATTCCCAGGGTGTTGGCCACCATCGACCGCATGACCGTGACGTCGTCGGGGTCCTGCAGCGAGAGGCTCGCCCGCAGTGAACGCTCCGCGCCCTGGAAGTTGTTGGCGAAGTACTCCAGAGTGCCCAGCGCGAAGTGCACCCGGGCGAGCGCCTGGGCGTCGCCGTGCGACTGGGCGTTGGCGTCCGCGATTTCCAGCAGCCGGCGGGCCCGGGCGGCGTGCGTCGGGTCCTCGACGATGCTGTTGAGCGTGATCAGCAGGTCGAGGGCCGGCCGCAGCAGCGCGGACGGGCCGCCGAGCGCGGCCTCCACGGTGCTCAGCAGCATGCCGACCTCGGCCCGGAGCCACTGCTGGGCCCGGGCGTTGTCCGACAGGCCGAGGCCGGGCGCGGTGAGCTCGTCCAGCGGCTCGAAGAGCTGGTCGTCGGGTTCGAGCAGGCGGGCGGCGTTGCGCATGGTCGGCAGCAGGTGGTGCAGCAGGCGGAGCACCGCCTGTTGCTGCTCCGCCGTGTCGGCGGACTTCTCGTTCTGCCGCTGGGCGTAGAGCCGCAGCAGGTCGTGGTAGCGGTAGCGCCCCGGGGTGAAGCACTCCAGCATGTTCGCCTCGACCAGCGCCTCCGTCAGCTGCTCGGCGCGCAGCTCGTCCTCGCCGAGCAGGGCGGCCGCCGCGTCGAGCGGCAGGTCGGGGGAGTCCACCAGCGACAGCAGCCGGAACGCGCGGGCCTCGTCGGGCCGGAGCTGGCCGTAGCCGAGGCCGATGGTCGTCTCGACCGCGAGGTTGCCCAGCTGGAGCTCGTCGAGCCGCCGCCGTTGGTCCGCTAAGCGGCGGGCCAGGTCGGAGACGCTCCACCGGGGGCGACTGGCGAGCCGGGCCGCCGCGATCCGGACGGCGAGCGGCAGGAAGCCGCAGGAGGTGACGACGGCCAGGGCCGCCTCCGGTTCGGCGGCCACCCGCTGCTCGCCGACGATCGCGGAGAAGAGCGCCAGGGCCTCGGCCGGGGTCAGCTCCTCGACGTCCACCAGTTGGGCGCCGGGGATGCCGGCCAGCCGGGAGCGGCTGGTGGCGAGGACGGCGCTGCCCGAGACGCCGGGGATCAGCGGCCGCAACTGGTCGGCGTCCCGGGCGTTGTCGAGCAGGATGAGCATCCGTCGGTTGGCCAGCAGGGACCGGTACAGCGCGGCCCGTTGCTCCAGGGAGTCGGGGACTTCGGTGGCGCCCAGCGAGTGCAGGAAGTCGCCCAGGACGACGGCCGGGTCGGCGGGCGACGCGCCCGCACCGCGCAGGTCGACGTAGAGCTGGCCGTCCGGGAAGCCGCCCCGGACGCTGTGCGCCACGTGGACGGCGAGGGTGGTCTTCCCGACACCGCCGATGCCCGCGAGGGAGGTCACCACCACGGCCTGGCCGGTCGCGCCCTGCAGGACGGCCCGGAGCTCGGCGACCAGGCCGGCGCGGCCGCTGAAGTCCGAGACGTCGGCGGGCAGCTGGGCCGGGGCCGGTCCGCGGGCCGGGGCCTCCTCGCGGCCGCCGGTGCCCGCGGGCCGGGGCGGTGCGGGCGCGGAGAGCGTCGGGTCGCCCGCCAGGATCCGGGCATGCATGGCGGAGAGCCCGGTGCCCGGTTCGACGCCGAGTTCCTCGATCAGCAGCTTCCGGGTGTCGGTGTAGACGCCGAGCGCCTCGGCCTGGCGGCCGGAGCGGTAGAGCGCGAGCATCAGGAGTTCGCGCAGCCGTTCCCGGAGCGGGTGTTCGGCGGTGAGCGAGCTCAGCTCGGCCACCACCTCGGTGTGCAGGCCGATCTCCAGGGCGGCCGCGCACCGCTCCTCCCAGACCGAGACATGACGCTCGGCCAGCCGCAGGCGCTGGGTCTCGGCGTACGGTCCGGGCACGCCGGCCAACGCGCGCCCGCTCCAGAGCGAGAGGGCGGAGACCAGCAGCCGGTGCGCCTCGACCAGATCCCCGTCGGCCCGGGCGGTCGCGGCTTCGGAAACGGTGCTCTCGAAGACCGCCAGATCCAAGGCGTCGGCGGAGATCCGCAAGGCGTATCCGTCGGGTAGGGAGACCAGGACCGCGGCGGGTGCGCGAACCTCCCGATGAGGCTCGATGACGGTACGCAGACGAGAAACATAGGTCCGCAATGCGGCAATTGCCTGCGGTGGGGGCCTTTCTCCCCAGATCCCGTCGACAAGGTCCTGCGTGGTGACCAGCCGGCCCTGTTGCAGCAGCAGGCAGCTCAGTACCGCCTGCTGCTGCGGGGACCCGAGCGCCAAGGCCTCCTGGCCGCGCCGTGCCTGCACCGGACCGAGCACCTGGAAGCGCAGCATGTCGCCGAACGGCGTTTCCTGATGCTCCATTGAAATTCCCCCGATGACCTGTGACGGCAGGCGCGACGCGCGGGGCGTTCGGCGGTCCCGCTGCGGTGCATCAGCTTAGGCGGACGGCTGCAAACACTGGAGAACAGCACACGCGGCGCGATGTTTATAGGACATTTAGCGGCTCCCACGATACTGTCCGGGCGCCTGGGTCGAGTTCGGTCGGGCGCGAGCGACTTCCGATGACCTGAAAGGCAGCCACTCCATGGCCGAGAATGAGCCCACCAGCACCGTGACAGCGTCGGCCGAGCCGGAGACCACCTCGTCCGCCACCGCGGACACCCAGGTGATCGACGAGGCGGCGGCCAACGTGGCCGGACACGTCGTCCCGGCGGACGAGAAGCACGTCGACCCGCAGGAGCTGATGGGTGGCGAGGTGGCCGAGCCGGAGGTGCACACCGACGACAGGTCGGACAAGCCCTACGAGCCGTTCGGTGTGATCAACAGCCGCCCGTAGCAGCCGCGCTCCCGGGTCCGGGCCGTCCGCCTCCTCGGCGGGCGGCCCGTCCGCGTTCTCCGGCCGGTCCGTGGCGGTCGGTCCGCCCCCGTGGCGGCCGGCCCCGTCAGGCGGCCCGGCTCTCGTTGAGGCGCGAGTCCTGGTTGCGGGCGGCGAGCCGGGCGCTCAGCCGGGCCCGGCTCTCCGGCGCGGTCCGGGGGCGGGGCGGTCCGGGGGCCGGGCCGGGGTCGTCGGGGGGCGGCTCGGGCGCCGGGCCGACATGGTCGGGTGGGGTGGTCCACTCGCGGCCGCCGCCCGGGGGCCGCAGGTAGTGCTCTCCGCCGAGGGTGTCCATGTAGATGCCGGTGCGTCCGGTCCTGGTGTCGAGGACGAGTTCACCCACACGCGGTCGGTAGGCCGCGGTGTTGCGCTTACGGGTGCTCACCGCAGTGCTCCTTGCTCTGGTGCGGACGCGGCGGTGGATGCGCCGGTCCTGGTCGCTGTCGGTGCCTGTGTTCTGCTCGGCGACTACCCAGCATCTCTAGAGAAGCTAATATCTCTAGAGATGTCAACGGCCCGGACCGGTCATACCGACGTACCGGCGGCCGGCGGTGGGCCTACGATTTCCGCGAGGACGAGGGAGCAGGCGATGGTCGGCAGCAGCGGCGGGAAACAGCCCAAGTACCAGCGGATCGCCGACACGCTCAAGGCGGCCATCGACACCGGGGAGTACCGCGCCGGCGACCGGCTGCCCGGCGAGAACGACCTCATGGAGACCTACGGCGTGGCCCGGATGACGGCCCGCCAGGCGCTCGGCGTCCTGCAGAGCGAGGGCATCGCCGAGGCGCGCAAGGGCGCCGGGGTCTTCGTCCGGGACTTCCGGCCGCTGCGGCGGCGCGGCATCCAGCGGCTCGCGCAGGGGCAGTGGGGGTCGGGACGGTCCATATGGTCGGCGGACATCGACAACCGGACGCTGGTGGTGGACCAGGTGTCGGTCACCGAGCAGGGCGCGCCGGAGCACGTGGCGCGGGTGCTCGGGGTCGATCCGGGGGCGCCGATGTGCGTGCGGCACAGACGGTTCGTGCTGGACGGCAAGCCGGTGCTGCTCTCCACGTCCTACCTGCCGGCGGAGCTGGTCGCCGGGACGGCGATCACCCGGGAGGACACCGGGCCGGGCGGTACCTACGCGCGGCTGGCCGAGATCGGCGCCAAGCCGGTGCACTTCCGCGAGGAGGTCCGGTCGCGGATGCCCAGCGCGGAGGAGGGCGTCCGGCTGGAGCTGTCGGCGGGCACGCCGGTCATCCTGATATGCCGCACCGCCTTCGCCGACGAGGGCCAGGTCGTCGAACTCAACGAGATGACGCTCGACGCGGCGTCCTACGTGCTGGAGTACGACTTCGACGCCTGAGCGCCCGCGTGCCCGACTGCGTGAGCGCCCCGCGCGCGCCCGCCCCGGTCGCGGAGTTCGCGGCCGGGGCGGGCGGAGTGGTCGGGCCGTCGGAGTGGTCGGGGCGGGCGGAGCGGTCGGAGTGGTCGGGGCGGGCGGCGGAGCGCCCGGCCGCTACTCCTTGGAGCGCACCCGCAGGCTGGTGATCAGCGGGCCCTCGGTGGTCTCGCGGAAGAAGTCGTTGCCCTTGTCGTCCACCACGATGAAGGCCGGGAAGTCCACGACCTCGATGCGCCAGACGGCCTCCATGCCCAGCTCCGCGTACTCCAGCACCTCGACCTTCTTGATGCAGTCCTGGGCCAGCCGGGCCGCCGGGCCGCCGATGGAGCCGAGGTAGAAGCCGCCGTGCGCGGCGCAGGCGTCGGTGACCTGCTTGCTGCGGTTGCCCTTGGCGAGCATCACCATCGAGCCGCCGGCCGCCTGGAACTGGTCGACGTAGGAGTCCATCCGGCCGGCCGTGGTGGGGCCGAAGGAGCCGGAGGCGAAGCCCTCGGGGGTCTTGGCCGGGCCGGCGTAGTAGACCGGGTGGTCCTGGAGGTACTTGGGCATGCCCTCGCCGGCGTCCAGCCGCTCCTTGATCTTGGCGTGCGCGATGTCGCGCGCGACCACGAGCGTGCCGGTGAGCGAGAGCCGGGTCTTGACCGGGTACTTGGACAGCTCGCTCCGGATCGCGGCCATCGGCTGGTCGAGGTCGATGCGCACCACGTCGTCGTCGAGGTGCTCGTCGGTGGTGTCCGGCAGGTACTTCGCCGGGTCGGTCTCCAACTGCTCCAGGAAGACGCCCTCGGCGGTGATCTTGCCCAGCGCCTGGCGGTCGGCCGAGCAGGAGACGGCCATCGCGACCGGCAGCGAGGCGCCGTGCCGCGGCAGCCGGACGACGCGCACGTCGTGGCAGAAGTACTTGCCGCCGAACTGCGCGCCGATGCCGATCCGCTGGGTGAGCTCGGTGACCTTGGCCTCCAGGTCCAGGTCCCGGAACCCGTGCCCGGTACGGGCGTTGCCCTCGGTCGGCAGGTTGTCCAGGTAGTGCGCGGAGGCGTACTTGGCGGTCTTCAGCGCGAACTCCGCGCTGGTGCCGCCGATCACGATGGCCAGGTGGTACGGCGGGCAGGCGGCGGTGCCGAGCGAGCGGATCTTCTGCTCCAGGAACGAGAGCATGCTGGCCTCGTTCAGGATCGCCTTGGTCTCCTGGTACAGGTACGACTTGTTGGCCGAGCCGCCGCCCTTGGCCATGAACAGGAACTTGTAGGCGTCGCCGTCGGTCGCGTACAGCTCGATCTGGGCCGGCAGGTTGTTGCCGGTGTTCTTCTCGTCCCACATGGTCACGGGGGCCATCTGCGAGTACCGCAGGTTGAGCTTGGTGTACGCGTCGTAGACGCCGTGCGCGATCGCGCTCTCGTCGCCGCCCCGGGTGAGCACGGACTGGCCGCGCTTGCCCATGACGATCGCGGTGCCGGTGTCCTGGCACATCGGCAGGATGCCGCCGGCCGAGATGTTGACGTTCTTCAGCAGGTCCAGCGCGACGAAGCGGTCGTTCGGGCTGGCCTCCGGGTCGTCCAGGATGCGCCGCAGCTGGGCGAGGTGGGCGGGGCGCAGGTAGTGCGAGATGTCGCGCATCGCCTCGGCGGTGAGCAGCCGCAGGGCCTCGGGCTCGACCTGGAGGAAGGTGCGACCGCCGGCCTCGAAGGTGGAGACACCCTCGGAGGTCAGCTTGCGGTACGGGGTCGGGTCAGCGCCCAGGGGGAGCAGGTCGCTGTACTCGAAATCCGGCGTGGGAGCCATGGGGGCGGTCCTTAGTGTTCCAGTGATGCGGCTGCGTCGGCGAAGCACCCTCAAGGGTAGGACCCGCCGGAACGTCGCACGCGGACAGGTCGGCCTGCGTGACCGGGGTCACTCGTGCACGCGTACGGGACTTGCCCGGTTGACTAGGCTTGGGCCGTGGACAACTCGCCGTCGCAGGACGACCAGGGGCAGTCGCCCGTAGCCATCACCGAGCCGGGGGGCGAGCCGCCCGCCCGGGTCGACCGGACCCCGGTCGCCGAGGCCGAGATGCGGGCCTCGGACGCCGACCGGGAGCGGGTCGCGGAGCTGTTGCGCGACGCCTATGCCGAGGGCCGCCTGAACGTGGACGAGCACGCCGAGCGGATCGAGGCCGCCTACGGGGCCAAGACGCTGGGCGACCTCGTGCCGCTCACCCGGGACCTCCCCGCGCACCGGTCGATCTCCTTCGAGAAGGCCCCGCTGGGCGCGCCGGAGGCCCGGCCGTCCGGCCCGGTGCGGCTGCCGGCGCGGCACGAGGCGCCGACCATGGTGGCGATCTTCGGCGGGGCCTCCCGCCGGGGCCGCTGGCGGGTCGGCTCGCACCTGCGGGCGGTCGCGGCGTTCGGCGGGGTCGAGATCGACCTGACGGATGCCGTCTTCGAGTCGCCCGAGGTGGAGATCGAGGTGATCGCCATCTTCGGCGGCGTCGAGATCAAGGTGCCGGAGAACGTCAGCCTGCACGGCAGCGGGGTCGGCATCTTCGGTGGCTTCGACGTCAAGGAACAGACCGCGGCCGACCCGTACGCGCCGGTCGTCCGGGTCAAGGGCGCCGCGGTGTTCGGGGGTTGCGAGGCGAAGCCGCGCAAGGGCAAGAAGCTCAAGGAGTGGGTGCGCAAGCAGCTCGGCACCGATTAGGGGCCCGCTGCGGGCCGCTGACCTGCGCAGGGCCGGACCGAGTGCCCGGGAGGGAACAACTCCCGTCCGGGCACTCGGTGTTGCGGCGAGTGCAGACTGTAGTCGATTGCGTGCAGTGTGCATGAATCGCGGTGCGGCAGGGTAGTTCCTCTCGCACATCGCTTCTTGTACGGCTGCGCACCGGAGGCGGCCTGAGGCCGGCTCGGGGGGTGAAGAGCGGGGGCTCGCAGCCGGACAGGGGAGCGAGCTTCCCCGTGTCCGAGAGCCTCGTCAGGAGTACGGCCGTGCTGCATCCGATCGAGTCCCGCACCACTTCGCCCGTCGCCGCCGCCCGGGTGCTGGAGCGCCCGCCGGTTGCCCAGTCGCAGGGCGACGACAACCCCTGGCACACCGGCGCGGCCTGCCGGCGGGACGAGGTGGGCCTGTTCTTCGCCCCTTCCAAGGAGCCGACGGCGGCCCGGCTCTCGCGCGAGGAGCAGGCGAAGCAGGTCTGCGCGCGCTGCCCGGTGCTGCTGGAGTGCCGCGAGCACGCGCTGGCGCAGCCGGAGCCGTACGGGGTGTGGGGCGGGCTGACGGCCGCCGAGCGCCGGGTGGTGCTGGCCCGCCGGCGGCGCCGGGAGACCGACCTGCACGAGGCCGCCCGGATCCCGGCCGCCCGCAGCCGCATCGCGGGCTGACCGGGCTGACCGGGCGACGGGCGGTACGCGAGACGCCCGGCGGTACGTGAGCAGCCCGGCGCGGCACGCGAACGCCTCGCGGTACGCGAACGCCCCGCGGCTTCGGCGAAGGGGGATTTCGCCGAAGCCGCGGGGCGGTGGAACGCGGCCGGGAGCCGGTTCAGTTGGCGCGGTCGAAGTCGATCGCGCTGTACGCCCGCAGCTTGGACAGCTTGTGGGTCGAGTGGATCTCCCGGATCGTGCCGCTCTTGGAGCGCATCACCAGCGAGCTGGTGGTGGCGGTCTCCTGGCGGTAGTGCACGCCGCGCAGCAGCTCGCCGTCGGTGATGCCGGTGGCGACGAAGAACACGTTCTCGCCGCTGACCAGGTCGTCGGTGGTGAGCACCCGGTCCAGGTCGTGGCCCGCGTCGAGGGCCTTCTGGCGCTCGGCCTCGTCCTTGGGCCAGAGCCGGCCCTGGATGACGCCGCCCATGCACTTCATCGCGCAGGCCGCGATGATGCCCTCGGGGGTGCCGCCGATGCCCATCAGGAGGTCGACGCCGGTGCCCTCGCGGGCCGCCATGATGGCGCCGGCCACGTCGCCGTCGGAGATGAACTTGATCCGGGCACCCGCCTCGCGGATCTCCTGGACCAGGCCCTCGTGGCGCGGCCGGTCGAGGATGACCACGGTGACGTCCTCGACGGCGCTGCCCTTGGCCTTGGCGACCCGGCGGATGTTGACGGCCGCCGGCGCGGTGATGTCGACGAACTCGGCGGCCTCCGGGCCGGCCACGAGCTTGTCCATGTAGAACACGGCGCTCGGGTCGAACATGGTGCCGCGGTCGGCCACGGCCAGCACGGCCACGGCGTTGTTCATGCCCTTGGCGGTCAGGGTGGTCCCGTCGACCGGGTCCACCGCGACGTCGCACTCGGCGCCGGTGCCGTCGCCGACCCGCTCGCCGTTGTAGAGCATCGGTGCTTCGTCCTTCTCGCCCTCGCCGATGACGACGACACCGTTCATGGAGACGGTGGAGACGAGGGTGCGCATGGCCTTGACGGCGGCGCCGTCGGCGCCGTTCTTGTCGCCACGGCCGACCCAGCGGCCGGCGGCCATCGCGGCCGCCTCGGTGACCCGGACGAGCTCGAGCGCGAGGTTCCGGTCCGGAGCCTCGGGAGCGACCTCAAGGGCGCTGGGGAGATTGTGCGGGTACTGCGTGGTCATCGTCGTTACCTCTCTGTACGCGACGGCCAGTAAGCGCCCGACTACTGCCAGGTCGAACGCCGTGGTGAGGGTCCTGCGATCGTATCTGCCCAAGAGATGACTGTCTGTGGCGCGGGTCGCCACCCCCGGTCGGAATCGGCCCGTTCGTCCCGGATCACCCGGACGTGGGCACCCCCGGGTGCCGGTGTCCCGTAAGGGATGAGTCACCATGTGGGGGTGGCTGGAGAGAGCAAGGGCATGAGGAGCCGGCAGTCGGTACGGGACATGGTCCTGTCGATGCTGGCCGTCGGTTTGGTGGTCTGGGTCGGGTACCTGTTCCTGCCGCACGACGCCGGCGGCGACGGGGTGCGCACGGTCGAGTACAAGGTGGCCGCGGCCTCGGCGAAGCGCGCCGCACCGTATCCGCTGCTCGCCCCGGAGGGCCTCTCCGACAAGTGGCGGGCCACCTCGGTCAAGTACGACCCGGCGTCGCTGGGTGGCGGCCGGGGCAACGCCTGGCACCTGGGCTTCGTCACCCCCGCCGGTCAGTACGCGGCGGTCGAGCAGAGCGACATCGCCCCGGGCTCGCTGGTCGGCTCGCTGGTGGCCGACGGCAAGCCGGACGGCAGCTCCGAGGTGGCCGGGCGGGTCTGGGAGCGGATCCAGGGCGGCAAGTCCCGCGCGCTCACCTTCCAGGGCGGCGGCGGCACCACCGTGCTCACCGGCACCGCCTCGTACGAGGAGCTGGCCGAGCTGGCGCAGGCGCTCAAGTAGCCGAGCGGCGGGCGGAGCCGGCCGCCCGGCGGCGGCGGAACACGCGGAAGGGCCCGCACCGGTCGAACGGTGCGGGCCCTTCCTGCGTGCCACCGGTCAGACGGTGGTGACGACCTCGTCGTAGGCCAGGCGCGGCGAACGCGGGAACCAGGCGTCCTCGCCCGGCTTGCCGATGTTCACCACGGCCAGCACCGAGTGCTCGCCGTCGGCGAAGAACTCCTTGTTGATGCCCTCGGCGTTGAAGCCGGTCATCGGGCCGGCGGCCAGGCCTGCGGCGCGCACGCCGATGATGAAGTAGCCGGCCTGCAGGGCGCCGTTCAGCACCGCGGAGGACTCGCGCACCGGACGCTCGGTGAAGAAGAGGTCCTTGGCCTGCGGGAAGTGCGGCAGCTGGGTCGGCAGCTCCTCGTGGAACTCGTTGTCCACGGCCAGGATGGCGACCAGCGGCGCGGCGGCGGTCTTCGCCTTGTTGCCGTCCGCCAGGTGCTGGACGAGGCGCTCGCGGCCCTCCGCCGAGCGGACCAGGACGACGCGCAGCGGCTGCTGGTTGAACGCGGTCGGGCCGAACTTCACCAGCTCGTAGATGGCCTGGATCTGCTCCTCGGAGACCGGCTCGTCGGTGAAGGTGTTCGCCGTGCGGGCGTCACGGAACAGCAGGTCCTGAGCGGCGGCGTCGAGTACCAGGGCGTCGGTGGTCATGCTTGTCTGCACCTCATGCGGGACGGGGTTCGTCGGTCGACCGGCGGCGCCGATCACTGGATCCCAACATGAGTGAAGATTCAACTGTTCCCCCGGGGTGTGTGACACGTGTCACTCCGGGCTGGCCCCGCCCTCCTCGGCGGCCAGCGCGGCGTCCAGCCGGGCCCGGGCGCCGTCCAGCCAGCGCTGGCAGACCTTCGCCAGCTGCTCGCCGCGCTCCCAGAGGGCCAGCGACTCTTCCAGCGACGTGCCGCCGTTCTCCAGCTGCCGGACGACCTCCAGCAGCGCGTCCCGGGCGTGCTCGTACCCCAGCGCGTCGTCGGGGGTCCGCGGCGCCGCCTCCACCTGCTCCTGCTCAGCCATGGAGCCAGCGTAGGGCGTGACGCCGACAGCGCCGTCCCACCGCCGCCCGCGCGGCCGGCGGCTAGGGCTTGGCCTTGGGGCCGGCCGTCACGTCGAAGCCGCCGCCCGCCACCCGGGCGTGCAGCGCGTCGCCCGCCTCGACCTGGGCCGGATCGGTCACCACCGTGCCGTCCGCGCGCTGCAGCACCGCGTAGCCGCGCTCCAGGGTGGCCGCGGGAGAGAGGGCGACCACCCGGGCCAGGGTGTGCCCGAGGTCGCTCTGCGCGTGGTCCAGCCGGTGCCCGAGGGTGCGCCTGGCCCGCTCCAGCAGGGCCTCCACCTCCTGGCCGCGGCCGTCCAGCATCCGGCGCGGCGCGGCCAGCGCCGGGCGGCTTCGGACGCCGTCCAGCCCGTGCTGCTCCCGTTCGACCCGGCCGAGCACCTGTCGCCGGGCCCGGTCGCGCAGGGTCAGGACCTTCGTCAGCTCCTCGCCGACGTCCGGCACCACCCGTTTGGCCGCATCGGTCGGGGTGGAGGCGCGCAGGTCGGCGACGAAGTCCAGCAGCGGCTGGTCCGGCTCGTGCCCGATCGCGCTGACCACCGGCGTCCGGGCGGCCGCGACCAGCCGCACCAGGGCCTCGTCCGAGAACGGCAGCAGGTCCTCCACGCTGCCGCCGCCCCGGGCCACGATGATCACGTCCACCTCGGGGTGGTCGTCCAGCTCGCGCACCGCCGCGCCGACCCGCTCCACCGCGCTGACGCCCTGCACCGGCACGTTGCGCACCTCGAAGCGGACGGCCGGCCAGCGCCGCCGGGCGACCTCCAGGACGTCCCGCTCGGCGGCCGAGCCGCGCCCGGTGACCAGGCCGACGCACTGCGGCAGGAACGGCAGGGGCCGCTTGCGCTCGGCCGCGAACAGGCCCTCCCCGGCGAGGCGCCGCTTCAGCTGCTCCAGCCGGGCCAGCAGCTCGCCGAGCCCCACCAGCCGGATCTCGGCGGCCCGCAGCGACAGCTGGCCGCGCGCCCCGTACCACTCCGGCTTGGCGTGCACGATGACCCGCGAGCCCTCCTGCACCGCGTCGGCGACCTCGTCGAAGACGGAGCGGAAGCACGTCACCGTCAGGGAGACGTCCGCCTGCGGGTCGCGCAGGGTCAGGAACACCACCCCCGCGCCCGGCCGCCGGCTGAGCTGGGTGATCTGGCCCTCCACCCAGACCGCGCCGAGCCGGTCGATCCAGCCGCCGATCAGCGCGGAGACCTTGCCGACCGGGAGCGGGGCTTCGGGGGAGCTGGTGTTGGCCATGCGTATGAGGCTAGCGGCGGATGCCGACAGGGAGGTCAGCGGCGGACGCCGGCGGCCGCGGCCCCCTGGACCAGCAGCACGACGAGCCCGACCGCCAGCCAGACGGCCCCGGTGAGCTGCGCGGTGGACGAGGCCTCGAAGACCACCGCGCCGATCACCGCGATGCCCAGCAGCGGCGCCACCAGGTGCCGCGCCCAGTCCCGCGAGCCGTGCTTCACCACGTACCAGCCGATCACCGAGGCGTGCAGCAGCGCGAAGGCCGTCAGCGCGCCGACGTTGACCACCGAGGTCAGCTGGTCCAGCCCGTCGTCCCGGTTCGCCGCCCAGACGGCCGCACCCATCGTGATCACCGCGGCCACCAGCAGCGCCCGGCGCGGCACCGCCGAGTCGGGGTCCACCGCGGCCAGGAAGCGCGGCAGCCGCCCCTCCCGTCCCATCGCGAAGACCAGCCGCCCGGCGGCCGCCTGCCCGGCCAGCGCCGCGAAGGCCGCGCCGATCGCCTTGCTCGCCGCCACCAGCACGTGCAGCCAGTGCCCGACCCCGCGCTCCACGGTGTCGTAGAAGGCCGAGCCCTGGGCGGCCGGATCCGCCGCCAGCTGCTGCGGGGTCAACGGCTCCAGCAGCGCCGCCAGGTACGTCTGCAGCACGAACAGCACCCCGGCCAGGGCCAGGCACCAGAGCACCGCGCGCGCCACCGCGGCGGAGGCGCCGACCGCCTCCTCCACGAAGGTGGCGATCGCGTCGAAGCCCAGGTACGACAGGACGGCCACCGAGACGGCCGAGATCACGGCCGTCGGCGAGAAGCCGCCGACGGCCGTGAACGGCGTGTCCCAGCCGCGCTGCGCCCCGTCCCGGGCCAGCACCACCACGGCCGCCACCACGAAGACCGCCAGCACCGCGATCTCCAGCGCCAGCACCGCCAGGCCGACCACCGCCGCCGTCCGCACCCCGGCCAGGTTGAGCGCGGTGGTGACCACCACCGCCAGCGCCGTCCACACCCAGCGCGAGACGTCCGGGACCAGCGAGTTCAGGGCGATGCCGGAGAAGAGGTACGCCACCGCCGGGATCAGCAGGTAGTCCAGCATCGCCATCCAGCCGGCGATGAACCCCGGACCCTCGCCCAGCCCGGCCCGCGCGTAGGCGAACACCGAGCCGGTCCGCGGCACCGCCCGCACCATCTGGGCGTACGAGAGCGCGGTGAATCCCATCGCGACCGTGGCGGCCAGATAGACGGCCGCCACCGCGCCGTGGCTCTTGGCGTCCAGTACACCGAACACGCCGACCGGGGCCATCGGGGCGATGAACAGGAGCCCGTAGACCATCAGATCGCGCACGCCCAGGCTGCGCCGCAGGCCGCCGTCGTCGACTCGATCGCTCATCACGTCCACATTTGAGCACCGGTGACCGGATCCGGCTCGAAGGCGCCTTCCGTCGGCGCGGCTCGCCGCCGCCCGTACGATGGAGCCATGTCCAACACCGCGCAGCGCCGTGTCCTGCTCGCCGCCCCCCGGGGCTACTGCGCGGGCGTCGACCGCGCCGTGATCGCCGTGGAGAAGGCCCTGGAGCAGTACGGGGCGCCGATCTACGTCCGCAAGCAGATCGTCCACAACAAGTACGTGGTGCAGACCCTGGAGAAGCGGGGCGCGATCTTCGTCGACGAGACGGAGGAGGTGCCCGAGGGTTCGATCGTGGTGTTCTCCGCGCACGGCGTCGCGCCGTCCGTCCACGACGAGGCCAAGGCGGGCCGGCTCGCCACCATCGACGCCACCTGCCCCCTGGTCACCAAGGTGCACAAGGAGGCCGTCCGCTTCGCCGACGAGGGCTTCGACATCCTGCTGGTGGGCCACGAGGGCCACGAGGAGGTCGTCGGCACCATGGGCGAGGCCCCGGACCGGATCCACCTGGTGGACGGTGCCGAGGACGTCGCCAACGTCGAGGTCCGCGACGAGTCCAAGGTCGTCTGGCTCTCCCAGACCACGCTCTCGGTGGACGAGACCATGGCCACCGTCGGCGAGCTGAAGAAGCGCTTCCCGCTGCTGGTCAGCCCGCCCAGCGACGACATCTGCTACGCCACCCAGAACCGCCAGGTCGCCGTCAAGCAGATGGCGTCCGAGACGGACCTGCTGATCGTGGTCGGCTCCAGGAACTCCTCCAACTCGGTCCGCCTGGTCGAGGTCGGCCTGGAGTACGGCGCCAAGGCCGCCCACCTGGTGGACTTCGCCGACGAGATCCAGGAGTCCTGGCTGGACGGCGTCACCACGGTCGGCCTGACCAGCGGCGCCTCGGTGCCGGAGATCCTGGTCGACGGCGTCCTGGAGTGGCTGGCCGCGCGCGGCTACGGCGACGTGTCGACCGTCAAGACCGCCGAGGAGCACCTGACCTTCTCGCTGCCCAAGGAACTCCGCCGCGACCTGCGCGCCGAGGCCGCCGGCAAGCTGTGACGGACCTTCCGGGAACCCGGTGCCCCGCGCGGGCGCCGGGTTCTCCGCTGCGCGCGGCCGTGCGCGCCCGGCCGCGCTCTCGTAGTTTTGTACACAGCTGTGCACAGGCCTGTGGACAACGGTTACGCGGAGGGCGGTCGTCATGACGGCGGTATTCGGTGTGGACATCGGCGGTTCGGGCATCAAGGGTGCTCCCGTCGACCTCGCCCGGGGCGTGCTCGCCCAGGAGCGGCACAAGGTCCTCACCCCGCAGCCCTCGGCCCCGGAGGCCGTGGTCGCCGCCGTCCGCGAGGTGGTCCGGCACTTCGACCACCAGGGACCGGTCGGGCTGACCTTCCCCGGGGTGGTGGTGAACGGCCAGACCAGAACGGCGGCCAACGTCGACAAGGGCTGGATCGGCCTGGACGCGGCGGGCCTGTTCCGCGAGGCGCTCGACCTGCCGGCCGTGGTGCTCAACGACGCCGACGCGGCGGGTCTCGCCGAGACCGTCCACGGGGCCGGCCGCGACCAGCAGGGCGTCGTCCTCGTGCTGACCTTCGGCACCGGCATCGGCAGCGCGCTCTTCGTGGACGGCGCACTGGTGCCCAACACCGAGCTGGGCCACCTGGAGCTGCGCGGCAAGGACGCCGAGCGGCGGGCCTCCTCGGCCGCCAAGGAGCGGCACGACCTGAGCTGGGAGCAGTGGGCGGGGCGGGTCGACGAGTACCTCGACCTGGTGGAGATGCTCTTCTCGCCGCAGCTGATCGTGATCGGCGGCGGGGTGAGCCGCAAGCACGAGAAGTTCCTGCCGGTGCTGCGCGAGCGCGAGGCGCGGGTGGTCCCGGCCGAGCTGCGCAACGACGCGGGGATCGTCGGCGCGGCCATGGCGGCGGCCCGGGCCTCCACCGGCTGACCGGTCCGGCCTTCGCGGCCGCGTACGGTGCCGGGTCGGGGAGTGGGCCGGGGCGGGTCGGGCCGGGGGCGGGAAGTCGGCCGGTCCGACGTCCCATCTCCTCAGCGGTCGCGGTGGATCCGCCGCTGGGCCACGAAGCGGGCGAGCACGATGGCCGCGGCCAGACCGGTGCCGGTGAAGAGCCAGCCGGCCCGTGTCGCCAGGCCGGTCGCCAGCGCCACCACCTGGGCCGTCAGGCCCGAGGAGGTGACCGGGCCGAGCAGCAGCAGGGCGACGGCGAAGGCGATCGGGCCGCTGATCGGGGCGGCCAGCAGGTCGGCGAAGCGCACCCGGACGGCCAGCTGGAAGCAGATGACCAGGTAGCCGATGCCGAACAGCACCCCGAGACCCCCGAAGAGCATCCGGTCCACGCCTGCCAGGGCGACGGTCGCGACCGTCGCGGCCACGCCGGTGCCGATCGCGGTCAGCCGGGTCGGCCGGCCGGTGCGCCGGCGCCCGTAGAGGCGGCTGGCCGGGTGGCCGCCGCGGCGGGCGCCACCTCGTTCGCCGCCGCGGGCGTCGTCCCGGGCGTCCTCGCGCTCGCCGGTGCGGGGTCCGAACGGCAGGCGCAGCCCGGCCCGGCCCGCGCCCGGGCGGCCGCGCTCGGCTCCGCCGGCCACGGCGCGTAGCCGGGAGGCGGGTGCGGCGGAGCCCTCGTCGGTCTCGGGGGCCCGTCCGGGCCCGGGGACGGCGGCCCCGGCCGCGCCGTTAGGCGGTCGGCGTCTGGGCCCTGGCGGCTGAGTTCGGATGCGCTGCTCCACCCACCCAACGTACGGTCCGATCATCGCCACACTGTGTAATGGGCCGCAGGACCTTGCTCCGTGTCTCCGGACGGAGTACTGGTGTGATCGTCGCTCAACTCGACCATGGGTGGCTCATGACCGGCGGATTCGCCTTCGAACGCCCGCACCACGTGCAGCTCGACATCCCGGCCGGCGCCGAGGACGATTGCCGCGCCTTCCGGCACGGCGTCCTGGGCATGGCCGAGCTGACCAAGCCCCCGGTCCTGGCCGCCCGCGGCGGCTGCTGGTTCCGGGACGGCGGGGTGGAGGTGCACCTGGGCGTCGTTCCGGAGTTCCGCCCGGCCCGCAAGGGCCACCCGGGGATCCAGGTGCGCGCCCTGGACGCGCTCGCCGAGCGGCTGGCCGCGCACGGCCACGAGGTCGTCCGGGACGACGCCCTGCCGGGTCACCGCCGGTTCCACTCCAGCGACCGGCTGGGCAACCGCCCGGAGTTCCTGGAGCCGCTGCCGGTGGACGCGGGCGCCTGACCCGCTGCCCGTAGACTGGGCGATCGGCCCGCACGGTGCCGACCCAACTCCTCCAAGCCCACGGGACTGCGCTTCATGTCGCTCACGATCGGAATCGTCGGCCTGCCGAACGTCGGCAAGTCGACCCTGTTCAACGCCCTGACCAAGAACGACGTGCTGGCGGCCAACTACCCGTTCGCCACCATCGAGCCGAACGTCGGCGTCGTCGGTGTCCCGGACGCCCGGCTGAAGAAGCTCGCCGAGATCTTCGGCTCGCAGCGGATCCTCCCGGCGACCGTGGACTTCGTGGACATCGCGGGCATCGTGCGCGGCGCCTCGGTCGGCGAGGGCCTGGGCAACAAGTTCCTGGCGAACATCCGTGAGTCCGACGCGATCTGCCAGGTCATCCGGGCCTTCGTCGACCCGGACGTGGTGCACGTCGACGGCAAGGTCTCGCCGAAGGACGACATCGAGACCATCAACACCGAGCTGATCCTCGCCGACCTCCAGTCGATCGAGAAGGTGCTGCCGCGGCTCCAGAAGGAGGCCCGGCTCAAGAAGGAGTCGGCCGCCACGCTGGCCGCCGCCGAGGCCGCCCAGAAGATCCTGGAGACCGGCAAGACCCTCTTCGAGGTGGGCTTCGACGCCTCCTCGGTGCGCGAGCTGCACCTGCTCACCACCAAGCCCTTCCTCTACGTCTTCAACGTCGACGAGGACGAGCTGGTCGACGAGGAGTTCAAGGAGGCCCAGCGCGCCCTGGTCGCCCCCGCCGAGGCCATCTTCCTGAACGCCAAGATCGAGTCCGAGCTGATCGGCATGGACGAGGACGAGGCGCTGGAGCTCCTCCAGTCCATGGGCCAGGAGGAGACCGGCATGGCCACCCTCGGCCGGGTCGGCTACGAGACCCTCGGCCTGCAGAGCTACCTCACCGCGGGCCCCAAGGAGACCAGGGCCTGGACCATCAAGAAGGGCGCCACCGCCCCCGAGGCCGCCGGTGTGATCCACACCGACTTCCAGAAGGGCTTCATCAAGGCGGAGATCATCTCCTTCGACGACCTGGTCGCCTGCGGCTCCATCGCCGAGGCCCGCAGCAAGGGCAAGGCCCGCATCGAGGGCAAGGAATACCTCATGCAGGACGGCGACGTCGTGGAGTTCCGCTTCAACGTGTAGCCGTTCGCTCGCTGGGCGCCAGTTGACCGGTCAAGCGCGCAGTCGGAAGGGGTCGGACTCTGTCGAGTCCGACCCCTTCGTCGGTACCGGGCTGGAGGGGTGCTGGATTCCCGGCGCACGGTCAGCGGCGATCAGGTCTCGTAGCCGCTGGATCGACGTCCCACGTGAACGACCCGGACCACCAGCTCCCCGTCGTCGATCGTGTAGACGACGCGGTGGTCGCCGACCCGCAGCCGGCGGCGTTCGGGCTGGGATACGAGCGCGGTGGTGTGGAAGCCGAGGGGGTCGGTCTCCAGCCCGGTCAGCTTGGCCAGGATGCGCAGTGCCGTCTCGCGAGGGATCTTCCGTAGTTCGGCCTGCGCCTCGGGGCGGAAGACGGTTCGGTACTCACTCACCGCGCGCCAGCGTCTCCCTCATGACGTCCTCGATCGGGATGCCGGGTGCGGGGTTGGCCATGCGCTCGTCGATGATCCGATTGATCTCGCGCTCTTCCCACTCCTGGTACTTGCGCAGCACCTCGATGGAGACGACGGCGGCGACCTCCTTGCCGCGGCGCGTGATCACGGTGGGCACGTCGTCACGGTCGGCGCGCTCCACCACCTCCGCCAGATGCGCGCGCACGTCGCGGATGGACTCTACGGGCAGTGGCTGCGTCATGCGCTCAAGTGAACTGCGTGTGCCAGGTGTGCACAGCGCCGGCGATGGTGGCCGGTTCCCGCCTCGCGGCGGCCGCTCGTCCTGGCTCGAGACCGATCGCAAGACGCTCGCGAGGATCGATGGGCTCGTCGAGGACGTCCTGCGCGATCCGTTCACCGGGATCGGCAAGCCCGAGCCGCTGAAGTACCAGCTGCCAGGGGCCTGGTCGCGGCGGATCGATGACGAGCGGCGCCTCGTCCATCCGGTCACCGACCGGGAAGTCGTCATCCCGGCGGCCCGCTCTCACTCCTGGTCCCCGGTGGCGCCGTCAGGCGATGTGGACGGTGAGGGTGCCGTCGGGGGCGGGGGTGACGGTGACCTGCTCCAGGGTGAGGGCGTGGGCGGTGGCGCGGTGGGCCGTGGCGCGGGGGCCGATGCCGAGGACCGGGATGCCGGCGGCCACGGCGGCGGCGATTCCGGCCGAGGAGTCCTCCAGGGCGAGGCAGTCGGCGGGGGCGAAGCCGAGGGCGGCGGCGCCCTTGAGGAAGCCCTCGGGGTCCGGCTTGCTGGCGCCGACCGACTCGGCGGTGACGAGGACCGGCGGCAGCGGGAGGTCGGCGGCGGCCATCCGGACGCGGGCGAGCGGTTCGTCGGCGGAGGTGACCAGGGCGTGCGGCAGGTCGGCCAGTGAGGCGAGGAAGGCGGCCGCGCCGGGGATCGGGACGACGCCCTCGACGTCGGCCTTCTCCTCGGCGAGCATCCGGTCGTTGTCGGCGCGGTTGAGCGCGACCGGGCGGTCGGGCAGCAGGGCGGCCATGGTGGCGTGGGCCTGGCGGCCGTGCGCGAGCCGGAGCACCTCGGCGGGGTCGAGGCCGTTCGTCGCGGCCCAGCGGCGCCAGCAGCGCTCGACCACGGCGTCGGAGTTGACCAGGGTGCCGTCCATGTCCAGCAGGAGGGCGCGGGTGGTCAGGGTGAGGGGGGTGGGCATGCGGGGGCTCCTCGCGGGTGGCGGGCGGGCTTCCGAGTCTATTGTTCAGCAAGGATACAAAAGATCAACCCACCAGGTGCGCGTTGACCGCGCGGGCCTCCTCGGCCAGCTCCGACAGCTCCACCACCTCGACGCCGGCCGCCTCCAGGAGTGCCGTTCCCTGGCAGTCGGTGACGAACAGGTCCGGCTCGCGCCAGGCGACGACCACCCGGGGCACGCCGGCCGCGATCAGCAGCCGGGCGCACGGCAGCGGCCGGGAGGCCCGCCGGCCGCAGGGCTCCAGCGAGCTGTAGACGGTCGCGCCGCGCAGCCGGGGATCGCCCGCCGGGAGCTTGGCGAGGGCGGCCTCCTCGGCGTGGTCCAGCGCGTCCGCCTCCCGGCTCCAGCCCTCGGCGAGCACCTCGCCGTCCGCACCGACGATCACCGCGCCGACCGAGAAGGCGGTTCTGGAGGGCGGGCAGCGGCGCGAGAGCTCGACGGCCCGCCGCAGGTGTGCGAGGTCGGACGGTGCGCTGGTCACGGGGTGGACTCCTTCGGGGCGTACCTGAGCAGGACGACATCGTCCACGGTACGTGCCTCCAGCAGGCGCATCCGGCGGGCCGGTCCGCCGGGGAAGGCCGCCGGCCGGACGAAGCGCGGCGCGTCCGCCTGTCCGACCAGCAGCGGGGCGACCGCCAGCTGGAGCTCGTCGGCCAGACCCTGGGCCAGGAACTGGGTGTGCACGCCGCTCCCGCCCTCGACCATCAGCCGCCGCACCCCCCGGGCCCCGAGATCGTCCAGGACCGCGCCCAGCTCCACCGTGCCGCCGAGCGCCACCACCTCGGCCAGCCCGTCCAGCGCCGGGCGGAGCACGGTGGCGCCGGTGTCCGAGGTGTAGGCGACCTTGTCGCCGCCGGTGTGCCAGAACCTGAGCGAACGGTCGAGGGCCCCGCTCGCGGTGAGGGTGACCTTCAGCGGGTACTCCGGTCGGCCGGCCGCGAGCCGGGCCGCCCGTCGGCCGGGGTCGTTGACCAGCAGCCGGGGGTTGTCCGCGCGCAGGGTGTTGCCGCCCACCAGGATCGCGTCGCTGGCGGCGCGCTCCGCGTCCACCCGGTCGAAGTCGGCGGGGCCGGAGAGCAGCAGGCGGTCGGGGGAGGCGTCGTCGAGGTGCCCGTCGAGGGACATCGCGGCGCTCAGCAGGACGAAGGGGCGGCGGCCGGGCATGGTGAACCGTTCTGTCGGGAGCCCGTCCACGGTACGGGCCCCGGTGCGGGCGCCGAGCCGCGCGGGGGCAGGAGTTCGCCCGGTGGCCCGCCGGCGGAGGGGCGGCGTTCGCCGAGGGGGCCCACCCCGGTCCGGACCTCGCGCCGCCCCTCAACCCGTAGTCCCCGCAAGGCGAAGCCCCCGTCCGGGCCCCGGGCGGGGGCTTTCGCGTGAATCGGTAGTTCGACATGTGAGACGAATCTTCTCGCCATACGGGACACGGAGTAGCGTCGGAGGCGTCGGAGGAACCGACCGCAGGGAACGCGACCGAACCCCAGGGGGACCGCCATGACCGGACCGCAGCCCACCGTCTACACGCACGGGCACCAGGAGCCCGTGCTGCGCTCGCACCGCTCCCGCACGGTGGCCAACTCGGCCGCCTATCTGCGGCCCGAACTGCGGCCGGGGCAGGCCGTGCTGGACGTCGGCTGCGGCCCCGGCACGATCACCGTCGAGCTGGCCGAACTGGTCGGCCCCACCGGGCGGGTGGTGGCCGTGGACACCTCGGCCGAGGTGCTGGAGTCGGCCGCCCGGTACGCGGCGGACCGGGGCCTGGCCAACGTGGTCTTCGAGGTCGCCGATGTGCACGGACTGCCGTACGCGGACGGGGAGTTCGACGTGGTGCACGCCCACCAGGTGCTGCAGCACGTGGCCGACCCGGTGGGGGCGCTGCGGGAGATGCGCCGGGTCACGGCGGTGGGCGGCGTGGTCGCGGCCCGGGACGTCGACTACGCGACCATGACCTGGTACCCGCAGGTACCGGAGCTGGACCGCTGGTTGGCGCTGTACGGGCGGATCGCCCGGGCCAACGGCGGCGAGCCGGACGCCGGCCGACGGCTGCTGTCCTGGGCCCGGGAGGCCGGCTTCACCGACGTCACGGCGACGTCCAGCAGCTGGACCTACGCGTCGCCCGAGCAGCGTGCCTGGTGGGGCGGGCTGTGGGCGGACCGGATCGTGGCGTCCGACATCGCCGACGCGGCGGTGGCCGAGGGGTACGCGGACCGGGCGGAGCTGGAGCGGATCTCGGCCGGGTGGCGGGCCTGGGTGGCCGCCGAGGACGGGTGGTTCGCGATGCTGCACGGCGAGGTGCTGGCGCGCCGCGGGTGAGCGGCGGGCGGCCGGAAATGGGCGGGAGGGTGTGCTCCAAGATCGGGTAAAGTCGCGCGTCCGTTCCCATCGCCCCGGCCGGTCCTCCGCTGGTCCGCCCGGTGGTCCGTCTGCGGAACGTTCGAGTCGAAACTGCCGAGCTGATGCCCGTGACCGGGCCGGGGGAGTCCACGTGTCCAAGCCCGAGTCCGACGCGCCCGTTCCCGGGCCGGTGGCCGCCGCACCGGAGGCTGCCGCACCGGAGGCCACCGTGCCGGAGGCTGCCGCACCGGACGCCGCACCGGCCGACGCCCCGCCGGTGGACGCCCCGCCGGCGGACCGGGTGGAGCTGACCAAGCCCGCGGCCCCCGCCGAGCCCCCGGCACCGGCCACCGCTCCCGCCGCCGACCCGTGGGCCGCGCCCGGCGCGACCACCCCCGCTCCCGCCGCCCCCGGGGCCGCTCCCGGCGCCGACCCGTGGGCCGGCGCCGGGGGGCCGGTCCCGCCCGGGGCGCCGGCGGCCTCCGGCTGGGCCGCCGTCACGCCCGGCGCGATCTCCGGCTTCCAGCCCGGCTACGCCTACCCGGCGACCCCCGAGGTCACCAACGGCTTCTCGGTCGCCGCGCTGGTCACCGGCCTGCTCTGCATGTGGCCGCTCTCGCTCGCCTTCGGCATCGTCGCGCTGGTCCAGATACCCAAGCGCAACGAGCGCGGCCGGGGCATGGCGGTGACCGGTGTGGTGTTCGGTGTCCTCGGGGCGCTGGTCTCGCTGATCGCCTTCATCGGCCTGCTCGCCGCCGGGGTCGAGGAGAGCACCCGCGCCGACCGTCCCGCCCGGGCCCCGAAGGCGCCGGCGGGCTCGGTGCTCTGGTCCTCGCTCAAGTCCGGCGACTGCTACAACCCGGCCGGTGGCGCCGACGGACGCGAGGACGGCGACCAGACGGTCCTCTGGGTGTTCACGGCCCCCTGTGCGCTGCCGCACCACGGCGAGGTGGCCGGCACCGCCCGGATCCCGGAGAGCGGCGGGCTCGCCTACCCGGGCGAGAGCCGCGTCCGCGAGAGCGCCGCGGCGCTCTGCGGCCCGGTGCTCGCCGACTACGCCCTCGACTACTGGACCGTGCCGGACGGCGTGGACGAGGTCTACCTGTTCCCGGGCCGCGCCAACTGGAAGTCCGGCGAGCGCTACGCCACCTGTGCCTTCGAGGACCGCGACGCCGAGCACCTGGGCAGCGTCCGCACCGACCGGGGCAAGCTGTCCCAGGCCCAGCTGGCCTACCTGGAGGCGGCCCTGGTCTACAACAAGGTCTCCTGGAGCGAGCCGGACGCCGAGGTCGCCGACGCCCGGCCCGAGTTCACCACCTGGGCGGGCAGGATGGCCGACGCCTCCCGCAAGGAGGCCGAGCAGTTGTCCGGGAGCACGGCGGCCTGGCCGGAGGGCGCCAAGCCGAAGGTGGCCGAGCTGGTGGCCGCCCAGCGCGCCGCCGCGACGGCCTGGGACGCCGCGGCCAAGGCCGTGGACGCGGGCGCGCTCGAACGCGAGATCCGGCGGGCGAAGTCGCTGGTGGCCAAGGAGGCGAACTCGACCGTGGAGATCCGCCGGGAGCTCGGCCTCTCGACCGGCGAGCAGGTCGGCGAGATCCGGGTCTGACGGCGGTGGCGGGCGGGCCGGGCCGGTGTCTTACCGGGCGTTAACCGGGCCCGTACACACCGGAAGCGCGCCGGGCGTAGCGTCCCGTGCGCGTGGTCCCGGCCCGACCCCCACGCGGGCCGGGACCGCGCGCCCCGGGCGGTCGGATTCCCGTGCGGCCACCGGCCGTTCCGGTCCCGCGGCGGGGCGCCTAGGCTCACCGGTATGGACACCTGCCGGGTGATGCGACAGGACGACAACGGCAACCGCTACGTGGTCGCCAAGGGCCTGGACCGGGCCGAGGCCGAACGGCTGGCCGCGGAGTTCGAGGCCCGCGGGCACAAGCAGCTGTACTGGGTGGAGGCCGAGGCCGCATAGGGTCGGGGCCATGGAGAACCGGATCGTCGTCGGGGGCGCGCTCGTCCACCGGGGCCGGGTGCTGGCCGCCCGCCGCAGTGCCCCGGTCGAGGTGGCCGGGCGCTGGGAGTTCCCGGGCGGCAAGGTCGAGCCCGGTGAGACGCAGCCCCAGGCGCTGGAGCGCGAGCTGCTGGAGGAACTCGGTGTCCGGGCGAGGGCGCTGGAGCCGCTGCCCGGGGCGTGGCTGGTCCGCCCGGGGCTGGAGCTGCGGCTCTGGGTGGCCGAACTGCTCTCCGGCGACCCGCGGCCGCTGCAGGACCACGACGAGCTCCGCTGGCTCGGCGCCGCCGAGCTCGACGGGCTCGACTGGCTCGACCACGACCGCGAAGTCCTCCCGCACCTGACCCGCCTGCTGGCCGGGGCCGACAGCGCGCGCTGACCGCCGCGCGCCCGGCGTGCCCGCCCGTGCCACGGGAGGGGCGGCCCGCACCCGCCCGCGCCACGCGCGATACGCCAGGTAGGTCAATCGGAAAAGAGGACCCATAAGCCGGGATAGCCTGGGTTCTGCTGGGTATGTCGCTTTTCGGCACCATTCGTCACCATCGGTGAGCCGTCCCCAGCCGGCGACGCCGATCCCGACCAGAGCCGGAGGCCCCGTCGGTGTCGAGTACCGGTCACGGTGGCGGGGGAGCACGAGGCACGGGCACCGGGGGGAGTGCCGCCGCGCGCGCCCGCCTGCGCCGTGGCGCGCGCCCGCAGCAGCCGCCGCCGCAACCGCCGGCCGGCCGCCGCCGGGGGGACGGCGGCGCCCCCGAGGCCGATCCCGCGGACCGTCCCGCGACGTCCATGGTGGCGCCCGACGCGTCCCCGTCGGCGGGCCCCCGCAGCCGCCCCGGCCGCCCCTTCCCGGGCGCTCCCGGAGCCGAGCCGGGCGGCACGGGCGGCCACCGTGAGGGCAATCTGCTCGACGTGGTGAAGGTGGCCATCGCCATCCTGGACACCGCCGGCCGGGTGGTGCTCTGGAGCCCGGCCGCCGAGGAACTGCTCGGCTGGCCGAACGAGCTGCTGGTCGGCCGCCGGATCGACGAGCTGATCCCGGACGAGGACCAGGTCACCCGGATCCGCACGGCGATCCAGGACACCCTGCGCCACGGCCGCTGGGCCGGCCTCGCCGAGCTGCGCGACCGGGACGGCGAGGCGGTCACCGTCGACGCCCGGATCTCCCTGCTGGTGGACGGCGACGGCACGCCGTTCCTCCAGGTCAACCTGGCCGAGGCGGCCGCCGTCCGGGCGGTCGAGCGGGACCTCGCCGTCCGGGACGCGCTGTTCGAGCAGTCCCCGCTGGGCATCGCCGTCCTCGACACCGACCTGCGCTACACCGCCGTCAACCAGACCCTGGCCGAGATGAACGGCATGGTCACCGAGGACCACGTCGGGCGGACCACCGGCGAGACCCTGCCCGAGCGGGCCGCCGACGAGATCACCGCCATCCAGCGCCAGGTGCTGGCCACCGGCGAGCCGGTCATCGACGTCACCCTGGCCTCGCCGGTCACCGCCCGCTCCGGGTACCGCTCGATCTCCTACAGCCGGATGACCGACCGGGCCGGCCGGGTGCTCGGCATCTCCGGCACCGTGATGGACGTGACCGAGCGCTACCGGGCGGTCGCCAAGGTCGAGCACGCCCGGCGCCGGCTCTCGCTGCTCAACGAGTTCGGCTCCCGGGTCGGCGACCTCCTGGACGCCTCGCGGATCGCCCAGGAGCTGGCCGGCGCCGTGGTGCCCCGGCTCACCGACCACTCCGCGGTGATCCTGCTCCAGGCCGTCGCGCACGGCGACGACCTGCCCCGGCACGGCCACGACCGCCGCACCTCGCTGCTCCAGCTGGGCACCGCCTCCGTCCAGGACGGTCCCGAGGTCGAGGTGATGCTCCGGCGCGGCGCCCGGATCACCTTCTCCGAGGACTCCGCCTGCGGGCGGGTGCTGCGCACCGGCGTCCCCGAGCTGCTCTCCGGCGCCGACCAGCTGAGCGACGTCACCTACCCGGGCGACCCGAAGATGCAGGCCGCCCACGACCTGGGCGTGCACTCGATGCTGGTGGTGCCGCTGCGGGCCCGAGGCATCGTGATCGGCCTGCTGCTGGTCAGCCGGGCCGGCTACCGCGAGGGCTTCGACCGGGACGACCTCGCCTTCACCGTCGAGCTGGCCGACCGGGCCGGCAGCTCCCTCGACAACGCCCGGCTCTACGCCCGGGAGCGCACCGCCGCGCTCACCCTTCAGCGCACCCTGCTCCCGCAGCAGGTCCCGCAGCCCACCGGCGTCGAGGTCGCCTACCGTTACGTGCCGGGCAGCATCGGCACCGAGGTCGGCGGGGACTGGTTCGACGTCATCCCGCTGCCCGGCGACCGCACCGCGCTGGTGGTCGGCGACGTGATGGGCCACGGCCTGCGGGCCGCCGCCACGATGGGCCGGCTGCGCACCGCCGTCCGCGTCCTGGCAGCCCTCGACCTGCCCCCGGACGTGCTGCTGCGGCACGTCCACGAGCTGGCCGACGACCTCGCCCAGGGACCGGACGAGGCGCTGCTGGCGACCTGCGTCTACGCGGTGTTCGACCCGGCCACGGCCCGGCTGACGGTCTCCAAGGCCGGCCACATCCCGCCGGTGCTGGTGGTGCCCCGCGAGGGCGCCGAGGAACCGACCCGCACCGGCGGCCCGCTGCTCGGCGGGACCGGCCGGATCCTCGACCTGCCGTCCGGCGCTCCGCTCGGCGTCGGCGGCGTCCCCTTCGAGTCGGTCGAGCTCAAGATCCCCGAAGGCAGCCTGCTCGCCCTGTGCACCGACGGGCTGGTGGAGTCCCGGGACAAGGACCTCGACGTCGGCCTCGGCCGGCTGGTCACCGTGCTCCAGGAGCCGCACGCCTCCATCCAGGCGGCCTGCGAGGCGGTGCTGGCCACCATGGAGCAGGGCCGCGAGCCCGACGACGTGGCGCTGCTGCTGGCCCGGCTCGGCCACGGCCAGGCCGGCACCCCGACGGCCGGCTGGACGCTGCCCGCCGAGCCGACCGCCGTCAGCCGGGCCCGCCGGCTGGTCCGCGCCGCGCTGGTCGAGTGGGGCGTCGAAGCGCTCACCGACACCGCTGAGCTGCTGGTCAGCGAGCTGGTGACCAACTCGGTCCGCTATGCGAGCGCCCCCATCGGCGTACGGTTGACGCTGGGCGAGACGCTGCTGGTCGAGATCTCCGACCCGCTGCCCGACCCGCCCCGCGAGCGTCACGCGGCGGAGGCCGACGAGGGCGGCCGGGGCCTGGAACTCGTCCGCCGGCTGGCACTGCGCTGGGGCGCGCGGGCCGAGGGCATGGGCAAGGTCGTCTGGTTCGAGCAGGCGCTGCCGGGTAATGAGCCCGAGGAGCCGGGTGACGAGTAGGACGCGAGTAGAACGGGACCGCATATGCCAGCAGGGGGCCGGGGGGAGCGCGCACTCCGGCAGGGGGCGCGAGCGTGGCATTGTGGTTGCGCGGGCGGTAGGACAAAAACCTTCGCCCGATCTGATGTTGTGATGTTGAGGGCGTGTGAACGTACCCCTCGATGATGAATACTCGGTCTTCTCGGCATCCGGACGGTCGCGGGTTTGGAGGGGTCGGTCCGTTGAACAGCACCCCGGCGCGTAACGCGCCGAGCAGCAGCGGTCATGCCGCTGTGCCCGGGCAGGCCGGTTCGCCACACCTGCCCGCCCCGGCCGTGGGGCAGGGCCGGGCGGCCCGCCCGGTGGTCGGCGCCCATCAGTGGGGCGCGGGGGACCCCGGCTCGATCTACGACTACATCCGGGTCGCCACCTTCGCGATCGGCCCGGACGGCCGGATCAGCCAGTGGAGCGAGCGCGCCGCCGAGTTCTTCGGCGTGACCGCCGTCGAGGCGGTCGGCGCCGATCCGATCAGCACCTTCGTCCCGCGCGAGCTCTGGCAGCGCGGCCGCACCCGGCTGGAGCGCACGCTGGCCGGCGAGGAGTGGGTGGGCACCACGCCCTACCGCGACGCCACCGGCGGCGAGGGCCTCGCCGAGCTCTACCTGATGCCCGACAGCGCACTGCCCACCGCCGGTGCCACCTGTCTCGCGGTCGACCTCGGCCGGCTGCGCCGGATCGAGACCGACCTCGCCGCCTCCGAGGCCGTCTTCGGCCAGACCCCGACCGGCTTCGTCCTGTTCGACGACCGGCTCCGGCTCCAGCGGGTCAACGACGCCTTCGCCTCGGGGGTCGGCCTCGCCCCCACCGACCTCGAAGGCCTGACCGCGCACGACCTCTTCCCGGCCCCCGAGGCCGACCGGCTGACCGCCGCCCTGCGCAAGGTCCTCGCCACCGGCGAGCCCGTCTTCGACCTGCGCTTCCACTCCGCCGTGCCGACCCGCGAGGGCAACCGGCTCTGGGCCGTCTCGCTCTACCGCCTCAACGGCTCGGCCGGGCAGCCGATGGGCGTGGCCGGCCAGGTCTCCGACGTCACCTCCCGGCACGTCGCCGAGCGCGAGGCCGACGGGGTGCGCCGCAACCTCGCCCTGCTCAACGAGGCCAGCGCGCACATCGGCTCCACCCTCGATCTGGAGACCACCGCCAAGGAGCTGCTGGACGTCGTCGTCCCGCCGTTCTGCGACCTCGCCACCGTCGACCTCTACACCGCGCTGCTCTCCGGCGAGACCGTCCCCAGCGCCGGCCGCTACGGCGACGGCGTGCTCACCGACGGCAGCGGCGAGCTGCGCCGGGTCGCCGTCTCCAGCGTGGTCGGCGGCGCCTCCTCCGTGCTCGGCTCGGTCACCGGCCTGCCGATCGCCGAGGCCGGCGGCACGCTCTGCTACCCGCGCCGCTCGCCGCACGCCCGCGCGCTGCGCACCGGCCGCAGCGTCGTCCCCGAGCCCGGGCCGGACCCGCTGCTGCGCTCCACGCTGATCGTGCCGCTGGTCGCCCGCGACCAGGTGCTCGGCCTGGTCCAGCTCTCCCGCGCGATCGGCAGCGAGCCCTTCGACGCCCGTGACGTCGCCATCGCCGAGGAACTGGTGGCCCGCGCCGCCGTCTGCATCGACAACGCACGGCTCTACCGCCGCGAGCACGAGCGCGCCCTGATCCTGCAGCGCAGCCTGCTGCCCCCGGGCAACCCGGCCGCCAGCGGCCTGGAGATCGCCTGCCGCTACCTGCCCAGCAACAACAACACCGAGGTCGGCGGTGACTGGTTCGACGTCATCCCGCTGCCGGGTAACCGCACCGCGCTGGTCATCGGCGACGTGATGGGCCGCGGCCTGCGCGCCGCCGTCGCGATGGGCCAGCTGCGCACCGCCGTCCGCACCCTGGCCATGCTCGACCTCGACCCCGCCGAGGTGCTCACCGCCCTCGACGAGATCGCCCGCGGGCTGGGCGACGACTCCGCGCCCGCCGGCTCGCCCACCCCGTACGGGCGGCTCACCTCGACCGCCGACGAGGAGGCCCGCGAGGTCTACCTGGCCACCTGCGTCTACGCGGTCTACGACGCCGTCACCCGGCGCTGCGTCTTCGCCAACGCCGGCCACCTGCCGCCCGTCCTGCTCAGCCCCGACGAGCCCGCCCGGATGCTCGACGTCCCGCCCGGCCTGCCGCTCGGCGTCGGCGGCGAGCCCTTCGAGGAGGTCGAGCTGACCCTGCCGGACGGCGCCGTGCTCGGCCTGTACACCGACGGCCTGGTGGAGAGCCGCAAGCACCAGCTGGACGAGGGCCTGCGCGCCTTCCGCATCGCACTGTCGGCGGAGGGCAAGAGCCTGGAGAACCTCTGCGACCACGTCCTCGGCGAGCTCAACCCGCACCACGGCGAGGACGACATCGCCCTGCTGATGGCCAAGGTGCACGCCTTCCCCGACGACGCCGTCGGCAACTGGTTCCTGCCGCCGGAGCCGACCTCCGTCGCCAAGGCCCGCGAGCTGGCCTGCAGCTGGCTGCTGGCGCGCGGTCTGGACGAGCTGGTCGACACCACCGAGCTGCTGGTGAGCGAGCTGGTCACCAACGCCCTCCGGCACGGCCGGGGCGAGATCCGGCTGCGACTGCTGCGCGACCGCAGCATGGTCTGCGAGGTCTGGGACGACGGCTACGCCCAGCCGCGCCAGCGGCGCGCGCAGGAGACCGACGAGGGCGGGCGCGGGCTCCAGCTGGTCAGCCTGCTGGCCGAGCGCTGGGGGAGCCGGCGGACGCCCAAGGGCAAGATCGTCTGGTTCGAGCTGTCGCTGTAGGGCCGGCCGCCCCCGGGCCGGCCGCCCCCGGGCCGGCCGCCCCCGGGCCGGTCGCCCCCGGCCGGGCACGCTCGGGGCCGCCGCGCGGATCGGCTGTCCGGGTGCAGTCCCCCGGCGGCCGCCGTGTCGGGACGGCCGCCCCGACCGGCTCGACGTTCGATGGCCGCCATGCGCGTCCGCCAGCTCACCGCCGCAGCCGCCGCGCTGCTGCTCGCCACCGGCGCCCTGGCCGGCTGCTCCGGAGGCCCGGCCCCGGCCCGCCCGCCGGCACCGGCTCCCGTACCGGCCCCACCCACCGCCGTCACCGGGGACGTCGGCCCGCCTGACCGTGCCGCCGTCCGGGAGGGCGGCACGCCGCGCTGGGCGCTGGACGCCGCGCCGGCCACGCTCAACGTCTACCAGCCGGCCGCGACCGCCGACAGCGCGCTGCTCGCCCACGCCCTCTACCCCTCGCTGTTCCGGCCGGACGAGCACGGCCGGCCGGTCGCCGACCCGGACTACCTGGAGTCCGCCGAGTGCACCCCGCCCGGACAGCAGCCGCAGGTGGTCACCTACCGGCTCAGCCCGCAGGCCGTCTGGAGCGACGGCACCCCGCTCTCGGCCGCCGACTTCGGCGCGCAGCGGGCCGCTCTCTCCGGCCTCGACCCGGCCTACGCCGGGAACCGTCCGGCCGGGTACGACGCGATCGACTCGATCACCCAGGGGGCCGGCCCGCACGAGGTGAAGGTGACCTTCCGGCGGCCGTACGCGGAGTGGCGCGCCCTGTTCGGTCCGCTCTACCCGGCCGCGGTGACCGGCTCCCCGGCGGCGTTCAACCGGCCGCTGACCGACGGGCCGGAGCCGACGGCGGGTCCGTTCCGGCTCTCCCGGTACGACCCGGCGGGCGGGCGGGTGAGCCTGGTGCGCAGCCCGAACTGGTGGGGGGACCGGCCGAAGGCGGACGGGATCGACTTCCTGGTGGTCCCGGCCGAGGGCCGGCTGGACGCGCTCGACCAGGACCGGCTGGACATCGCCTCGCTCACCGCGGCGGTCGACCGGGCCGGCTCCACCCCGGCCGCTCCGCCCACCCAGGCCGCGTCCGCCTCCGTGTCCGGGGCCGCCTCCGGCTCCGGGTCCCCGGTCGCGACCGCGTCCGCGACCCCCGCCGCCCCGCCCGCCGCGGCGCCGGAGGCCGCCGACCGGGCGCTGCGGCGGGCGGAGGCCCTGCCCGGCGTCACCGTGCACCGGGCCGCCGCGGCCGCGCTCACCGAGCTCACCCTGAACGCCGCCCGCGGCCCGCTCACCGACCCGGCCGTCCGGCTCGCCCTGGCCCGCGCGGTCGACCGGCGCCGGGTCGCCGGTGCCGCGCTCACCCCGCTCGGTCTCGCCGCCGCCCCGCTCGGCAGCCACCTGTTCGCCGGTGACCAGGACGGCTACCGGGACAACAGCGCCGCGCTCGGCCCGGCGGACGCGGGCCGGCTGCTGGACGCGGCCGGCTGGAAGCGGCCCGCGGCCGGCGCCACCCGGGTCCGGGACGGCCGGGAGCTGGCCCTCGCCCTGCTGGTCCCGGCCGGCTCGGCCACGGCCCGGCGCACCGCCGACGCGCTGACCGCCGACCTCGCCGGCGCGGGCATCGCGCTCCGGACGGTGGCGGCGCCCGCCGAGGCCTTCGTCCGGGACCACCTGGCGACCGGCGACTACGACCTCGCCCTGTTCTCCTGGCCGGCCGGACCCCACCCGGCGGTCGAACAGCGTGCCGTCTACGCCAAGCCGCGCCCCGGCGCGGACGGCGCCCTGGAGGCCGGCAGCAACTACGGCCGCGCCGGGACGGAGGAGATCGACCGCCTCTTCGACCGCGCGGCCGCCGAACTCGACCCCGCCGCCCACCTGGCCCTGCTCCAGGAGGCCGACACCCGGATCTGGCAGCTGGGCCACTCGGTACCGCTCTACCAGCGGCCGGACCTGGTCGCGGTCCGGTCGGACGTGGCGGGCGCGGGCGCCTGGGGCTTCGGCCGGCCGCGCTTCCAGGACGTGGGGTTCCTCGCCCCCTGACCGTGCGCGGGGCGGGGCGGACCACGCGGACGACGCCCGGCCCGGCCGGGCCCGGCGGGGCGTGACCGGGAGGCCCCGGCACGGCGTCGGCCGGGTGGCGTGCCGGTGATCCACTTGTGATCTTGATCCCGCCCGACCTGCCCGTTTCTGCCGACCTGGAGGGTTCCCCGTACGATAGGAGGAAGCCGTGGCATGTCCTGCCCGGCGGGTGGACCGGTAGTAGCAGGCGGAACGGGCGGCGGTGATCACAACGGATCGCCGGTCGGCGTCACGCAGCCGGGCGCCGAAACCCACGATTCCGGGAGAATCCGCTCAGCATGCCCACGCGCAATGACATCCGCAACGTTGCCATCGTCGCCCACGTCGACCACGGCAAGACCACTCTGGTCGACGCCATGCTGAAGCAGGCCGGTGCCTTCGCCGCCCACCAGCACCTCGATGACCGCATGATGGACTCCAACGACCTGGAGCGCGAGAAGGGCATCACCATTCTCGCGAAGAACACCGCCGTGAAGTACCACCCCAAGGAGGGTGGCGCCCCGATCACGATCAACATCATCGACACCCCCGGCCACGCCGACTTCGGTGGTGAGGTCGAGCGCGGTCTGTCCATGGTGGACGCGGTCGTTCTCCTGGTCGACGCCTCCGAGGGTCCGCTGCCGCAGACCCGCTTCGTGCTCCGCAAGGCGCTCACCGCCAAGCTCCCGGTGATCCTCTGCATCAACAAGACCGACCGTCCGGACTCCCGGATCGACGAGGTCATCAACGAGACCTACGACCTCTTCCTGGACCTCGACGCGACCGAGGAGCAGATCGAGTTCCCGATCGTCTACGCCTGTGCGCGTGACGGCGTCGCCTCGATGACCAAGCCGGAGGACGGCAGCGTCCCGGCCGACAGCGACTCGCTGGAGCCGTTCTTCTCGACCATCCTGTCGGCCGTCCCGGCCCCGACCTACGACGAGGACGCCCCGCTCCAGGCCCACGTCACCAACCTGGACGCGGACAACTTCCTCGGCCGCATCGCGCTCTGCCGCGTCGAGCAGGGCGAGCTGCGCAAGGGCCAGCAGGTCGCGTGGATGAAGCGTGACGGTTCGATCCAGCAGGTCAAGATCACCGAGCTGCTGATGACCGAGGCGCTCACCCGCAAGCCGGCCGAGGTGGCCGGCCCCGGCGACATCTGCGCCGTCGCGGGCATCCCGGACATCATGATCGGCGAGACCCTGGCCGACCTGGAGAACCCGATCGCGCTGCCGCTGATCACGGTGGACGAGCCGGCCATCTCGATGGTCATCGGCACCAACACCTCGCCGCTGGTCGGCAAGGGCGGCAAGGGCCACAAGGTCACCGCCCGCATGGTGAAGGACCGCCTGGACCGCGAGCTGATCGGTAACGTCTCGCTCCGCGTGCTGCCGACCGAGCGTCCGGACGCCTGGGAGGTCCAGGGCCGTGGCGAGCTGGCGCTGGCCATCCTGGTCGAGACCATGCGCCGGGAGCTCTTCGAGCTGACCGTCGGCAAGCCGCAGGTCGTCACCAAGGTCATCAACGGCAAGACCCACGAGCCGGTCGAGCGGATGACCATCGACAGCCCCGAGGAGTACCTCGGCGCGATCACCCAGCTGATGGCGACCCGCAAGGGCCGCATGGAGACCATGACGAACCACGGCTCCGGCTGGGTCCGCATGGAGTTCATCGTCCCGTCGCGCGGCCTGATCGGCTTCCGGACCCAGTTCCTGACCGACACCCGCGGCACCGGCATCGCGCACTCCATCTTCGAGGGCCACGAGCCGTGGTTCGGCGAGCTCCGGATGCGCAACAACGGCTCGCTGGTGGCGGACCGCGCGGGCGTCGTGACGCCGTTCGCGATGATGGGCATCCAGGAGCGCGGCACGCTCTTCGTCGAGCCCACCACCGAGGTGTACGAGGGCATGATCGTCGGCGAGAACTCGCGCCAGGACGACATGGACATCAACATCACCAAGGAGAAGAAGCTCACCAACATGCGTGCGGCCTCCTCCGACACCACCGAGAACCTGGTGCCGCCGCGCAAGCTCTCGCTGGAGCAGTCGCTGGAGTTCTGCCGCGAGGACGAGTGCATCGAGGTGACTCCGGAGACGGTTCGCATCCGTAAGGTCGTCCTGGACCAGAAGGAGCGCGGCCGCACGGCTTCGCGCGCCAAGAAGGCGTGATCACTTCCTTCTGAGCGCCCTTTGGCCTGAATCGATCGCCCCCCTTTCCAACGGAGAGGGGGGCGATCGTTTTCACTACTCCATGCTGTCGACGCGCGTATAAACGGAATATCGCTTAACACAGCAAGGTGTCCGCTGAGCGAACGTGACAGTCCGTCATTCATGACGACTGTCCGTTTGATGCCTGTCTGAGTATGTCTCTTATGTCCGATTTTCGAAACTTACCGACCGTTCATGTGACCTAATTGAGATCGCTAGTGGTCACTTTCGTGTCCGTGCGTGACGGATAGTGGGTGCAGTCAGGCTCGGGTCAAGGGTTAACGCGCAGGGGTGCGCGCCGAAACCACGAGCGCGGACGGCACAACGGAAGCGGCGTCAGCCGACCGTGGTGCTCTCCTCGTTGGAAAGTCGATTTCAGGAGGCATCCCCCATGCGCGGTGCAACCCAGACCAAGTGGATCGTCGCGGCGACCGCTATCGCCCTCGCGGCGACCGCTTGCAGCACCAGCTCGAAGAGCAGTGACAAGGCCTCTTCCGGCGGCGGCACCATCGCCGTCCAGCTCGGCGAGCCGCAGCACGGTCTGGTTCCCCAGAACACCGCGGAGTCCGAGGGTGCCGAGGTTCTCGGTGCCGTCTTCGCCGGCCTGGTCGAGTACGACAACAAGACCAACGAGCCGAAGCTGCGCGTCGCCGAGTCGATCGAGAGCGCCGACAGCAAGCTCTGGACGATCAAGCTGAAGGACGGCTACACCTTCCACAACGGTGAGAAGGTGACCGCCCAGTCGTTCGTCGACGCCTGGAACTGGGGCGCCAACCAGGACAACGCGGCCGAGGGCCTGCCGTTCTTCGCCAAGATCGAGGGCTCCGAGGACCTGGCCCCGGGCAAGGACAAGAAGCCGACCACCGACAAGCTCAAGGGCCTCACGGTCGTCGACGACAAGACCTTCACCGTCTCCCTGACGCAGCCGTTCTCCCAGTTCAAGACCATGCTGGGCTACAACGCGTTCTACCCGCTGCCCAAGGCGTTCTTCACCGACCCGAAGACGTTCGCCGACAAGCCGATCGGCAACGGCCCGTTCGAGATGGACGGCGCCTGGGAGCACAACAAGCAGATCAAGGTCAAGCGCTACGAGAACTTCCCTGCCTCGGACGGCAAGGCGAAGCTCCAGGGCGTCACCTTCAAGATCTACGACAACCTGGACACCGCGTACAACGACCTGCGCGCCGACAACATCCAGGCCACCGACAAGCTGCCGATCTCGGCCCTGTCGAGCGTCAAGGGTGAGTTCGGCGACCGCTACATCTACAAGCCGGAGTCCGGCGTCGGCTACATCGGCTTCCCGATCGCCACCAACCCGGCCACCTACGGCAAGCCGGAGATCCGCAAGGCGATCTCGATGGCGATCGACCGCGAGGCGATCACCAAGACGATCTTCTCGGGCACCCGCGTCCCGGCCGACGACTTCATCAACCCGCTGATCCCGGGTTACCGCAAGGGCGCCATGGGCGACGCGGCGAAGTACGACCCGGCCAAGGCCAAGGCGCTCTTCGACCAGGCCGGCGGTGTTCCCGGCAACACCATCGAGCTGGGCTACAACGCCGACGGTGGCCACAAGGAGTGGATCGAGGCCGTCGCGAACCAGCTGAAGAAGAACCTGGGCATCGAGGTCACCACCAAGCCGTTCGAGAAGTTCGGCAAGATCCTCGACGCGCTGGGCGAGAAGCAGTACTCGGGCGCCTTCCGCATGGCGTGGTCGATGGACTACCCGTCGATCGAGAACTACCTCCGTCCGATCTTCTCCAAGGTCGCGATCGAGAACGGCTCGAACTACGGCGGCTACGTCAACGACAAGTTCGAGGACCTGCTGAACCAGGCCGACCAGGCGAAGTCCCAGGACGAGGGCCAGAAGCTGTACCAGCAGGCCGACGACATCCTGGTGCAGGACCTGCCGTACATCCCGGTGTACACCTACATGTCCTCCGCCGCGTACAGCAAGAAGATCAAGAACTTCGACACCGACGCCCAGGGCCGTATGAACCTGGACGAGGTCGAGCTCGCCGGCTGATCCGGTAGTCAGACGAATGGGGGCGGGCGGACCGGACTACAGTCCCGGTCCTCCCGCCTCCCTTCCTTGCTTGAAAGTGTGGAGGTCTGATGGGCCGCTATGTCATCCGCCGACTGATACAGGCGATCCCTGTCCTGCTCGGTGCGACTCTGCTGATCTATGCCCTGGTTCATTACCTGCCCGGTGACCCGGTGCAGGCGCTGGCCGGTGAGAAGCGAGCCGACCCGCTCGTGGCGGAGATGATCCGCCAGAAGTACCACCTGAACGACCCCTTCCTGCTGCAGTACTGGAACTACATCTCAGGGGTCTTCCAGGGGAACCTCGGCGAGAGCCTGACCGGTCGCTCCGTGACCGACATGATCAGCGAGGCGTTCCCGTACACCGTCAACCTCGCCCTGGTCGCCTTCATCATGGAGGCAGTCATCGGCGTGCTGGCGGGTGTCATGGCGGCCCTGCGCAAGGGCAAGTTCATCGACCAGCTGGTGCTCATCAGCACGCTGTTCGTGATTTCCATCCCGGTCTTCGTCACCGGCTTCGTGCTGCAGCTGGTGCTGGGCGTGAAGCTCAAGACCGACTACGGCGTCGACTTCTTCCCGGTCTCCTTCAACGAGGAGGACGGACTGCGGGCCTACCTGCTGCCGGCCTTCGTGCTGGCGTCGACCTCGCTCGCGTACGTCGCCCGACTGACCCGCACCAGCCTGATGGAGACCATGCGCGCGGACTACGTCCGCACCGCGGTCGCCAAGGGTCTGAAGCGCCGTCGGGTGATCGGCCGCCACGCCCTGCGCAACGCGCTGATCCCGATCGTCACCTTCCTCGGTGCCGACCTCGGCGGTCTGATGGGTGGCGCGGTCATCACCGAGAAGATCTTCAACATGCACGGCATCGGCGGCCTGCTGGCCCAGTCCGTGTACCAGAAGCAGGGCACGGTGATCGTCGGCATGGTCACCCTGCTGGTGATGATCTACCTGATCACCACCCTGCTCGTGGACCTGCTGTACGCCGTGCTCGACCCGAGGATCCGCTATGAGTGACACCATCACCGTGGGCAGCGAGGCGCCCGAGGACAAGACCCCGAAGGCCGCGCCGGAGAAGAAGCAGAAGCCCGAGCGCGTCGCCAGCCTCTGGTCCGACGCACTGCGCGACCTGCGCCGCAACCCGGTCTTCATCATCGGCGCGGTGCTCGTCTCCGCCCTGCTGGTGATCGCCGCCGTGCCGCAGCTGTTCACCGACGGCAGCCCGCTCTCGGGCGACGCGTGCGACCTGGCCAACTCCCTGAAGCGCCCGAGCGCCGAGCACTGGTTCGGCTTCGACGTGCAGGGCTGTGACGTCTACACCCGCACCATCTGGGGTGCCCGCAACTCGATCATCGTCGGGGTGCTCACCACCACCACGGTGACCGTGATCGGCGCCCTGCTCGGCCTGCTGGCCGGCTGGGTCGGCGGCATGGTCGACAGCATCCTGTCGCGCTTCACCGAGATCTTCTTCTCCATCCCGCTGCTGCTCGGCGGCATGCTGATCATGTCGATGCTCGGCAAGGGCAACGCCTACACCGTCTCCGTCGTGATGGCCGTGCTCGGCTGGCCGCAGATCTTCCGCATCATGCGCGCCTCCGTGCTGGCCAACAAGCACAACGACTACGTGATGGCGGCCAAGGCGCTCGGCGCCGGCAGCTTCCGGATCACCTTCCGGCACATCCTGCCGAACGCCATCGCGCCGGTGATCGTGGTCTCCGCGATCAGCCTGGGTGTGTACATCGGTGCCGAGGCCGCGCTGTCCTACCTGGGCATCGGTGTCCAGTCCCCGGAGATCTCCTGGGGCCTGATGATCAGCGACGCCCAGCCCCGCTTCCTGACCGCCCCGCACGTGCTGCTCTTCCCGTCCGCGGTGCTGAGCGTCACGGTGCTGGCGTTCATCATGCTCGGCGACGCGGTGCGCGACGCCCTCGACCCGAAGCTCCGCTGAGAGAAGAGGTGACGACCCGATGACCACCGTGATCGAGAAGAACCAGAAGAGCGGCCGCCTCGAAATCGGCACCCCGCTGCTGGAGGTCCGTGACCTCCACGTGGAGTTCCACACCCGGGACGGCGTCGCCAAGGCCGTGAACGGCGTCAACTACTCCGTGTCCGCCGGTGAGACCCTGGCGGTGCTGGGTGAGTCCGGCTCCGGCAAGTCGGTGACCGCCCAGACCATCATGGGCATCCTGGACATGCCGCCCGGCAAGATCAGCCAGGGCCAGATCCTCTTCCGCGGCGAGGACATGCTCGCCATGAAGGAGGAGCAGCGCCGGCTGATCCGCGGCCAGAAGATCGCGATGATCTTCCAGGACGCGCTCTCCTCGCTGAACCCCGTGATGACCGTGGGCGACCAGCTCGGCGAGATGTTCCGGGTGCACAAGGGCATGTCCAAGAAGGACGCCCGGGCCAAGGCCGTCGAGCTGATGGAGCGGGTGCGCATCCCCGCCGCCAAGCAGCGCGTCGGCGACTACCCGCACCAGTTCTCCGGCGGCATGCGCCAGCGCATCATGATCGCGATGGCGCTCTCCATGGAGCCCGACCTGATCATCGCCGACGAGCCCACCACCGCCCTGGACGTCACCGTCCAGGCCCAGGTGATGGACCTCCTCGCGGAGCTGCAGGCCGAGTACAACATGGGCCTGATCCTGATCACCCACGACCTCGGCGTGGTCGCCGACGTCGCGGACAAGATCGCCGTGATGTACGCCGGCCGGATCGTCGAGACCGCCCCGGTCCACGACCTGTACGCCAACCCCGCGCACCCGTACACCAAGGGACTGCTCCGCTCCATCCCGCGCCTGGACCAGAAGGGCCAGGAGCTGTACGCGATCAAGGGCCTGCCCCCGAACCTGCTGAAGGTCCCGGCCGGCTGCGCGTTCAACCCCCGCTGTGACGTCGCCACCGACCAGTGCCGCACGGAGATCCCGAAGCTGCACCAGGTGACCGACAAGGACGGCACGGAGCTCACCGGCCGCCGCAGCGCGTGCCACCTCTGGAAGGAGACCCTCCATGGCTGAGCCCATCCTGGAGGTCAAGGACCTGGTCAAGCACTACCCCCTGACCCAGGGCATCGTCTTCAAGAAGCAGGTCGGCGCGGTCAAGGCGGTCGACGGCATCTCCTTCGAGCTGATGAAGGGCGAGACGCTCGGCATCGTCGGCGAGTCCGGCTGTGGCAAGTCCACGCTGGCCAAGGTGCTGATGAACCTGGAGCGGGCCACCTCCGGCCAGGTGCTGTTCAAGGGCGAGGACATCTCCAAGCTGTCCGGCTCCGCCCTGAAGGCGGTCCGCCGGAACATCCAGATGGTGTTCCAGGACCCGTACACCTCGCTCAACCCGCGCATGACGGTCGGCGACATCATCGGCGAGCCCTTCGAGATCCACCCCGAGGTGGCTCCCAAGGGCGACCGCCGCAAGGCCGTCCAGGACCTCCTGGACGTCGTCGGCCTGAACCCGGAGTACATCAACCGGTACCCGCACCAGTTCTCCGGCGGCCAGCGCCAGCGCATCGGCATCGCCCGCGGCCTCGCGCTCAAGCCCGAGATCATCATCTGCGACGAGCCGGTCTCCGCCCTGGACGTCTCCGTCCAGGCGCAGGTGATCAACCTGCTGGACCAGCTGCAGAGCGAGTTCGAGCTCTCGTACATGTTCATCGCGCACGACCTCTCGATCGTCCGGCACATCTCCGACCGCGTCGGCGTGATGTACCTCGGCAAGATGGTCGAGATCGGCACGGACGAGGCGATCTACGAGAACGCCACGCACCCGTACACCCAGGCGCTGCTCTCCGCGGTGCCGGTGCCGGACCCGACGGCGCGCGAGTCCCGGGACCGGATCATCCTGACCGGCGACATCCCCTCGCCGGCCAACCCGCCGTCCGGCTGCCGGTTCCGCACCCGCTGCTGGAAGGCGGAGGAGCGCTGCGCCACCGAGGTCCCGCTGCTGGCGGTGCCCAGCACGCTCAGCGGCGCGGCGGCCCACGAGTCGGCCTGCCACTTCGCCGAGGTCCGGGAGACGGCCGCCGCCGTCTGATCCCCGAGGCGTTCCCCGGAAGGGCCCGCGGCTGTCGAAGCCGCGGGCCCTTCCGGCGTTTCGCGCTCCTGTGGCGGCGTCAACCCCGGGCGGGGTCCGCTGCACCCGTCCGGGGGTACCTGGCTCGCGCCGCCGGGCCACCGCGCTTCTCATGGGGTGTGATGCGACACACACCTTGAGGAGGGACCTCCATGCCCGCAGCCACTCGCGCTCGATGGGTCCTCGCCGCTGCGACATCTGTGGCCCTGGTGGCCAGTGGGTGCAGCAGTAGCGGCGGAGGCAGTAGTTCGTCGGACAGCGGCAAGACCTTCAGTTACCAGAGCAGTGAGCCGCAGAACCCCTTGCAGCCCGCGAACGCGAACGAGACCGGCGGCGGCCGCATCCTGCAGAACCTGTTCAAGGGGCTGGTGGACTACGACCCCAGCAACGCGAAGATCCGGATGCAGGTCGCGGACTCGATCGAGACCAGCGACTCGCAGACCTTCAACGTCACCCTGAAGACCGGCTGGACGTTCCACGACGGCACCCCGGTCACCTCGAAGAACTTCGTCGACGCCTGGAACTGGGGCGCGACCACCAGCAACAACCAGATCAACAGCTCCTGGTTCTCGGACATCGAGGGCTACCAGGACGTCCACCCGGCCAGCGGCCAGCCGACCGCCACCGCGATGTCCGGCCTGACCGTCGTGGACGACACGCACTTCACCATCAAGCTGCACACCAAGGTCTCGTACTTCGAGTACAAGCTGGGCTACATCGCCTTCTCCCCGCTGCCGACCGCCTTCTTCAGCGACCCGACCGGGTTCGGGCAGAAGCCGGTGGGCAACGGCGCCTACCAGTTCGTCAGCTGGAGCCACAACCAGCAGGTGGTGACCAAGGCGTACCCGAACTACCAGGGCGTGGACAAGCCGAAGAACGGCGGCATCGTCTTCAAGATGTACAACACGTCCGAGGCCGCCTACGCGGACCTGCAGTCCAACAACCTCGACGTGATGGACCAGGTGCCGCCGTCCGCGCTGGCGACGTACAAGAGCGACCTGGGGGACCGGGCGATCGACTCGCCGCAGGGCGCGATCCAGAACATCGGCTTCACGCTCTACCAGCCGGACTGGGCCGGCCCGGACAAGGCGAAGGTCCGTCAGGGGCTGTCGATGGCGATCGACCGCGACACCATCACCAAGACCGTGCTGCAGGGCTCGCGCAAGCCGGCCTCCGCGTGGGTCGCCGAGGGCGTCGAGGGCTACAAGGCCGGCCAGTGCGGCGACAACTGCACCTTCGACGCCACCAAGGCCAAGCAGCTGATCACCGAGGGCGGCGGCGTCCCCGGCAACAAGCTGACGATCACCTACAACGCCGACGGCGGCCACAAGGAGTGGGTGGACGCGGTCTGCAACTCGATCCGGCAGAGCACCGGCGTGGACTGCGTGGGTGACCCGAAGCCCGACTTCAAGACCGCCCGCGCGGCGATCACCGGGCACCAGATCAACGGCGCCTTCCGCACCGGCTGGGTGCAGGACTACCCGCTGAATGCCAACTTCATGGCCGACGTCTACCGCACCGGCGCCGCGTCCAACGACTTCGGCTACAGCAGCCCGCAGTTCGACCAGCTGGCCACCGAGGCGGACCAGGCGGCGAGCGTGGCGGACACCGTGACGGGCTACCAGAAGGCGGAGACGGTGCTGGCGAACGACATGCCGGCCATCCCGCTCTGGTACTACCGCACCAACTCGGGCTACTCGGCGAACGTCCAGAACGTGAAGTTCGACTCCTTCGGCAACCCGGCCTGGACCCAGGTCGAGGTCAAGGGCTGATCCAGCCCCTCGCGCCGGCCCCGCCCTCCCCGCACGGAGGGCGGGGCCCGGGCACTCGACCCCCACGCGGCCCTGCGCACCCGGTCACGGGCCGACCAGTCACCTAGGAAGGAGGCTCGGATGGGAAGTTATGTGCTGCGGCGGGTGCTGCAGATGATCCCGGTGTTCTTCGGCTCCACATTCCTGATCTTCCTGATGGTCTACACGCTGCCCGGGGACCCGGTCGCGGCGCTCTTCGGGGACAAGGCCGCAGACCCGGCGGTGGTGGCCAATCTGAAGCACAAGTACTACCTCGACCAGCCGCTGTGGAAGCAGTACCTGCACTACATGGGGAACCTCTTCCAGGGCGACTTCGGGACGAGCTTCACCGGCCGCTCGGTCACCGACATCATGGCGGACGCCTTCCCGGTCACCATCCGGCTGGCGCTGATGGCCTTCGCCTTCGAGCTGATCGTCGGGCTGGCGCTCGGCCTGGTCTCCGGCCTCAGGCGCGGCAGCGTCCAGGACACCCTGGTGCTGGTCCTGACCCTGGTGGTGATCTCGATCCCGGTGTTCGTGCTGGCCTACATCGCCCAGACGATCTTCGCGACCAACCTGGGCTGGGTCACCCCGACCGTGCAGGACTCCAAGGACCTCTCCCAGCTGATCCTGCCCGCGATCGTGCTGGGATCGCTCTCCCTCGCCTACGTCGCCCGGCTCACCCGGACCTCGATCGGGGAGAACCTGCGGGCGGACTACATGCGCACGGCGGTCGCCAAGGGCCTGCCCCGGCGCACCGTCATCACCCGCCACCTGCTCCGCAACTCGCTGATCCCAGTGGTCACCTTCCTCGGGACCGATCTGGGCGCGCTGATGGGCGGTGCGATCGTCACGGAGGGCATCTTCAACGTCCAGGGCATCGGCAACGTGCTGTACCGGGCGATCAACCAGAAGGAGGGCCCCACCGTGGTCGGCATCGTGACCGTCCTGGTGATCGTCTACCTGGTCGCCTCCCTGATCGTCGACCTGCTCTACGCGGTCCTGGACCCGAGGATCCGTTATGCCTGACCTGCATGACGAGGGCGAGTTCAAGCCGCACGCGGCCCCGGGCCTCGACCACCTGGACTACGCCGGCGAGCAGGGCATGGCGGTCGAGCAGGAGACCCTGGTCGAGGGCGATCCGGCCAAGCGGGAGGAGGCCCGCAGCCTGTGGGGCGACGCCTGGCGGGACCTGCGGCGCCGGCCGATCTTCCTGATCTCGGCGATCCTGATCCTCCTGCTGGTCGTGATGGCGATCTTCCCCTGGGCCTTCACGGACGCCGATCCGCGCAAGGCCGACCTGGTCAACGACTACCTCAAGCGCCCCGACTGGTCGGACTTCTTCGGCGCCGGCTGGTTCGGCTACGACGGCCAGGGCCGGTCCATCTACGCCCGGGTGGTCTACGGGGCCCGCGCCTCGATCACCGTCGGCATCTTCGTGACCCTGGGGGTCACCCTGCTCGGCGGGCTGACCGGGATGGTCGCCGGGTACTTCGGCGGCGCGGTGGACGCCGTGATCTCCCGCATCGTCGACATCTTCTTCGGCATCCCGCTGCTGCTCGGCGCGCTGGTCCTGCTGGGCGCGTTCTCCGCCCGCACGGTGTGGAGCGTGGTCATCGCCCTCGCGGTGCTCGGCTGGACGCAGATCGCGCGCGTCATGCGCGGGGCCGTCCTGACCGTCAAACAGTCCGACTACGTGGTGGCCGGCCGGGCGCTCGGCGCGAGCACCGGGCGGTTGATGTTCCGGCACATCCTGCCGAACGCGATCGCACCGGTGATCGTCGTCGCCACCATCGCGCTGGGCGGCTACATCGCGACCGAGGCCACGCTGAGCTTCCTCGGCATCGGCCTGCAGGATCCGACCATCTCCTGGGGCATCGACATCGCCTCCGCCCAGAAGGTCATCCGGACGGCCCCGTACGTGCTGTTCTTCCCGGCCGTGGCGCTCTCGATCACCGTGCTGGCCTTCATCATGCTGGGTGACGCGGTGCGCGACGCCCTCGACCCGAAGCTTCGCTGAGCGAGGGGACTCATCGTGACCACAGCTGTCGACACCGGCAAGCCCCAGCGGGAGACGCCCTACGAGGGGCCACTGCTGGACGTCCGGGACCTGCACGTGGAGTTCGTCACCCGGGACGGCGTGGCGAAGGCGGTCAACGGGGTCAACTACAGCGTCCGGGCGGGCGAGACCCTGGCGGTGCTGGGGGAGTCCGGTTCGGGCAAGTCGGTGACCGCGCAGGCGATCATGGGCATCCTGGACATGCCCCCGGCCCGCATCCCGCAGGGCGAGATCCGCTTCCGGGGCCGGGACATGTTGACGATGGGCAAGGAGGAGCGCCGGAAGATCCGCGGCCAGAAGATCGCGATGATCTTCCAGGACGCGCTCTCCTCGCTGAACCCGGTGCTGAGCGTGGGCTTCCAGCTCGGCGAGATGTTCCGGGCCCACCACGGGGCGTCGCGCAAGGAGGCCAAGGCCAAGGCCGTCGAGCTGATGGACCGGGTGCGCATCCCGGCGGCGAAGGAGCGGGTCAACGACTATCCGCACCAGTTCTCCGGCGGCATGCGCCAGCGCATCATGATCGCGATGGCGCTGGCCCTGGAACCGGACCTGATCATCGCGGACGAGCCGACCACCGCGCTGGACGTGACCGTGCAGGCGCAGGTGATGGACCTGCTGGCCGAGTTGCAGGCCGAGTTCCACATGGGGCTGATCCTGATCACCCACGACCTCGGCGTGGTCGCCGACGTCGCGGACAAGATCGCCGTGATGTACGCGGGCCGGATCGTTGAGACCGCCCCGGTGCACGAGCTGTACGCGCGGCCGGCGCACCCGTACACCCGGGGCCTGCTGGACTCGATCCCGCGGCTGGACCAGAAGGGCCAGGAGCTCTACGCGATCAAGGGGCTGCCGCCCAACCTGCTGCGGATCCCGCCGGGTTGCGCGTTCAACCCGCGCTGCCCGCGCGCCCAGGACATCTGCCGGGCCGAGGTGCCCGAGCTCTTCCAGGTCACCGCGGACGACGGCAGCGAGCTGGCCGGGCGGGGCAGTGCCTGCTTCTTCTGGAAGGAGACCCTCCATGGCTAGCCCGCTCGGGCCCGCGGTGCCCAAGGAGGAGGCGTTCGCGCAGGCCGTGCGGCCCGGCGAGCCGATCCTCGAAGTCCGGGACCTGGTCAAGCACTTCCCGCTGACGAGGGGCGTCGTCTTCAAGAAGCACGTCGGCGCCGTGAAGGCGGTCGACGGGGTCAGCTTCGACCTGATGCAGGGGGAGACGCTCGGCATCGTGGGGGAGTCCGGCTGTGGCAAGTCCACGCTGGCCAAGGTGCTGATGAACCTGGAGCCGGCCACCGGCGGATCGGTGCGCTACAAGGGGGAGGAGATCTCCCGGCTCTCCGGCTCCGCCCTGAAGGCGGTGCGGCGCAACATCCAGATGGTGTTCCAGGACCCGTACACCTCGCTCAACCCGCGGATGACGGTCGGCGACATCATCGGCGAGCCGTACGAAATCCACTCCGAGGTGGCGCCGAAGGGCGACCGGCGCCGGGCCGTCCAGGACCTGCTGGACGTGGTGGGTCTGAACCCGGAGTACATCAACCGGTACCCGCACCAGTTCTCCGGCGGTCAGCGCCAGCGCATCGGCATCGCCCGGGGGTTGGCGCTCAAGCCGGAGGTGATCATCTGCGACGAGCCGGTCTCGGCGCTGGACGTCTCCGTCCAGGCGCAGGTGATCAACCTGCTGGAGCAGCTTCAGGGCGAGTTCAACCTCTCGTACATGTTCATCGCGCACGACCTCTCGATCGTCCGGCACATCTCCGACCGGGTCGGCGTGATGTACCTGGGCAGGATGGTGGAGATCGGCTCCGACCGGGAGATCTACGACCACGCGACGCATCCGTACACCCAGGCGCTGCTCTCCGCGGTGCCGGTGCCGGACCCGACGGCGCGCGAGTCCCGGGACCGGATCGTGCTCGTCGGGGACGTACCGTCGCCGGCCAACCCGCCGTCCGGCTGCCGGTTCCGCACCCGCTGCTGGAAGGCGCGGGACAGGTGCGTCGTGGAGGTGCCGCTGCTGGCCGCCCCGGCCTGGCTGGACGGGCACGCCCGGCACGACTCGGCCTGCCACTTCGCGGCGGAGCGCGGGGGCCCGGACGGCGGGGAGGGCGCGGCGGGCACGCCGGAGCCCCCACCCGAATCCAGTTGACACAGTTGTCCTGACCACGCACCAAGGGCGCGTCCTCCCTCCGGAGGGCGCGCCCTCGCGTTGTCCTGCGGAAACGCCGGAATTCCCGGCCCGAAAATGATCATTACGCTCCGTAAAGCATCGAATACCGGAGCTTATTGTTCGTTATCCGGAAACCGGAACGCGGCATTCCACGTGCGATATGCCGGAATTTGGCGAGCATTGTCATGACTTGGTCTGAGTATGTAATTGAAAAGAGATGTGAGGCGGATTCCGCCGGAGGGGTCGGGTGATCGATAGTTGCTCTGCGCGTATCAGTGGTCACCTCGCCAACTGTGCGGATCGGCCCTGAGATGTCGACCCTTGCCATGCCCGGCACACCGACTGGCGAGGCGCCGTTCGTTCGTAAGCCCCTAAATCGAGAGGCACTTGAATGAGGCTCACCAAGACCATGCGTTGGACCGCGCTCGCGGCGTGCACCGCACTCGCGATCTCCGCCTGCAGCACGGGCGGCGACAAGAAGTCCTCCAGCGAGGCGAGCGGCGCCGGGTCGGGCAAGAAGGGTGGCTCGATCAGCGTCGAGCTGGGTGAGCCGCAGCACGGGCTGGTGCCCCAGAACACCTCCGAGTCCGAGGGCGCCGAGGTGCTCAACGCGATCTTCGCGGGCCTGGTCGACTACGACATCAAGGACAACTCGCCCAAGCTCCGGGTCGCCGAGTCGATCGAGAGCCAGGACGCCACCACCTGGACGATCAAGCTGAAGGACGGCTACACCTTCCACAACGGCGAGAAGGTGACCGCCCAGTCCTTCGTCGACGCCTGGAACTACGGCGCCAACCAGGACAACGCGCAGGAGGCCCTGCCGTTCTTCGACAAGATCCTCGGCTCCGACGAGCTGGCCCCCGGCAAGGACAAGAAGCCCACCGCCGACAAGCTCAAGGGCCTCGCGGTCGTCGACGACAAGACCTTCACCGTCACCCTCAAGGCGCCGTTCTCGCAGTTCAAGACGATGCTCGGCTACAACGCGTTCTTCCCGCTCCCGAAGGCGTTCTTCACCGACCCGAAGGCCTTCGAGGACGCGCCGATCGGTAACGGCGCGTTCCAGATCGACGGGAAGTGGGAGCACAACAAGCAGATCAAGGTGAAGCGCTTCGAGAACTTCCCGGCGTCCGACGGAAAGGCCAAGCTGGATTCCGTCACGTTCAAGATTTACGACAAGCTGGACACCGCGTACAACGATCTGCGAGCGGACAACATCCAGATCACCGACAAGCTGCCGATCTCGGCGATGGCGACCGTCGCCCAGGAGTTCGGCGACCGCTACATCTACAAGCCGGATTCCGGCGTCGGTTACCTCGGATTCCCGATCTCGACGAATCCGGCATTCGCCAGTCCGGACCTCCGCAAGGCGATCTCGATGGCGATAGACCGGGAATCGATCACCAAGACCATCTTCTCGGGCACCCGCAAGCCCGCCGACGACTTCATCAACCCGATCATTCCCGGGTACCGCCAGGGCGCGCTCGGCGACGCCGCGAAGTACGACCCCGCGAAGGCCAAGGCGCTCTTCGCCCAGGCCGGCGGCCTGCCCGGCAACACGCTGGAGATCGGCTACAACGCCGACGGCGGCCACAAGGAATGGATCGAGGCCGTCGGCAACCAGCTCAAGGCGAACCTCGGGATCGAGGTCACCTTCAAGCCGTTCGAGAAGTTCGGCGCGATCCTCACCGCGCTGGGCGAGCACAAGTACTCCGGCGCCTTCCGGATGGCCTGGTCGATGGACTACCCGTCGATCGAGAACTACCTGCGGCCGATCTTCTCCAAGGTCGCCATCGACAACGGGTCCAACTACGGCGGCTACGTCAACGAGGAGTTCGAGGCCCTGCTGTCCAAGGCGGACGCGGCCAAGACCGACGCCGAGGGCATCAAGCTCTACCAGCAGGCCGACGACATCCTGGTCAAGGACCTGCCGTACATCCCGGTCTACACCTACATGTCCTCCGCGGCGTACACCAAGACCGTCAAGAACGTGAACGTCAACGCCCAGGGACAGATGGACCTGGCCAACGTCGAACTGGCCTGACCGACATCCAGCTGACCGGCACGCCGGGACGGGTGGCGCGGGCAACCCCCGCGCCGCCCGTCACGGGCGTGCCCCGAACCACGAGGAGGCCGCATGGGCCGCTATGTGGTCCGCCGGATCATCCAGGCCATACCTGTGATCCTCGGCGCGACGTTCCTGATCTACGCACTGGTCTTCCTGCTGCCTGGCGACCCCATCACGGCACTGGCCGGTGAGAAACGGCAGGACCCTGCCGTCGTCGCGGTCCTGCGGGACCGCTACCACCTGGACGACCCGTTCTTCATCCAGTACTGGGACTACCTGGTCGGCCTGTTCAAGGGCGACTTCGGGGAGGACTACCGCGGCAACGAGGTCGTGGACGTCATGAAGACGGCGTTCCCGTACACCATCAACCTGGCCGTGACCGCGCTGGTCATCGAGATGGTGGTGGGTGTCACCGCGGGTGTGATCGCCGCCCTGCGCCGCGGCAAGTTCATCGACAACGTGGTGCTGATCTCGACCCTGATGGTCATCTCGATCCCGGTCTTCGTGATCGGCTTCGTGCTGCAACTGGTGCTCGGGGTGAAGCTCAACACCGATTACGGCATCGACTTCTTCCCGGTCTCGTTCAACGAGGACGCCGGCTTCCGGTCCTATCTGCTACCGGCCTACGTCCTCGCCTCCACCTCGCTGGCGTACATCGCGCGGCTCACCCGGACCAGCCTGATCGAGGTGATGCGGGCGGACTACGTCCGCACGGCGGTCGCCAAGGGCCTCAGCCCGCTGCGGGTGGTCGTCCGGCACGGCCTGCGCAACGCGCTGATCCCGATCGTCACCTTCCTGGGCATGGACCTCGGCGGGCTGATGGGCGGCGCGGTCATCACGGAGGGCATCTTCAACATCCCCGGGGTCGGACACCAGCTCTTCCAGTCCGTCTACCTGCGCGAACGCACCATCGTGGTGGGCATCGTGAGCGCCCTGGTGCTCGTCTACCTGTTCGCCAACCTGGTGGTCGACCTGCTGTACGCCGTTCTGGACCCGAGGATCCGCTATGAGTGAGCCGACGAAGAGCGAGGACACCAAGGTGGCGATCCCCGAGCAGCCCGGCTCCGCGGCGCCCGGGACCGCGGTGCTCACCAAGGACGCCGAGGCCGGCCGGACCGGCAACGAGCGGGTGGCCAGCCTCTGGACCGACGCCTGGTACGACCTGCGGCGCAATCCGCTGTTCCTGATCGGCGGGTTCCTGGCGCTGTTCATGGTGGCGCTCGCCGTCGCCCCGAGCCTGTTCACCGACGGGGACCCGACCTCGGCGGGGTTCTGCAACCTGTCCGACTCGCTGAAGCGGCCCAGCGCCGACCACTGGTTCGGCTTCGACGTCCAGGGCTGCGACATCTACACCCGCACCGTCTGGGGAGCCCGCAACTCGATCATCGTCGGCATCCTGACCACCTCGCTGGTGGTCGCCGTCGGCGGCACGCTGGGCCTCTGGGCCGGCTGGATCGGCGGGATCTGGGACAGCCTGCTCTCCCGGGTCACCGAGATCTTCTTCGCCATCCCGCTGCTGCTCGGCGGCATGCTGATCATGTCCACCTGGGGCAAGGGCAACGCCTGGACCGTCTCCGCGGTGATGGCCGTCCTCGGCTGGCCGCAGATCTACCGGCTGATGCGCTCGGCGGTGCTCTCCAACAAGCACAACGACTACGTGGTCGCGGCCAAGGCGCTCGGCGCCGGCACCGGGCGGATCGTCTCCCGGCACATCCTGCCGAACGCGGTCGCCCCGGTGATCGTGGTCTCGACCATCAACCTGGGCGTCTACATCGGTGCCGAGGCCGCGCTCTCGTACCTCGGCATCGGCATCCAGTCCCCGGCGATCTCCTGGGGCCTGATGATCAGCGACGCGCAGTCCCGCTTCCTGACCGCGCCGCACGTGCTGCTCTTCCCGGCCGCGGTGCTGAGCATCACCGTGCTGGCGTTCATCATGCTCGGCGACGCGGTACGCGACGCCCTCGACCCGAAGCTGCGCTGAGGAGGGCCGCGGACGATGAGTGACACGACGAAGCTGTCGAAGCAGTCGAAGGACGGCACCCCGCGCCGGGACGCCGTGGAGGTGATCGGCGGCGGCCGGGAGAACCTGGTGCCCGGAACGCCGCTCCTGGAGGTCGACGACCTGCACATCGAGTTCCACACCCGGGACGGCGTGGCCAAGGCCGTCAACGGCGTGAGCTACTCGGTGTCGGCCGGGGAGACCCTGGCGGTGCTGGGGGAGTCCGGCTCGGGCAAGTCGGTGACCGCGCAGGCGATCATGGGCATCCTGGACATGCCCCCGGGGAAGATCACCGCCGGCGCGATCCGGTTCCGGGGCGAGGACCTGCTCACCATGAGCCCCAAGGCCCGGCGGGCGGTCCGCGGCCGGAAGATCGCGATGATCTTCCAGGACGCGCTCTCCTCGCTGAACCCGGTGCTGAGCGTGGGCTACCAACTGGGCGAGATGTTCCGGGTGCACCAGGGGGCCTCCCGCAAGGAGGCCAAGGAGCGGGCCGTCGAGCTGATGGAGCGGGTGCGCATCCCCGCCGCCAGGCAGCGCGTCGGCGACTACCCGCACCAGTTCTCCGGCGGCATGCGCCAGCGCATCATGATCGCGATGGCGCTGGCCCTGGAACCGGACCTGATCATCGCGGACGAACCGACCACCGCCCTGGACGTCACGGTCCAGGCCCAGGTGATGGACCTGCTGGCCGAGCTGCAGGCCGAGTTCAACATGGGCCTGATCCTGATCACCCACGACCTCGGCGTGGTCGCCGACGTCGCGGACAAGATCGCCGTGATGTACGCCGGCCGGATCGTCGAGACCGCCCCCGTGCACGAGCTGTACGCGCGGCCGGCCCACCCCTACACCAAGGGCCTGCTCCGGTCGATTCCCCGGCTGGACCAGAAGGGCCAGAACCTCTACGCCATCCAGGGCCTGCCGCCGAGCCTGCTGCGGATCCCCGAGGGCTGCGCGTTCAACCCGCGCTGCGACCGGGCGGCGGACCGCTGCCGCAGCGAACTCCCGCGGCTGGTACCGGTGCTGGACTCCGACGGGGCCGATCTGCCGGGCCGCCGCAGCGCCTGCCACTTCTGGAAGGAGACCCTCCATGGCTGAGCCCATCCTGGAGGTCAGGGACCTGGTCAAGTACTACCCGCTGACCCAGGGCATCGTCTTCAAGAAGCAGGTCGGCGCCGTGAAGGCGGTCGACGGCATCTCCTTCGAGCTGAGGAAGGGCGAGACGCTCGGCATCGTGGGGGAGTCCGGCTGTGGCAAGTCCACGCTGGCCAAGGTGCTGATGAACCTGGAGCGGGCCACCTCCGGCCAGGTGCTGTTCAAGGGCCAGGACATCACCCGGCTCTCCGGCGCCGGGCTGAAGGCGGTGCGGCGCAACATCCAGATGGTGTTCCAGGACCCGTACACCTCGCTCAACCCGCGGATGACGGTCGGTGACATCATCGGCGAGCCCTTCGAGATCCACCCGGAGGTGGCGCCGAAGGGCGACCGCCGCAAGGCCGTCCAGGACCTGCTGGACGTCGTCGGCCTGAACCCGGAGTACATCAACCGGTACCCGCACCAGTTCTCCGGCGGCCAGCGCCAGCGCATCGGCATCGCCCGGGGGCTGGCGCTCAAGCCGGAGCTGATCATCTGCGACGAGCCGGTCTCCGCCCTGGACGTCTCCGTCCAGGCGCAGGTGATCAACCTGCTGGAGCAGCTGCAGAGCGAGTTCGAGCTCTCGTACATGTTCATCGCGCACGACCTCTCGATCGTCCGGCACATCTCCGACCGGGTCGGCGTGATGTACCTCGGCACGATGGTCGAGATCGGCACGGAGGACGAGATCTACTCGCACCCGACCCACCCGTACACCCAGGCGCTGCTCTCCGCGGTGCCGGTGCCGGACCCGACCGGGCGGGAGCAGCGCGAGCGCATCCTGCTCACCGGCGACCTGCCGTCGCCGGCCAACCCGCCGTCCGGCTGCCGGTTCCGCACCCGCTGCTGGAAGGCGGAGGAGCGCTGCGCCACCGAGGTCCCGCTGCTGGCGGTGCC
>NZ_JBVHVO010000038.1:46088-66363 GCF_055564815.1 Kitasatospora sp. NPDC028961 | reverse complement strand
CCCCCCCCCCCCCCCCCACCCCCCCCCCCCCCCCCCCCCCCCCCCCCCCCCCCCCCCCCCCCCCCCCCCCCCCCCCCCCCCCCCCCCCCCCCCCCGCCGACGGCCCGCTCAGGCTTGCCCATCCCGGAGGCGACCCGGTCACCCAGCGATTTGTCGATATTGCGTCAGTACCGCACCGCCCGCGCCGGCACCGGGTCGCTGACGCCGGCCTTCAGGTGGCCGACGATGTTGGACACCAGCCGGTCCCGCTGCGCGTCGTCCAGCACCTCGCGGACCATCGTGCCCGCCTCGCCCCAGTCGTCGTCCTCGGCGTGCGGCGAGTACGCCCCGCGCACCAGCTCGCCCGCGCTCTGCCACCCGGCACCAGCGCCGACGGCTCGAAGGCCGCCTGCTCGATGGGGACGAGTAGTCCTCGGGGTTGCGGTTGAGGGTCGTCGTCCCGACCTTGGCCAGCGGGAAGCCGCCGTGCGGCCAGACCTTGGTCAGGTCGAAGGGGTTGAACCGGTACCCGGGCGCTCCGTCGAACGGCATGGCCTGGACGTACAGCGTCCAGGACGGGTGCTCGCCGCCCTCGACGGCCTCCCAGAGGTCCTGCCGGTGGAGGTCCGGAACCGATCCGGCCAGCCGTGAGCGAGTGCTCGTCGCTCGGCACCGGGGTCCCGGTGTTGTCGGTGGTGTGCGGAACCGCTGACTCGGACGCGGCGCCCTCCGTCGCACGCTGAACTGCCCCCGGACGACGCTGACCGCGGCCACCGGGGCGTGCACCCTGACCGGGTGGTGGCCGCGTACCGCCAGGTAGGCTGCCCCGGCCACGCCTTCGTCGGCCGAGCGGCGCCGACGGCAGGCCGACCGACCGACCGGCTGTGGAACACGGACCGCAGACCCGCAGACCCGCACGACACTGACCGAACGAGGAGCCCCCGGTGCCCGAGCTGCCACCGCCGATCACCGTCGTCGGGATCGGCGCAGACGGCTGGCCCGGCCTCGCCACCACCTCCCGGGCGGCGCTGCGGACGGCCGAGGTGGTGATCGGCGGCCCGCGCCAGCTGGCCCTGCTCCCCGCCGCCGAGGTGGTCGCCGAACGGGTGCCGTGGCCGTCCCCGCTGCGCCCGGCCGTCCCCGGGCTGCTCGCCGAGCACGCCGGCCGCCGGGTGGCCGTGCTCGCCAGCGGCGACCCGATGTTCTTCGGCATCGGCCGCACCCTCGCCGAGACCGTCGGCGCCGAACGGCTGCGCGTCCTGCCGCACCCCTCCTCCGTCTCCTACGCCTGCGCCCGGCTCGGCTGGCCGCTGGAGGGCACCGAGGTGGTCAGCCTGGTCGGCCGCCCCCTGGACACCCTGACGCTCGCCCTGCACGCCGGCCGCCGGCTGCTCGTCCTCGGCGCCGACGCCCGGACGCCCGCCGCCGTCGCCGCGCTGCTCACCGCACGCGGCTTCGGCACCGCCCGGCTGCACGTGCTGGAACAGCTCGGCTCCCCCGGCGAGCGGCGGCTGGACGGCCCGGCCGACGGCTGGCCGCACCCCGCGGGCGACCCGCTGAACGTCATCGCCGTCGAGCTGGCGGACGGCCCCCGGACCTCACTGGTGCCCGGCCTGCCCGACAACGCCTACGAGAGCGACGGCCAGCTGACCAAGCGGCACGTGCGCGCCGCCACCCTGGCCACCCTCGCGCCCGCCCCCGGCGAGCTGCTCTGGGACGTCGGCGGCGGCTCCGGCTCGATCGCGATCGAGTGGCTGCGCGCCCACCGGGACAACCGGGCGGTGACCGTCGAACGGAGCGCCGTCCGGGCCGAGCGGATCGGCCGCAACGCCGCCGCGCTGGGCGTGCCCCGGCTGCGGGTGGTCACCGGCGCGGCGCCGGACGCGCTCGCCGGGCTGCCCGCCCCCGACGCCGTGTTCATCGGCGGCGGCCTCACCGCGCCCGGCCTGCTGGACGCCTGCTGGGCGGCGCTGCCGCCGGGCGGCCGGCTGGTCGCCAACACCGTGACGCTGGAGTCCGAGGCCCTGCTGACCAGCTGGTACCGGCGGCACGGCGGCGAGCTGCTGCGCCTCGCCGTGGCGCACGCCGTGCCCGTGGGCGGCTTCACCGGCTGGCGGCAGGCGATGCCGGTCACCCAGTGGTCCGCCGTCAAACCTTCGACCGATCCAGGAGCGAGCTCGTGACCGTCTACTTCATCGGGGCCGGCCCGGGCGCCGCCGACCTGATCACCCTGCGCGGTGCGCGCATCCTGGCCCGCGCCGAGGTCTGCCTGTACGCCGGCAGCCTGGTGCCGCGCGAGCTGCTGGACGAGTGCCCGGCCGGTGCCCGGCTGGTCGACACGGCCCAGCTCGACCTGGACCGGATCGTCGCCGAGCTGGTCGCCGCCCACGAGGCCGGGCAGGACGTGGCCCGGCTGCACTCCGGCGACCCGTCCGTGTTCAGCGCCGTCGCCGAGCAGATGCGCCGGCTCGACGCGGCCGGCGTGCCCTACGAGATCGTGCCCGGCGTGCCCGCCTTCGCCGCCGCGGCGGCCGCGCTCAAGCGCGAACTGACGGTGCCGACCGTCGGCCAGACCGTCATCCTCACCCGGATCGCCAAGCGGGCCACCCCGATGCCCGAGGGCGAGGACCTCGCCACGCTCGGCCGCAGCGGCGCGCTGCTGGTGCTGCACCTCGCCGCCGGGTACATCGACGACGTGGTCGAGCAGGTGCTGCCGCACTACGGCGCCGACTGCCCGGTCGCCGTCGTGGCGATGGCGAGCCGCCCGGACGAGCTGGTGCTGCGCGGCACCGTCGCCGGCATCGCCGAGCAGGTGAAGGCGGCGGGCGTGGTGCGCACCGCCGTCATCCTGATCGGCCGCACGCTGACCGCCGAGCAGTTCCGGGACAGTCACCTCTACTCGGCGGACCGCGAGCGCCCGCACGAGCCCTGCGGCGCGTGAGGTCCCACCTGCTCGTCCTCGGCGGCACGACCGAGGCGCGGGCCCTCGCCGCCGCCCTGGCCTCCGACCCGGCGCCGGAGGGTCCCGGGCCGGCGCCGGAGGGCCCCGGGCCGGGGCTCACCCGGCCGGAGGGCTCCGGGCCGAGGGTCACCAGCTCGCTCGCCGGGCGGGTCGCCGCGCCGCGGCTGCCCGCGGGCGAGGTCCGGATCGGCGGCTTCGGCGGACCGGACGGGCTCGCCGCCTGGCTGCGCGCGGAGCGGGTGGACGCGGTGGTCGACGCCACCCACCCGTTCGCCGCCGTCATGTCGCGCAACGCCGCGCTGGCCGCCGCGGCCACCGGCGTCCCGCTGCTGGCGCTGCGCCGGCCCGGCTGGTCGCCGGTGGACGGTGACCGCTGGCATCCGGTGGAGTCGCTGGACGCCGCCGCCGCCGTGCTGCCCGGGCTGGGCCGGCGGGTCTTCCTCACCACCGGCCGCCAGGGCATCGGCGCCTTCGCCCACCTCGACGGCCTGCGCTTCCTGGCCCGCTCGGTCGACCCGCCCGAGCCGCCGGTGCCCGCCGCCCTCGACGTGCTGCTCGACCGCGGCCCGTTCACCCTGGACGGCGAGCGGGCGCTGCTGCGCGAGCACCGGATCGACGTCGTGGTCACCAAGGACAGCGGCGGCGCCGCCACCGCCCCCAAGCTCACCGCGGCACGCGAACTCGGCCTGCCGGTGGTGGTCGTGGAGCGGCCGGCGCCGCCGGCCGGGGTGCCGGTCGCCGCATCCGTGCCGGCCGCCCTGGACTGGCTCGCGGCGCGCGGTCTCGCTCCCCGGTAAACCGGGCGACGGTCGGCGGCGGCCCTGCCAGGATGGGCCGATGAGAGCCGAAGAGCGCACCCGGACCGAACAGACCGCCGACGAACGCGCCACCCTGGTCAGCTTCCTGGACTTCCAGCGGGACACGCTGGCGATGAAGTGCGCCGGGCTGAGCACCGAGCAGCTCCGCGCGCGCGTCCTGCGGCCGTCCGCGCTCTCGCTGCTCGGCCTGGTCCGCCACCTCGCCGAGGTGGAGCGCGGCTGGTTCCGCAACACCTTCGCCGACGAGGCCAGGCCCGGCTTCTGGAAGCACCCCGACGGCAGCTTCGCCGAGTTCGACGTCGACACGGCCGACCCGGCGGAGGCCTTCGCCGTCTGGCGCGGCGAGTGCGACCACGCCCGGGAACTGGTCGCCGCCGCCGAGTCGTTGGACTCCCTCGGACACCACGGCGAGGAGGCCTTCTCGCTCCGCTGGATCCTCACCCACATGATCGAGGAGTACGCCCGCCACAACGGCCACGCCGACCTGCTGCGCGAGCACCTGGACGGCGCGACCGGCGAGTAGCCGGGCCACGAGCAGCAACGGAGAACCGATGCGGACCCGCCGGAAGGACCACGACACCGCCGGGCTGGAGGTCGCCGGCCTGCTGGCCGGCCTCGACGGGTGAGGCCGGCCGGCGGGCGGTTCGTCAGATGTCGCGGAAGGTCTCGATCTGGGCGCCGATCGAGTTGAGGCGCTCGGCGAGGTCCTCGTAGCCGCGGTTGATGACGTACACGTTGCGCAGCACCGAGGTGCCCTTCGCGGCGAGCATCGCGAGCAGGATGACCACGGCCGGGCGCAGCGCCGGCGGGCAGACCATCTCGGCGGCGCGCCAGCGGGTCGGGCCCTGGACGAGCACCCGGTGCGGGTCGAGCAGCTTGATGTCCGCGCCGAGCCGGGTCAGTTCGGTCAGGTAGATGGCGCGGTTGTCGTACACCCAGTCGTGGATCATCGTGGTGCCGTTGGCGGCCGCGGCGATCGCGGCGAAGAACGGCACGTTGTCGATGTTGATGCCGGGGAACGGCATCGGGTGGATGGTGTCGACCGGCGCGGTCAGCTTGGAGGGGCGCACGGTGAGGTCGACCAGCCGGGTGTAGCCGTTGTGGGCCCGGTACTCGGGGGTGCGGTCGTAGTCGAGGCCCATCCCCTCCAGCACCGCGAGCTCGATCTCCAGGAACTCGATCGGCACCCGGCGGATCGTCAGCTCGGAGGAGGTGACCACCGCGGCGGCGAGCAGGCTCATCGCCTCCACCGGGTCCTCGGCCGGGGTGTAGTCGACGTCGCGGGTGATCTCGGGGACGCCGTGCACGGTGAGGGTGGTGGTGCCGATGCCCTCGATCTTCACGCCCAGCCGCTCCAGGAAGAAGCAGAGGTCCTGGACCATGTAGTTGGGGGAGGCGTTGCGGATGACGCTGACGCCGTCGTGCCGGGCGGCGGCGAGCAGGGCGTTCTCGGTGACGGTGTCGCCGCGCTCGGTCAGCACGATCGGCCGGTCCATCGGCGCGCCGGGCTGGACGGAGGCGTGGTAGGCGCCGGAGGTGGTGGCGACCTCCAGCCCGAAGCGGCGCAGCGCGGTCAGGTGCGGCTGGACGGTGCGGGTGCCGAGGTCGCAACCGCCCGCGTACGGGATGGCGAAGCGGTCGGCGCGGTGCATCAGCGGGCCGAGGAACATCAGCACGCTGCGGGTGCGGCGGGCGGCCTCGACGTCCATCGCCGCGAGGTCGAGCTCGGCGGGCGGGGTGAGTTCGAGGTCGCGGCCCTCGTTGGTCCAGCGGCTCTTGACGCCGATGCTGGTGAGCACTTCGAGGATCCGGTACACCTCCTCGATCCGGGCGACCTGGCGGATCGTGGTGCGGCCGGTGGTCAGCAGCGAGGCGCAGAGGATCGCGACGCAGGCGTTCTTGCTGCTGCGGACGTCGATCGCGCCGGAGAGCTGGGTGCCGCCGGCGACCCGCAGGTGCATGGGGCCGGCGTAGCCGAGGGAGACGATCTCGCTGTCGAGGGCTTCGCCGATGCGGGCGATCATCTCAAGACTGACGTTCTGCTTGCCCTGTTCGATGCGGTTGACCGCGCTCTGGCTGGTACCGAGGGCCTCGCCGAGCTGGGCCTGGGACCAACCACGGTGCTGACGCGCGGTGCGGATGAGGGTGCCGATACGGGTGAGGTAGTCGCCTGTCACTCGCCAGACCATATCTCATGCTTGAGATAGCAACAGGGTCGGGGGCGGGCAATGCGTCACCTTTGTCCATTTCTGCTCCGGATTGACGAAGCATCGGCACACCACCGCCACACTCCTGTTACGGATCCGGCGCCCCGCGACCTCATGGGCCGAGCGGTTCCGCCCGGCCCACGATCGTGCCGGCCCGGTCGATGCAGATGACGTCCACCGCGACCGGCGAGCCGACCAGCACCCCGAGCGCGGTGGCCCGGGCCGCCTCGGCGACGAGATCACCGAGCGGAACGCCGGCCGCGCGGCAGAGCTGGATCGCCTCCAGGGCCGTGTTGGCGGCCGCGACCGCCGCGACCAGCTCGGGCCCGGCGCCGCCGGTGCGGGCCAGGCCCGCCAGGTAGCCCTGGTCGACCTGGGAGCGGGCCGAGTGCAGGTCCAGGTGACCGGCGGCCAGCTTGGAGAGCTTGGCGAAGCCGCCCGCGACCGTCAGCCGCGGCACCGGGTGGCGCTTCAGGTACTTGAGCACCGCCCCGGCGAAGTCGCCCATGTCGAGCAGCGCGTCCTCGGGCAGGCCGTGCACGGTGGCGGCCACCTTCTCCGAGGTCGAACCGGTGCAGCCCGCGACATGGGTGCGCCCGGCGGCCCGGGCCACGTCCACCCCGCGCCGGATGGAGTCGATCCAGGCGGAGCAGGAGTAGGGGACGACGATTCCGGTCGTGCCGAGGATCGAGAGCCCGCCGAGGATGCCCAGGCGCGGGTTCCAGGTGGAGCGGGCGATCTCCTCGCCGTGGTCCACCGAGACCTCCACCACGACGTCCCCGCCGCCGCCGAACTCGGCCGCCACCTCGGCGACCGCGTCCCGGATCATCTGCCGGGGCACCGGGTTGACGGCCGGCTCGCCGACGGCCAGCGGCAGTCCGGCCTTGGTGACCGTCCCGACGCCGGGACCGGCCCGGAACACCACCCCGCTGCCCGGCTCCCCCGCCCACACCGTCGAGCGGATCAGCGCACCGTGCGTCACGTCCGGATCGTCCCCGGCGTCCTTCACCACCGCGGCCATCGCCCGGCCGGCCGCCCGCTCCTCCGCCGCCAGCGCGAAGCCGGGCCGCTGGCCCTTCGGCAGGGTGATCACCACCGGATCCGGGAAGGCCCCGGTCAGCAGCGCCTGGTAGGCCGCCTTGGTCGCCGCCGTCGCACAGGCGCCCGTCGTCCACCCGGGCCGCAGCCCGCTGCTCCTCAGCTGCCCGGCTCGTCCACCGACCTCCGCCACGCCGCCCGCTCCTCACCTCGCGCGGACCTTTGAACCGGCCCGCCGGCCTCCATCGTCCCCGGCCGCCCTCCTCCCCGCCGCGGCGGGGAGGAGGGCGGGGCTCACACCTCCGGGTAGCGGCGGGGCGTCCAGACCACCTGGGTGCCGTTGCCGCGCCGGACGGCCCGGGTCTGGGAGGAGCCGATCAGCAGGATGGTGCGCATGTCGACCTCGGCGGGGTCGAGGTCGCCGAGGCGGACGGTGCGCACGCGCTCGGTCGGGCCGCCGACGTCGCGGGCCATCACCACCGGCGTCCCGGGGTCGCGGTACTCCAGCAGCAGGTCCCGGGTCAGGCCGACCTGGGTGGTGCGGGACTGCGAACCGGGGTTGTACAGGGCCAGCACCAGGTCGGCCTCGGCCGCCGCGCGCAGCCGCTTGGCGACCACCTCCCAGGGCTTGAGGCGGTCGGAGAGCGAGACCACCGCGTAGTCGTGGCCGAGCGGGGCGCCGGCCCGGGAGGCGGCGGCGTGGGCGGCCGTCATCCCCGGCACGATCCGGACCGGGACGTCGCCGTAGGCCTCCTCGCAGGCGACCTCCAGGACGGCGGTGGCCATCGCGAAGACGCCCGGGTCGCCGGAGGAGACCACCGCGACGTGGTGCCCGCGCCGGGCGAGGTCCAGCGCGAACTCGGCCCGCTCGGACTCCACCTTGTTGTCGGAGCCGTGGCGCTGCTGGCCGGGGCGCTCGGGCACCCGGTCCAGGTAGGTGGTGTAGCCGACCAGGTCGGTGGCGGCGGCGAGGGCGCCGCGCGCCTCGGGGGTGAGCCAGAGCGGGCCGGCCGGGCCGGTGCCGATGACCGTCACGCTGCCGGGGCCCGCGGCCGGCGGGGCCGGCCGTTCCAGCGGCGCGACCTTGCTGGGCAGCACGGCGACCGAGAAGTAGGGGACGCTCTCGGGGTCGACGTCGGCCAGCGGGCCGGTGCGCTCGCCCGCCATGAAGGCCCGCTCGACGTACTGGGCGTCGGCCAGCCGGCCGGCCCGCTCCAGGGCGCGGCGGACGGCGGGGAAGGTGCGGCCCAGCTTCATGATCACGGCGGAGTCGGCGGAGGCGATCCGCGCGGTCAGCTCCTCCTCGGGCAGCGTGCCCGGGATGACGGTGAGCGTCTCCTCCGCCTCGGTGAGCGGCACCCCGAGCCGGGCGGCGGCGGCGCTGACCGAGGTCACGCCGGGGACCACCTCGGTGGGGTAGCGGTGCGCGAGGCGCTTGTGCATGTGCTGGTAGGAGCCGTAGAAGAGCGGGTCCCCCTCGGCGAGCACCACCACGCTGCGGCCGGCGTCGAGGTGGGCGGCCAGCCGGTCGGCGGCCTCCTGGTAGAAGTCGTCCAGCGCACCCCGGTAGCCGCCCGGGTGGTCGGTGGTCTCGACGGTGAGCGGGTAGACCAGCTTCTCCTCGATCTGACCGCCCGTCAGATAGCGCTCGGCGATGGACCGGGCGATCGACCGGCCGTGCCGGGCGCTGTGGTACGCCACCACGTCGGCCTTGCCGATGAGTTCGGCGGCGCGGACGGTGACCAGCGAAGGGTCCCCCGGGCCGAGCCCGACCCCGTACAGCCGGCCGGTCTGCTGAGCGTCCGTCACTCTTCCTCACTCGCAATCGCGTTGATGGCCGCTGCGGCCATGGCACTGCCGCCCCGCCGGCCGCGCACCACCAGGTACTCCAGGCCGGACGGGTGCGCCGCCAGGGCCTCCTTGGACTCGGCGGCGCCGATGAAGCCCACCGGGACGCCGATCACCGCGGCCGGGCGCGGCGCGCCGGCCTCGATCAGCTCCAGCAGCCGGAACAGCGAGGTCGGCGCGTTGCCGACGGCGACCACCGCGCCCTCCAGCCGGGGCAGCCACAGCTCCATCGCGGCGGCGCTGCGGGTGTTGCCCATCCGCCGGGCCAGCTCGGGCACCGACGGGTCGGTCAGGGTGCAGATGACCTCGTTGTCGGCGGGCAGCCGCTTGCGGGTGACACCGCTGGCGACCATGTTCACGTCGCAGAGGATCGGCGCCCCGGCACGCAGCGCGGCGCGGGCGGAGGCGACCGCGCCCGGCGAGTACACCAGGTCCTCGACCAGGTCGGTCATGCCGCAGGCATGGATCATCCGCACCGCGACCTGGGCCACGTCGGCGGGCAGGGCGGCGAGGTCGGCCTCGGCCCGGATGGTGGCAAAGGACTGGCGGTAGATGGACGCGCCGTCCTTCTCGTACTCGATCACTTCGTGGTCCTCCTGGCCTCGGCGACCGCCTCGGCCGTCTCCTCGTTCGTCACGTCCACGGCCGCCCCGGCGGCTGCCGGACCGTTCACCGTCACCCGGTAGCCCTGCCCGGTGGCGAGCACGTCCACCCACCGCCCGGCCGGGTGGCCGCAGCGCCGTTCACAGCCCGACCAGTGCACGGGCAGGCCCCCCGTCCCGGCCGCCTCCAGGGCGCGCGCGGCGTCGGCCCGGACGTCGGCCCGGGACGACCCGCAACCGGGCAGCCCGGTACAGGCGGTGGCCCGCTCCCAGGCGGCTCCGGGCGCGGTCCGGAAGCCGGCCGCCGCCAGGCCGGCGAGCCGCCCGGGGGCGGCGCCGGGCAGCACCGCACCGCGCCACGGGGTGAGCCGCAGCTCCCCCTCGGCGGCGTCGACCAGCGCCCGCCACTGCGCGCCGGAGGCGGAGCCGAACCGTAGGGCGACCGAGAGGCCGCCGGGCACCGCGCCGAGCGGCGGCGGCGTACCGGCGAACGCCGGCAGCTTCACCGAACCCGGCGGCACCAGGTCGGGTACGTCCCGCAGGTGCCACGCCTCGCGGCCGGTGGCGCGCAGCACGGCCACGAAGTCCCGGGCGACCGCCAGCGCCGTGTCGACGGCCCGCTCGGCGGGGACGGGCCGGGCGGTGTCCGCGCGGGCGAGGCGCAGCAGCGCGCTGCCGTCCGGGCCTGCGATCAACGTCACATCGGCGTTCAGGGCGGCCACGGCGCCGCGTCCGTCGTCCAGGGCGAACAGGAACTTGCCGGAGAGGGCGGCCGCCCAGGGGCTCGCGCACAGCTTCGCGTCCAGTTCGCGTGCCCAGGCCCGGACGTCGGCGAAGCCGCCGGCCGGGCCCGGCGAGGCGACGATGTTGCGGACCCGCTCATGGGTGTCGGAAGGCAGCAGCCCGACCGCCCGCAGCCGCCCGCCGAGTTCGGCGCCGCACTCCGAAGCCAGGCCCCGCAGCTGGACGTTGCCGCGCGAGGTGATCTCCAGGTGGCCGTCGCCCAGCGACTCGGCGGCCCCGGCCAGGGCCAGCGCCTGATCCTCCGTCAGCAGTCCGCCGGGCAGCCGGACCCGGGCCAGGGCGCCGTCGGCCGCGGTGTGCAGACGAAGCGCCCCCGGGCAGGCGTCCTCGCGGCCCCGGCCGGACACGGCGGGGTCCGGCGCGGTCGCGTCGGGTGTGGGTGGCATGGCCGCGAGCATACAGATGATCCGATCGCTTGCCGCTGTCCCGCGGGTCACACTCTCGGCCGCTCTCCCCCTGGTCAGCCGCACCCCGTACGATGCTGCCGGGCGGCCCCGCGGGGCCGTCCGCACGCCAGCGACGGCGCAGGGGAGGAAGCCGGTGCAAACCCGGTGCGGTCCCGCCACTGTGACCACGGTTCAACCGTGGGAGCCAGGAACTCCTGCCGTCCTCCACCGGCCCGGGGCGCGGACCCCGAGGAAGGCTTGACGCCATGCGCCGCCGCATGCCCGCGACCCCGCCGTCGCACGTGCCTCCACGGGCGACCCCGTCGTCGCCCGTGACCTTGCCCTTGCCCGCCATCGAGGCCGGGAGGGCCTTCGCATGATCCTGCTGCTGTCGACGTCAGACACCGACCTGCTCAGTGCCCGGGCCGCCGAGGGCCCCGTCCCGTACCGCCTCGGCAACCCGGCCCGGCTCTCGCCCGAGGAGCTGCCCGCCCTGCTGGAGGGCGTCGAACTGGTCGTGGTGCGCCTGCTCGGCGGCCGCCGCGCCTGGCAGGAGGGCCTGGACGCGCTGCTGGCCGGCCCCCGCCCGGTGATCGTGCTCACCGGCGAGCAGGCGCCGGACGCCCAGCTGATGGAGCTGTCGACCGTCCCGGCCGGCATCGCGGCCGAGGCGCACGCCTACCTCGCCCACGGCGGCGCCGCCAACCTGGCCGAGCTGGGCGCCTTCCTCTCCGACACGGTGCTGCTCACCGGCCACGGCTTCGCCCCGCCCGCCTCCGCCCCCGCCTGGGGACCGCTGGAGCGCGAGGCCCGGACGACCGAGGGCCCGATCGTCGCGGTGCTCTACTACCGCGCCCACCACATGAGCGGGAACACCGCCTTCGTCGACACCCTCTGCCGGGCGATCGAGGACCAGGGCGCGCGCGCCAGGGCGTACTACTGCGCCTCGCTGCGCGGCGCCGAGCCGGAGCTGCTGGCCGCGCTGGGCGAGGCCGACGCGCTGGTCACCACCGTGCTGGCCGCCGGCGGCACCCGCCCGGCCGACGCGCAGGCCGGCGGCGACGAGGAGGCCTGGGACGCCGGCGCGCTGGCCGCGCTGGACCGCCCGATCCTCCAGGCGCTCTGCCTCACCTGGTCGCGCGCCCAGTGGGAGGCCAGCGACGACGGCCTCTCCCCGCTGGACACCGCCACCCAGATCGCCGTCCCGGAGTTCGACGGCCGGCTGATCAGCGTCCCGTTCTCCTTCAAGGAGCTGGACGAGGACGGCCTCACCGTCTACGCGGCCGACCCCGAGCGCGCCGCCCGGGTCGCCGGCACCGCCGTCCGGCACGCCCGGCTGCGGCACATCCCGGCCGCCGAGCGGCGGCTGGCGCTGGTGCTGTCCGCGTACCCGACCAAGCACGCCCGGGTCGGCAACGCCGTCGGCCTGGACACCCCGGCCAGCGCGATGCGCCTGCTGGCGCGGCTGCGCGCGGAGGGCATGGACCTCGGCTCGGACCTGCCGGGGCTGGACACCGTCCCCGAGAACATGCACGAGGGCGACGCGCTGATCCACGCGCTGATCGCGGCCGGCGGCTACGACCAGGACTGGCTCACCGAGGACCAGCTGGCCCGCAACCCGGTCCGCATCCCGGCCGCCGACTACCGCCGCTGGTACGCGACCCTCCCCGAGGCCCTGCGCACCCGCGTCGAGGAGCACTGGGGCCCGGCCCCCGGCGAGCTCTACGTGGACCGCTCGCAGAACCCGGACGGCGACATCGTGCTGGCCGCGGTCCGCTCCGGCAACCTGCTGGTGCTGATCCAGCCGCCGCGCGGCTTCGGCGAGAACCCGGTCGCGATCTACCACGACCCCGACCTCCCGCCCTCGCACCACTACCTGGCCGCGTACCGCTGGATCGCGGCCGCGCGGCAGGACGGCGGGTTCGGCGCCGACGCCGTGATCCACCTCGGCAAGCACGGCAACCTGGAGTGGCTGCCCGGCAAGACCGCCGCGCTCTCCGCCGAGTGCGGCCCGGACGCCGTCCTCGGCGACCTCCCGCTGATCTACCCGTTCCTGGTCAACGACCCGGGCGAGGGCACCCAGGCCAAGCGCCGCGCCCACGCCACCCTGGTCGACCACCTCGTCCCGCCGATGGCCCGCGCCGACTCCTACGGCGACATCGCGCGGCTGGAGCAGCTGCTCGACGAGCACTCCAACATCGCCGCGATGGACCCGGCCAAGCTGCCCGCGATCCGGGCCCAGATCTGGACGCTGATCCAGGCCGCCAAGCTCGACCACGACCTCGGCCTGGACGAGCGCCCCGAGGACGACGGCTTCGACGACTTCCTGCTGCACGTCGACGGCTGGCTCTGCGAGATCAAGGACGCCCAGATCCGGGACGGCCTGCACGTCCTCGGCCAGGCGCCGGCCGGCACCGACCGGGTGAACATCGTGCTCGCCATCCTGCGCGCCCGGCAGATCTGGGGCGGCGTCAGCGCCCTGCCCGGCCTGCGCGAGGCGCTCGGCCTGGACGAGGCCGCGCTGACGCTGGGCGCCACCGACGCGGCCGAGGCCCAGGCGCGCGCGCTGGTCGAGGCGATGGAGGCCGAGGACTGGGCGCCGGAGGCCGTCGAGAAGGTCGCCGCCGGACTGCCGGCCGCCGTCGCCGACGTGCTCGCCTTCGCCGCCACCCAGGTGGTGCCGCGCCTGGCGGCCACCACCGACGAGCTCGACGCCGTGCTGCACGCGCTCGGTGGCGGCTTCGTCCCGGCCGGGCCCTCGGGCTCGCCGCTGCGCGGCCTGGTCAACGTGCTGCCGACCGGCCGCAACTTCTACTCGGTCGACCCGAAGGCCGTGCCCAGCAAGCTCGCCTGGGAGACCGGCCAGGCGCTGGCGGCCTCCCTCGTCGAGCGCTACCGGGCCGACAACGACGGCGCCTGCCCGCCCTCGGTCGGGCTCTCGCTCTGGGGCACCAGCGCCATGCGCACCGCCGGCGACGACATCGCCGAGGCCTTCGCGCTGCTGGGCGTGCGCCCGGTATGGGACGACGCCTCGCGCCGGGTCACCGGCCTGGAGGCGATCTCCCTGGAGGAGCTGGGCCGCCCGCGGATCGACGTCACCCTGCGCATCTCCGGCTTCTTCCGGGACGCCTTCCCGCACGTGGTCGCCCTGCTGGACGACGCGGTGCGCCTGGCCGCCGCCCAGGAGGAGGACGCCGCGGACAATTACGTCCGCGCCCACGTCCAGGCCGACCTCGCCGTGCACGGCGACGAGCGCAAGGCCACCGTCCGCGTGTTCGGCTCCCGCCCGGGCACCTACGGCGCCGGTCTGCTCCAGCTGATCGACAGCCGCGACTGGCGCACCGACGCCGACCTCGCCGAGGTGTACACGGTCTGGGGCGGCTACGCGTACGGTCGCGGCCTGGACGGGCGGCCGGCCCGCGAGGAGATGGAGACGGCGTACAAGCGGATCACCGTCGCCGCGAAGAACACCGACACCCGCGAGCACGACATCGCCGACTCGGACGACTACTTCCAGTACCACGGCGGCATGGTGGCCACCGTGCGGGCGCTCACCGGCAAGGCCCCGACCGCCTACATCGGCGACTCGACCCGCCCGGAGACCGTCCGCACCCGCACCCTGACCGAGGAGGCGGCCCGGGTGTTCCGCGCCCGGGTCGTCAACCCGCGGTGGATGGAGGCGATGCGCCGCCACGGCTACAAGGGCGCCTTCGAGATGGCGGCCACCGTCGACTACCTCTTCGGCTACGACGCCACCACCGGCGTGGTCGCCGACTGGATGTACGAGAAGCTGACCCAGGAGTACGTCCTCGACCCGGTGAACCGCGAGTTCCTGGCCGACGCCAACCCTTGGGCGCTGCACGGCATCAGCGAGCGCCTGCTGGAGGCGGCCGAGCGCGGTCTCTGGGAGCAGCCCGACCCGGAGCTGATCGAGCAGCTCCAGGCCGCCTTCCTGGAGACCGAGGGCGACCTGGAGGGCGACGAGGGCTGACGGGCGCCGGCGAGGGCCGGCGAGGGCTGACGGGCGCTCGGAAGTCCCGGGCCGGTTTCTCCCGGGGCCTGTGCTGCCAGGGTCCTTCACCCATTCGGGTGACAGGACCCTGGCAGTGATCGCCGCTGAAGCGGACAATACGGGGCATGTCCCGCCGCCTCACGCTGCCCCGGCCCGCCCTCCGGGCGCCCACCCCTCCGGACCGTGCCGTCCGGGCCCACCGCTACCGCGTGCGGGGGGCCGCCCTGGCCGCCGGGGCGCTGCCGGTGTTCGCCTTCCCGGCCCCCGGGCTGGCCGCGCTCGCCTGGGTCGCCCTGGTGCCCGGCCTGCTGCTGATGCAGCGGGCGCCGAGCGCCCGGGAGGCCGCCGTCCGGGGCTGGTGGTTCGGCGCGGGGTTCATCCTCACCGGGATGTACTGGCTGATCCCCTCCATCGGCCCGGCGCTGCCGCTGCTCGCGGTGGTGTTCGGCGTGCTCCAGGCCGGGGTCGGCCTCGCCGTCCACCGGCTGCTGCACCCGCCGCTGACCGCCCGGCGCGCGCTGCTCGCCCTCGCCGTCGTCCCCGCGGTCTGGCTGACCACCGAGTACGCCCGCTCGTGGCACGCCCTCGGCGGCCCGTGGGCGCTGCTCGGCGCCACCCAGTGGCGGCACCCGGCCGTCCTGGCGCTGGCCTCGGTCGGCGGGATCTGGCTGGTCAGCGCGGCCGTGGTGGCCGTGAACACCGGTGTGCTGATCGTGCTGACCGCCACCGGGTGGCGACCCCGCGCCCTGGCGGCGCTGGCCACCGTGCTGGTGCTGGCGGCCGGACCGCTGCTGTTCGCGCTGCGCGCCGCGCCCGCCGGCGCCGGGGCGGTCACCGTGGCCCTGGTCCAGCCCGGCATCGTCGAGGACCCGCAGGCCCGGTTCGAGGCGAGTGCCGCCGCCACCGCCGCTCTGGGCGGGCGGCCGGTCGACCTGATCGTCTGGGGCGAGAGCAGCACCACCGCCGACCTGGAGCGCGACCCGGCCGCCGCGGCCCGGCTGAGCCGGCTCTCCGCCGTCACCGGCGCCGAGATCCTGGCCGGGGAGGACGCCCGCAAGGCCGACGGGCGGATCTCCAAGGACGCGGTGCTGGTCTCCCCCGCCGGGACGGTCGACCGCTACCGCAAGATCCGGCTGGTGCCGTTCGGCGAGTACATCCCGCTGCGCCCGCTGCTGGGCTGGATCGCCGGCGTCAGCCGGGCGGCGGGCGAGAACCGGGCCCCGGGGAAGGCGTTCCACGTCCTCCCCGCCACCGACCGCACGGGGGCGCCGCTGCCGGTCGGGGCGCTGATCTGCTTCGAGTCGGCCTTCCCCGACATGTCCCGGACGGCCGCCCGGGACGGCGCCCGGGTGCTGGTCTACCAGTCCTCGACCTCGACCTTCCAGGACACCTGGGCGCCCGAGCAGCACGTCTCGCTGGCCGCCATCCGCGCCGCCGAGACCGGCCGGCCGGCCGTCCAGGCCTCGCTCACCGGGGTCTCGGCCGCCTTCGACGCGCAGGGCCGCGAGCTGGCCCGGTTCGGGACGGACCGCACCGGCGCGCTGACGGTGCGGCTGCCGCTCACCGCGCCGTCGACGCTGACCTGGTACGACCGGATCGGTGACGTGGTGCCGGTCGCCGCCCTGCTGGTGACGGCCGGGGCGGTGCTGGCCGCCGGGCGCGGCCGGGTGCGCCGGGCGGCGCGGTAGCGGGGCGGCGCTGACGCTGGGCGGCGCGGGGCGGGGCCTCGTTCGTTCCACGCCCGGCCGGCGCGGAAGGCCGACCGGGTGGGCGGGTTCAGCCCTCCGCGCCCGCCAGGTGCACCGCGAAGGCCGCGCCCTGCGGGTCGCGCAGCACGGCGACCCGGGGGCCGTCCGGCATCGAGGTGGGCGGCAGCAGGACGTCGGCGCCCAGGTTCCCGGCCCGGAAGGCGGTGACGTCCACGTCCGCGACCGCGAAGTAGGGCAGCCAGTGCGGCGGCACCTGCGGCGGGAACCGGTCGTCCATCGTCAGCATGCCGCCGAAGTCGGCGCCGGCCAGGCCCCACTGGGGGTAGACCTCGGACGGGCGGACCGTCCAGCCGAACACCGCCGGGTAGAACGACCGGGCGCCGTCCGGGTCCCGGGTGAGCAGTTCCACCCAGCCGAGCGCGCCCGGGTCGTTGAGCACCTCCAGGCCCGCCAGCGCGTGGCCCTGCCAGAGCCCGAACACCGCGCCGGACGGGTCGGCGGCGATCACGAACCGGCCGAGACCGAGCGCCTCCGTCGGTCCGATGACGACGCTCCCGCCGCCCCCGGTGATCCGGGCGGCGGACGCGTCCGCGTCGTCGACCGCGAAGGAGACCGTCCAGGCCGTCGGCTGCCCCTCCCCGTAGAGCGGGGCGACGGCGGCGGCGATCCTGCCGTCCAGCTTCATGAAGGTGTAGTCGCCGGCCTCCGGCGGTGCGTCGAGGTCGGCGGCCCGCCAGCCGAACAGCTCGCCGTAGAACCGCTGGGCGCCCTCCGGGTCGGAGCTGCCGTGCTCCACCCAGCAGGGCCCGCCGACCGTCACCGTCCGCTGCTTCATCCCGCCTGCTCCCAGCCGATGTCGAGGATCAGTTTGCCGCGCGCGTGCCCGGACTCCACCAGCGCCAGTGCCTCGGCCGCGTGGGCCATCGGCTGCCGGCCGGTGAGGTGCACGTCGAGCTCGCCGGTCGCCGCCAGCGCGGCGAGGGCGGCGAGGCTCGCCGGGGTGGTGGCGCGGGTGACGAAACGCCCCCCGAGCTCCGCGACGGTGCCCGGGTCGACGGTGGAGACCAGCTTCGAGCGGTCGGCCAGCGTCTCGGCCGCGGCTCGCAGGTCGGCCCCGCCGACCAGGTCGAGGATGCCGTCCACACCGTCCGGGGCGGCCGCCGTGATCCGCTCCGCCACGCCGTCGCCGTACCGCACCTGCACCGCGCCCAGCGACTCCACGTAGCCGCGGTTGGCGTCGCTCGCCGTGCCGACGACCCGGATGCCCCGGCTGCGGGCGAGCTGCGCGGCCACGCTGCCCACACCGCCCGCGATGCCGAGGATCAGCAGCGTCTGCCCGGCTCCCACGCCGACGTCCCGGAGCCCGTCGTCGGCCGTCGCGGCCGCCACCGGGAGGGTCGCCGCCTCGGCGAACCCGAGCGCGGCGGGCTTGACCGCGCTCATCGCCGCGAGCAGCAGGGTCTGCTCCGCGAAGGCGCCCGCCGCCGCGATCCCGAACACCTCGTCCCCGGGGGTGAACCCCGTGACGTCCGGGCCGATCCGCTCGACCACGCCCGCCGCCTCCTGGCCCAGCACGGCGGGCAGCTCGCGGTCCCGCCCGAGGAGTCCCCGGCGGATCTTCCAGTCCACCGGGTTCACTCCGGCCGCCCGGACGCTGACCGCCAGCTGGCCCGGGCCGGGCTCCAGCACCGGCCGGTCCAGGAACTCCTGAGTCTCCGGCCCGCCGTAGTCAACGAACCCGAACGCCTTGACCATCCTCGATCCACTCCTCCGCTGGCTCCCTCCCCCGCCCCAGCATGCGGCCCGCCCCGGCCCCGGTCCGCCGCTGCTGCGCCGAACGGGCGTGCGGGGCGCCGGCGGGAGCCCGTGTGCGCGCCGATCGAGCGGTGCCGGGACCGGCCGCCGGGCGGGGCACCACCGTCACCATGCCGAGCGGGAGTTGACGCGTCGCGCCGCCGTCGGGTTGGTTGGGGTCGCCGACCGACCCCGCCGAACCGGGAGGGCCCATGACCACCCCCACCAGCGCCGACCCCACCGCCACCGTCTTCCGCGACGTCCGACCGCACGGCTCGGCCGCGCCCGTCGAGCTGATCGCCGCCGGCGGACTGCTGGTCGACCGGGTCCCCGAGGGCGCGCGGGTCGAGGTCGTGGAGGGCCGCGGACGGATCGCGCTGCCGACCCTGGTGGACGCGCACATCCACCCCGACAAGACCGCCTGGGGCGAACCCTGGTACAGCCGGCGCCCGGCGCGCGGCATGCCGGAATACGTCCGGGGCGACGTCGAGCTGTACGAGCACCAGCGCACCCCGCTCGCCGAGCGGGCCGAGCGGCTCCTCGCGCACGCGGTGACCCGGGGCACCCGGGCGGTGCGGGCCCATGTGGACGTGGCACCCGCGTACGGCCTGGCGGGCGTGGAGGGGCTGGTGGCCGCCCGGAAGCGACTGGGCGCGGCGCTCGACGTCCAGGTGGTGGCCTTCCCGCAGCACGGGGTGCGCCGGACGCCGGGCGCGGGGGCGCTGCTCGCGGAGGCGGCGGCGAGCGGGCTGATCGACGCGGTCGGCGGCATCGACCCGGCCGGGTTCGACGGAGCCGGGGGCGGCGGGGCCGGGGGCTTCGCGAGCGAGGGGCCGTCGCAGCTCGACCAGGTCTTCGGCCTCGCCGAGCGGTACGGCCTCCCCCTCGACATCCATCTGCACGACACCGGCGAGCGCGGTCTCGCCCCGCTGCACGACATCGCCGCCCGGACGAAGGCCGCCGGGCTGCAGGGCAGGGTGGTGGTCAGCCACGCCTTCTGCGTGCCGGAGCTGTCCGGCGGCCCGCTCGACGCCCTGGCCGAGCTGCTGGCCGGGGCCGGCATCGGGCTCACCACCGTCGCGCCGTCCGCCCACCAGGTGTTGCCCTTCCGGGAGTTGGCGGCGCACGGCGTGCGGGTCGGGCTCGGCTCGGACGGCGTGCGGGACTCCTGGAGCCCGTTCGGCAACGCCGACATGCTGCACCGGGCCCACCTGCTCGGCTGGACCACCGACGCGCGGACCGACGCGGAGCTCACCGAGTGCTTCGCCCTCGCGGCCGGCGGCGGCGCCGACCTGCTGGGGCTGCCCGCCGCCGACCTCGCCCCGGGTTCGCCGGCCGACTTCATGCTGGTGACGGGCGAGTGCCTGCCCCAGGTGGTGGTCGACCTGCCCGAGCGCGAACTGGTCGTCCGGGCCGGGCGGGTGGTGGCCCGGGACGGCCGCTTCCTGGGCTGACCCGGGGCCGGCGCTCCCGCTCCCGGGCCGTCAGCCCCGGTTGTGGTCCCCCGTCCGCCCGTCGATCAGCTCGCGCAGGATGTCCATGTGGCCCGCGTGCCGGGCGGTCTCGGTCGCCATGTGGATCAGCACCCAGCGCAGCGACACCTGGTCGCCGAACCAGGCCCGGCCCAGGTCGTCGAGCTCGAACTCCTCGATGACCTGGTCGGCACTGGCCCGGGCGCGGGCGTAGAAGGTCAGCAGATCGGCGGTGGACTCGTCCGGGCGCACCCGCAGGTCGGACTGCTCGTCCTCGGCGAGGTCGAACGGCAGCGGGCCGGTGTCCCGGCCGAACGTCCGGCAGAACCAGCCGAGTTCGACCCCGCCGAGGTGCTTGACCAGCCCCAGCAGCGTCGTCCCGGACGCCGTCATCGGCCGGCGCAGCTGCTCGTCGTCCAGCCCCTCCAGCTTCCACAGCACCGCGTCGCGGTGCCGGTCGAGCGCAACGAACAGACTCTCCTTCTCGGCCCCCTGGAAGGGCACACGCTTCGTCATGCGCGGACCCTAACAGGCGGCCGGGGGGAGGGGGACGGCCGAAGCCCCCCCGACCATCCCCACTCCCCCCGCCGCGAGGATCCCCAGGAAGAAACCCCCCCACACACCCACCACCTCCCCCCCTCTAC
>NZ_JBVHVO010000038.1:17844-46078 GCF_055564815.1 Kitasatospora sp. NPDC028961 | reverse complement strand
GCAAGAGACATAGACGCGGAGAGGGGGGGGGGGGGTGGGGGGGGGTAGTTGTGTTTTTCTTGTTTGTGTGCGGCCAGGCGACCCCCCCCCCCCCCCCCCCCCCCCGGCCCAGTTCACCATGCGGCAGGGCTCACCGGGCGACCCGCTCCACGCCGGTCCACAGCTGCGCCTCGGCGACGCCGTCGGACAGGAAACGGGTGCGCAGGATCTCCGGCCCCGGCCGGGTCTCGTAGGGGTTGGACGGGAACCACTGGGTGTAGACGTCCCGCCACATCTCCTGGAGCGCCTGCGGGAACGCCCCGGTGACGGAGAAGACGGCCCAGGTCCCGGCTGGCACCTCCCGCACGTCCAGATCCTCCGGCACGACGACGTGCGCACCCGCCACCACCGCGTGGTAGTAGTCGAGTTCGACGCCCTCCTCCCGGCTGTCCGAGAAGAACTCGGTGACCGAGACGACGCCGTCCGGGTCCTGGTCCGAGAGGACGGCGATCCGGTCGACGACCCCCGGTGGGATCCCCCGGATGAACGCCGCGATGGCCGGATTCACCCCCTCGTGGGCGAGCGGGACCCGGGCCCGCCGACCGACCACCCGGAACCCGGGCTTCTCCACGATGCGGTATTCCATACTGCTGCTCCCTTCGACGACGAGTCGGAAGGACATCCGGGGCTGGGACCGCAGCACCACGCCGCCGCGCCGGGCCTCACCCGGTCCGACGCCGTGCATCGCCCGGAACGCCCGGGCGAACGCCTCCCCCGAGTTGTAGCCGTACCGGACCGCCACATCGAGCAGCGTCCGCTCACCGGCCAGCACCTCGGCCCCGGCCACGGTCAGCCGCCGGCGCCGCACGTACTCCGACAACGGCATCCCGGCCAGCGCGGAGAACATCCGCCGGAAGTGGTACTCCGACGTCCGCGCGATCCGCGCCAGCTCACCCACGTCGATCACCCCGTCCAGGTGCTCCTCGACGTACTCCATGGCCCGGTTGACCTGCTCCAGCACCCCGACCCCGTCCTTCCCTCTCACTGCCCACCACCGTAGGAACCCCCCACCCTCCCCCACCCGACATCCTGTGCCCGCTCCGATCGGGTCCGGGAGCGAAACGGGCACGGGGGAGTTTCTGTGCAGCGGCGCCCGTCACACACAGGTCCTGCGGAAAATGAAGGGCCGCTCGCACTTTGCGAGCGGCCCTTCACTACTCCCAGTCGATCAGGTGACGGCCTACGGAGTCCCTACGCGTAGGTATTCACCATATATTTGATGCAGCAGAACCGCATACCGATAGTGGGCGTCAACAACTTCCCGCTCTCCCACGGTGGCACCTTCACCAAATCGTTCCAGGCGAGAGATGATCTCTTCAAGCAACCCCATGACGTCTCCCCGGGCCGGCTTGAATATCCCCTCTTCGACAAAAAGGATCACCTGGGTCACATGCTCATCAGCGAGGGCCAGGTCGCCATGGATGAGTGCCAGATTCTCGCCTGCGCGCAACAGATTCTCGCCGCGGCGGAGACTGGGGAACGACAAGCGCCGCCAGAGAGCGTAGTCCTCCATAAAATCCGACAACGACCCATCCTCTCGCTAGTCGGCGCCATACCAGAAGGTTACGGCCTTGCCGTCAGGACCGACGATCCCACCCTTACCCGTCTGGGGGTCCACGTACTTGATCCCGCGCGACCCGTCCGCCAGAGTTTCCAAACTGGCGTTGAGCCCCCTCTTTCCTCCTGGCTGGGCAATGCCCGCAGCCCAGTCTTTCGCATCCTTGAGGTACTGCTCATGCGTGACGCCGCGCGCCTTCCCATGCTTGTCCCAGTGGTATTCGAACTGATCCTGAGAGGACCTGCCGCTGGGGTTGTAGAAGGCGTCATCGATCTTCTCGGTGCACAATCCCGTATTGTGCACCAGTACCGGCACTGTACCGGCGATCGCATAGTACGTGTGGAGATCGCTGACCGAGAGGTTGTAGGCGGGCTGCAAGGTGGTCCAGTGGCGGACGCCCGAGATCGTGGCAGTCGCACCGGAAGCCGTTAGCACCAGGTCGCCGGCCCGGAGATCGGCGGCGTCCACCCAGTTCTGACGGTTCTCGGACCAGAAGGGGTGGTGGTCGGTCGCGGTCAGCGTGCCGGCCTTCTCCCCCGTCAGCACCACCAGGTCCGTGAAGTCACGGTCATCGGGGGTGTAGATCGTCGCGTCCACCCGGCGGGCGCCGGTCTGTCCACTTGCGGGGTCGCCGGACAGGACCTGGTCGCCGACCCGGACCTGCTCGATCGGCTTGGTCGAACCGTCCGCCATCAGCACACGGGTGCCGGCCGGGAAGCTGTTCCTGCCGATGGGGCAACTGCCGGGGAGCTTGGAGAACAGCTTGTCCAAGAACTCCATGACCTTCTTGCCGCCGGGGATCTTCTCGGCCCACTTGGCAAGCTTGGCCACGGCGGCGGCGTCCCCGGCGAGCGGGATCGCACCGACGCAGGACAGGATCGCGTTCTCGACGTCCTTCTGCAGGGCGTAGATCCCGCAGTTGATCAGGTCGGCGATGTCCGCTAGGCCCGGCGCAAAGACGCCTCCGACGCCTCCGATGAGGTCCAGGACCCCGTGGGTGACGTTCAGGACCGTGTCCAGCCAGCCCGACTTGTGCTGGGCGGCCTCCTTGCGGAGTTCGGCCTCCAGCGTGTCGGTCGCCGACTTCTTGTCCTGCTCGGCCTGCTGCTTGGCGGCGGCGTCACTGGCGGCCTGGGCCGCGGCCACGCGGGCGGCCTCCTGCTCGGCGACGTACTTGGTCTTGTACGTGTCCATGGCGTTGCGCGCGGCCTGCGCGGCGACCGCCGTGTCCTGACCGGCGGCCTCGGCGTCGGCCTTCGCCCGGGCGGCGGAGGCGTATGCATCCCGCGCAGACAAGCTCGCATTGGCGGCCGAGCGCTGGGCCTGCTGGGCCGAGTAGGCCGCAGAAGCCGCGGAGTGACGAGCTGAAGCCTCGGCGGAGGCGGCGGTCTTCGCCGCGTCTGCGGCCTTTTTCGCGCTCGCGGCGGCCGCGTCGGCCTTGTTCTTCGCCTCGGCGGCGTAACCCGCAGCGGCACTGGCAGACGCAGCGGCTTGGGCGGACGCGGCGTTGGCCTCGCCGGTGGCGTTCCTGGCGAGGGCTGCGGCCTGGACAGCCTCGGCGGCGCTCTGCTGAGCGTAGGCGGTGACCGCCGATGCCTCGGAGATCATCCGCTGGATCTCGGCCGCGTGAGTCGCGGCGAGCGCGTCCTTGCGAGCGGTGATGTACTGCCCGGTTTCGATGAAGGCCCGGAGTACCTCCGGCGGACCCTCGAGCGCGATCTGCGCCGCGGCCTTGACCTCGGGACCACCGGACTGACGAAGCCCTGCCGCGACGACCTGGTCGTCGGCGAGCTGGGCCAGGTAGCGGCCGCTGGCGAGGAAGTCACGCAGCGCGTCGACGTTGCCGTTGAGCGCGGCACGGCCGGCGGCCTGGACACTGGGTCCGCCAGTGCTGACGATCTTGGCCACACTGACCTGGAAGTCCGCAGTCGCGGCCTGGTACTGACCGGTACTCAGGAAGGCGGTGACAGCGCCGGTGTCTCCCTGCAGGGCGTTCGCCGCCGCAGCGCGCACCGCCGGAAGGTCTGAGGTGGTGGCGAGGTTCTGGACGCGCTCCCGGTCGTCCATCTCGATCGCCCGGCGGCGACCGTCACGGACGAAGTCGAGCACGTCCTGGTCGGTACCGGCAAGCGCCGTGCGGGCTCCTGTGACCTCCCAGGGACCGGCGATCTTCATCGACAGGACGGCGAGCTTGCGCCCGTCGGTGACGATTGCCGCAGTGTCGGGGTTCGCCTGTGCCAGCGCGGTGGCGAGGCGGGTGGCCTCGTCCTTGGTTCGGCGCAGCTGCTGAACGCCCTCGCCGATCGAGGCCTGCTTGTCGTCGTAGGCAGCCTTGGCGGACCTGACCCGTTCGACATCGGTGGCGGTCTGCGACGCGAGGTCCTCGGCCTCTGCCCGCTGGGCGAGGTCGTGGACCCGATTGGCCTCGTCGACGGCGTCCTTGGCGGTCTGCGCGGCGGCGACCGCCGCGTCGGCGTGCGCCTTGGACCGGTCGGCGGCCTGTGCGGCCTCCCCGGCATGCTGGGCGGCGTCGTAGGCGGCGGCCGCCGCGTTGTGGGCGTGTGCGGCGGCGGAGTCCGCGAGCACCTTCGCCTGGGCGGTCGCCTTCGCGGCCTCGCCGGCCAGGGACTTGGCGGCGGTCGCCGCCCTGGAGGCTTCCTGGGCCTGACGCTGGGTCGCGGCTGCCGCGGCCTTGGCACGCGCCGACTGGGAACCGGCCACGCCGGCGTAGCTACCGGCCTGTCCGGCTGCGGTGGCGGCGGCCATGGCATTCCCGCTGGCGCTCAGGGCCGACTCGGCCACCTCGGCGCTCGCGCTCGCGGCGGCCGTGGCCTGGGTCAGCGACCCCGAGGCCAGGTCCGCGGCCTTGGCAGCGGTCTCGGCCGCCGTGGCGGCCGCCGTGGCCGCGTCGGCCTTGCCACGGTCAGAGGCGGCTCCCGCCGCCGCGTTGCGGGCGGCGGTTGCGGCCCGGGCCGCGCCAGCCGCGGCGTAAGCGGCCTGGCTGGCCGCACTGGCCGCCGTGCGGGCCGAGTTGGTGGCGGAGCGGGCGGCCTTCACCGCGGTCTGCGCCGCGTCGGTCGCCCGGTTGGCGGCGTCCGCCGCTCGTCCGGCGGCGGCGGTCGCGGCGACCGTGTCGTTGTGCGCAGCCTCGGTCTCGGCGGCGGCCTTCGCTGCCGACTCCTTGGCCAGTTGTGAGGCCGCGATCGCCTGTGCCGCGGACTCCTTGGCATCCTCCGTCTCGCGGGCGGCCTGCGCGGACGCCTCCTTGGCCTGCTGGGTCAGCTGCTCGACGCTCGTGTGCTCCACGTCACGGGCCTTGGCCACGTGCTGGCCGACCTCGAGGAACTCACGGACGTCGTCGATGGTCCCGTTGAGCGCCAGCCTGGCGGCGGCCTGGGTGTTCGGCCCACCCGCGGAGAGGATCTGGACCAGCTTCACCCGGTCATCGGTGTCCCGCGCGGTGTACTGACCTTCATTCAGGAACACCTGGACATCGGTCGGAGTCCCGTTGAGGGCGGCCCTCGCCGCAGCCTGCACACCGGGACCGGCACCGTTGATCAACGAGGCGGCCTTGACCTGCTGGTCGCTCTTCAGCGCCTCCTGATAGCCACCGTCCAGGAAATCCTGCAGCTCCTTGGGGGTGCCTGCAAGCGCCTTACGCGCCATCTCTCGCACCCCGGTTCCACCCAAGGTGAGGATCTGCGCGGCACTGACCTGGTCGTCTTGCACCTGGGCAAGGACGTGCTCGCTGTCCAGGAACTTGCGCACGTCCGCGTCCGAGCCAGTCAGCGCAGCCTCAGCCGCGGCCTTGACCGCTGGACCACCCTCCTGCCAGAACGCAACCACATTGGCACGGTCCGTCGACACGACGGCGGTCGTGCCACCCGGCGCATCTGCGGCCATGGCCGGCGCGGCCCCCAACAGACCGGCCGCGAGCGCCAATGGCAGCACGCGCAGGCTGACCACGGCGGATATCGACTGCCCACCCCGCCTTCGCCGCCCGGACCGGACAACTATTCCACCCACCAGAGACCCCTCCACGATCCGACAGCCGAGATTCGACTGGGGTGGAGCATATCCACAGGGGAATACCCGACCGACCGGAATAGCGACCCGTCAGGGCTGCACCCAGAGGTTTTACTCGGCTGCAACGGATGGCAAAACCAGACAAAAGGAGATCAATCTCCCGATCCGTCAAATCATCGGACCAACTCGTCTGACCTGCGCCATCACTTGATCCAGCCATAACCGCGGAGGGCTCTCGACGATGCCCTAGACTGCGAACCGCTCAAGCCATCGGGGGCCGGGAATGGCGCGCCACCGCCGCCATTCCATCTGTCTCGTGCGTGTCGGATCAACGATGCCGACCGTCGAGTAGTTGGACGTCGACCGTTCCCCCGGGTGAAGTCAACCCACCTGAAGGGAAATCGAGATGAAGAGCAACATATCCCGCTGGCTGGTCGCCGGCTCCCTCGCGGCCGCCACCACCTTCGGCGCCACCGCACTGGCCTCCGCCGACACCGCTCCCGGCGACGACACCGCCACCCCGCCGCCGGCGGTGGAGGACTTCGCCTACCCCGGCGTCTCGCCCCTCCCCCAGCTGAAGCTCATCCGCGGTGACGGTCACATCGTGCTGGCCGACTGCAACACGGCCACCCAGATCCAGCTGTGGAGCACCGCCGCCACCAGCCCCAGCGGCGGTCCCGGCGTCTGCTTCCGCGTCACCGGTTCGAGCGGCTACCTCTCGCTCGAACTGCCGCAGACCTTCATGATCCAGACCAGCAACGAGCGGGCCGTGCGCGCCAATCTGACCGCCGAGGGCGTCGCCCAGACCGTGGACGTCGCCAAGGGCGGGGCCGCCACTGTCGGTGTGGCGCTCGGGCAGAAGCCGACCATGCTCGTCGAGTTGCGCATCACCGGCTGATCCGTCACCGAGCCGGTCGCCGGCCGGCCACTCAGTACCCGACACCATCGATCCGGGGGACCCCATGAAACACCGCGTCCGCGGTTGGGCGGCCGTCATCGCCGCCACCGCCGCCGCAGGCGTGTTCGGCCTGAGCGCGTTCGCCGCCGCCGACACGGCACCACCACCCGCTGACGGCACCCTCCCGCCGTCGGCCGTCGAGGACTTCTCCTACCCCGGCGGCTCCACGCTGACCGGCCTCAAGATCATGCGCGGGGACGGGCACATCCTTCTCGCCGACTGCGCCGGCGCGACGCAGATCCAGATCTGGACCCGAGCACCTGGCAACAAGGACAACAAGGTGTGCTTCACGGCCACCACCACAACCGGCTTCCTGACCCTGGAGCTGGTCGACGTCTTCGCCGTTCAGACCTCGGGGCGCTCCGTACAGGCCGGCCTCACCGCCGGTGGGTCCACCCAGACCCTGGACGTTCCCAAGGACGGCTTCGCGGGCGTCGGCGAGGGGCTCGGCCAGGCTCCGACCACCGTCGTCGAACTGCACGTCACCGGCTGACCACCGAGTCGACGCATACGTCCACCTTCAAGACCGAGGACGACCCACCCCATGCTTTCCAAGACCTCTGCCCGTGTCCGGGTGACGGGCGCGCTGGCCGCGACCCTGACAGTCGGCGCGCTTGCCACCTTCTCCGCCGCGCCCGCCGGCGCCGTCGTCGGTGACCCCGCGGCGGACGGCACCTACGCCTACACCGCTAAGCTCGCCATCGGCGACAACGTCCGCGCCTGCACCGGCGCGCTCGTCGACCGCAACTGGATCATCACCGCCGCCAGCTGCTTCGCCGACGACCCCGCCCAGCCTGCCGCGCTGCAGGCCGGCGCACCGAAGTGGAAGACCACCGCCACCGTCGGCCGCACCGACCTCACCACCAGCACGGGCGCGACCGCCGAGATCAGCGAGCTGGTCCCCCGCCAGGACCGGGACCTCGTGATGGCCCGCCTCGCCACGCCCATCGACGGCATCGCCCCGCTCGCCCTCGCCACCACCGCGCCCACCGCCGGCGAAAACCTGCGCGTACCCGGCTACGGGCGCACCAAGACCGAGTGGGCGCCCCTCAAGCTCCACTCCGGTGTGTTCACCCTCGATGCCGTCAAGCCCACCGGCATCGACACCACCGGCACCAACGGTGCCGCGGTCTGCAAGGGCGACACCGGCGCCCCCGTCGTCCGCGAGGTCAACGGCAAGACCGAACTCGCCGCCGTCGCCTCCCGCTCCTGGCAGGGCGGCTGCTTCGGCAGCACCGAGACCCGCACCGGCGCCACCAACACCCGCGTCGACGACCTCGGCGCGTGGATCAACAAGACCCGCCACACCACCCCGTCCGGGACGCTCGTCACGGGCACGCCGTTCACGGTCGCCGACCCCGCCGACAAGCACCTGGTCAGCTACGTCCAGGACAGCAGTAACCACCTGTGGTCCGTCGACCTCCAGGACGAGGGCTGGACCGACCTCGGTGCCTACGCCGCCGCCTCGCCCACCGCGACCGTCGACCCCACGAACGACCACATCGTGGTCTACGTCAACGGCCCGGAGAACCTCCTCTGGTCCTACGACCAGCGCGGCGCCGGCTGGACCAGGTTCCCCGCCATCCCCGCCGGCACGAAGCTCGCGCCCAACGCCGTCCCGCGCACCATCGTCGACCCCGTCGACAAGCACCTGGTGACCTACGTCCGTGACACCGCGAGCCACCTGTGGTCCGTGGACCCCAAGGGCGAGGGCTGGCACGACCTGGGCCCGCTCGCCGCCGCCGATCCGGTCCCCGTCATCAACCCCAACGACGGCCACATCGTCATCCACGTCAACGGCCCGAACAATCAGCTGAACTCCATCGACGAACGCGGCTCCGGCCGCACCGAGTTCGTCCCCACCCCGGCCGGTACGGTGATGGCGCCGGATGCCGTCCCCAGCACCGTCGTCAACCCCGCCGACGGCCACTTCGTCACCTACATCCGTGACACCGCCAACCATCTGTGGTCCGTCGACCCGTCCGGTGCCGGCTGGCGCGACCTCGGACCCAACGCCGCGACGGACCCCGTCGCCGTCGTCAACCCGCTCAACCAGCATGTCGTCGTGTACGTGAACGGCCCGGAGAACTACCTGTACTCCTACGACGCCCAGGGGGCCGGTGACGGCTGGACCAAGTTCCAGCGCACCCCCGCAGGCCCCGGCGCGCCCACCGGCACCGTGATGGCCGCCGATGCCGTTCCCCAGACCGTCGTCGACCCCGCCGACAGCCACCTGGTCACCTACTTCCGCGACACCAACAGCACCCTGTGGGCCGTCGACCCCGCCGCAGAGGGCTGGACCCGCTACCCGGGCGGCCCCTCCGCCCCCTGACCCACCGAACTGCGGTGTGCAGCCGACCCGTTGAACGGGTCGGCCGCACACCGCAGTCGTGCCACGAGCCGGAGCCGAGGGACCCCGAACCCGTGGCCCCCAGATCGACTCGCGGCTGGATCAGGCGGCCGACGAGGCCCCGACCGAGGTCTTGACCTTGTGTCATGACGAATGACCAAGTGCGGTTGGCGATCGAAGTGATCATCTGCCCCACCGTCACCACCCGTACCATCCGGATCCCAGGGGGGACCTCCATGCCCAGCACCACCTCCGCCCGTACCAGCCGCGCGGGCGCGCTCGCCGCCGCGACCGCCGTCGTCGGCGCGCTCGCCACCTTCTCCGCCGCGCCCGCCGGCGCGCTCGTCGGTGACCCCGCGGCGGACGGCACCTACGCCTACACCGCCAAGCTCGCCATCGGCGACAACGTCCGCGCCTGCACCGGCGCGCTCGTCGACCGCAACTGGATCATCACCGCCGCCAGCTGCTTCGCCGACGACCCCGCCCAACCCCAAGCCCTGACCGCCGGCGCACCGAAGTGGAAGACCACCGCCACCGTCGGCCGCACCGACCTCACCACCACCACCGGCGCCACCACCGACATCGTCGAGCTGGTCCCCCGCCAGGACCGCGACCTCGTCATGGCCCGCCTCGCCACACCCGTCGACGGCATCGCCCCGCTCACCCTCGCCACCACCGCACCCACCGCCGGCGAGAACCTGCGCGTACCCGCCTACGGCCGCACCAAGACCGAGTGGGCGCCCCTCAAGCTCCACAGCGGCATCTTCAACGTCGGCGCCGTTACCGCGAACGCCGTCAGCACCACCGGCACCAACGGCGCCTCGATCTGCAAGGGCGACACCGGCGCCCCCGCCGTCCGCGAGGTCAACGGCAAGACCGAACTCGCCGCCATCGCCTCCCGCTCCTGGCAGGGCGGCGGCTGCTTCGGCAGCACCGAAACCCGCACCGGCGCCACCAACACCCGCGTCGACGACCTCACCGCCTGGGTCCAGCAGGTGCGCGGTACCTCGGTCGGCTGGAAGACCCAGGCCCTGGTCAAGGGCGGCACCGGCCTCTTCCAGGCCGCCCGCCTCTACGACGGCTCCTGGACCCCGTTCGAGGACGTCCAGGCCAAGGCCGGGGACATCGGCGGCGTGCGCGCCGTCGCCACCGCCGGCATCAACGGCGACACCCACGTCGTCGCCCTCGGCGGCGACGGCCACCTGCACCACACCATCCGCCACCTCGACGGCAGCTGGGCCGGTTTCGGCGACCTCAACACCAACGTCGGCGACCTCGGCAACATCACCCAGGTCGCCATCGCCTCCACCGGCGCCAACCTGGAGGTCGTCGTCCTCGCCGACGGCCGGCTCTTCCACAGCGTCCGCACCAGCGGCGGGTACTGGACCGGCTTCGGCAAGGTCTTCGAGGCCGCCGGGCCCCTGAGCGGCGTCACCACCCTCGCCACGGCGGGAGTCGGCGGGGACCTCCAGGTCGCCGCCGTCGCGGGCGGGCAGGTCTACCACACCATCCGCTCCGGCTCCACCGGCAGCTGGAGCGCCTGGGGCGCGGTCGCCGGCGCCGCCGGCTCCACCGCCCCGGTCACCTCGCTCGCGATGGCCCGCCAGGGTGACGACATGAACCTCGTCGTCGTCACCGACACCGGCGCCCAGCTCCACAGCATCCGCTACGCCAACGCCACCTGGCAGCCCTTCGGCTCCGTCAGCAGCGTCATCGGACAGGTCACCGCCACCTCGGTCAGCGCCGCCCCGGTCGACACCGGCGCCCAGTTCGCCATCACCACCGGCGACAACCGCGTCCTGACCACCACCCGCCTCGCGGACGGCAACTGGACCGCCCCCCAGGCCCTGAACCTCCAGGGCGTGAACGGCGACCACACCGGCACCGCCGTCACCGGCACTCTCTAGCACGCCACGGAGGGGGCGGGCGGCCTCGCAGGCCGCCCGCCCCCTCCGTCGTGGCCGGTGGGAACAGGCGGGCCCCACGGGGTGTTGCGAGCCTGCGCCGTCCCGCTCCACTCCGGTGCGGGCGGCTCGGAACACAGTTGTTCAAATTGGAACTACCGAGTACCGTCGGGGTCCGACCATCACCCCGGTAACGGAGGCCCCGCCCATGCCGCAGCCTGCCCCGACGCAGCCTGGCACCGCTCCGACGCAGCCCGGCACCGCCACGGTGCGCTCCCGGGTGCGCATCCCGCTCACCTTCCCGGACGGGTACCGGGCGGACGCCGAGGTGTTCACCTTCCACGGCCTGGCCGACGGCGCCGAGCACCTGGCGCTCGCCTTCGGCAGCACCCCGGAGGGCGGGACGCCGCTGGTGCGGCTGCACTCGGAGTGCCTGACCGGCGACGTCTTCGGCTCGGACCGCTGCGACTGCGGGCCCCAGCTGCGCGAGTCGGTGGAGCGGATCGCCGAGGCCGGCGGCTACCTGCTGTACCTGCGGCAGGAGGGCCGGGGCATCGGGCTGTACAACAAGCTGGACGCCTACGCCCTCCAGGACGCCGGGCTCGACACCTATGACGCCAACACCGCGCTGGGCCTGCCCGAGGACGGGCGCGACTACACCGCCGCCGCCCAGATGCTGGCGGCGCTCGGCATGACCGGCATCGACCTGCTGAGCAACAACCCGGACAAGGCGGACCAACTCGCCGGCCTCGGTATCACGGTCGAGCGCCGGGTGCCGACCGGGGTGCACCTGTCGGCCAGCAACGTCCGCTACCTCCGCGCCAAGGTGGAGCGGACCGGCCACTCGATCGAGCTGCCCCTGCTGGTCGGCTGAGCCGGCGCCGGGCCGCACCGCCGGGCGGGCCGGTTCGTCCACGCACCTGATGCCGCCGACCGGCCGAAGGGGGCATTCTGGAGGGACGTCCGAGTACTCCGGGAGGCGTCCGTGCCGACGCATCGCCGACTGCCGATCGCCGTCGTGGGGGCCGGGCCGTACGGGCTCGCGACGGCCGCCCACCTGGCGGCGCGGGGCGGCGACCTGCGGGTGTTCGGGGAGCCGATGGCGGGATGGCGCGACCACATGCCCGCCGGGATGTTCCTGAAGTCCACCCCGCGTGCCTCGAACATCTCCGCGCCCGCCCCCGGCCACCGGCTGGCCGACCACCGGACGGCCCTGGGCGTGGCGCCGATCGGCGACCGCTACCCCGTGCCGATCGCGGAGTTCATCGCCTACGGCGACTGGTTCCAGCAGCGGTGCGTGCCCGGGGTCGAGCGCTGCTCGGTACTCGGCATCGGCTACGACCACGGTGTCTTCCGGCTGCGGCTGGACACCGGTGAGGAGCTCCGGAGCCGGGCCGTGGTACTCGCCACCGGGCTGCGGGCCTTCGCCCACGTCCCCGGCGAACTGGCCGCGCCGCGGGAGGCGGGCCTCGCCTCGCACACCTCGGACCACGCGGACCTGGGCCACTTCACGGGGCGCCGGGTCGCGGTGGTGGGCGCCGGGCAGTCGGCGCTGGAGAGCGCCGCCCTGCTGGCCGAGGCCGGGGCGCGGCCCACGCTGGTGGCCCGGACGGCCCGGCTGCGGTTCGGGGCCGCGCCCGGGGCGGACCTGCCGGGTGAGCGGCCGGCGGCGGTGCGCGCCCGGTACCCGGGCACCGAACTCGGGCCCGGCTGGAACCTCCTCGGCTACTGCCGCGCCCCCTGGGCCTTCCGTCATCTCCCCGACGGCGTCCGGGCCGGCCGGGTGCGGACGGTGCTCGGCCCGGCCGGTGCCTGGTGGCTGCGCGAACGGGTCGAGGACGCGGGCGTGCCGGTGCTCACCGGGTGTTCGGTGGAGTCCGCGCGGGAGCGGGCGGGCGCCGTCCGGCTGCGGCTGCGCGGCCTCACCGGCGCCCTGGAGGTCGACCACGTGCTGGCGGCCACCGGCTACCGGGTGGACGTCGAACGCCTGGAACTGCTCGACCCGGGCCTGCGGCGGGCGGTGCGGCGCACGGCGGACGGGGCGCCCCGGCTGACCGGCGGCTTCGAATCCTCGGTGCCGGGGCTGTACTTCACCGGGCTGTCCGCGGCGAACTCCTTCGGCCCGCTGCTGCGCTTCGTCTGTGGTACGGACTTCGCGGCCCGCCGGATCACGGCCGCGCTCACCGAGGGAGCACCGGACTGACCGGCCGTCAACACCCGCCCCCGCGCGCCCACTCGCCGCCGCCCTGACGGCGTGCCCCGTCACGCCCCCCGCGCTCACCCGCCCCGGGCCGCGGCCGCCAGGCGGCGGGCGGCGTACCGCGCGGCCCGGCCGCCGAACCGGGCGGCGACGGCCACGGCGGGCAGCGGATCGTCCGTGCAGAGCCAGGCCCGCTCGGTGCCCCGGCGCGGCCACGGCTCGGCGGGCGGGCGGTGCTCGTGCCACGCGGCGGACCCGAGGGAGAGCAGGTCGAGCTGGCCGACCCCGTAGCCGCGCCGCAGCTGCGGCCCGGGCGGCACCGGTCGCCCGGTGAGCGACAGGTGCAGCGCCCGCACCACGTCGACGCCCGCGGTGGTCTCGAAGAGCCGGAACTGCGCGCCCGTCCGCGGGTTGAAGTCCACCAGCTTGTACCGGCCGTCCCGCAGGTCGAGCCGCCAGTCGAGGTCGGCGATCCCGCAGTAGCCGAGCCGCCGGCAGAGCCGGACGGCCAGCTCGGCCAGCTCGGGGTTGGCGACGGCCCCGGCCCGGGTGGTGACGCCCGCCCCGGGGGGCCAGGACCGCAGTTTGACGCCCGTGAAGACGGCCAGCGGCTCGCCGCCGGGGCCACAGGTCAGATGGGTGATCCAGTCCTGCGCCTGCTCGGCGGGCAGGTACTCCTGGACGAGCACCGCGAGCGGCGGCCCGTCGCAGGAGGCCCTGGGCGGGCAGTGGGACAGCAGCTCCGCCTCGCTCCGGACGACGGTCGTGTGGCCGACCACCGGGCGCTCCAGCCGGGTGAAGGAGGCGAGGTTCTTCAGCACCAGCGGATACCCGAACTCGGCCGCGGCGGCCAGCAGTCCGGCCCGGTCGACGGGCGTCCGGGCGGCCGGGGTGGGGGTGCCGGTACCGCGGCAGAGGTCGTGCAGGCCGCCCTTGTCGGCGAGGCGCCGGGGCAGACCGGGCGGCACCGGCGGCAGCAGCAGGTCCTCGGCCAGCTCGGTCGCGTGCTCGGCGAGCAGCACGGCGGCCTCGTCGTCGGTGGCCACCGCCACGGCCCGCCGCCCGCTCCGCCGCCGCACCTCGCGGGCCACCCCCCGCAGGGCGGCCGCCAGTTCGGCGGGCGGCTCCCGGCCGGTGCTCGGCCTGACCAGCGCTCCGGTCAGGTAGCGGGAGAGCGCGGTGGGCGTCAGCCGGTCCTCGACCATCGCGTAGACCGGGACGCCGAGCCGGCCGAGCGAGCGCACCACGCCGACGGCGCTGTGCGACAGCGGGTAGTGACCGACCTTCACCAGCAGCGCGGGGACGGCGCGGTCGACGCCCAGCGGGCCTCCTGCCATGGCACTCCCACCTCTCTCAGTGCTGCCACACCTGGACCCACTGCGCCTGCAGGGCCGCCGAGTCCGTCCCGGCGGGCGGCGACTCCAGGTACCCGACGGCGAGGTTGATCACGATCTCCATCGCCACGGCCGGGATCCGCGAGGGGTCGGTGACCTGGAACCAGGCCTTGCCGTCGACGTACCAGGTCACCGCGGCGGGCTCCCAGTCGACGCCGAAGACGTGGTAGCCGGCGGAGAAGTCGGCGGGGCCCCAGTTCTGGCCGACGTGCTGGTCGGAGCCGTCCGCGCCGCGCCAGTGCAGGTTCATGTGGACGTACTGGTCGGTGTTGGGGAACTCGGCGATGTCCACCTCCGGCGGGGTGCCCCTGGTCGCGGCCGGGATCAGCCAGAAGGCGGGGAAGAAGCCGTGCGGGTTGGCCGGGACCTTGATCGAGGCCGCGAAGTAGCCGTAGGTGAAGGTGTGGCGCGGTTCGGCGTTCCAGGAGTCGCGGCCGGTGCTGACCATGCCGGAGACCCACGGGTACGTCCGGCCGTCGCTGCCCTTCACCGTCCGGGGCTGCGCGGTCAGGGTGAGGCGGCCGCCGCCGGCCTTGACCTGGCCCGGCTGGTACCACTGGTCCTCGCCGTTGCCGGCGTTGGTGCAGCCACCGTCGTTCCAGTCGTAGCAGGTGGTCCAGTTCGCCGTGTCGAGCGAGGAGCCGGTGAACTCGTCGTCAAACACCAGCCGCCAGGTGCCGGGCGCCGGGGGCCGGTTCGCGGCGGCGCCCGCCGGCAGCCCGGTGCCCGACCCCGTCGGCCCGGAGCCGCCGGCCGTCCCGGGGGTACCGGAACAGGCGGCGGCCGACACCAGCAGGGCGGCCGCCGCTAAGCCACCGGCCGGCCGGCGGGCCCGGCCCGGTCGCCACCGTCCGTGCCTCGGCCGCGCCCCGGCCGGCCGGCCCCGCCGGGTGCGGTGCGGCACCAGGGCGAGCACCGTGGTGACGGCCGCCAGGGCGGCGAGCGCGGCGCCCACCGAGAAGACGTGGTAGCCCAGCAGCGCGACGGCGGTCAGCGCGGCCGGCGCGGTGCTCAGCGCCACCGCGAGCGAGGCGGCGGCGAGCCGATCGGGCCCGCCGGCCGTCCGGGCGACGGTGGGCCGGGCCAGCAGGACGGCCGCCCCCGGGCCGATCACCAGGAAGCCGCCGGTCAGCGCGACGCGCGGCGGACTGCCCGCCGCCAGCCCGGTGGACGCCAGCGCGGCCCAGCCGAGCAGGGCGAGCGCCAGCCGGGCGGCGGTGCGGGGAGGCGGCCTCATCATCACTGCCCACTCTCCGCGAACGGGCTCTCGACGGCGACCTGGGCGGAGTGCCGGTAGACGGTGGCGTCACCGTCGGTGAACACCACCCGCAGCGTCGGGGAGGCGGAGGCCGCCGCGCGGACCCGGTCGACGGTGTCGGCGGGCAGGATGCCGGTCAGCGTGCACTCGGCGATCTGGGCCTTGGTCAGCACGAGGTACGAGGGGCCGGTGACGGCGGGGTCGGCGAGTGCGGCCTCGACGGCCGAGGCCGGGTCGGCGACCAGTTGCCGGCGGTCGTCGGGCGTGCCCACCGAGAGCGCCGTCCGGCTGAGCTCGTCGTAGCGCTCCTCGGAGCCGGGCAGGTCCGCGGTGACCGAGACGATCCGCGACCCCGGCGGCGCGGTGTGCGCGACGTAGCGCAGTGCGGCGACCTCGCCGGGGCTGAAGGTGTTCATGGCCTCCTTGCTGTAGTAGCCGAAGACCAGGCCGCCCAGCAGGGCGAGCAGCGCCACCAGGGTCAGCCCCCGGCGCACCGCGGGCAGCGCCCGGCGCGGGCGGCGGGTCCGGTCGCCCGCGGGGGTGCCCGCCGGGGCGGCGGGGCCGGCCGGAGCACGGGAGGAGGGGATCAGCACGGTCGCGGCGAGCAGCGCGGCCGCGGGCAGCGCGAACAGGTAGGCGCGGAAGATCATCTCGCCGCCGTAGCTGTTGGCGAGCAGCAGCGGGACGGGCGCGATCAGGAGCAGCGGCAGGGTGGTGCGGCGCACCCAGCGGTGGTGCACCACCGCCGTCACCGCGAGCAGCAGGACGGCGGCGGTCAGGCCCCGGTCGACCCAGGAGGCGAACACCTGTCCGGGGGCGGGCTGGGCGAGCCGCTGGAGGCCGGGCAGCGCGTTGTTGTCGGGCGAGGCCAGCGCGGCGACCAGGTTGCCGATGTTCTTGGCCAGGTAGGGCCGCGCGACCGTGGCGTCCCAGGCGAAGGTGATGCCGACGGCACCGACCAGGGCGGGCAGCACCACCCGGCGGTTGCGCCGCGGGAGGGCGAGCATCAGCAGGGCGCTGATCAGCATCAGCGGGGTGAGCTGGTGCGAGCAGGCGATGGCGGCCGTCAGGACGAGCACCAGGGCGAACGGCAGCGGGCGCCAGCCGCCCCGGGGCGGGATATCGGTCACCCAGGTCATCGCCCGGGCGCCGGTGCCCGGGCCGCTCCGCGCGCCGGCCGGACCTCCCCCACCCGCCGTGCCTCCCCCACCCGCCGGGCCTCCCCCACCCGCCGTGGCTCCCCCACCCGCCGTGGCGTCCCGGCCGGCGGACGCTCCCCCGCCGGGCGGTCCCTGCGCGACGCGGGTGGCCGCCAGCCGGCGCAGCACCAGCGCGAGCACCGCGAGGAACAGCAGGTAGGAGAAGGCCTGCGGGGAGAAGTAGTCCTGGCCGATCCAGGAGGTGCTGTAGTAGATCCAGATGCCGCCCCAGACCAGCCGCCGGTCCCGGGTGACGGTACGGAAGATCAGCAGCAGCGGGCCGAGCAGCAGGACGTTGGTGAGCACCGGGAACCAGGCCGCGTACCCGAGCGCGGAGTGCAGGCCGGTGGCGCGCAGCAGCAGCACGTTGAGCTGGAAGAAGCCGGGCCACTGGTTGTAGATGTCCAGCTCGCCGGCGTTCGGCACGGAGCCGTCGTGGCGCAGCATGGCGTCCACGACCATCACGTGCTTCCAGGCCCACGCGTAGCGCAGTTCCGGGTAGAGCAGGGTGGGCGTGGCGTGGAGGAAGGCGATCAGGGCGAGGACGTACCCGGCCGCCCAGCGCTGGCGGATCCGCCGGTCGCGCAGGACGGCGACGAAGCCGGCCACCAGCAGGGCCAGGCCGGTCCAGTACAGGGCCGGCAGCACCTGGATCAGGCCGAGGTCGCCCATGCCGCCGAGCCGCACCCGGGGCAACGCGAGCAGCCACAGGGCGAGTGCCACCGGCAGGGCCAGGCGGGCGAAGACGCCGAGCGGCCCGGCCTCCCGGCAGCCGGCGCGCAGCGCGCGCAGCGGCCCCGCGCGCAGGCGCCCGAACGGGCGCGCGCCGTCGGGCTCCGGGGGCGGGCCGCCGGTGGGGAGCTGGGCGGGGGCCAGTTGGTCAACCATTGGACGGCCTTCCGACCGGACTGCCGACCGCGGTGCGCAGCCGGCGGTAGTTGCGCCAGAGCCGCGTGTAGAGGCTCTCCGGGACGGGTCCGACCCGGGCTCCCCGCCCGGCGATCCAGCCGTCGAAGACGTGGTCGGGGGTGTCGCTGCGGACCATCAGCCGGCAGATCCGCAGCACGGAGTCGGAGGCGGAGCTGAACTTGTTCTCCACCGCGGTCGCCGACGTCCAGCCCGCCTCGCGGACCTTGCGCCGGACGGCCGGGCTGGAGTACCCGTGCGGGTAGGCGAACGCGGCGACCTCGTGGCCGAGGGCGTCCTCCAGGCGCCGCTTGCACTCGACGATCTCGTCGGTGCAGCGCCGCCCGTAGACGGTGTCCAGCTGGGCGTGGGTGACGGAGTGGCCGCCGATCTCGACGCCCATCGCGTCCAGGGTGCTGATCTGCCGCCAGTTCAGCATGTCGGCCGGCGGGAAGAGGCTGCCGGTGGGCGGGCCGCCCGGCGGGTGGACGGCGCCGACGGTGACGTAGAGGGTGGCCGGCAGGCCGCGCTCGGCGAGCAGCGGGGCCACCGTCCAGTAGAAGTCGGCGAACCCGTCGTCGAAGGTGAGGACGGCGGCGCGGGGCGGCAGCGGCGGGCCGCCGAGGATCGCCGAGACCAGCCGACGCAGCGGCACCACGGGCCGCCCGCTGTCGACGATCCGGTCGATCTGGCGGCGGAAGGCCGCGGGGGTCACGGTGTACGGCGCGATCCACGGCGGCGGGTCGTCCGAGACCGAGTGGTACAGGAACACCGGGACCTCCTTCATGGCCGGCTCCTGGTGGACACGGCCGCGACGCCGGGCCGGGCGGCGGGGGCCGCACCGGTGTCCCCGGCGTCCGCGGTGGCCCCGGCGTCCGCCCGGGCGAGCCGGCCGACGGTGTACCCGGCCGCCGCCAGGCAGGCGCCGGCGCCGAGCGCCCCGGCGGCCCGCAGCCGTCGCCGGCCCAGCGCGCGGAGGATCGCGGCGGGCAGCGTGCGGCGCACGTAGCGGCGCTCGGTGGACAGCGCCGACCGGCTGCCCGCGTAGCGGGTGACGACGGCCTTGGAGCGGCCCTCCGCGTAGCAGCGGGAGCTGAAGTAGCGCCAGGTGGTGCGGGCCGGCGGGACGTGCTGGCGCACGACGGCGGCGGGCTCGTAGCGCAGCTCGGTGCCGGGGTGCCGGGCGGTGAGCCGCAGGCAGAGCTCGGTCTCCTCGCAGCCGAACGGGCTGGTGCCGATCCGGCCGAGGTCGCCGCGGAAGCCGCCGGCGGCCACCACCGCGGCCCGGCGGAAGGACATGTTGGCGCCGATGAAGTTGCGCACCGTGCCGGTGCTCCCGGCGGCCCCGGGGTAGGAGCAGCCGACCACCCAGTCGTACTCGGGCGGGAACCAGCCGGGGCGGCCGGTCTCCCACCAGGAGTCGACCCGGCCGCCGACGCCGAGCACCCGCGGGTCGCGGAAGCCGGCCAGCAGCCGTTCGGTCCAGTCGGGTTCGGCCACCGCGTCGTCGTCCAGGAAGGCGACCAACTCGCCGCGGGCGAGCGTGACCCCGGTGTTGCGGGCGCCGGAGACGCCCGGGCGTTCGGGGCTCTCGACCAGCCGCAGGCCGGGGCGGGCGGCGAGGCGGGCCGTCAGGGCGGGGCAGTGGTCGACCACCACGACGGTCTCGTCGGGCTGCCGGCGCTGGGCGCGGAGCGAGTCGAGGGCGGCGCACAGGTCGTCCCAGCGGTCGAGGGTGTAACTGCAGACGACCACGGACAGGGTGGGCCCGGGGCCCGGTGCGGTGACCGGTCCGGCGTTCGGCACGGTGTTCATCACGATCTCCGATCGGACGACGGCAGCCAGCGCGGGAGGGCGACCAGCAGCGGGAGGGCGAGGACCGTCGCGGCGAGCAGCCACGCCAGCCCGACCCCGGTGAGGCCGAACACGGGCAGCAGTCCGGCGACGAGCGCGATCACGAGGACGGCGTAGACGAGTTGGAGCCCGATCATCCAGCCCAGGGCGCGGCGCACCCGGGCGACGTCAGTGGCCAGGCTCAGCACGACGGTGGGCAGGGCGGAGAGGGCCATCAGCCGCAGCACGGTGGTGCCGTGCTCGGCGTAGCCGGGCCCGAACAGGCGCAGCATCCAGGGGGCGAAGGCCACGATCACGGCCACCGCCGCGAGGACGAGCAGTCCGGTGTGCCACATCATCCGGCGGGCGTGTTCGGCGAGCCGTTCGGGCGCCCGGGCGGCCTCGACCACCAGCGAGCTGCCCATGCTGTAGGCGGCCATGTAGAGGCTGTCGGCGATCACCCAGGCGAGCGAGTAGTAGGCGTTCTGCTCCGCGCCGAGCACGGCCAGCACCATGAGCGGGACGACGCTGCAGGCAGCGATGCCGGAGATGTTGCCCAGGTAGTCCGCGACGGCGTAGCCGGCCACCCGCGGCGGGGCGGACGCGGTGGCGCCGGCCGCCCGCTGGTGGGCCGGGATCGCCCGGCGGAAGAGCACGACGTTGGTGAGCAGGACGGTGATGAGCAGCGCCGCCGCCCAGGAGACCAGGATCCCGGTGCCGACCGCGAGGACCGCGCAGACGGCCAGCGCGCCCGCCTTCGCCAGGGCGAACAGCGCGTTCTCGCCGAGCACCCAGCCGGTGCGCCGCAGTCCGGTCAGCGCGCCGTCCTGGAGGACGAAGAGCGAGTAGCCGGCCGTGACCACCACGAAGGCGACCGCCACCACCGGCTGCCGCAGGTAGCCGAGGCTCGGGGAGATCCACGGGATCAGCAGCAGGAAGAGCACCGCGGCGAACGCGCTGGCGGCGATGCTCGCGGCGTAGCAGCGGGCCACCAGCCGCCGGGTGTGCTGCCCGGCGCCGGGGAGGAAGCGCACCAGGACGCTGCTGAGGTTGAACCGGCCGACCGCGGAGAGCAGCCCGGCGGCGGAGACGGCGGCGTAGCTGAGGCCGACCGTCTCGGCGCTGTACCAGCGGGTGGCGAACAGCCAGAAGATCGCGCCGAGCGCGGCCGCCACCATCGAACTCGCCAGCAGGATGTGGCCGTTGCGCAGCAGCGGCTCCCCGGCCAGGCGGGCCCGGCCGGCCCGGGCGCGGGCCCGCAGCAGGTCGCGGTAGGAGCACTGGCAGGGCAGCGGGCGCGGGCAGGAGCAGGGCCGGGCGGGCGCGGCCGAACGCGTGCTGAGCGACTGCATCACGACCAGTCCTCCGCCCGGAACCGGCGGTCCTGCCGCCGGCTGACCAGATAGCTGAACGGTCCGCGCAGCAGGCCGCGCAGTTCGAGCTGGCCGAGCCGGGCCAGTCCCGGATCGCCGTCGCGCCCGCCCCGCCCGGGGCCGGCCGGGGCGGGCGCGACGGCCCGGCGAAGGGCGTACCGGATGCCGGCCGGGAGGCGGCGCAGCAGCTCGGCCAGCAGGCCGGGGCGCTGCGAGACGGCGGCGGTCAGATAGGCGCCGAGGCCGGTGCCGAAGCCCTGGATCTGGGCGTCCAGCTCGGCCATGGTGCGCCGGTGGCGGTGCCAGACGACGGCGTCCGGCCGGTACGCGAGGGTGTGCCCGGCGACCAGGACGCGCAGGAAGGCGAGCAGGTCCTCGCCGCCGCGGGTCGGCGTACCGGCGCCGGTCGCCGGGTCGAAGCCGCCGAGGTCGCGGATCACGGTGGTGCGGAAGGCCATGTTGGCGCCGGTGCCGAAGCGGCCGGCGGCGAAGGGGAAGAGCGGGTCGCGGCCGGCCGTGCGCGTCGACCAGTCCCGGGGGGCGAAGCCCTTGCCGAAGCCGCAGTACCGCTCGAAGACGGCCTGGGCCTCGGTGTCGAGTTCGGCGGGCACCACGAGACCGGTGACGCAGGAGACCCGGGGGTCGGCCCGGAAGGCCCCGGCGAGGGCGCTCACCCAGCCGGGGTCGGCCAGCGCGTCGTCGTCGGTGAAGGCCACGTACTCGCCCCGGGCGGCGGACAGGCCGCGGTTGCGGGCCCGGGCCAGGCCCGGCACCGGCTCGCACAGGTACCGCAGCCGGTCCGGCCCGAGCGTGCGGACCAGCCGTTCGGTGGCGTCGTCCTCGGGGGCGTTGTCGACCACCAGGAACTCGGTGGCCGGGTAGTCGGTGCGCAGCAGCGCGCTCAGGCTGTCGCCGAGCAGGGTGGGCCGCCCGCGGGTGCAGACGATGACGCTGACCAGGGGTGCGCGGGCGCCGGGGGGCGGCGGGGCGGGGGCCGCCGGCCCGGTGTCGAGGTGGCGTTCGGCCGCCTCGACGAGCCGGCGGCGCAGCCGCCCGGCGTCCGGGCCCGCGTCCGGGCCCGCGCTACCGTCGGGACCTGGCCGGTCGGCGTCGACGGCGACCAGGCCGAGCGGTCGGCCGGCCCGGCGGACCAGGGCCACCACGGGCCCCTGCGGGCGGACCGGGGCCGTGAAGCCGGGCCGCCACGGCCCACCGGGCCGGTCGAGATCGAGTTCCACCACCTGGGCGGGCGCCCGCAGGACGGTGGTCATGACGCACCTCCGGTGCGCAGGCTCCGCTGGCGCCACACGCTGATCAGATAGCCGAACGGCCCGACCAGCAGCCCGCGGAACTCGCGGCGCCCCAGCCGCAGCAGCGCGGCCTCGCCCTCGGCCGGGCCGCAGCGGGCCCGGTGCCGGCGCACCCGCTGCCAGCGGCGCAGACCGGAGGGGACGCGCCGGACGAGCGTGGTGAGCAGCCCGGGCCGGTGGGCGACGGCGGCGGTCAGGTAGGCGCCGAAGCCGACGCCGAAGTTGAAGACCTGCCGGGTCAGCGCGTCGCCGGTGCGCGGATGGCGGTGCCAGACGATGGCGTCGGGCTGGTAGGCGACGGTGTGGCCGGCGTCGAGCATCTGGAAGAAGGCCAGCAGTTCCTCGCCGCCGCGGGCGGGCGTACCGGCGCCGGTCGCCGGGTCGAAGCCGCCGATGCCGCGCAGCAGGGCGGTCCGGAAGGCCATGTTCGCCCCGGAGCCGAACCGGCCGACCGAGAACCGCATCAGCGGGTCGTCCGGGCGGTCGCGCAGCGACCAGTCGCGGGCCGCGAAGCCGCGGGAGTAGCCGCCGTACTGTTCGAGGGCGGCCTGGGCCGGAGTGTCGAGTTCGGCGGGCAGCACGAGGCCGGTGACGCAGCCGATCCGGTCGTCCGCGCCGAACGCCCCGGCCAGCGCGCCGACCCAGCCGGTGTCGATGATCAGGTCGTCGTCGGCGAACGCCACCACCTCGCCGTGCACCGCCGCCAGGCCGCGGTTGCGGGCCCGGGCCAGGCCCGGCACCGGCTCGCGCAGGTACCGGACGCGGTCCCGGTACCGCGTGGCGACGAGGCGTTCGGTGGCGTCGCTGCGCGGCGCGTTGTCGACCACCAGGACCTCCACGTGCGGATAGCCGGTCCGCAGGAGCGAGTCGAGGCAGCTCCGCAGCTGCTCGGTCCGGTCGCGCGTGCAGACCACCACGCTGACCGTGACCGGGCCCGCGGGCACCCGGGCGCGGCCGACCCGACCGGGACGCGCCGCGGGTGTCGCGGTGGACAGGGCGGGAACCGGGAGTTCCCGGTGGGCGACGTCGACCAGCGCCCGGCGCAGCGCGGCACTGTCGCCCGCTGTTCCGGTGGCCGTGACCAAGCCGAGCGGGTGTCCGTGCAGCCGCACCAACGCCAACACGCGGCCGACCGGGTCGACGGTGCCGAGACCACCGGGCGAGCGCAGCTCGCTCGGATCGTCCAGGTCAAGGTCGACGACGCGGACGGGGGTGTAGAGCGAGTCGCGGGCGGCGGAGCGCGGGCAGGCAGCTGCGGTGCGCCGGTCGGAGCCATTCATCGTTGCTCCCCCGCGGAGGCTGCCGCCGAGGACCGGGCGCCGGGACGCTCGGTGATCAGGGTCCTCAGCACCCGGCGGCCGTCGGAGACGGCGTGCAGGTGGGATCGACCGCTGCGGCGGGGGAGTTCCAGGCTCGGCACCTCGGCCATCCGCAGTCCGGAGCGCAGCGCGTGCGCGATCATCTCGGCCTCGATCTCGAAGCCGGAGGAGCGCAGGTCGAGCGCGTCCAGGAAGGAGCGGCGGAAGGCGCAGTAGCCGTAGCACAAGTCGGTGAGGCTCGCGTCGTAGAGGCGGTTGACCACGGCGAGCAGCGCGCGGTTCCCGAAGGAGCGGACCTTGGTGAGGTCCAGCGAGCCGCCGCCGGCGATGCACCGGGAGCCCTTGACGAAGTCGAAGCCGTGGTCGAGGAAGTGGAGGAAGTGCGGGATCTCGCCGGGCCACATCGAGCCGTCGGCGTCCATCATGACGATGTACTCGCCACTGGCGGCGGCGAAGCCGGTGCGCAGCGCGTTGCCCTTGCCGGGCCCGCTCTGCTGGACGCTGCGGACGGTCGGCAGGCAGTGCCGGGCCATCGGGACGGTGGCGTCGTCGGAGGAGCCGTCGACCAGGATGACCTCGTCCACGCAGCGCGGGATCTGCTCGAACACCCAGGGGATGTTGCGGGCCTCGTTCTGGGCGGGGACGACCAGGGTGACGCTGTGCCGACTGGCGACGCCGTCCCCGGCCCGGCGCATCGGCCGCCGGGCGGTGGCCCGGTCCTCGGCGCGGCGCATCGGCCGTCGGGGGGCGGCCCGGTCCTCGGCCCGGCGCTGCGGCCGGCCGTCGTGGTCCGGGGACGGGACGACGTGGGGGGGCAGGGTGGTGCTCATCGGGGGCGGCCTCTCGGAGGGAGGAGGCGGCGGGCGGCGCCGGGCACGGCGCGGCCCCTGTGACGGGGCGGGCCCGGTGCGCGACGCGGGGTGCGCGGGGCGGGGCCCCGGAGGGAAGTCCCCGGGGGGACTGCCGAAACGGTGGGGAGCGGCTGAGGGCGGCCCGGTCGGGGGGTGCGCCGCCGGCTCCCGGGCGCCGAAGCGCCGGTCTGTCGAACTGGCCGAATGTGCTTCCCGCACCGGAGTGCGGGGTGTGCCAGGGCCTCATCGTGCCCAGGTGACCGCCGTCACGTCAAGTAGTTTGTCCGGATTTTGCCTGGTTCGTGCGGCCGGGTTTCACCTGGTCCGTCCGGCCGAGGTGCTCACCTGGTTCGTCCGGCGGTGCCGGCGGCACCCGCCCGGGCCGGCCGGTCAGCCGACCGGCCGGCCGCCCGGCTCCTCGGCGATCCGGCGGGCGATCTCGGCCGGTCGCACCGGCCGCCCGAAGTGCCAGCCCTGCGCCCAGTCGCAGCCGATGCCGCGCAGCCGCTCGGCGTCCCGGAGGGTCTCCACGCCTTCGGCCGTGACCGTCAGGCCCAGCGCGTGCGACATCGACACCAGGCCGCTGACGATCCGCCAGCCGGTGGCCGCGTCCTTGGCCGGGTCGTGCAGGTCGCCGACGAAGGAGCCGGCGATCTTCAGCCCGGAGACCGGCAGGTCACGCAGGTAGGCGAGGTTGGACCAGCCGGTGCCGAAGTCGTCCACGGCGAGCGAGACGCCCTGGTCGACCAGCCCGTGCAGGGTGCGCAGCGCCTCGTCCTCCGGGCCGACCACGGTGGACTCGGTGATCTCCAGCTGGAGCCGGGCCGGGTCCAGCCCGGTGGAGTCGAGGATCCGGCCGAGATCGGTCACCAGTGCGGCGCTACGGGCCTGACGGACCGCCAGGTTGACGTTCAGCTGGGGCGCGTCGTCGCCGAACCGCTTGATCCAGTCGGCCGCCTGGCCGCAGGCCTGCTCCAGCACCCAGCGGCCGAGCGGCATGATCAGGCCGGTCTCCTCGGCGGTGGTGACGAACTCGTCCGGGCCCAGCACGCCCAGCTGCGGGTGGCGCCAGCGCACCAGCGCCTCGACGGCGGCGAGCCGGCCGTCGGCCAGCGCGTACAGGGGCTGGTAGTCGATGAAGAACTCGCCGCGGTCGAGGGCTGCCGGCATCCGGACCGAGACCGCGTAGCGGCTGACCGCGCGGGCGTTCTCCTTGGGGTCGAAGAGCGTCCAGCGGCCGCGGCCGGCCTCCTTCGCCCGGTACAGCGTCAGATCGGCGGCGCGGACCGCGGCGCCCGGCGTGGTGGTCGAGATGCGCCGCTCCAGCACGCCCACGCTGGCCCCGACGGCGAGCTTGTGATCGCCGATCAGGACCGGCCCGGCGAGCGCCTTCAGCACCGTCTTGGCGGCGGCGACGGCCTCCTGCTCGCCGCGGCAGTTCTCCAGCAGGACGACGAACTCGTCGCCGCCGAGGCGGGCCACCAGGTGGCCGAGCGGGGTGAGGGCGGCCTTCAGCCGGGCGGCGACGGCGGCCAGCAGTTGGTCACCGGTGTCGTGGCCGAGGCTGTCGTTGACCACCTTGAAGCCGTCGAGGTCGACGTAGCAGAGGCCGAAGCGGGCGCCCGGGTCCGGCTCCTCGAAGAGCTTCTCCAGCCGCTCGAAGAAGGCGGCCCGGTTGGGCAGCCCGGTCAGCGGGTCGTGGGTGGCCTGGTGGCGCAGCCGCTCCTGGAGCCGGTAGCGGTCGGTGATGTCCTCCAGCATGGCCACCTGGTACTGCGGCCGGCCGTCGTCGTCCCGGATCAGCGAGACCGTGAGGTGGGTCCAGACCACCTCGCCGTCGTGCCGGTAGTACGGCTTGTCGACCTGGAAGTAGTCCCGCTTGCCGCTGATCAGCTCCTCGTACGCCTCCCAGACGCCGGGGGTGTCCTCGGGGTGCACGAGGTCGCCGACCCGGCGGCCCCGCATGTCCTCCGGCGCGGCCCCGAACAGCTCCTGGAGCGCCTTGTTCACCGCGAGGATGTTGCCCTCGGTGTCGCCGATGCCGATGCCGATGGCCGCGCTCTCGAACAGCGCGCGGAACCGCGCCTCGGAGGCGCGTAGCGCCCGCTCGGCCTCCCGCCGGGCGCTGTCGGCGGCGGTCCGGATGGCCTCCTGCTCGCGCAGGGTCCGCTCGCGCAGGGCGGCCGCCCAGCCGGCCGCGAAGGCCCCGCAGAGCGCGGGCCCGCGGTCGTCGGCCGCGGGGTGCTCCTGGAGCAGTTCGAGGGCCCGGGCCAGCACCACCGGGTCGGTGAAGTGGGCGTCGACGAGTTCGGCGCCCGCCCGGGCGGCCAGCCCCGGGTCGAACGGCTCGCCCAGCTGGGCGCGGTGGAGCAGCGCGGCGGTCCGGGAGACCAGCCTGCCGAGCAGGCCGGGGTGGACCGCCGTGCCGTGGTCGCCGGAGAGCAGCCGCGCCCAGTCCTCGTGGAACCGTTCGGCGCTGCCGGGTGCCGGCGCTTCGTTCACCGGCGGAACCCCACGCCCGCCATCCCGGTCATCCGCTCGGGGTGCCGGCCGACCGCCTCCGGCTGCTCGGGGCGCCACTCGGGGAGGTAGACCACACCGGGCTCGACCAGCTCGAACCCCGAGAACATCGCGGTGATCTGCTCGCGGGTGCGCATGGTCAGCGGGGTGGGCGTCATCCGGTACAGCTTCTGGTGGTCCTCGGCCTGGTCGGGCCGGCCCTCCAGGGAGGCGTGCGAGAGGATCAGCGCGCTGCCCGGCGGGAGCGCCTCGCGCAGCACCTCCAGCAGCTTCCACGGATCCTCGGAGTCGCTGACGAAGTGCATGACGGCGACCAGCAGCACGGCCACCGGCTCACCGGGCGCGAGCAGCGCGGTCACCTCGGGGCGGCCCAGCAGGTCGTCGATGTCCCGGACGTCGGCCTGGACGACGGAGCAGCCCTCGTCCTCCGCCAGCAGCAGCCGGCTGTGCGCGACGGCGACCGGGTCGCGGTCGATGTACACCACCTCGGCCTCGGGGCGGATCGCCCGGGCGATCTCGTGCACGGTGCCGAAGGTCGGGATGCCGGAGCCGATGTCCAGGAACCGGGTGATGCCCTGCTCGGCGGCGAACTGCACGCCGCGGCGCAGGAAGGCCCGGTTGGAGCGCATGATCTGCGGCAGCTCCGGCCAGAGCGCGATCGCCTGGCGGGCCATCTCCCGGTCCACCTCGAAGTTGTGCGAACCGCCGAGGTAGTAGTCGTAGACCCGGGCGGCGTTCGGTTTGTCCAGGTCCGTACCTTCCGGTACCCAGTTCGGTCGCCGCATCCTCGGGACTCCTTCATTCCGGTTCCGGTGAACCAGTCGTCCCGTGGGACTGCTGGTTCTGATGAGACTACAAGCACACAAGATCCTCCTCTGCACGCCGAACGCGTGCAAGCGGAATCGCCCCGTCCTGCCGAGGACGCGCCCCGGCCGGAGAATGGACCCGATGGCCGGACGGATCGAGGACTACGCCCTGATCGGCGACCTGCAGACCGCCGCGCTGGTCGGGCGGGACGGGTCGGTCGACTGGCTCTGCCTGCCCCGGTTCGACTCCCCCAGCTGCTTCGCCGGCCTGCTCGGCGACCGGCAGCACGGCGCCTGGCGGCTCGCCCCGGCCGGCGGGGGGGGGGGGGGCGGGGGGGGGGGGCGGGGGGGGAAAACCCCCCCCGGGGGAGACTGGCACACCCCCAACAGCACCCCCCCAGTTGCCAACCCCCCCCCCCCCCCACGCCGG
>NZ_JBVHVO010000038.1:0-17834 GCF_055564815.1 Kitasatospora sp. NPDC028961 | reverse complement strand
CTTGTCTTTCCCTTTTTCCCCCCCCCCCGCTCCTTCCCCGCTTTTCTGGGCAACCGCACGCCCTGCTCTGTTCGTCCCCCCTTTCCTTCGGGCCTTCGCCCCCCCCCCCCCCGCTACCGGGGCGACAGCCTCGTCCTGGAGAGCGACTGGCACACCGCCGACGGCACCGTCCGGGTGACCGACTTCATGCCCCAGCGCGGCCGGGGCGGGCAGCGCTCCCCGCAGCTGATCCGGATCGTGGAGGGCGTCGAGGGCAGCGTCCCGGTCCGCGGCGAGCTGCGGCTGCGGTTCAACTACGGCCGGATCGAGCCGTGGGTGCGCCGCACCGGCCGGCACCGGGTCGCCGTCGCCGGGCCCGACTCCGCCTGGCTGCGGGTGCCGCCCGAGGTCCACACCTACGGGGTGGACGGCGTCACCGTCTCCGACTTCACCGTCACCGCCGGCAGCCGGGTGCCCTTCGTCCTCACCTGGCAGCCCTCCCACCTGCCCACCTCCCCGCGCACCGACCCGGAGGAGGCCCTGCTCGCCACGCTGCGCGACTGGCAGCACTGGGCGGCCGGCTGCCGCTACCGGGGCGAGTGGCGGGAGGCCGTGCTGCGCTCGCTGCTCACCCTCAAGGCGCTCGCCTACGCGCCCACCGGCGGGATCGTCGCCGCGCCCACCGCCGCACTGCCCGAGCGGATCGGCGGCACCCGCAACTGGGACTACCGCTTCTGCTGGCTGCGCGACTCCTCGATGACGCTCTCGGCGCTGCTCCGCGGCGGCTTCCGCGACGAGGCCGCCGCCTGGCGCCGCTGGCTGCTGCGCGCCATCGCCGGCGACCCGGGCGACCTGCAGACCGTCTACGGCGTCGCCGGGGAGCGCGTCCTCGGCGAGATCTCCGCCGACTGGCTGCCCGGCTACGAGGGCTCCCGGCCGGTCCGGTTCGGCAACGCCGCCGTCGACCAGCTCCAACTCGACGTCTACGGCGAGGTGGTGGACACCCTGCACTTGGCGCTGCTGGCCGGCCTGCCGATGGAGCGGCACGTCTGGACGCTGTTACGGACCCTGATGGCGTACCTGGAGCAGCACTGGCGCGAACCCGACGAGGGCCTCTGGGAGGTGCGCGGCGAGCGGCGCCACTTCGTCCACTCCAAGGTGATGTGCTGGGTCGCCGCCGACCGCGCGGTGCGGATGGCCGAGGCCACCGGGCTGCCCGCGCCCGTGGCCCGCTGGCGGGCGATGCGCGACGCCGTGCACGCCGACGTCTGCGAGCACGGCTACGACCGGCGGCGCGGCGTCTTCGTCCAGCACTACGGCGGGCAGGGCCTGGACGCGGCCACGCTGTTCGTCGTCAAGTGCGGCTTCCTGCCGCCGGACGACCCGCGCGTGGTCCGCACCGTGGACGCCGTCCGGGACGGCCTGGACCACGGCGGCCTCGTCCTGCGCTACCGGACGCACCGGCACACCGACGGCCTGCCCGGCGGCGAGGGCGCCTTCCTGGCCTGCTCGTTCTGGCTCGCCGACGCGCTCGTCGCCACCGGGCGGCGGGCCGAGGCCCGCGACCTGTTCGCCCGGGTGGTCGGGCTCGCCAACGACCTCGGCCTGCTCTCCGAGCAGTGGGACCCGCGCGCCCGCCGCCAACTCGGCAACACCCCGCAGGCGTTCACCCACGTCGCCCTGGTCAACACCGCCTTCGAACTGTCCGAGCCCGCCTAGGGCGCCCCGGGCCACGGGGGCCGGTGAACCGGTCAGCGGAGGTCCGCCCCCGAAGCCGGGCCGGACCCCCTAGAGTTCGGCCGTGGACCTCAACCACTACCGGTTCCGCGACGTGTGGCGGCTGGCCGCGCCGCCGGCCGCGGTGTACGCCGCGCTGGAGGATGTCCCGGGCTACCCGCTCTGGTGGCCCGAGATCCGCGCGGTGCGGCGGTTCGGGCCGGACGACGGCGAGGCGGTGGTGCGGGCGCTGCTGCCGTACCGGCTGGTGATCGGGCTGACCGTGGTGCGGCGCGACCCGGTGGCCGGCGTCCTGGAGGTCGCGATGCGGGGCGACCTGGTCGGCTGGTCCCGCTGGACGGTCGGGGCGGACGGCACCGGCGCCCGCGCCCTGTTCGAGGAGGACGCCCGGCCCGGGCGCCCGCTGCTCCGGCGCCTCGCCGTGCCGCTGCACCCGGTGTTCCGCGCCAACCACGCCGTCATGATGCGCCGCGGCCGCCGCGGCCTGGCCGCCCATCTGGCCCGCCGGGACCCGGGCGGCCGGCCGGGCGGCGCACCGGCCGACCGCCCGGCGTGACTCCTAGACCCGGCCGGTGCGGCCGAACAGCCAGCCGCGCAGCAGCCGGGTGACCACCGGCAGGGCCGCGTACGTCATCAGCGCGCTGATCAGCGGTGCGGTGACCAGGGCGCGGACCGCCACCGGCAGGCCGGCCAGATGCGGGGTGAGCAGCAGCCCGGAGGTGACGGTGAGCGGCGCGATCGCCACCGTGGAGGCGACCGCCATCCGCCAGCGCACCGGCGGGCGGCCCTTCGCCGCCGACCGGGTGGTGGCGAACCAGCCCTCCATGCCGAGGATCTCGTGCCGGTGCACCTCGTGGTGGTGCCCGTCCGCCGCGGCGAAGCAGGCCGCCCGGGCCGGCGAGGCCTGCCAGGAGCGGAACGCCCCGCCGTCACGGAAGTGCAGCAGCAGGTGCCAGGGGTCGTCCGGCCCGGCCGGGCGCAGCAGCCCGGTGCCGAGGTTGCCCTCGTGCCCGGCGGCCGCGGCGAGGATCCCCTTCGCCCACCGCTCGAACGCCTCCTCGTGGCCGGGCTCGACCCGCCGGGCCACGAACAGCGTGACCTCGTCGTCCGGCCCGCCCCGGTCCGCCGCCGCGGGCGCCGCCCGGCCCGCCCGTCCTCGCAGTCCCACCAGTCCCATCGGTCCCGCCCTTTCCGGGTCTCCCCGTGCGTCCCCGGTCGCAGCCGTCCCGCAGCGTACGGCCCCGCCGGGCGGCCGCGCCCCTGCCGACCGCTCCTCGGGACGCGGGCCGGTGCCGGCGGCGGCCCGCCCGCGCCCTGGTGACCGGGCCCGCCCGGGCGGTTAGCGTGGCCCGGGACCGACCCCCACCGCCGCCCGGGAGGCGCCCGCCATGACGACCCCGTCGGACGACCCCGGCCACGCCCCCGACCGGCTCTTCGGGCGCGCCTTCGACCGGACCGGTACCGGGAGCAGCAAGTGGGCCCGGACGGCCGGCGCGACCGGCGTGATCGCGATGGGGCTGGCCGACATGGACCTGCCCGGCCCGCCGGCCGTCGCGGCGGCGCTGGGCCGGCGCGCGCGGCACCCGGCGTACGGGTACACGGTGTGCGACCCGGCCGGCCGGGAGCTGGTGGCCCGCTGGTACCGGGACCGGCACGGGGTGGAGATCGACCCGGCGTGGGTGCTGCTGCTGCCGTTCGGACCGCGCACCGCCGTCCGGCTGCTGCTGGAGGCGGTGCGACCGACCGGGCCGGTGCTGTTCCCGGCGCCGGAGTGGGGCGGCTTCGCCCAGGTCTGCCGGGCCGCCGGACTGGCCCACCGGGAGCTGCCGCTGGCCCGGGACGCCGCCGGCTACCGGCTGCCGCTGGACGCCTTCGCCGGGCACCGGGCCGGGGCGGTGCTGCTGAGCAGCCCGCACAACCCGTCCGGCCGGGTCTGGACCGCCGCGGAGGTCCGCGCCCTGGCCGAGGCGGCGGCCCGGGGCGGCGGGGTGCTGCTCTCGGACGAGGTGCACGGCGACCTCACCCACCCGGGCCACCGCCACCCGGTGGCCGTCGCGGTCGCGGGCCCCTACCGGGAGCGGACCGTCACCCTCAACTCGGTCGGCAAGACCTTCAACACCTCCGGCATCCCCAGCTGCTTCGCGCTCGTGCCGGACGCGGCGCTGCGCGAGCGGCTCACCGGGGTGATGGCCGGGTACGGCCTGTGGGAGGGCGGGCTGCTGGAGCAGGTGGTGCAGGAGGCGGCGCTGCGCGACGGCGGCCCGTGGCTGGACGCGCTGCTGGACCACCTGGCCGCCGCCCGGGACCGGCTGACCGGCGTGCTCGGAGAGGCCGTCCGCTCCGCGCCGGAGGCCTCCTACCTGCTCTGGCTGGACGCCGCCGCGCTCGGCCTGCCGCCCGTGGGCGCCCGGGCTGCACTGCTGGAGCGGTGCGGCCTGGAGGCCTCCGACGGCGGCGACTTCGGCCCCGGCGGCGAGGGCTCGCTGCGGCTGAACTACGCCCTGCCGGAGCCCGCGCTGGCGGCGGCCGTGGGCCGGCTGGAACGGCTCCGAAATCCCGGCATCACCCGATTGCACCGCCTCTGACCTGCGACGACATCTCTTCACGAGATGTTTGCGGAGCGCCCCGGCATGGTCCGTAGCAGACTGGGCAGGGTAGACCGGGCCGCAATCGTGATCCCGAGGATGGTGAGTCCGGTGATACCCGTTCGCCCGACCAGCCCGACCAGCCCGACCGACCGCCAGGGCACCGATCCGCCCACCGGGAGCGTCACCCCGCTCACCGAGTCGACGGCGCGCCGCCACATGGCCGGCGTCTGCTTCAAGATCGGGCCGCCCCGGCTGGTCGGCGTGGAGGTCGAGTGGTTCGTCCACGACGACCGATGTCCGACCGGCCCCGTGCTACCGGAGCGGCTGCACGCCGCACTGGAGTCACTCCCGCTGGGCGGCGCCGACGGGACGGTCCTGCCGTCCGGTGCCCGCCTCACCCTCGAACCCGGTGGACAGGTCGAGCTCAGCTCCCCGCCCGCCGACGGCATCGTCGCCTGCGTCGACGACACCCGCCGTGATCTCGCCACCCTGCGGGCCGCCTTCGCGGCCCAGGGTCTGCGGCTCACCGGCACCGGTACCGACCCCCTGGCCCGTCCCCGCACGATGGTGCTGGACCACCCGCGCTATCTCGCGATGGAACGGTTCTTCGACTCCGCCGGACCCTGGGGCCGGATCATGATGACCGGCACCGCCTCCGTGCAGGTCTGCCTGGACGCGGGGGCCGCCGACGGCCCGCACGCGCTCGACCGGCGCTGGCGCCTGACCCACCAGCTCGGGCCGGTCCTGGTCGCCGCCTTCGCCAACTCCCCCCTGCTGGACGGGAAGCCCACCGGGCACCGGTCCACCCGGCAGATCGTCTGGTCCCGGATGGACCCCACCCGCACGCTCGCCCCGGCGCCCGACCACGGCGATCCGCGCGAGGCCTGGACCAGGTACGTGCTGGACGCCGAGGTGCTCTGCATCCGCCGCCCCGACGGCCTGCCGTGGACGGCGCCGGCCGGCCTGACCTTCCTCGACTGGCTGCGCGGCGGCGGCGAACGCCCGCCGACCCTCGCCGATCTGGACTACCACCGCACCACGCTGTTCCCGCCGGTCCGCCCGCACGGCCACCTGGAGCTGCGGATGATCGACGCCCAGCCGGGCGACGGCTGGATCGTCCCCGCGGCCCTGGTGACCGCGCTGCTGGACGACCCGAAGGCCGCCGACGCGGCGCTGGCCGCGCTGGAGCCGCTGGAGAGCGCCACCGGGCCGCTCCCGCCGCGCAGCGACGCCTGGCGCCGGGCCGCCACCCTGGCGGTCGCCGATCCCGCGCTGCGCCGCGCCACGCTCGCCTGCTTCGCCGCCGCCGACGCCGCGCTGGGCCGCCTGCCCGGCGCCGAGCGACTGCGCACCGCCGTCGCCGAGTTCGCCGAGCGCTACCCCGCGCGCGGCCGCTGCCCGGCCGACGACCAGCTGGACGCCCTGCGCTCCGGCGCCCGACGCACTCCCCCGGAGGAGGCCGCACCATGATCGACGACGCCCGCCCGACCGGCTCCCGCGCCGCCGGGGCGACCGGCCCCGGGTCTCCGCCCGCGGCCTCCCCCGCCCCGCCGGCCGGCCCGTCCCCCGAGGGCCTGCCCCCGGCGGCCCTGCGCGAGGCGATCGCCACCGAGCTGCTGGCCGCCCGGACCCGCACCGCCGCACTGACCGACTGCGTCGGGGACCACGACCTCACCGCCCAGCACTCCCCGCTGATGTCCCCGCTGGTCTGGGACCTCGCGCACATCGGCAACCAGGAGGAGCTCTGGCTGCTGCGCAACATCGGCGGCCGGGAGCCGATGCGCCCCGAGATCGACCCGCTCTACGACGCCTTCGAGCACCCGCGCGCCGAACGCCCCAGCCTGCCGCTGCTGCCGCCGGCCGAGGCGCGCGCCTACGCGCACGAAGTCCGCGGCCGGGTGTTCGACCTGCTGGAGGCCAGCCCGCTGGAGGGCGCTCCGCTGCTCGACGCCGGCTTCGCCTTCGGCATGATCGCCCAGCACGAGCAGCAGCACGACGAGACCATGCTGGTCACCCACCAGCTGCGCCGCGGCGAGCCCGCGCTGGCCGCTCCCCCGCCGCCGCCCGCACCGGCGGACGCGGCGGCGCTGCCCGCCGACGTGCTCGTCCCCGCGGGCCCGTTCACCATGGGGACGGACACCGAGCCGTGGGCGCTGGACAACGAGCGCCCGGCGCACCGGATCGACCTGCCGGCCTTCCGGCTGGACACCACGCCGGTCACCAACGGCGCCTATCTGCGGTTCATCGCCGACGGCGGCTACGACGACCCGCGCTGGTGGACGGCCGAGGGCTGGGAGCACCGGCAGCGGGCCGGGCTGACCGCCCCGCTGTTCTGGCACCGCGAGGGCGCCCAGTGGCTGCGCCGCCGTTTCGGCACGGTCGAGCCCGTCCCCGAGGACGAGCCGGTGCTGCACGTCAGCTGGTACGAGGCGGACGCCTACGCCCGCTGGGCGGGGCGGCGGCTGCCGACCGAGGCGGAGTGGGAGAAGGCCGCCCGGCACGACCCGGCCACCGACCGCTCCCGCCGCTACCCGTGGGGCGACGGCCCGCCCGCCCCGGAGCACGCCAACCTCGGCCAGCGCCATCTGCGCCCGGCCCCGGCCGGCAGCTACCCGGCCGGCGAGTCCCCCTACGGCGTACGGCAGTTGATGGGCGACGTGTGGGAGTGGACGGCCAGTGACCTCCACCCCTACCCCGGCTTCCGGGCCTGGCCGTACCGGGAGTACTCGGAGGTCTTCTTCGGGCCCGAGTACAAGGTGCTGCGCGGCGGCTGCTTCGCGGTCGCGCCGGTGGCCTGCCGCGGCACGTTCCGCAACTGGGACTACCCGGTCCGGCGGCAGATCTTCGCCGGGTTCCGCACCGCGGCCGACGTGGCGGCCGGCTGATGTGCCGCCACCTCGCCTACCTCGGCGCACCGGTGACGCCCGGGGAGGTGCTGGTGGAGCCGCCGTTCGGGCTCTACCGGCAGTCCTGGGCCCCCCGGGCGCAGCAGTACGGCACGGTCAACGCCGACGGCTTCGGCCTCGGCTGGTACGCGGACGGCGACCCGACCCCGGCCCGCTACCGGCGGGCGGGACCGATCTGGGCGGACGCCTCCTTCGCCGACCTCGCCCGGGTGATCCGCACCCGGGCGCTGGTGGCGGCCGTCCGCTCGGCCACCGAGGGCTGCGCGGCGGGCGAGGACGCGGCCGCGCCGTTCGCCGCCGGGCCCTGGCTGTTCAGCCACAACGGCGCGGTGGCCGGCTGGCCGGACAAGCTGGACGCGCCGGCCGGGCGGCTCTCCCCGGCCGAGCTGCTGGAGCTGCCGGCCCGGACGGACTCGGCGCTGCTCTGGGGCCTCGCGCTGCACCGGCTGCGCGCGGGCGCGGGCCTCGGCGAGGCCTTGGCCGGCGCCGTCGCGGACGTGACCGCGCACACCACCGGCCGGCTCAACCTGCTGCTGACCGACGGCCGGGCGATCGCCGCCACCACCTGGGGCGACACGCTGCACCACCGGAGCCTGCCGGGTGCGGGCGTCCTGGTGGCCTCCGAGCCCTACGACGACCACCCGGACTGGGCCGTCGTCCCGGACCGCTCGCTGCTGCTGGCCGGCCCGGACGGCGTCGTGGTCCGCCCGCTCTGAAATCTCCCTCGCTCCTCTCACCTTCACTTTTTGAACAGAGGATCCATCTGTCATGAGCATCTTTGATCTCACCCGACTGCTGCCCGCCGACCACTTCAGCACCGCGCTGCGGCACGACGTGCGCGAGGGGCTGACCGCCGATCCCAAGTGGCTGCCGCCGAAGTGGTTCTACGACGCCCGGGGCAGCGAGCTGTTCGAGGAGATCACCAGGCTGCCCGAGTACTACCCGACCCGCGCCGAACGGGCCATCCTCACCGACCGGGCCGGCGAGATCGCCGCCGCCACCCGGGCCCGCACGCTGGTGGAGCTGGGCTCGGGCTCCTCGGAGAAGACCAGGCTGCTGCTGAACGCGCTGCGCGACCTCGGCACCCTCGACAGCTACGTCCCGGTGGACGTCAGCGAGAGCGCCCTGACCGGTGCGGGCGAGGCGCTGGCCCTGGACTTCCCCGGACTGTCCGTGCACGCGGTGCTCGCCGACTTCACCGCCCGGCTCGGCCTGCCGCCGGAGGGCGGGCCGCGCCTGGTCGCCTTCCTCGGCGGCACCCTCGGCAACCTGCTCCCCGCCGAGCGGGCGGTCTTCCTGCGCCGCCTGCGGGCCGCGCTCGACCCCGGTGACTTCCTGCTGCTCGGCACCGACCTGGTCAAGGACCCGCAGGTGCTGGTGGCCGCCTACGACGACGCGGCGGGGGTGACGGCGGAGTTCAACCGGAACGTGCTCAACGTGCTGAACCGGGAGCTGTCCGCCGACTTCGACCCGACCGCGTTCGAGCACGTGGCGCTCTGGGACCGGGAGCGGGAGTGGATCGAGATGCGGCTGCGCTCGCTGCAGGAGCAGACCGTGAAGATCCCCGCGCTGGACCTGCCGATCCACTTCGAGAAGGGCGAGGAGCTGCGCACCGAGGTGTCGGCCAAGTTCCGCCGGGAGCGGGTGGCCGAGGAGCTGGCGGCGGCCGGCCTGCGGCTGAGCCACTGGTGGACGGACGAGGAGGGCCGGTTCGGGCTGTCCCTGGCCTCGCCGGTGGCCGAACAGGTTTGACAGTTCACTTTACTAATAAGCAAGGGGACTTGTCGGGCATCCCACGTACAACACTTGAACATTGGCGGGTTACGATCGCGGCTACCAAGCTCAGCGTTGAGTATCAGGAGTCAAGATCGTGAGCGTCACCCAGCAGCCCTCGGAGCCCGTGGCGGCGGAGGCTCGATCCTCCGACCGCCTCGGCTTCGTCGTGTTCATCACCGCCGCCGCGGCCCTCGGCGGGTTCCTGTTCGGCTACGACAGCTCCGTGATCAACGGCGCCGTCTCCGGCATCCAGGAGAAGTTCGGCGTCGGGGACGGCGTCACCGGTCTGATCGTCTCGTCCGCGCTGCTGGGCTCGGCGGTGGGCGCCGCGCTGGCCGGCCGCTTCGCCGACCGGTACGGCCGGATCAAGGTGATGAAGGCGGGCGCGCTGCTCTTCGCGGTGAGCGCGGTCGGCTCGATGCTGCCGTTCGCCGCCTGGGACCTCGCCGGCTGGCGGGTCCTCGGCGGCGCGGCCATCGGCATCGCCTCGGTGATCGCCCCGACCTACATCGCCGAGGTCGCGCCGACCCGCTACCGGGGCCGGCTGGCCTCCTTCCAGCAGGCCGCGATCGTCCTCGGCATCGCGATCTCGCAGCTGGTCAACTGGGTCCTGGCGGACGCCGCCGGCGGCGACACCCGCGGCCGGCTGCTCGGTCTGGAGGCCTGGCAGTGGATGCTCGGCATCTGCGTCGTGCCGGCCGCCGTCTACTTCGTGCTCGCCTCGATGATCCCCGAGTCCCCGCGCTACCTGATCTCGGCCGGCCGGCTGGACGAGGCCCGCACGGTGCTCACCGAGGTCGAGGGCGAGGGCTCCGACACCGACGCGCGGATCGCCGAGATCCAGGGCCTGATCGCCTCCGACCACCGGCCGCGCTTCGGCGACCTGCTCGGCGGCCGGTTCGGCCTGCTGCCGATCGTCTGGGTCGGCATCGGCCTCTCGGTCTTCCAGCAGCTGGTCGGCATCAACGTGATCTTCTACTACTCGTCGATCCTCTGGCAGTCCGTCGGCATCGACCAGAGCAACTCGCTGCTGATCAGCTTCATCGGCTCGGTCATCAACATCCTCGGCACCGTGGTCGCGATCCTGCTGGTGGACCGGATCGGCCGCAAGCCGCTCGCCCTGATCGGCTCGGCCGGGATGGCCGTCGCGCTGGCCGCCTGCGGCTGGGCGTTCTCCTCGGCCACCGGCACCGGCGACGACGTCGCCCTGCCCGACCTCCAGGGCACCGTCGCGCTGATCTCCGCCAACGCCTTCGTGCTCTTCTTCGCGATGTCCTGGGGCGTGGTGGTCTGGGTGATGCTCGGCGAGATGTTCCCCAACCGGATCCGGGCCGCCGCCCTCTCCGTCGCCGCCTCGGCGCAGTGGATCGCCAACTGGGCGATCACCGTGTCCTTCCCCTCGCTCTCGCGCTGGAACCTGTCGGCGACCTACCTGGTCTACGCGGGCTTCGCGGCCCTGTCGCTGGTCTTCGTGGCGAAGTACATGAAGGAGACCAAGGGCGTCCGCCTGGAGGACATGGGCTGATCCGACAGTCGGACCTTCGGCCCCCGCACCCTAGCGCCCTCGGCGCGGGTGCGGGGGCCGAATCGTTCACTCTCTGCGGCGGGGCGCCTACCTCCGGTACTCCTGTTCGGCAGGAGGGATGTGTCCTTGATCTTCAACCGGCTTCGCACCCGCAGCACCCGCGCGCCCCGTCGCCCCGCACCGGCTCCGACGCCGGCCGCGGTGCCGGCCCCGAGCGGCGGCTGCCCGTTCGCCCACGCCCACCCGGCCGCCGAGCCGCCGCACGGGCCCGAACCCCTGCCCACCACCGTGCACGGCACCGGCGTCCGGTACCTCGTCGACCCGGGGCGCGCCGAGGCCGGGCGGACCACCCCGGGGCGGCCCACCGTGGTCGACCGCCCCACCGGCACCGATCCGTTCGCCGGTCTCCGCACCGAGCCGCTCGGCGAGACGTTCGGCGAGACGTTCGGCCAGGCGTTCGGCGAGGCGTTCACCGGCCCCGTGGCCGAGCCGTTCACCGAGCCCTTCACCGACCCCGACGCGGCCGCCGACTTCGTCCGCCAGTTCCACCGCGAGCAGCCCGGCACCGGCGACCCGACCGGGCGGGTGCTGGCGGTCCTGGACGAGATCGACCGCACCGGCACCTACCAGCACACCCCCGCCGAACTCGCCTACGGCGCCCGGCTCGCCTGGCGCAACGCGGCCCGCTGCATCGGCCGGCTGTACTGGCGCAGCCTGGTGGTGCGCGACCTGCGGCACCTGGCCTCGGCCGACGACATCGCCACCGAGTGCTTCGAGCACCTGCGGGTGGCCTCCAACGGCGGCCGGATCCGCCCGGTGATCTCGGTGTTCGCCCCCGACCGGCCCGGCCGCCCGGCCGCCCGCATCCTCAACCAGCAGCTGGTCCGCTACGCCGGCCGGCCCACCGGGCACGGCTTCGTCGGGGACCCGGCGGGCGCGCGGCTGGCGGCCCGCGCCCGGGACCTCGGCTGGAAGTGCGGCGAGGAGCGCTTCGAGGTGCTGCCGCTCCTGGTGCAGGAGCGGCCCGGCGCCCGCCCCGAGTGGTACGAACTGCCGGACGACACCACCCCCGAGGTCGAGCTCAGCCACCCCGACCACCCGTGGTTCGCCGAGCTCGGCCTGCGCTGGTACACGGTGCCGGCGATCAGCGACATGACGCTGGAGATCGGCGGCGTGCGCTACCCCACCGCCCCGTTCAACGGCTGGTACATGGGCACCGAGATCGGCGCCCGCAACCTCGCCGACGCCGACCGGTACGACATGCTGGCGACCGTCGCCGACCGGCTCGGCCTGGACACCTCCAGCGACCGCACGCTCTGGCGCGACCGCGCGCTGGTGGAGCTCAACGTCGCGGTGCTGCACTCGTTCCAGGAGGCCGGGGTGACGATCGCCGACCACCACACCGAGTCGGAGCGGTTCCTGAAGCACATCGCCCAGGAGAAGCGGCTCGGGCGGCCCACCCCCGCCGACTGGAGCTGGATCGTGCCGCCGGTCTCCGGCGGGCTGACCCCGGTCTACCACCGCTACTACGACCCGGTGGACCCGTCGCTGCGCCCGGCCTTCGTGGCGCGCGAGCCCTGGTGAGGCCGCGGCGCCGCCCCGTCGACCGTCCGCTCGTACCGGAGCAGCAGCCCGTCGAGCAGCGCTTCGAGACCGGTCTCGAAGGCGCCCTCGTCGATCGCGCCCCGGTGTTCGGCCAGCCGGTGGGCCTCGCCGAGGTGCGGGTAGTCGGCGGCGTCGTACAGCCCGGCGTCCTCGGGGAAGCCCGCCGCGAAGGAGGCCAGCGCCGAGCCGGTGACGAAGTACCGCATCAGCGCGCCGATCCGGGTGGCCTGCCCGCGCGGCCAGCCGGCCGCGACCAGGCAGCCGAAGACGGCGTCGGCCAGCCGCAGCGCGTTCGGGCGGCGGCCGGGGCCCTGGGCCAGCACCGGGACGATGTTGGGGTGCGCGGCCAGCGCGGCGCGGTAGGAGCGGGCCCAGTCGCGCAGCGCCCGCGGCCACGGCGCGCCGGCGGTGAACATCGACAGGTCGACCTCCCCCATCACGCTGTCCACCACCGCGTCCAGCAGCTCGTCCTTGGTCGCAACGTGGTTGTAGAGCGACGGCCCGCTGACCGACAGCTCGGTGGCCAGGCGGCGGGTGGAGAGGGCGTCCAGCCCCTCGGCGTCGATCAGCCGCAGCGCGGTGGCGACGATGAGCTCGCGGCTGAGCAAGGGGGTGCGCGGGCGGGCCATCGTCGCGGTTCCTCCGGTCGAGTGGGGTGAGGACCGATTCTGGCAGGCGCCTCTTCCCAGCGCGGCCCGGTCGGGGCTACAGTCCCGGTAAAACTTGCACCGCTAGTTTACCGGAGCCCGACGAGGTGGCGCGATGAATCTGGAGCTGACCGAGGAGCAGGCCGCCCTCCGGGACCTCGCGGCGGCGTTCACCGACCGCGAGATCGTCCCGCACGCGGCCGCCTGGGACCGGGCCGAGGCCGTCGACCGCGCGGTGATCGGCAAGCTCGCCGGCATCGGCCTGCTCGGCCTCACCATCCCCGAGGAGTACGGCGGCAGCGGCGGCGACCACCTCGCGTACTGCCTGGCCCTGGAGGAGCTGGGCCGGGGCGACTCCGCCGTGCGCGGCATCGTCTCGGTCTCGCTCGGCCTGGTCGCCAAGTCGGTGAACGGCTACGGCACCGAGGAGCAGAAGCGGCACTGGCTGCCCCGGCTCACCTCCGGCGAGTCGCTCGGCTGCTTCGCCCTCACCGAACCCGGCACCGGCTCGGACGCCGCCAACCTGACCACCCGGGCGGTCCGGGACGGCGACGACTGGCTGATCAGCGGCGCCAAGATGTTCATCACCAACGGGACGTGGGCCGATGTCGCGCTGGTCTTCGCCCGCACGGGCGGACCGGGCCACCGGGGCATCACCGCCTTCCTCGTCCCCACCGACCTGCCCGGCTTCACCCGCACCGAGATCCACGGCAAGCTCGGCCTGCGCGGCCAGGCCACCGCCGAACTCGCCTTCGACGCCGTCCGCGTCCCCGACGGGGCCCGGCTGGGCGAGCTCGGCAAGGGCTTCACGGTGGCGATGGCCGCCCTGGCCAAGGGCCGGATGTCGGTGGCGGCCGGCTGCGTCGGCATCGCCCGGGCCTGCCTGGAGGCCGCCGTCCACTACGCCGGCGAGCGCGAGCAGTTCGGCCGGCCGATCGCCTCGCACCAGCTGGTCCAGGAGCTGCTCGCCGGCATCGCCGTGGACGTCGAGGCCGCCCGGCTGCTCACCTGGAAGGTCGCCGACCACATCGAGCGCGGCCTGCCGTTCGCCACCGAGTCCTCCGTCGCCAAGCTCTACGCGAGCGAGGCCGCCGTCCGGGCCGCCAACAACGCGCTCCAGGTCTTCGGCGGCTACGGGTTCATCGACGAGTACCCGGTCGGCAAGTACCTGCGCGACGCGCGGGTGATGACCCTCTACGAGGGCACCAGCCAGATCCACAAGCTGCTCATCGGGCGTTCGCTCACCGGCGTCAACGCCTTCTGACCGCCACTCACCGGACAACCCCACCGGATAAGGAGCCCGACGACGTGCGTCCTGTCTACTTCGCCGCAGCCCGCCGCACACCCATCGGCCGGCTGCGCGGAGCGCTCGCCACGGTCCGCCCGGACGACCTCTCGGCCACCGTGCTGCGCGCCCTGCTCGCCGATGTCCCCACCCTCGACCCGGCCCGGATCGACGACGTCTACTGGGGCGCCGCGAACCAGGCCGGCGAGGACAACCGCAACGCCGCCCGGATGGCCGTGCTGCTCGCCGGCCTGCCCGACAGCGTCCCCGGCGCCACCGTCAACCGGCTCTGCGCCTCCGGCCTGGAGGCCGTCACCCAGGCCGCCCGGGCGATCGGCTCGGGCGAGGCCGACGTGGTGCTGGCCGGCGGCTGCGAGTCGATGACCCGCGCCCCCTTCGTCCTCCCCCGTCCCGACGAGGCGCTGCCGCACCGGATCGAGACCTTCGACACCCGGCTCGGCTGGCGGCTCACCAACCCGCGGATGGCCGAGCTGCACGGCGTGCTCTCGATGGGCGAGACCGCCGAGGAGGTCGCCGCCCGCCACGGCATCACCCGGGAGCGCCAGGACGCCTTCGCGCTCCGCAGCCACCGGCTGGCCGCCGCCGCCCGCAAGGACGGCCACTTCGACGCCGAGCTGGTCCCGGTCGAGCGGCCGGACGGCGTGACCGTCCACCAGGACGAGAGCATCCGGGAGGACACCGGCCCGGAGAAGCTCGCCCGGCTGAAGCCGGCCTTCCGCCCGGGCGGCACGGTGACGGCGGGCAACGCCTCGCCGATGAACGACGGGGCGGCCGGCCTGGTGCTGGTCAGCGAGGAGGTCCTGGCCGAGCTGGGCCTGCGGCCGCTCGGCCGGTACGTGGCCGGCGCCTCGGCCGGGGTGCATCCGGACGTGATGGGCATCGGCCCGGTGCCCGCCACCCGCAAGGCGCTCGGCCGGGTCGGCTGGTCCGTCGCCGACCTGGAGGAGGCCGAGCTCAACGAGGCCTTCGCCGCGCAGGTGCTCGCCAGCATCGACCAGTTGGGCCTCGACCCCGAGCTGGTCAACCCGACCGGCGGGGCGATCGCGCTCGGCCACCCGCTGGGCGGCTCCGGCGCGCGGATCCTCACCACCCTGCTGCACCGGATGCGCCGCAACGGCACCCGGCGCGGGCTGGCCACCATGTGTGTCGGAGTCGGCCAGGGCACCGCCGTCCTGGTCGAATCCCCCTGAGCACCGGCCGCCGTCCCGCCCTCCCAATCGAGGCCGACCGCGAGGCCGACCTCGCGGTCGCACGCACAGTCGCAGGCGCAGTCGCAGTCGCAGTTCCCGTCGCAGCCGAAGTCGAAGTCGAAGTCGAAGTCGAAGGAGTTGTCGTGACCCGTTTCGCAGGAAAGGTCGCCGTCGTCACCGGTGCGGCCCAGGGCATCGGCGCGGCCACCGCGCGGCTGCTGGCCGAGGAGGGGGCCGCCGTCGCGGTGGTCGACCTGACCGCCGAGCGGGCCACCGGCACGGTCGAGGAGATCACCGCCAAGGGCGGCACCGCGCGGGCGTACGGCTGCGACGTGGCCGACTACGACGCGGTGGAGGCGGTCTTCGCCGAGGTCGCCGGGGACTTCGGCGGGGTGCACATCCTGGTGAACAACGCCGGGATCACCCGGGACAACCTCTTCTTCAAGATGACCAGGCCCGACTGGGACGCGGTGCTGACGGTCAATCTGACCAGCGCCTACAACTGCAGCCACGTGGCGCAGAAGTACATGACGGCCCAGAAGTACGGCAAGATCGTCTCGCTCAGCTCGCGCTCGGCGCTCGGCAACCGGGGCCAGGCCAACTACGCCGCCGCCAAGGCGGGCATCCAGGGCCTGACCGCCACGCTGGCGATCGAGCTGGGTCCGTTCAACATCAACGTCAACGCCGTCGCCCCCGGCTACATCGCCACCGCGATGACCGCCGCCACCGCCGAGCGGGTCGGTGCGACGGCCGAGGACCACCAGGCGGAGGTCTCCGCCCGGACGCCGCTGCGGCGGGTCGGCCGGCCGGAGGAGATCGCCTCGGTGGTCGCCTTCCTCGCCAGCGAGGACGCCTCCTACGTCAGCGGGCAGACGCTGTACGTCAACGGTGGGGCACGCTGAGATCTTCTGACGTTTCGTCAGATGACCGTCCCGGGTGGTGGGTTACCTTCACCTGGGACGGCCTTTACCCTTTCCGGTGGCCTGCGCGAGCATGCCGACGGGTACGGAATGACTATGGCATGATCATGCTGCTGTCGATGGGATGGCCGGACCCACCCGACCGGTCCAGGTCGGGCCCTGCGTCCCAAGGAGTCCCATGGGCAGCCCCGCCACCCTCCGCCGCGCCCTGGCCCTGCTCGCCGTGGGGGCCACTGCCCTGACGGCCGGCACGCTCGGCGTCCCGGCCGTCCGCCCGGCGGCCGCCGCCGGCCTCGCGGGCGTCCACGTCCGCCCCGCCTCCACGGGCCACATCAGCGCCGTCGGCCGGGACGCGCCCCTGCCCACCTCCCAGTGCGTCAGCCAGATCGGCATCCACTGCTACTCCCCGCTCCAGTACCGGACCGCCTACAACCTCGACCCGCTGTACCGCGAGGGCATCACCGGCAAGGGCCGCACGATCGTCATCGTCGACTCCTTCGGCTCCCCGACCATCCAGCACGACCTGGAGGTCTTCGACAAGCAGTGGGGCATCCCGGACACCCAGGTCGAGGTGGTCAAGTGGGGCGACGTCCCGGTCTTCGACCCGACCAACCCCGATCACACCGGCTGGGCCGGCGAGAGCACCCTCGACGTCGAGTACGCCCACGCCGTCGCCCCCGGCGCGCACATCATCCTGGTCGAGACCGGCGTCTCCGAGACCGAGGGGACGACCGGGCTGCCCGAGATGATGGACGCCGAGAAGGCCCTCATCAAGTCCGGCCGCGCCGATGTGATCTCGCAGAGCTTCGGCGCCACCGAGAACACCTTCCCCGGCTTCGACAAGGGCGACTTCAGCTCGCTCACCGGCCTGCGGTACGCCTTCCAGGAGGCCGCCGCGCACGACGTGACCGTACTCGCCGCCTCCGGCGACACCGGCGCCACCGACTACCAGGCCAACGGCGAGGACCTCTACCCGGGCAGGGTCAACTCCTGGCCCTCCGCCGACCCGCTGGTCACCTCCGTCGGCGGCACCCGGCTCAGCCTGGACGACGCGGGCCGGCGGACCGCCCCCGACCAGGTCTGGCACGACAACTGGGGCGCGGGCGGCGGCGGGACCTCCGCGGTCTTCGCACGCCCCTGGTACCAGGCCGGCGTCGCCCGCGTCACCGGCAACCACCGCGGCACGCCCGACCTCAGCATGAGCGCGGCGGTCGACGGCGCGGCCTGGACGTACGAGTCCTATGACCCGGCGACGGCCGGCTGGCACATCACCGGCGGCACCAGCGAGTCGACCCCGATCTTCTCCGGCGTCGTCGCGCTCGCCGACCAGCTCGCCGGGCGCCGGCTCGGTCAGCTCAACGGGCGGCTCTACGGGCTCGCCCTGCTCCCGCAGCAGTGGAGCGGCCTGGTCGACGTGACGGCGGGCGACAACTCCTGGGACACGGTGACGGGTTACCGGGCCGCCAAGGGCTACGACCTCGCCAGCGGGCTCGGCACCATCGACGCCGCCAGGTTCGTGCACGCCCTCGCGGGCCGGTAGCACCGGTCCGGGAGCCGGGTGCGGGGGGGGGGGGGGGGGGGGGGGGGGGGGGGGGGGGGGGGGGGGGGGGGGGGGGGGGGGGGGGGGGGGGGGGGGGGGGGGGGGGGGGGGGGGG
>NZ_JBVHVO010000037.1:66320-67798 GCF_055564815.1 Kitasatospora sp. NPDC028961 | reverse complement strand
AGGGAGGTGGGGGGGGGGAGGGGTGGGGGGGTTCGGGGTGGATTTAGGGGCGGGGTTGGGGGGGGGGGGGGGGGTGGTGGGGGTGGGGGGGGTGGGGGGGGGGGGGGGGGGGGGGCCCCCCCCCCCCCCCCCCGCCCCATTGAACCGCTGTTTAACTCCGCTGCTTCACGCGCGGTGGTGTCAGAGGCGGCAGGCGTGGATGTTCGTCACCAGGATGGCCCGGGCGCCGATGCCCCAGAGGTCGTCCATGATCCGCTGGGCCTCCTTGCGGAGCACCATCGACCGGACGGCCACCCAGCCCTCGGTGTGCAGCGGGGAGACGGTCGGCGACTCCAGGCCGGGGGTCAGCGCGACGGCGGCGCCCACGTTCTCGGCACGGATGTCGTAGTCCATCAGCACGTAGCGACGGGCCACCAGCACGCCCTGGAGGCGGCGCAGGAACTGGTCGACGCCCGCGTCCTCCCCCGCGCCCTTCGGGCGGATCACCACGGCGTCCGAGACCAGGATCGGCTCGCCGAAGACCTCCAGCCCGGCGTTGCGCAGGCTGGTGCCGGTCTCCACCACGTCGGCGATCACATCGGCCACGCCCAGCTGCACCGCGGTCTCGACCGCGCCGTCCAGCTTGGTCACGGTGGCCTTGACCCCGTGGTCGGCCAGGTGCTGCTCGACCAGACCGGTGTACGAGGTGGCGATCCGCAGCCCCTCCAGGCCCTGGACGTCCTTCACGTCCACGCCCTCCGGGCGGGCGAAGCGGAAGGTGGAGCCGCCGAACCCGAGGGCCAGCACCTCCTCGGCGTTGGAGTGCGAGTCCAGCAGCAGGTCGCGGCCGGTGATGCCGACGTCCAGCCGGCCGGAGCCGACGTACACCGCGATGTCGCGCGGGCGCAGGAAGAAGAACTCGACCTCGTTGTTCGGGTCGACGAGCACGAGCTCCTTGGGGTCCTTGCGCTGGCGGTAGCCGGCCTCATGGAGCATCTCCGCCGCGGGACCCGAGAGCGAACCCTTGTTGGGGACGGCGATGCGCAGCATGGAAGTCGGTTCCTTACCTGGTAGGGGTGGGGTGTGCTGTTCGGACCGGTTCAGAGGTACTTGTAGACGTCGTCGAGCGTCAGCCCACGGGCGACCATCATCACCTGAAGGTGGTACAGGAGCTGGGAGATCTCCTCGGCGGTCTGCTCGTCCGACTGGAACTCGGCGGCCATCCAGACCTCGGCGGCCTCCTCGACGACCTTCTTGCCGATCGCATGGACGCCCTGCTGGACGAGCTGCGCGGTACGGGAGGACGAGGGGTCGCCGGTGGCGGCCTTCTGCTGGAGCTCGGTGAAGAGCTCCTCGAATGTCTTCGAAGCCATGATGGACTCACCTTACGGCGTGCGGGCTTACAGGCGGTAAACGGTCCCGGGGGGGGGGGGGGGGGGGGGGGGGGGGGTGGCGTGTGCCGTGGCGTTGGGGGTGGGGGGGAGGTTGGGGAGGGGAGT